>NZ_JBIQFL010000005.1:0-285071 GCF_045369135.1 Sphingomonas sp. 179-I 2A4 NHS | reverse complement strand
TAACATCAACCTCCGGACGAGGCCCGCACTCCGCTAATCTACGCCGCGATCTGTGCCGAATGTTCTGACGACTGACAGCGCCGCCTGCATGCTCTCCAGCGACATTTGCGACATCTTATCGAAGAGCGCGCGCTTTGCCGCTGCTTCACGCTCAAGGCTCGCGGCGGCGACCGTGTCACGGGTCGTGCGCTCCCGCTGAACCTCAAGCCCCTTCAACGACGAACGCAGGCTCTCGGCACGTGCCTCCGCCGCTGCCGCCATGGCCTGAAGCGATCCCATGACGCGCCCGGCTTCCGCTTGCATCTGGGCATCCAGTTGCTGCAACTGTTCGCGAACGCGGATGCTTTCCGGGTGGCGCTCGCCATATCGAGCTTCCACTTCGCCCTTGCTGCGAAGCACTTCTGCCCGCTGGCGACGCAAGTCGGCGACCACCGGCGAGCCTAGCACTTCCGATACTGCATCCAGCCCGCCCCGTGCCACCTGGGCGCGAGCCGCGGCCAAGTTCGACCGCGCTGCCGCTGCATCGGACTCGGCCGCAGCAAGGCTTCCTGCGACCGGCGCCACTTGCTGATCAGCGATGGTGCCGGCAGAATTATTCGTGCCACTACTCTCCACGATGCCTGCGCGAGCGCGGAAGTCCGCCGCTCGCGCCTCCGCGTCGCGCGCTTCCTTGCCGAGCTCGTCGAGGCGCTGCTGGAACCACTGACTTTGCCGAGCGGCCGTGCCGACCTTGTTGCTCATCCGCGATTTAATGTAGCCATCGGCAAACGCGTTGGCGAGCGTGGCAGCCTTGACTCGGTCGGCCGAGGTGAAGCGGACGTTCAGGACATAGGTAAGCTTCTCTCGATCTACATTCAGATGATCAAGAACCGCCGTCGCCCAAGCGTTCGCGCCCGCGTCGCTGGTGAGGATTGTCGAGGCGCGCTCGTCGGAAAGATGCTCCGTGAACTCCGGATCGCTGCCCAGCTTGTACGAACGCACGACCGAGCGCGCTAAGTCCATCGATTGAAGCGCTGTGACTTCAGTCTCGATCGCCTCTGGCGTCAGTTCGGCTCTCGTCTGGTTCGGATTGCTGGCAAGCGGATTGCGCGCGGGATCAAGCCGGATCTTCGCGACTGACGTGTACTGCGGTGTCATGGAGGACACGAGCACCGCGCCTGCTGCAAACACGAGCGCCGTTACAGCGACGAGGACCTGCCATCGACGCCGGATAGCATCGCGCACCATGCTGATGACATCTGCCAGCCGCGTTTCATATTCGTCCGCTTCGTGTCGGGCATCCATGCTCGTCTGGCTTTCGATCGTGAACCGCGAGACGGTTCGAGTGTATCATCGAAACTAAATGTGAAAATTCAAACCGGCCTGAATCCGGGCCTCACTGGGCGCGTCTTTCCTGTCCGCTTCATTTGACTTGCGCTGAGCGTAACTGGCGGCTCCTTCGAGGCTAAGACGGCGAGACACAAGAAATCGCCCAATTCCGCCGACCTGGAAGATCGAACTCCGCTGGTCTAGACCCATGAAAGCTTGCCGAGAAAAGTCCACGGCGCCTGATATGATCAGGTTGTGAAGAAGCTCATAGTCACCACGCAACGATGCTCGATTGTCCCAGAAGGGCCGCGGATCCAGATTTCCACCGGTCGAGTCTTCTATCGTCCGCTGGGCATTGGTCGTGATCGTCAGCCGCTCACTTGGAAACAGCTCGACGCGACCTTCAATTACAATCCCCTGAACACGGCCGAGCAAAGAACTGGGATAGTCACGGATGCTGTACCCGAACCCCACCGTACCCCGGGCGCGCCCCGCCAGATCGACGTTGGCACCAACAAGCGTGCACACCGCCTTCGAATTCAGCCGCGACGCGGAACCATGCCGCCGCGGGAATATGATGTCGGTATATCCCGCCTGCGCGAACAGCGAGGCGCTAGGTGTGCGTGCATATTCGAACTGTGCGGTGAGACGTGAAACCTCGCGGTTGCGGTTCTGCTGATCACGCAATGTTCCGTCCAGCAGCGGCACAGGGCTGAACCGGAATTCCGCATGATCGGCCACGCCGAAGATGCGGACCCTCCCTGAGATATATTCTGCCCTCACAGCCGTGCGGTCACGCCGAAATCGGGAGAGTGCAGCTACCGGGCTGCTCACCTCGCCCGAGAACTGGTTCTCGATCTCCCGCGTGGACTGCGCCTCGGCCAGAATGGAGAAGGTCCTTCCTAACTCGACCTCACTGTTCGCCTGGAGGTTCCACGTCCGCTCATTCCGCCGGGACTGACCAATAAAACTCCGCCGGGCTACGCTCGCGTTCGCGCCGATCGCATGTCGCGACCAAGCCGATGCAATGCGAAGTGAGGATTTCATCGACGCGAAAGCCGCTTCGGCCCGGTTCCGGTCGGTCAGATAAGCGTTGCTCGTCGCGCCGGCGCCTGTTTCCACTTCAGGATAAAGCAGCAAGTCGCCGAAACTAATGCCGAGCGCGGAATAGGATGGTCTCGCCCGCGACAGCACACTCACATTTCGATCGCGATCAAACCCCTGCGGGATCGCGGGTTGTACTACGAGGCCGTCCTGCGCCGCAGCTATAGATGGCGCGAACTGGCCACCAGCAATCGCCATGACGAATAGCGCGCGCCTGAACGCCAACTTCCGATGCCCCCATAGCTCCAACCTCTCTGCAGAGATTTTTCGGCCAGCACAAGATGAACTTGTTAATAGTCATCGTCGTATCACTGATCAGAAGAAACGTTCACCGATGCGAACGGTGTCGCCAGGATAGATCATAAGCTCGGATGTAAGGCGATAATTGACTTCCCCCCTTCCGCCCTGCCGCCGAATACGTATGACGTCGCGATTGGCACGCGGGGTGAATCCCTTGGCTGTAGCAACCGCGTTCATCGCCGTCAGTCCAGACACGTACGGATACTGTCCGGGCTCCGAAACTTCCCCCAGGATATAAAACGGACGAAATACCGAAACTTCCATCGCCAACCGCGGACTACGCAGATAACCGTCACCGAAGCGCGCCGTTGCCTCGGATGAAATCTCGTTTACGGTCCGCCCGCTCGCCTTCACGTTGCCGATCAGCGGCAGCGAGAGAAAGCCATCCGGATTTACCCAAAACTCACCTGTCAGGCTCGGCTCGTTGAAGACGGTCAGGCGAACACGATCGCCAGTCTCCAGCGTGTAGTCTCTCACCATATCGGTCGGCCCGCCGTAGCGATCGCCCGAGGAAAATACAGGACCGTCGCCCTTTTCAGCGCATGACGCGAGCATCAGAAAGATACCGAAAATGAACGCCACCCGATGGAGCATGAAACCTCTGAGCATTGTAGTAAATGGTCAGCGGCTTGTCTTGCATAGACTTTGCTCTAAGACAACGAACACGGAAGAAGGACGTGGGCCAAAGAATATACAAGGGACGGACACCCGTGCACTCACGATCTGCGGTTGGCAAGCCGACCGTTCACACCCGAAGGTACCTGAAGTACCAGACCTCCTTCCCGTGCCGGCGCGCCTTCTGGTCGTAGCGCGTCTGCGGCCAATCGGCCGGTCGCTCGAGAAAGTCGGCTGAGCGCTTGGCCGTCCAGGTGAAATCCCGCCGCTGTCCCATCACCATCATCGACCATCGGCAATAAGTCGGATCATCGGTGCCGAGGCGAAACTCCGCGCCCGGCTTCAGTTTGGCGGCGATCACGTCGAGTGGGCCGTGGTTGATCATGCGGCGCTTCGCGTGCCGCGCCTTGGGCCAAGGATCGGGATGAAGCAGGTAGACGCCATCCAGCGACGCATCCGGCAATCGCTCCAGCACCGTCAGCGCGTCGCCCATGTGCAGGCGGACATTATCCAGCTTCTGATCGCGGATGTGGCCCAAGGCGCCGACGACGCCGTTCAGAAAGGGCTCGCACCCGATGAAGCCCGTCTCCGGCGCCGCCAACGCCTGCCCTGCGAGATGCTCCCCGGCCCCAAAACCGATCTCCAGCCGCAACGGGCGTGCGGCCCCGAAGAGCACCTCAGCATCCAGCGGGCCGGATTGCGGCACTTCGACCTTCGGCAGCAATTCCTCGACGAGCGCGGCCTGCCCGTCGCGCAACTTATGGCCTTGGCGCCGGCCGTAAAGCCGACGGATGGTAACTGGATCGTTCATCGCCGGCGCGATAGCGACATGACGGGCGGGAGCAAAGTCACGCCGCTGCCGTTTCATCGCCCATGGGAAAAGCGACCAAAGCTGCCGACGCAGAACATGAACTGGTAGGCTCCGTCGCCGCCGCGCGTCATCGCACGCCAGTCGCGGCTCTGGGCGCCGCAAGCGAGGTCGCGGATCAGCCGCCGCTCGTCGCCATCTCACTCATCACCCTCGGCACCGGCCTGGTCCTCCGTGAACCGAAGGTCACGCGCACTGGCGCGCGGATGCTGCTTGCACATGCAATTGCCACCGGTGCGAAAACGATCGTGAAGAAGTCAATCGATCGCACGCGGCCGGGTCGGGCGCTGAAAGACGGCAGGCACCGCGCCAAGGCAGCCGAGGGTGCGAGCGACACCGACTTCAACTCTTTTCCCTCGGGCCACACGGCCGGCGCGGTTAGCGTGGCCGAGGCCATCGCTCACGAAGCACCGCAATTCGCCGGTCCGGCGCGAAGTTGGGCGGCAGGCATTGCGGCAGCGCAACTGCCGCGCGGTGCCCACTATCCAAGTGATGTGTTGGTCGGAGCAGCGATCGGCTGGACGGCCGATGCCGTGGCTGGGGCAGCCCTGCATTTCGCCGAGCGCGCAATATTGTCGGCGCTCGGCAATCGCGCGGACCAACGCGCGATTGCCGAGGCGGAGGCGCATCCCAGCTAGGGATGCGCTCCGGCTGTCACGCCTGTAGCGCGGCCTTCAGATCCTCAACCAGGTCCAGCTTCTCCCACGGGAAGAAGTCACCCTCGGCCTGACGACCGAAGTGGCCGTAGGCGGCGCTACGCTCATAGATCGGCTTGTTGAGGCCCAGGTGCGTGCGGATGCCACGCGGCGTCATGCCGCCCAGCTTCTCGATTCCGGCGATCGCCGCCTCAATCTTGTCGTCGCCCACCGTGCCGGTGCCGTGCGTGTCGACATAGAGCGACAGCGGCTTGGCGACGCCGATCGCATAGGCGAGCTGGATCGTGCAGCGCTTGGCAAGGCCGGCCGCGACGATGTTCTTCGCCAGATAGCGCGTGATGTACGCCGCCGAACGATCCACCTTGGTCGGGTCCTTGCCGCTGAACGCGCCGCCGCCGTGCGGGCTCGCGCCGCCATAGGTGTCGACGATGATCTTTCGGCCGGTCAGACCAGCATCGCCGTCCGGGCCGCCGATCTCGAAGCTGCCGGTCGGGTTGATGTGATAGACCGTCGCGTCGGACAGCAGCTCCGCCGGCAGCACATCGGCCACCACCTTCTTCACATAAGCGTGAAGCTCGGCTTCCTTGTCGCCCTTGTCATAGCCGGCGGCATGCTGCGTCGACACGACGATCGCGGTGCAGGCGACCGGCTTGCCGTCCTCGAAGCGCAGCGTGACTTGGCTCTTGGCGTCCGGCTCCAGGAACGGCGCCGCGCCCGAGTGACGATCGTCGGCCATGCGCTGCAGGATGCGGTGGCTGTAATACAGCGTCGCCGGCATGAGGTCCGGCGTCTCGTCGCAGGCGAAGCCGAACATGATGCCCTGGTCGCCCGCGCCTTCGTCCTTGTTGCCGCTCGCGTCGACACCCTGCGCGATCTGTACGGACTGGCCATGCAGGTTGTTCTCGAACCGGAAGGTCTTCCAGTGGAAGCCCTCCTGCTCATAACCGATGCGCTTCACCGTATTGCGCACGGTCGCCTCAATCTCTTCTTCCGCGCCCGGCGCCCAGGCGCCGTTCTCGTAGACGCCCTTGCAGCGAATCTCGCCCGCCAGGACGACCAGCTGCGTGGTGGTCATCGTTTCGCAGGCGATGCGCGCCTCAGGATCCTTGGACAGGAAAAGGTCCACGATCGCGTCGGAAATCTGGTCGGCAACCTTGTCCGGGTGGCCTTCGGAGACCGATTCGCTGGTGAAGAGGTACGACTGGCGCATGTTCACTCCGCCTGAATGAGGTGAGATAACGATATAAAGATAGCTTTATATGTCCCTAGTCCGCGCGACGTCGGATGGCAATGGCCACGGCAGCAAGACCGAATGCCACGATCACCGCCAGCCAGTTGCCGAGCCTAGAAAACAGGGTCGGCGGCAGCGGCTCCGGCATCGGCACCTCGATCGCCCCCGCGGTCTCGTGCGGCACGGTGCCGATCAGGCGCCCGTCAGCTCCAATCACCGCCGAAATACCGTTTGGCGTTGCTCGGATGATCGGCAGCCCTTCCTCGATCGCCCGCATCCGCGCCTGCGCCAGATGCTGCGGCGGGCCCCATTTACCGAACCAGGCATCGTTGGACGGGTTGAACAAGGCACGCGGCCGGTTGGCGCGATCCACCACCTGGCCGGAGAAGATGATCTCGTAGCAGATCTGGATGCCGATCGGCCCGAAGCCCGGCACGGTGAGCGCACGCGGCCCCGGCCCTTCCGCGAAATCCATCGATCCCGGCACCAGGCGATCGAGCCCGATCGGCTTCAGCAACCACGGCATCGGGAGATACTCGCCGTAGGGGACAAGGTGCGCCTTGTCGTAGCGGCCCACGATCCGCGCACGATGATCGACGGCAAACACGGAGTTTGTGGCGGTAACTGCCCTGCCCATCTGGTCGAACTGCAAGGCCGTGCCACCTGTCATCAACAGGTCGCGCGGCCCCAGCAGCCGCGCCATGCGCCAGCGCAGCCAGACCGGGTCGCTCATATAGGCGTAGTCGGGATAGCCATCCTCGAAATAGTCGCGGACCACCCCTTCCGGCCACAACACCAGGCGCGGCGCCGCGCCCGGCCTGCCGGACAGTTCAGACAGCTTGGCGAGCATCATCTCGCCATCGCTCTCGCCCCGCTCGTCCTGCGGAACGTTGGGCTGAACCGCGCGGACGCGCAGCGCGTCAGGCTTGGCCGGCGCGTCGATTCCGCGATAGCTAACCAGTTGCAGTCCGCCGAGAATCGCGCCGGCCACAACCCCGGCCACCGCGGCCCAGCGCAGCGGCAGGAGGAGCAGCAATCCTGCGCCCAGCACGGTCAGACCGGACAGCGCATAGGTGCCGATCCATGCCGCCAGCGCTGCGACCGGCTGCACCGGCACCCAGATGACGCCGAGCGGATCCCAGGCGTAGCCGGTGAACATCACGCTGCGCAGCCACTCCGCCACGATCCACGCCGCGGCGAAGATCAGCACATAGCCGGCATCAATGCGCGGCCGGCGAAAGCGCCAGGCAACCCAGGCAGCAGCAGCCGGATAAACAGCGAGGTACAGCGCCAACGCCAGCGGTGCGGCGTACCCCAGCACCGGCGGCATCTTGTCCTGGAAATCAAAGGCGTGCTGGAACCAGTTGTTGTTGATCGTGAAGTGGCCAACGCCAAAGGTCCAGCCCTGCCACAGTGCGGCCTTGCCGCTTGGCGCGCGGTGGATCAGCCACATGAAAAGCGCGAGCGACGCGACGGTCAGCGGCCACAGCTGCAACGGCGCAAAGCCGCACGCCGCGGCCACACCCAGCAGCAGCGACAGAAGAGCAGGCTTGCGAGACAATCGAGACAAGAACGACAACCGAAACCTCAGCGTCAGCGGCGCGCGCCGGAACAATGCCGCAAGGGCAGGATGCAAAACCCTTGAAGCAGCGCACCTCCCCCGGCAAGCCGCCCCTCCCTCAGGTATGATCCCGCGTGCCGATCGCAAGCTTCGTGGCGGGTGACGGCCACATCCACACGGTGTATCACCGGGCCATGACACTCAGGCCATTCCACCTCGCCTTTCCCGTTCACGATCTTGCCGAGGCCCGCACCTTCTACGGTGACGTGCTTGGGTGCCGCGAAGGCCGGTCGAGCGACCGCTGGATCGATTTCGACTTTTACGGCCACCAGATCGTCGCACACCTCAACGAGGCGGTGCGGCCGGCGGGTGCCAGCAACCCGGTGGACGGTCATGACGTGCCGGTTCCCCATTTCGGCGTCGTGCTGACGATGGATGATTGGCAGGCACTGGCCGACCGTGTCGCCGCCGCGGGAATCAGCTTCGGGATCGAGCCGCACGTGCGCTTCAAGGGGCAGCCGGGGGAGCAGGCCACGATGTTCTTCCGTGATCCCTCGGGCAACGCGCTTGATTTCAAGGCGTTTGCAGACGACGCGCAATTGTTCGCGACCGCGTTCGCGGCGAAGGAGACGTATTGATGACTGCCCCGATCGAGGTCGATATTCCCCACCAGCTCGGCGTCGCCGCCGCCAAGGAGCGGATCGGCAGCAGCTTCGGGAAACTGGCAGACTTCATCCCCGGCGGCGCCGTGACCGAGCATCGCTGGGATCGCGATACGCTTCATTTCACCGTCGAGGGTCTCGGGCAGCGCGTTGCGGCGCGGCTCGACGTGTTCGAGGCGAAGGTGCACGCCACCTTCGAACTGCCCGCGTTCCTGGCGATGTTCTCCGATAAGATCCGCGCGAAGCTCCAGAAGGAAGCGCCGAAGCTGCTCGAATAGCAGCGGCGGCGCGTCCGCCCCGGATCAGAACAACAGCGTCAGCGCGTAGAAGCCGGCCCCCACCACGGCGGATGCCGGGATGGTGATGATCCAGGCGATCACCACGCTGCTCGCCGTGCCCCAGCGCACTGCCGAGGTGCGCCGCGCAACGCCGGCGCCGATGATCGCACCCGTGATCGTATGCGTGGTCGACACGGGAATGCCGAGCGCCGACGCGGTGAACAGCACGATTGATCCGCCGGTCGAGGCGCTGAACCCCTGGTGCTGCGACAGCTTGGTGATGCGCGAGCCCATCGTCTCGATGATCTTCCACCCGCCAGAAAGCGTGCCGAGCGATATCGCCACGTAGCAGGCGATCGCCACCCAGTGCGGCACTTCGAATTCGCCGCTGAGATAGCCCGTGGAATACAGCAGGACGGTGATGATCCCCATCGTCTTCTGCGCGTCATTGAGGCCATGGCTCAGCGAATAGGCGGCGGATGAGATGAGATGGAGCGAACGGAAGCTGCGCTCCGCCTTGTTCGCGGTCGCACGCCGCAGCGCCCAGCTGCTCGCCAGCATCACGAACATCGCCAGGATCATGCCCAGCGTCGGCGAGATGACGATGGCCGCCAGAGTCTTGGTCAGGCCGCCGAGCTGCACGCTGTTCACGCCCGCATGCGTGATGCCTGCACCAACCAGACCGCCGATCAGCGCGTGGCTCGATGAAGAAGGAATACCCTTCCGCCAGGTCACCACGTTCCAGAACATCGCGCCGCCCAGCGCGCCGAAGATCACTGCGGGCGTAACCGCGTTCTGGTCGATCAGCCCCTTGCCGATCGTTTCTGCGACCGCGTGGAGGCTGGGAAAGGCAAGCGTCAGGAAATATGCAGCGAAATTGAAAAAGGCGGCAAAGATCACCGCCTTGACCGGGGATAGCAATCGCGTCGCGACGACGGTCGCGATCGAATTGGCCGCATCGTGAAGGCCGTTGAGAAAATCGAACGCCAGCGCGACGATAATCAGGCCGATCAGAAGCGGGAGCGCGAGCTCATGCATGGTCGTCGATCGCTCAGGCGTGATCGATGACGATACCGTCGATCTCGTTCGCGACATCCTCGAAGGCATCGGAGATCTTCTCCAGATGCTTGAAGATCTCGCGATCGATCACGAAGCGCATCGGATCCCCGCCACTGGCGCGGTGATGCTCGAACAGTCGCTTCAGGCCCTGTTCGTGCAGGCCGTCGACTTCTCCTTCGAGCCGAACGAGCCGCTCCGTCAGCACATGCAGGCGGGGTCCATTGCGCGCCACATCACGCAGCAGCGGCATCGCCTCGACGGTGACTTGCGCCGCTTCCAGCATCAGCTTCGACATCGCGTGCATGTCCGGCTCGAAGCTGCGGACGTCGTAGAGGCTGACCGCAGTCAGTGCCGCGTCCATCGCATCCATCGCGTCGTCCATGCGGACGATCAGGTCGGTGATGGCACTGCGATCGAACGGCGTCAGAAACGTGACGCGGACGGTCTGCAGCACGGTGCGGGTGATGTCGTCGGCCTGATGCTCGAGGTCCTTCACCTGCGCGATCAGCGCTTCCCGGTCGGCCTCGCCCGCGAACAGGCGGGTCGTGGCTTCCGCCGCCTGCAGCGTCACCGCGGCG
The DNA here is from genome assembly GCF_045369135.1 of Sphingomonas sp. 179-I 2A4 NHS. Taxonomy (NCBI): domain Bacteria; kingdom Pseudomonadati; phylum Pseudomonadota; class Alphaproteobacteria; order Sphingomonadales; family Sphingomonadaceae; genus Sphingomonas; species Sphingomonas sp. 179-I 2A4 NHS. Next base: position 274,851 of record NZ_JBIQFL010000005.1, on the reverse strand, counting down.
TGGGCGTCGAACAGCTCGAAGAAATTACCGCGCTTCGGCAGGAGGCGCTGGAACCAGGCGAACATCAAGTAATCCTCAGAAGAATACGTGTCGGTTGATCAGCGACCGAAGCTCGCCGGCGCCGGAGACACGACGGCCGAACTGCCGCCGCGAATCTCCTGCACCTCCAACGCGCGCTCAGCCACGCCGTCGCGGCCGAAGCGGAACGCGCCGTCGATCCCGGCGTATCCCTCGCCCGAGCGCAGGCGCACCTCCGGGAAAGGTGCACCGACGCGCCAGTCGCGCGAAATACGGGCGGTCAGCAGCACCGCGTCATAGCCGAGGCTTGAAAGCCGATACGGCGCGGTGCCGAAGCGCGCCCGGTACTTGGCAGCGTACTGCCGGTAAAGACCATTCGACACGCTGGCGAACCAGGCGCCGTTCAGCGCCGGGCGCGTCGCGACGCTGCTGTCGCTGTTCCACAGCTCCGTACCCAGAATCTTTGTATCCGGGCTCGACTTGCGCAGCAGCGGCACGGCCGTCGCCGCCGTTGCGCTCGAATCGGCGATCAGAACGGCGTCGAACGGCGCATCCTTCGCCATCTTGGTGACGGCAGCGCCGATTGAGCCGTTGTTGCGATCATAGGTCTGCAGCGCAACCACCCGGCCGCCGGCCGATTCGACCGCGCGCAGGAACACCGTCGACGCGCGCGTGCCGTAAAGCGCGTTTGGCACCAGCCCACCGAAGTTGGTGACGCCGCGGCTGCGGGCATAGGCCACCACGCGCTCGATCGACTGGCTCGGCGTGTATCCCATCAGATACACGCCATCCCCGGCCACGCTGGTGTCGTTCGAGAAGGAAATGACGGGGACGCCTGCCTTGCGTGCGATCGGCCCCACCGCGCGAACGTCATCCGACAGCAGCGGGCCGAGGATCAGCTGCGCGCCATCGGCGATCGCCTGCTGTGCCGCCACGGCAGCACCGGTCGCGGTGTCGTAATTGGTGACTCGCACCTGCTGGTTGCCGGTGTCGAGCAGCGCCAGCTGGGTCGCATTGGCCAGGCTCTTGCCGACGCCGGCGTTGGTGCCGGACAGCGGCACCAGCAGCGCGACGCGGTTGCGCGCCGTATCGCGCGGGATGCCAGCTTCCACCGCGTCCGGGCGTGGTGCAGGCGGCGGCGCCTTCTTGGCCGGGGGCGGCGGTGCGGGCCCGCGGGGCACCACCGTCGAGCATGCGGACACGAGCAGCGCGGCAGCGACTGCAAAGCCACGGACGATCCTGCTCGCCCGTTGCGGATTGGTTACGGCCTCTGCCATTACACCCCTCGTGGAACCTCTAAGCCCCGGCCTCTACATCGTCGCCACCCCGATCGGCAATCTCGGTGACTTGTCGCCGCGCGCCGCAGACATCCTCTCGCGCGCCTCGGTGATCGCTGCGGAGGACACTCGGGTCACCGCCGGCCTGCTTCGCCACATCGGCACGAAGCGGCCGATGACACCCTATCACGATCACAACGCCGATCACGTCCGCCCGCACCTGATCGCTCGCATGGCAACGGAGGCGGTCGCGCTTGTCTCGGACGCCGGCACGCCACTGATTTCGGATCCCGGCTACAAGCTGGTGCGCGACGCGCGGGCGGCGGGCCACACGGTGGTGACGATACCCGGCCCCTGCGCCGCCGTCGCCGCGCTTACCCTCGCCGGCCTTCCCACCGATCGATTCCTGTTCGCCGGCTTCCTCCCGTCCAAGGCGAAGGCGCGCACGGAAGCGATTGCTGAACTGGGCGCGATCCGCGCAACGCTCATCTTCTACGAAAGCGGTCCCCGGCTCGGCGCCACCCTGACGGCGCTTGCGGAACAGCTCGGGGATCGAGAGGCGGCGGTGACGCGCGAGATCACCAAGCGCTTCGAAGAGGCTGTCACCGGCACGTTGTCGACCCTCGCGGCGCACTATGCCGAAGCGCTGCCGAAGGGCGAGATCGTGATCGTCGTCGGCCCGCCCGGCGAAGCACCGCCTGCCAGCATCGAGGACGCCGATGCAGCGCTGGCGGACGCGCTGACGCGGCTACCGGTCGCCAAGGCCGCTGGCGAGGTCGCCAAGAAATTCGGGCTCGACCGCAAGGAACTGTACGCCCGCGCTCTCACCATGAAAGACGAATGAAGCACCCGCAGGGCGCAACGTTATACAAGCTGAAAAGAAGGTTGCCTTCACCTCAAGGTCAGCAAGGCAGAAGCGCGCAACGATAACTTGCGCACTCTCTGCTCGCACGAACCTTCCTTTGCCGCTACGCCCAGCATGCCCGCCCCCGCGGCCGGCGATACGGACGGGTAAGGCGCCATGCGAACGCGCGCAAAGGAACCGCACAAGGAAACCCATCTGGTCACCCGAGTCGGGTGGCTGCGGGCGGCGGTGCTGGGTGCGAACGACGGCATCGTCTCCACCTCCAGCCTGATCCTCGGCGTCGCTTCCGCGGGCTCGAGCCACGCCGCGGTACTGACGGCTGGCGTCGCGTCACTGGTTGCCGGTGCAATGTCGATGGCAGCTGGCGAATATGTCTCGGTCAGCTCGCAGGCGGATACCGAACGCGCCGATCTGGCGCGCGAGCGGCGCGAACTCGTCACCTCGCCCGAAGCAGAGCTGCAGGAGCTCGCCGCCATCTATGTCAGCCGCGGTGTCGAGCCCGATACCGCCCGCACCGTCGCACGGCAGATGATGGCGCATGATGCGCTGGAGGCGCACGCCCGTGACGAACTGCACATCACCGATGATACCGTGGCTCGCCCCGTGGTCGCCGCCATGGCCTCGGCCGCCAGCTTCACCGTCGGCGCCGCGCTGCCGCTCGCACTCACTGCCGCGCTGCCGCTCCCGATCATCGCGCCGGGTGTCGCGGTCGGATCGATCCTGTTCCTCGCGCTGCTTGGTGCGATCGGCGCCCGCACGGGCGGCGCATCCATGCTTCGCCCCGCGATGCGCGTCGTCTTCTGGGGCGCGCTCGCCATGGCGCTGACCGCCGGCGTCGGCAAATTGTTCGGGGCGACGGTTTGACGACACCGGGGTTGCGCTGGACGAGCGCTCAGGCACATTCCGCTCGTGCCTGCTTCCCCGCCCAGCCGTAACAGCGAGGCCCGCCGCGCCGCCGATGCGGCCGGGCGGCGCGGTGAGCGTTACGCTGCCTGGTGGCTGCGACTACGCGGCTGGAGGATCCTCGATCAGCGCGTGCGGACCCCAGCCGGCGAGGTCGATCTGGTCGCCAAGCGCGGCAACCTCGTCGCCTTCGTCGAGGTGAAGACGCGTGCCTCCGTCGCCGAACTTGATTTCGCGATCGATCACCAGCGCCTCGCCCGCGTCGCCGCGGCGGCTGAGATTCTCATGTCCCGCTATGCCCTCAATGGCGAGGACGTCCGCGTCGACGTTGTCCTTCTCGCCCCGGGCACCCGCCCGCGCCACATCGAGAATGCGTGGATCGGGTGACAAGCCGGGGCCATCCCCTTACCTGAGCCCTTTCCGTGCTGACCTGGTCGACGCACTGTTTGTTCTACCGCTCACGAGGTGAAGGCCGAATCCTCGGCCGCCTCGGGGCGAACGGAGGTTGCTCGTGGCTCTCACCGTCGCGGTCCAGATGGACCCACTCGAATCGATCAACATCGCAGGCGATTCGAGCTTTGCGCTCATGCTGGCGGGTCAGAAGCGCGGGCACCGCATGTTCCATTATGCGGCGGAGGATCTGAACTGGTCGGATGGCCGGCTCTGGACCCGTGCGCGCCCCGTCGAGGTGCGGCGCGTCGAGGGTGATCATTTCACCGCGGGCGATCCCGTCAGCCTAGATCTCGGCGGAGAGGCCGATGTGGTGCTGATGCGCCAGGATCCACCGTTCGACCTCGGCTATATCACGGCCACCCATCTGCTCGAGCGAATCAGCGATCGCACCCTGGTGGTCAATGATCCGGCAAGCGTCCGCAACGCGCCCGAGAAGGTGTTCGTGCTCGATTATGCGCGCTTTATGCCACCGACTCTCGTCACCCGCTCGCTTGATGAAGCGCGCGCCTTCCTGAAGCAGCACGGCGCGATCGTCGTGAAGCCGCTCCACGGAAATGGCGGCAAGGCGATCTTCCGCGTCGGGCCGGAGGGTGAAAACCTGTCCGCGCTGATGGAGGTGTTCAACCAGGCGTGGCGGGAGCCGCACATGGTGCAGGCCTTCCTTCCGGACGTGGCGAAGGGCGACAAGCGGATCGTGCTGGTCGACGGGGAAGTCGCCGGCGCGATCAATCGCCTGCCGGGCGAAGGCGAGATTCGCAGCAACCTCGCGGTCGGCGGATCGGCGGAGAAGACCGAACTGACAGGGAAGGAGCGCGAAATCTGCGCCGCCCTTGGGCCCGAGCTCAAGAAGCGCGGCCTGATCTTCGTCGGAATCGATGTCATCGGCGGCCAGTGGCTGACCGAGATCAACGTCACGTCCCCCACCGGCATCGTCGCGATCGAGAAGTTCGACGGAACGGATGTCGCCAGCCTCATCTGGGATGCCATCGAACGCAGGGTGGCGGATAGATAAGGCCGCGCCGGACGTTTCATGATTAATCAGCCCGCGCTCCTGGCGGTGCGGGACGAACGCCAGCGATCCCTTCGATCGCCGGCGAAGGATCGGAACGCGCCTCGGACCAGACCGGGACGCTCGCCATTCAACGAGAACAAGGTGCCAATGACTGACATCATCATCGACTGGATCGCACGGGGCGGATATTTCGGCATTCTGCTGCTGATGGCGCTGGAGAACATCATCCCGCCGATCCCGTCGGAAGTGATCATGGGCCTGGGCGGCATGGCAGTCGCGCGCGGCGAGATGACGCTGCCGCTGCTGATCTTCTGGGGCACCGTCGGCACCACGCTCGGCAATCTGTTCTGGTACGAGATCGGCCGCCGCATGGGCATCCTTCGCTTCCGTCCGTTCGTGGAGCGGCACCAGCGCTGGCTGACGATGGATTGGGAGGATGTCGCCCGGTTGGACCGGTTCTTCCACCGGCACGGCCACTGGGTGATCTTTGTCTTCCGCTTCCTGCCCACGTTCCGCACCGTTATTTCGCTGCCGGCAGGCATGGCGAAGATGCCGATGTTGAAGTTCCTCGCGTTCACCTTCGTCGGCAGCGCGATCTGGAATGCGGTGCTGGCCGGCGGCGGCGTCGTGTTGGGCACGTATTTCACCCAGCTGGAGCGGTTCGTCGGCCCGGCCGCGGTCGCGGTCACCGTCCTTATCGTGATCGGCTATCTCTTCCGCGTCGCCACGTGGAAGCCGCGGAGCGAGCGGGCCAACTGAGGCCCGCCGCATTCATCCGCGCAATCCGCTTTGCCAGGAGCAGATGGCGCGGCCACCCAGGTCAGATAAGGCCCGCCAGCGGCGACGACGGGTCGGCGTAGCGGCGGATACCCATGCGGCCCGCGCGATAGGACAGGCGCCCCGCCTCCACCGCCGACTTCATCGCCGCCGCCATCAGGATCGGGTCCTTCGCTTCGGCGATCGCCGTGTTCATCAGCACACCGTCGCAGCCAAGCTCCATCGCCACCGCCGCATCGGACGCCGTACCGACGCCAGCATCGACCAGCACCGGCACCTTGGCGCCCTCCACGATCAGGCGGATCGTCACCCGGTTCTGGATGCCGAGGCCCGATCCGATCGGCGCGCCCAGCGGCATGATGGCCACCGCACCCGCCTCTTCCAGCTGCTTCGCCGCGATCGGATCGTCGACGCAATAGACCATCGGCTTGAAGCCCTCCTTCACCAGGACTTCGGTCGCCTTCAGCGTCTCGCGCATGTCGGGGTACAGCGTGCGCGCCTCGCCCAGCACCTCAAGCTTGACCAAATCCCAGCCGCCCGCTTCCCGCGCCAGCCGAAGCGTGCGGATCGCCTCGTCGGCCGTGAAGCAGCCGGCAGTATTGGGCAGGTAGGTGAAGCGCTTTGGATCGATGAAGTCCGTCAACATCGGCGCCTTGGGATCGCTGACGTTCACGCGGCGCACCGCAACCGTGACGATCTCCGCGCCCGACGCCTCGAGCGCCGCGGCGTTCTGCGCGAAGTCCTTGTACTTGCCGGTGCCGACGATCAGCCGCGAACGGAAGGTCTTGCCCGCAACCGTCCAGGTGTCGCTGTCGACCCGCGCGGCATGATCGCCGCCGCCGACGAAATGCACGATCTCCAGATCGTCCCCGTCCTCGACCACGACGTCCTTCAGGGTGGAGCGCGGCACCACCTCGAGATTGCGCTCAACCGCCACCTTCTCCGGCACCAGGCCGAGTTCGGTCGCCAGCTGGGCCAGCGTGATCCCGGCGACGACGCGGCGGTGCTCGCCGTTCACGGTGATGGAGATGGTTCCGTCGGAATGCGGCATGGGATCCTTTTGCGGGCGGGGAACCGCCCCCTCTTTGCGGGCTGCGCTGTCTGAACCCTGCCCCTTCCCTCGCCCGTTCGAGGAGGAAGCGGCAGCCCGGCGATCGGCAGGGCCCAGGGGATCGGAGATTTGCGTTCCAACTAGGGCTGACGCAGACAGCGTTCAAGAAAGGAAGCGCCTTGTCCCTCGTCTTCGTCCTGAACGGCCCGAACCTGAACCTGCTCGGCACGCGGGAGCCCGAAATCTATGGCCATGACACGCTGGACGATATCGCCGGCCAGCTCGAGGATCGTGCACAGGCGCTCGATCTCGAAATCGATATGCGCCAGTCCAATCATGAAGGGCATCTGGTCGATTGGCTGCACGAGGCGCAGGCCCGCAATGCCAAGGCAGTGATCCTGAATGCGGGCGCGTTCACGCATACATCGATCGCGGTTCACGACGCGATCAAGTCGATTCGCACGCCAGTGATCGAAGTTCATTTGTCGAACCCGCACAGCCGCGAAGAATTCCGTCATGTCTCGTTCGTGGGTCGTGCCGCACGCGGAACTATCGCCGGCTTCGGTGCGATGTCATACATGCTCGCGCTTGAAGCTGCCGCGCGCATCTGACAGAGCGCGCGCCCTGTTCAGGGAAGGGGTCGAACATGGCCGATAAGGATAATGGGGTGATGAAGGTCGACGTCGATCTCGTTCGCCAGCTTGCCGAGCTGCTCGATGCGACGCAGCTCACCGAAATTGAAGTGGAAGACGGTGATCGTCGCATCCGCGTCGCGCGTGAAGTGATGCATGCCGCTGCGCCGACCGTCTATCATGCGCCGCCCGCCGCGCCGGCGCCCAGTGCAGTCGCAGCGCTGCCGACGACGGACGCTGCCGCCCCCTCGCCCAGCAACGCCAATGCGGTCCGCTCGCCGATGGTTGGCACTGCCTATCTCGCCGCCGAGCCGGGCGCTGCGCCGTTCGTCACGGTCGGTCGCCAGGTCCAGGCTGGCGACACGCTGCTGATCGTCGAGGCAATGAAGGTGATGAACCCGATCACCGCGCCCAGCGCTGGCACGGTGACGGCGATCTTGGTCGACAATGGCCAGCCGGTCGAGTTCGACCAGCCGCTGGTGGTCGTCGAGTAATATGCCCGAAATCAAGAAGCTCCTCATTGCCAATCGTGGTGAGATCGCGCTGCGAATCCACCGCGCCTGCCACGAAATGGGGATCAAGACGGTCGCGGTGCATTCCACCGCTGACGCGGATGCGATGCACGTCCGCCTTGCAGACGAGGCGATCTGCATCGGCCCGCCGTCTGCGGCGGAGAGCTACCTCAACATCGCCAACATCATTTCCGCGGCCGAGATCTCGGGCGCGGATGCGATCCACCCGGGCTACGGCTTCCTCAGCGAGAACGCGAAGTTCGCCGAGATCGTCGAGGCGCACGGGCTGATCTTCGTCGGGCCCAAGCCCGAGCATATCCGCACCATGGGCGACAAGGTGGAGGCAAAGCGCACCGCCGGCGCGCTTGGCTTGCCGCTCGTCCCCGGCTCGGACGGCGCGCTGACCGATTCGGCGGAGGCCAAGCGCCTCGCGCGTGACATCGGCTATCCGGTGCTGATCAAGGCGGCATCGGGCGGCGGCGGGCGCGGCATGAAGGTCGTGCCGTCCGAGGATCAGATGGAAACGTTGATGGCGCAGGCCGGCAACGAGGCGAAGTCCGCGTTCGGCGACGCCACCGTCTACATGGAAAAGTACCTCGGCAATCCACGGCACATCGAATTCCAGGTGTTCGGTGACGGCAAGGGCAATGCGATCCATCTCGGCGAGCGTGATTGCTCGCTGCAGCGCCGCCACCAGAAGGTGCTGGAGGAGGCTCCCTCGCCCGTCATCACGGCCGAAGAGCGCGAGCGGATGGGCGGCATCGTCGCCCGCGCGATGGCCGACATGGGCTATCGCGGCGCCGGCACGATCGAGTTCCTGTGGGAGAACGGCGAGTTCTACTTCATCGAGATGAACACCCGCCTTCAGGTGGAGCATCCGGTGACGGAGGCGATCACCGGCCTCGATCTCGTCCGTGAGCAGATTCGCGTCGCCGAGGGCCACCCGCTGACGCTGCGGCAGGAGGATGTCATCTTCCGCGGCCACGCCATCGAATGCCGCATCAATGCCGAGGATCCGCGCACCTTCGCGCCGTCGCCCGGCCTCGTCTCGCTGTACCATGCGCCCGGCGGCATGAACGTGCGCGTCGATTCGGGTCTCTACGCCGGCTATCGCGTGCCGCCTTATTACGACAGCATGGTCGCCAAGCTGATCGTGTACGGCACCACGCGCCAGGGTGCGCTCCGGCGCCTGCGCCGCGCGCTGGAGGAATTCGTGATCGAGGGAATCACGACCACCATTCCCTTGCATCAGGCCCTGCTCGACGATCCCGAGTTCCAGGAAGGCGATTACACCATCAAGTGGCTGGAGGAGTGGCTCGCACGCCAGGCGTGACGGCGCTCTTCACTTGACCTAAGCCTCTCTCCTACGGGGGAGAGGCTTCATGTTCATCGGGCATTACGCACCGGCATTGATCGCCGCGGCCTGTCCCAAGGCCCCCCGTCTCGGCGCCCAGTTCGTCGCAGCACAGCTCGTCGATTTCGCGTTCTTCGGTTTCGTCGCGCTCGGCATCGAGCACGCGCGTCTCGTGCCAGGCTTCACGGTGATGAACGCGCTCGACCTTTACGACATGCGCTACACGCACAGCCTCGCCGGAACGCTTCTGTTCGCGCTCGGCTGGCTCGCGATCGCGCGGCTCGCCGGCAGCGCCTGGGTGACGGCGATGATCGGTGCCGCGGTCGTGGCATCGCACTGGTTCCTCGATCTTCTCGTCCACGCGCCGGATCTCACGATCGCCGGCTCCGGCAGCCGCTACGGCTTCGCGCTCTGGAACCACCCAATGATCGAGATGCCGCTGGAGATCGCCCTCACCGCCGCTGCGCTCGGCTTCTATCTCGTGAGAACAAGGCCGCACGGCCGCGCCGGCATTCTCGCCCCGTCAATCCTCTCCACCGCGCTGGCGTTCGTCCAGGTGATCAACTGGGCCGAGCCACAGCCTGATCGCGTCATCGATCCTGCGCCACTCGCCCAATCGCTGCTCGCGCTCGCGGTCTTCACCGCTCTTGCCCTGCTCGCCGCGTGGACGGGTCGCAGCCGCATCCCAAGGCTTGGTCCGCGGCTGCGGACGCTATAGACGATGGCGCCATGAACGCGACGATCTGGCATAACCCCCGCTGCTCCAAGTCGCGGGAGGCCTTGGCTTTGCTCCGCGATGCCGGGATCGAGCCGATCATCGTCGAATATCTCAAGGAGCCGCCCAGCCGCGCCGAGCTCGCGCGCCTCTATGCCCGCGCCGGCATCGCCCCGCGCGACGCGATGCGAAAGGACGCGCCCAAGGTGGCGAACGACGAAGCCGCGCTCGACGCCATGGCCGCCGACCCCGCGCTGATCGAGCGCCCGCTGATCGAGACCGACAAGGGCGTCGTCCTCGGCCGGCCGCCAGAACGCGTCCGCGACATCCTGTGAGCCTTCCGGAAAAGGCCCGCTGGCGTGTCGAGCGGGCGAGCCGTGCCGCGGTCATCGTCGATGCGGATCCCTATTTCCGCGTCGCGCGCGAAGCGATGATGAATGCGGAGCATCAGATCCTGCTGGTCGGCTGGGATTTCGACGCGCGAATCAAGCTCGCCTGGGACAATGAGCCGCCGGGCGTGCCCGCCACCGTCGGCGATTTCATCAGCTGGCTGGTCCACCGCAAACCGGGTCTCAGCGTCCACATCCTGCGCTGGGACAAGGGCGCGCTGAAGACGCTGTTCCGTGGCAAGACGCTGTGGACGCTCACCAAGTGGCGCTTCTTGCGCAAGCGGATCCACCTGAAGCTCGATGGCCATCATCCGATCGGCGCCTCGCAGCATCAGAAGATCGTCGTGATCGACGATTGCCTCGCCTTCTGCGGCGGCATCGACATGACGGACGAGCGCTGGGACACGCGCGCTCACAGCGACGACGACGAACATCGCCGCTCGCCCAGCGGATCGCCCTTCAAGCCATGGCATGACGCCACCACCGCGCTCGAAGGCCCGGTCGCGGCCGCGCTCGGCGAACTCTGCCGGGCACGGTGGGAGATCGCCGGCGGCCGCCCGATCGAGCCCCCGCCCCCCTCGAACGCCTGCTGGCCCGAGAGCCTGGAGCCGCACTTCCGCGAGGTTGATGTCGCCATCTCGCGCTCGCAGCCCGAACATGGCCCACAAGAGGCCGTGCTCGAGATCGAGGAACTCTACCTCGCGCTCATCGCCCGCGCGAAGCGGCGCATCTATGCCGAAAGCCAGTATTTTGCCTCGCGCCGCGTGGCCGAGGCCATGGCAAAGCGCCTTGAGGAGCCGGACGGGCCCGAGATCGTCATCATCAACCCGGTGACCGCGCAGGGCTGGCTGGAGCCGATCGCCATGGACACGGCGCGCGCGCGCCTGTTCCAGGCATTGAAGCAGCGCGATCGACACGATCGCCTGCGCATGTATCACCCGCACACCGCTGGCGGCGTCCCGATCTACGTTCACGCCAAGGTGCTCGCGATCGATGACGATCTGATCCGAGTCGGCTCGTCGAACTTCAACAATCGCTCGCTCCGCCTCGATACCGAGTGCGACGTCACGATCGAGCATGAGGGCGACTGCATTTCAGCCATCCGCGACGATCTGATCGCCGAGCATCTCGGCGTGGAGCCGGCGGAAGTGACCGCGCAGGTCGCCGCTCACGGCCTGATCGGCGCGATCGAGCGCCTGCGCGGCGAGGGAAAGACGCTCGTGCCCTACGAGGTGCCGAACCTCTCGGAGGTGGAGAAATGGCTCGCCGACAACGAGATCCTCGATCCCGAAGGGCCAGAGGGAATGTTCGAGCCGCTGACACAGCGCGAGGGGCTCGTCGCGCGGATCAAGCGGCGCCGCCTCGCACGGCGGCACTGATCGACGCGCGCAGCGCCGCCGATGTGGTGACACCGGCGGCCACCAACGCTATCGGCGCGGGCATGACCGCCATCACGCCAGAAGTCGTCGCCGAACACGGCCTGTCCCCCGAGGAATATGATCGCGTCCTCCACGCGCTCGGCCGTGAGCCGAACCTGGTGGAACTCGGCATCTTCTCGGTGATGTGGTCGGAGCATTGCTCGTACAAGTCGTCGCGGATCCACCTGAAGAAGCTGCCCACGGAAGCACCCTGGGTGATCTGCGGCCCGGGCGAGAATGCCGGCGTGATTGACATCGGTGATGGCCAGGCCGCGATCTTCAAGATGGAATCGCACAACCACCCCTCGTACATCGAGCCGTATCAGGGCGCGGCGACCGGCGTCGGTGGCATCCTGCGCGACGTGTTCACGATGGGCGCACGCCCGATCGCGAACATGAACGCGCTTCGCTTCGGCCGTCCCGATCACCCCAAGATGCGTCACCTCATCTCGGGCGTGGTCCATGGCATCGGCGGCTATGGCAATTGCGTTGGCGTACCGACCGTGGGGGGCGAGGTGAACTTCCACCCCGCCTATGACGGCAACATCCTCGTCAATGCGATGACGGTCGGCGTCGCTGACCAGGACAAGATCTTCTATTCGGCCGCCAGCGGCATCGGCAATCCGATCGTATATGTCGGCTCCAAGACCGGCCGCGACGGCATTCACGGCGCCACCATGGCCTCCGCAGACTTCGGCGAGGACGCGGAGGAGAAGCGCCCGACGGTGCAGGTCGGCGATCCCTTCACCGAAAAGCTGCTGATCGAGGCCTGCCTCGAACTGATGGCCTCCGACGCGATCGTCGCGATCCAGGACATGGGCGCCGCCGGCCTCACCTCCTCCAGCGTCGAGATGGCGTCCAAGGGCGGCGTCGGCATCGAGCTGATCATGGACGACGTGCCGCAGCGTGAGGAGGGGATGACCCCCTACGAAATGATGCTCTCCGAATCGCAGGAGCGCATGCTGATGGTGCTGAAGCCGGGCCGCGAGGCCTTTGCCGAGGCGATCTTCCGCAAGTGGGAGCTCGATTTCGCGGTCATCGGCCACGTCACCGATACCGGGCGCATGGTGCTCAAGTGGAAGGGCGACACCGTCTGCGACATCCCGCTCGCCCCGCTCGCGGACGAGGCGCCGCTCTACGATCGCCCGCACGTCCCCACCCCGCCCGCCAAGGCGCTGGTGAACGTGCCCGAGTGCAAGGACATCGCCGCCGATCTCGTTACGCTGATGGGCTCGCCCGACATCGCGTCGCGCCGCTGGATCTGGGAGCAATATGACCACATGGTCGGCGCCGACACGGTGCAGCGCCCCGGCGGCGACGCCGCGGTTGTGCGCGTCCACGGCACCGACAAGGCGCTGGCGATCACCACCGATTGCACCCCGCGCTATTGCTACGCCGATCCGGTCGAGGGCGGGAAGCAGGCCGTCGCCGAAACCTGGCGCAACCTCACCGCGGTCGGCGCCAAGCCGCTCGCGATCACCAACTGCCTCAATTTCGCCAACCCGCAGCGCCCGGAGATCATGGGCCAGATCGTCGGCTGCCTCGACGGCATGGCGCAGGCGTGCCGCGCGCTCGACTACCCGATCGTCTCCGGCAACGTCTCGCTCTACAACGAATCGAAGGCGACCGGCGGCGGTTCGGCGATCCTTCCCACCCCCGCGATCGGCGGCGTCGGCCTGATGGCGGACTGGTCGAAGAGCGCCACGATCGCCTTCAAGGGCGCGGGCGACGTCATCCTCGCGGTCGGCACCCGCCGCGGCGATCTCGGCCAGTCGCTCTGGCTGCGCGAGGTCCATGGCCGCGAGGAAGGCCCCCCGCCCCGCGTCGATCTGGCGCAGGAGAAGGCGACCGGCGATCTCATCCGCACCGCGATCGACCTCGGCCAGCTCTCCGCCGTTCACGACGTCTCCGACGGCGGCATCGCCGTCACGCTCGCCGAAATGGCGCTCGCCGGCAACATCGGCGCGATGATCGATCGCAAGCAGCCGTTCGGCTGCGCGGCAAGCTTCTTCGGTGAGGATCAGGGCGTCTACATCATCACCGTCCACGATCACGCGCTGGCCGATTTCCTCCAGGCCGCGCTCGAGGCCGGTGTTGAGGCGGAGCCGCTGGGCCGCACCGGCGGCAAGCGCCTGATCTTCGAGCGGCCGGATCGCGACGATGTCGTCACGCTCGACACGCTGCGTGCGGCGCACGAGGGCTTCTTCCCGAAACTGATGGGCGGCGAGGTGTCGCTGGAGGGCTGATCCGCCCGCCGGCACCCCGCCACGCCCGATGCGCGCCGTCCCGACCGAAGCGTCCGCCCGGCTCGTCACGCTTGACGTGATCCGCGGCGTCGCGGTGATGGGCATCCTGCTGCTCAACATCGTCGATTTCGCGATGCCGAGTTACGCCTATGTCGATCCCACCTTCTATGGCGGGGCGACAGGGGCGAACTGGTGGGCTTGGGCGATCGCCTTCGTTCTTGCCGACGGCAAGATGCGCGGCCTGTTCACGATCCTGTTCGGCGCCTCCACGATGCTGATCGCGGAGCGCGCACTCGCCGCCGGCCAAAGCCCGGCGCGCGTCCATTATGCGCGCATGATCACCCTGTTCCTGATCGGTATGGTGCACGCCTATCTGATCTGGTCGGGCGACATCCTCGTTCCGTATGCGATCGGCGGCGCGATCATCTTCGCCGCGCGACGCTGGCGAACCGAGGCGCTGCTCGCCCTGGCCACGATCATCATGCTCCTGCAACTCGTCGCCGGCATCGCCGATCACGCCGCCGCACGGCACTTCGAGGCGCGCGCCACCGCGGCTGATGCGCCCGTGGCGCTGCAGGACAAATGGTCGCGCTATACGGGCGGCATCGCGGAACTGCGCGCCGAAATCCCGGCGGAGATCGCCGCTTTCCGCGGCGGATGGTCGGATGTGCTGCCCGCCCGCATTGCCCGCACCTATGAGGCGCAGACCGAGGTCATGCCCTCGCTGCTCCCGGAAACGATCGCACTGATGCTGCTGGGCATGGCGCTGTTCCGCAGCGGCTTCTTCGCTGGCGAATGGCCGCGCCGGCGCTACCGGCAGCTGATGCTGCTCGGCTACGGCATCTGCCTGCCGCTGTACCTCCCGCTCGTCTGGTGGATCTCCAGCACGAACTTCGATCCGCTCACCTTGCTGCTGGCAGATCCGCTCCACCTCGTCCTGCTGCGCCCGGGCCTCGCGCTGGCCTATGCAGCGACGATCATCCTCCTGATGCAGCGCGGGCCAGCCGGCGCCCTGACCCGGCGGATCGCCGCGGTCGGGCGGATGGCGTTCAGCAACTATCTCGCCACCAGCCTCCTCTGCACCTTGCTCTTCTACGGCTACGGCCTCGGCTGGTTCGGCCGTCTCGAGCGGTGGCAGCTCTATCCCATCGTCGCCGTGATCTGCGCCGCGATGCTGCTTTGGTCGAAGCCATGGCTCGACCGGTTCGCCTACGGGCCGTTCGAATGGCTGTGGCGCAGCATGGCCCGGCTCAAGCTGCAGCCGATCACGCACCGCTAATTTGCGAATAAGACGCAAAAGGACTTGCGACACATTCGCATTAGCCCTACCCCATGCTCAGCCGTGAGGGGAGATCAACATGGTCGTTTGCGTCTGTAATGCCATCCGCGAAAGCGACGTCCGCAACGCTGCACGTTCCGGATCGAAGACGGCATGTCAGGCCTATCGCTCGCTCGGTCGCCAGCCCAAGTGCGGCCAGTGCGTCACGTTCGCGCGAGCCATTATCGATGAAGAGCGCGCTGCTGCGTAGCGTTCGCAATCCCAGGAATCCGCAGAAATCCGCCATTTTTTAGATGGCGCTCACGCCCCACCGACGATACAAGCCGGCCCCGTAACGGAGGCACTGCAATGAAGGGCGACGCACGCGTCATCGAGTTCTTGAACGAAACGCTCAAGAACGAACTTACCGCGATCAACCAGTATTGGTTGCACTATCGCCTGCTCGAGCACTGGGGCGTGCGCAAGCTCGCCGAATTCGAGCGGCACGAATCGATCGACGAGATGAAGCACGCCGATTGGCTGGCGGAGCGCATCCTGTTCCTCGATGGCCTCCCCAATTTCCAGCTGCTCGGCCGCCTGCGCATCGGCGAGACCGTCGAGGAAGTGCTGAAGGCCGATCTCGCCATGGAGATCGAGGCCGTCGCGCAGCTTAAGGCCGCGATCGCCTATTGCGAGGAAGTGAAGGATTTCGTCAGCCGCGATCTCTTCACCAAGATCCTGCTGAGCGAGGAAGAGCATGTCGACACGCTCGAACGGCAGTTCGAGATGATCGAGCGCATGGGTCTGCAGAATTATATCCAGCTCAACGCCCAGCCGGAGCAGGCGGACGGCTGATCGTCCGGTGCCGGCCGGTGGCCGGCGCCTTTCACCGGGGCACGATCAGGATCGGCCGAACGTCCCGCCAGCCGGGCGTCGGCCGAACCCGGTCACTGGCCGGCGTGCAGCCATCGGGCCGGCTTCACGCTCCAGCAGCGCCAGCGTTTCATTGAACAGCGGCCGCAGCCGAGCGACGTCCTCCACCGCGGCCTCAGGCGTCTCGCGCGCCTCGACGCAGTCGCGCGCAATCACCTCGATCGCTTCAGCCAGATCAGCGAGCGGCGTCGCCCCGAACTGGCCCGCCTCGCCCTTCAGCGTATGCGCTGGAATCACAATCGCCGCGGCATTGAGCGCGCGCATGCCCGCCTCGATCGCCGCAACGGATTTCACTCCGTCCTCGCGGAAATAGCCGAGGATCCGCACGAAGTCGGCACCAAGCTCCGCCCGCGCCTTCGCAAAGGCTGCCCAGTCGACCAACGCGCTGCCTTCGAACGACACGATCCCATTCCCCTGCGCGCTGTGGATGACCACAGCGCAAGTAAGATCATCTATCGCCGTGAAGTAAATAGCGGGTAAGCGTCAGCTACTGTAAGGGTTCTTAGGTGCTCGCAACGTCAGACGGACCGGAACGGCACCAAATCCAAGATCTTTACGCATCGAATTGACCAGATAGCGTTCGTAGCTCGCCGGCAATTGGTCGACGCGCGTGCCGAAGATCACGAAGCTCGGCGGCCGTGTCTTGACCTGCGTCACATAGCGCATCTTGATCCGCTTGCCGCCCGGCGCGGGCGGCGGATTGGCTTCGATCGCCCGTTCGAACCAGCGGTTGAGCTCGCCCGTCGGCACGCGGCGCGACCATGCCTCCCGCGTTTCGAAGGCTGCGCCGATCAGTTGGTCAATACCCTTGCCGGTCATCGCCGATACGGTGATCAGCGGCACGCCCTTCACCTGGCTCAGGCCATCACCAAGCGCCGCCTTCACGCCGTTGAACAGTGACGAGGGGTCTTCGGCGACATCCCATTTGTTCAGCGCGATGATCAGCGCGCGCCCTTCCTCCAGCACGCGATCGGCGATGCGCAGATCCTGCGATTCAAGGCCAAGCGTCGCATCCAGCAGCAGCACGACGACTTCGGCGAAGTCCACCGCGTGCAGCGCATCGGCGACGGAAAGCTTTTCCAGCTTGTCCTGCACCTTGGCGCGCTTGCGCATCCCCGCGGTATCGATCAGCCGCACAGGCCGCCCGCGCCATTCCCAGTCGATCGCGATCGAATCGCGCGTGATCCCCGCCTCGGGCCCGGTGATCATGCGATCCTCGCCCAGCATCCGGTTGACCAGCGTCGACTTGCCCGCGTTCGGCCGCCCGACGATCGCAAGCTTCAGCGGCGCGTCAGGGTTCTCCCCCTCGTCATCCGCCTCCTCGTCCTCCGCCTCCTTGTCGAGATACGGAAGCAGCGCGTCGAACAGGTCGGCGACGCCTTCGCCATGTTCGGCCGACAGCTGGACGGGATCACCAAAGCCCAGCGCCAGCGATTCCAGTATGCCTTGTTCGCCGGAGCGCCCCTCCGCCTTGTTAGCGACCAGCACGATCGGCGTGGTCGATCCCCGCAGCCAGCGCGCGATCTCCTCGTCCAGCGGCACGATCCCGGCACGCGCGTCGACCATGAACAGCGCGACGTCCGCCGACGCCACCGCCGCCTCGGTCTGCAGGCGCATACGGCCCGGCAGCGAGTGCGCGTCATGGTCTTCGTAGCCCGCGGTGTCGACGACGCGGAAATCCAAGCCCAGGAGGTGCGCATCGCCCTCGCGCCGGTCGCGGGTCACGCCGGGGCGATCATCCACCAGCGCCAGCTTCTTGCCGACGAGACGGTTGAACAACGTGGACTTGCCGACATTAGGGCGGCCGACGATCGCGACGGTGGGGAGACGTGCCATCGCGCCCCCCTACCCGCTCGCCGCCCCCGCGTCACCTGTACGCGGACATGCGTCCCTTATGATCGAGCGTGTACAGGGTCTGGTTCGCCACGATCGGCGGCAAGGTGAAGCTGTCGGACGCTTCGATCGTCACCTGCACGCTGCCGTCGGCCGGCGACACGCCGACCAGTTCGCCGCGCGAATTGGTCAGCCACAGCCGGTCACCGGCGAGAACCGGGCCGAACCAGGTGTAGGGGTTCGATTTCTTCTTCTCGTTCTTGTACGCGCGCAGCTGGCCGATCCAGCGGACCTTGCCGTTGGCGCGCGACAGGCACACCAGCCGCGCATCATCGGTCACGACGAACAGCCACTCGCCCGCGATCCACGGCGTCGTGATGCTGGCGAAATTCTGCTCCCACAGGCGTTGGCCGGTTGCGATCTCGATCGCCACCATGCGTCCGCCCTGCCCCACGGCATAGACGCGCCCGTCAGCGATCACCGGATCCGCGTCGATATCGGCCAAGCTCGAAACCGAGGTGGAGATGCTGGTGCGCGACAAGGCGTCCTGCCACAGGGTGCGGCCGTTCTCGTAGCGATAGGCATTGAGCTCGCCCGAGGAGAAGCCGGCGACGATCGTGCCCGCTGCCGCAGCCGGTGCCGCGACGCCGAACACGCCCTGCGTCTCGACGCTGGCGGACGCGGTCCACTGCACCTTCCCGTCAGCCTCGCCCAGCGCATAGAGCTGGTTGTCCTGGCTCAGCACATAGATCTGGCCGTTGGCGATGGTCGGCGCGCCGCGCAGCGGCCCGCCCGGCTTGGAACGCCACACTTCGCTGCCATCGGCGGCGTTCAGCGCCACCACGTCGCCAAGCCCGCTCGTCGCATAGACGCGGCCGCCGTCGACGCTGGCGCCGCCGCCGAACAGCGCGGACTTGTTCGATTCGTCCTTGGCCAATGCCGTGGACCAGATCGAGCTTCCGGTGTCCGCGTTGAACGCATGCACCCGCGCCTCGACGTCGACGACGAAGAGCTTGCCGTCCGCAATCACTGGCGTGCCGCCGAGCTGCTGGCGGTTCGATCCGCCGTTGATCGACGCGCCCCAGATCCGCGCCGGCGATCCGCCAAGCGCCAGATGGCCCATGTCCTTCGCGGCATTGCCGCCCGGCTGGGTCCACTCCGCGTTCACCTCGGCCGCCGGCAGCAGCACCTGCACGCCCGACAGCGACGGATCCACCTCCGCCTCATTCTCCGATACCAGGATCGGCACGCGATTGCCGACCGTCGGCGTCTTCTTTTCCTGGCCCTTGAAGATGCCGCAGGCGCTCAGAGCCATCAGGCTCGCCACTGCGATCGGGGCGGCAATCGACTTTTTCATTACTGTGCCTTGCTCTGTGCCCCGCCCGCAGCCGGGCCGGTGCCGCCATCACTCTTCGTGCCCGCCTCTGCCGGCACGGCGTCGACACCAAGTACGCCCGCCATCTGAACCGCGCGTTGACGGATCGTCGCCGGCACCTTCTCGTCCTGCGCGATCTGCCCGAACAGCTTGCCGGCAAGATCGCGGCGGCCCTGCTTCAGGTAGGCCAGCGCCACCAGTTCACCGGCGCTGCCGAAATAGGGGTTCTCCGGCACCGCCAGCCCACGCAGCCGCGTGACCACCTGGTCGGGCTTGATCGTGTCGAACTCGGCCATCGTCTGGCGCACCAGCGCCAGCTGGCGGAACGGCGCGTCCAGCGACTCGTCGGCCGCGATCTGTCCGAACTTGGCCGCCGCGCCCTTCAGGTCGTCCTTCTGCAGCAGCAGGTCGGCCTGGGTGAACAGCGCCACCGCGCGATAGCCATCGGACTTGGACTGGGCGAGCTCGGCCAGCGGCGCGGTCGTCTTCTCCAGCCGATTGGCGGCCAGATCGTCCCACACCAGCTGCAACTTCTCACCCTCGCGTCCGGCTTCCTCGCGCTTCTGATGCTGCCAGAAGAGGTATCCACCGAAGGCCGCGAGCGTCACGACGATCACGGCAGCGATGATGAGGCCCCAGCGCTTCGCCAGCGCCGCAGCCTGTTCCTTGCGCAGTTCCTCGTCGACTTCGCGCAGGAATGCCTGGTTGTTCTGCGGCGTGAGCGCCACGACCTACTCCGATACTAAAGGAAATCGGCGGCGAGCTTTACGGCCTGCCGGCGGAAAACGAAAGCGGCTCACGTTTTGGGGGCGTAAGTCTGCTCCGCCCCCGGAAATGCGCGCGTTTTCACTTCCTCGGCATAGGCCGCGGCGTGATCACCGATGAAGCTCGCCATGTCGCCATAACGCTTCACGAACCGCGGCACGCGCTCGAACAGGCCAAGCATGTCCTCGGTCACCAGCACCTGGCCGTCGCATTCCGCCGACGCGCCGATGCCGATCGTCGGCACGCTGACCGATCGCGTGATCTCGATCGCGATCGGCTCCACCACGCCTTCGATCACCACCGAGAAGGCGCCGGCCTCCGCCACCGCCACCGCATCGCCCACGATCTTGCGCGCCTCGGCCTCCGATCGGCCGCGCGCGCCATAGCCGCCCAGCGCATTCACCGCCTGCGGCGTCAGGCCGACATGCCCCATTACGGGAATGCCGCGCTCGGAAAGGAACGCCACGGTCGACGCCATCGCCGTTCCGCCTTC
Organism: Sphingomonas sp. 179-I 2A4 NHS; assembly: GCF_045369135.1. Taxonomy (NCBI): domain Bacteria; kingdom Pseudomonadati; phylum Pseudomonadota; class Alphaproteobacteria; order Sphingomonadales; family Sphingomonadaceae; genus Sphingomonas; species Sphingomonas sp. 179-I 2A4 NHS. The sequence goes on along the minus strand of NZ_JBIQFL010000005.1, from coordinate 254,572 downwards.
CATCTTCACCGCCGCCGCGCCGGTCTGCTTAAGCAGCCAGGAAGCGCTCTCGAACGCCTTTTCCGGGCTGGCTTCGTAGCTGCCGAACGGCATGTCGACGATCACCATCGCGTGATAGCTGCCGCGTACCACCGCCGCGCCATGTGCCGCCATCATCTCCAGCGTCACCGGCACCGTCGAAGGCAGGCCGTAGATCACCTGTCCCAGGCTGTCGCCCACCAGCAGCATGTCGCAATGCGGGTCCAGCAGCTGCGCCGTACGCACGGTATAGGCGGTCAGCATCACCAGCGGCTCCTTGCCCTTGCGCTGGCGCACGGCAGGAACGGTCACCCGCTTCATCGGCGCCGAAACAGGCGTCGCGCGGCTGGTGGAGCTGTCGATCGTGAAAGTCGTGGACATGGGGGCCGCTTAGCCGGTTCGCTTCACACGATCCAGCCGCCTGCCTTGGCGGTCATCGCGAACCACAAGGTGAAGGCCCCGATCGCGAAGATCGCCGCGGGGAAATATGTCGTCCACCAGCCCTTCATCGCGATGATGTCGGTCGCCAGGAACATCCAGCCAAACATCACCACGATCGCGGCGAGCGAGACGATCGCCAGCGGCACCGCGATGGCGCGCCGAAGCACCAGCGCGATCCCCGCCGCCAGCCCGCCCCACGTCGCGACCGCATAAACCCAGTCATACCAGCGCGGCAGCGACGCGATCAGTTGCCGGTCATAATCGCTCGGCACCGCGCCCATCGCCTCGGCACCGTTCGTCACATGCTCGTAGAAGGACAGCAGCCCCATCGCCTGCCAGAGCAGCAGCAGCAACGTGACGATCCAGAACCACGGCGGTGCACGACGAGCCAATGCCATCTTCATCCTCCCCAGCCTTGTCGGAAGGATGCTGCGCCTTTCGTTGCGATCACGCAATGGTCGGCATCAAAGGCGGCGTCTCGCCGAGGCACGCCGCCCCGTGCCCCGAGTCGCGCCTTGCTCCCCCTGGAACGTCAGCCCTTGTCGAACAACGCGACGTAGCGATCCGGCTTGAACCCGGCCTCCATGATGCCGTCGCCCACCAGCAGCGGGCGCTTGATCGTCGATGGATGCGCTTCCATGATCGCCATCGCACGCACCGCATCCAGATCCGCCCGCTCCGCCTCGGGCAGCTTGCGGAACGTCGTGCCCTGCCGGTTCAGCACCGTCTCCCAGCCGAGCGCATCGACCGCCTGCGTCAGCACCGCCACGTCAACGCCCGCCTTCTTGTAATCGTGAAAGCGGTACGGGACGCCGTGCTCGCCTAGCCACACCCGAGCCTTCTTCACGGCGTCGCAATTGGGAATTCCGTACATGGTAAGCGTCATTGTGGCCCTCATCGTGCTCCCGGCGGCTGATGGATTGCACGAGCCGCGCAGGTATTCACCCTTATCGGAATGGCGGATACGCGTGCCGGTGCCGGACTGCCTCCGCCTTGGTAACGCAGCTCAGGATCGGAGCGTAACGAAATGTGCTCCACGCTGATTTACATCAGAGCGCGCTCCTTCGCTGGCGCTATGGCCGGATTTATCGTCAACACGTCGCCCGCAAGCGTTGACGCCTGAGAGTTGTTACGTGCTCCCGCCTGCAGTTTCGGAGCACCGGCCATGAACTACTCGGCCGAGAACAGCCTGCAGTCGTTCGTGGATCGTCTCACATGCCGGTCAATCCTCACCGAAGGGGAAAAGCAGGCCGTCTTGTCGCTCCCCACGCACTTGGTCAAAGTTCGGGATCGCCAGGACTTCGTTCACATCAACGAACATGTGACGTACAGTAGCTTCATCGCCTCGGGTCTTGCGGGACGTTTCGGCCAGACCGCATCGGGTGCACGGCAGTTCACCGCATTTCATATTCCCGGCGACATGGTCGATCTCCACGCAGCGGTCCGCCCGATCGGGCTGGGCGGTTTGACGGCGCTTTGCGACACGACAATTCTGCGTGTCCCCCACGCTGAAATCCGCATCCTCGCGGCAAGGTTTCCGGCTCTTGCGGAGGCGTTCTGGCGAGACTCGTTGCTGGATTCAGCGATCTTGATGCAGTGGGTGATCAACGTGGGCCGGCGCGATGCGCGAACAAGGATCGCCCACGCCATCTGCGAAATGTCGATCCGCTACGGCCGGGACCGCGAGGTACTGTCAAAGTTCGACTTTCCCGTGACGCAGGAGCAGCTGGCCGACGCCACCGCGTTGACCGCCGTGCATGTCAACCGATCGCTGAAGGCGCTTCGCGAGACTGGTATCGTCGATCTTTCGCGCGGCAGAGTGCACATCCACGATTGGCGCGCGCTTGCCAAAACGGGCGATTTCGACCCGAACTATCTGATCGCCGACACCAAGCCGGAACGGCAGAAGCGGCTCCTCTCACAATCCTGATCGGTCGGCACACGAAAGCGTCAGCGACAGAAGGCTGCCGCCGCGCTCGACATCGCCCAAGTCGACAGCATCTGGACGCTAGCCATTGCCGCGCTAAGTAATGGCCTCAAAGTGACGGAGCCGATCATCAACAATCGTCACAAAAGGAAAGGCTGCGACGATCGCTATCGCGCCCGACCTGAGAGGGAATTGGGCCTTCTAGGACTCGCGGAAATGCGCGCCCGCAGCGAAGGAGTTCTCCGCGACGGCGCCCAAAAAGCGGTCCGGCAGGAAACGCCCCATTTGCGGACCTGCCATCGGTGTGGGAAAGTGTTGCCGGAGGGATCGCCAATGAAGGCAAAGTGTCAGTGTGGCCAGTTGGTGGTCAAGCTTCCTGGCCCAGCCCCCGCCGTCGTCGCTTGCCATTGCACTGCTTGTCAGCGCCGCACCGGATCGCCCTTTGGTTTGATGGCCTATTATCCCGCCGACCAACTGACCATTGACGGAAAGGCGCAACGCTATGAGCGGCCTACCGATGAGGGGAACACCTTCGAGACATTTTTCTGCCCGTCGTGCGGCTCGAGCGTTTTTGCGCGGGCGGGCAAGCACCCAACCATGATTGGCGTCGCCGTGGGGGCAATCGCCGATCCCACTTTTCAACCGCCCGTGCGATCGGTGTGGGAGCAGACGATGCACCATTGGATTACGGTGCCCGGCGATGTGCAGCACTTCCCACGAGGTCGAGAATAGGATCCTAGCTTAAGTCTACTGTGAGGAAAGCGGCTTGACCGCTTCCCACCCACTCTCCGCCAGTCGAAACCGCGCCAACGCCTTCCTAAAGCTGCCCGACAGGAAGCGCCCCAATTGCGGACGTTCCTTTGACGCGTTCACAATGCCGCTATGAAGCCGAACCGCTACGAGTGACTGCACGCCGAGCAGCAAACCATAGCCACTGAAGGTTCTGAAGTCCGTCGCGCTTGGCGCATGTATCCGCAGATGACTGGTGGCGCTTTCATCGTTACGGCAGTCTTATTTTGTATGCTCGCCCTTGTTGGGCGGTTCCCGCGTGATCCTGATGGGACGACGCAACTTCGCTATTTCGCGGCCGCTTGCGCGGTCATCGCGCTGGTATCAGCGGCGATGCTGTGGAAGTGGCGCGTCCGGCATCTTTCACTTCGATTGTCTGCATGGGTTCTATTGTGCCTTTCGGTCCTGGCCCTAACGATAGGGGCGCTTCCCTAAGCAAAGCGACCGGCAGCTTTCCACAAACCCTTAACCACTCATATTCGCCGCGAGCGCACCCAAGAGCGATCTCCCCGCGATCCGCAACGGCTAACGATCAGGGCCGGAAAGCCAGGTGCAGGAGGGGATAGGGCCTCCCTTGGCCATCGATCGGCGAGCGGCCGGTCTGGTTGAAGCCCATTCTCTCGTAAAACCCGACAGCCTGGCCATTCTGCTCGTTAACGTCGGTGGTCATGGCCGGGTGGAGGCTCAAGCCGTGCCGAACGAGGGCGGCACCGATCCCGCGGCCGCGAACGGCGGGGTCGACGAACAGCGCCTCCATGTGCCCGTCCTCCACCAGCATGAAGGCCAGCGCCCGGTCGTTCTCGTCTGCGGCGATCCAGAGCGGAGCCTGTGGCAGAAAGCCTGTAATAAGGTCGTCGAGCGCAAGACGATCGGCGGGGGTGAGAAAGCCGTGCGTCGCGTCGACAGCACCTCGCCAGATCTCAACAACGCGCTCGCCCTCATCGGTGCGGGATGGCCGGATCGTTATCATCCGGCACCGATGCTGCACCTTGGCTGCTGCGCGCAAGTTGCAAAGGAGCAGGCATCTGCGCGGCGGGCGCGAATGGACAATGGAGACGCCGCCTGGTGTTTACCCACGCCCCATATCGAAGCTCGACCGCGATATCTCTCGCCCAGGGCGAGCAGCTACGCCTCCAGCCCTTCATGCGATCGCGCCATCGCCCGCTGGTACGCGTCCCGCCCGGTGGTGCGCGCGAGATAGTCCTGTTCCGCGTCACCCAGCATGATGCCGCACGTTCGCAGCCCCAGCGTGAGCGCGTAGGTGACGGAAATGTCCGCCGCCGTGAACGCGTTGCCCGCCAGATAGGGCGATTTAGCGAGCCGGTCCGCCACCAGCCGCAGCCGCTTCCCGAACGAGTGCAGGCACCATGTCGCACCCCAATTGTCGCGCTCGGCCTCGGGTGCGAGGAAGCGGCTGACGATCACCGGCATCATCAGAGTCGCCAGCCCGGCTTCGCCAAGATGCAGGAACTGCTGATAGGCCGGGAACGCGGCGTCGTTTGGCGCCGGCGCGAGCGGCGTCGGCCCGTAGCGGCCGAGGAGATATTCCATGATCGCGATCGATTCGACCATCGTCACATCGCCATCCTGGATCGCGGGGATGTAATCCGCCGGATTGAGCGCCAGGAACTCGGGCTCGCGATTGGGCGCAAGCATGTCCACCTGCCTCACGGTGTAGGGAAGGCCCATCTCCTCCAGCAACCACACCACGCGGATCGATCGCGAAACCTGCCCGCCCCAGACGGTGATCATACGCCCTCCTCCCCATCCTCGACGGTCAGGCCCAGCGAAGCACAGCCTGCGCGCGTGTAAAAGGCATGTGCGACGGCGCGGCCCCGATCGCCCCCGCTATTGAACCGGGCGTCTGGCTCCGCGCTCCGGCAAACCCCGTATTTCCGCCGCCGCCGATCTGGTGTCTCACCGTCTCACGACAGGCCGTGGACGGAGAGAGAAGGTGGAGAACACCCGAAAGCTGACTGCCGAACTGATCGGCACCTTCTGGCTCACCTTCGGCGGCTGCGGCTCGGCCGTGCTGGCGGCGGCCTTCCCGGAACTCGGCATCGGCTTTGCCGGCGTCTCGCTCGCCTTCGGCCTTACCGTGCTGACGATGGCTTATGCGATCGGCCACATCTCGGGCTGCCACCTCAATCCCGCAGTCACGGTCGGGCTGGCGGTCGGCGGCCGCTTCCCGGGCAAGGACGTGGTGCCGTACATCGTCGCCCAGGTGGTCGGCGCGATCCTCGGCGCTTTCATCCTGTACCTCATCGCCAGCGGCGCGCCCGGCTTCGACGCGCCCGCCTCGGGCTTCGCCGCCAATGGCTATGGCGCGCATTCGCCGGGCGGCTATTCGCTCGCCTCCGCCTTCACCGCCGAGGTCGTGCTGACGGCAGTGTTCCTGTTCATCATCATGGGCGCGACGCACGGCCGCGCGCCGGTCCAGTTCGCGCCCATCGCGATCGGCCTGGCGCTGACGCTCATCCACCTCATCAGCATCCCGGTCACCAACACATCGGTGAACCCCGCGCGCAGCACCGGGCCCGCACTGTTCGTCGGCGGCTGGGCGCTGGCGCAGCTCTGGCTGTTCTGGCTCGCGCCGCTGATCGGCGGCGCGGCCGGCGGCATGATCTACCGCTGGATCAGCCCGATGCCGCAGCAGGACGTGGTGGGTGACGCGGCGCGCCCGCACTGAAGGCGCCGCTCCGCTGAACATCGAAAAGGCAGCGCCCGGTTACCGGACGCTGCCCTCCCACGTCATTTTCCCTGCGTTGCTTCGGCCATCGCCGGCGCGGATTCGATATCCGGCGCGCCGCCCATGTCACCGTTCTTGGTCCGCCCTGCACCCGGCCCGGCGCCAAGATCGGCGCCCGTCGTGGGGTCCGATGCCGGGTCGGACATCGTGCGCTCGGCCATCTTCGCCGCGACCTTCGTGTCCTTTGCCGGCAGCTTCACGCTTGCCGTCCCGTCGCCGCCGTCCGCCGGCATCACCTGCTGCAGGTCGTCAACGCGGTCCCATTCCTCGCCGCTGTTCCACGGCCCGGTCGTGTCACCCTCACCCTGCGAGGTGTTGACGTACATGCTGGCGTATTTCTCCACGCCCGGCAGCTTGCCCGACGGGAAGTTGTTCTCGATCGCGTACAGCGCCTTCTCGAACGATTTCTGGTGCGCCACCTCGCGCGTCATCAGGAAGCCCAGCGCATCCTTGATGCCGGGATCGTCGGTGATGTTGATCAGCCGCTCGTAGACGATCTTCGCGCGCGCCTCGGCGGCGATGTTCGATCGCAGGTCGACGGTTGGCTCGCCGCGCGAATCGACATAGGCCGCGGTCCAAGGCACGCCCGCGGAATCGCACAGCGCCGGCCCGCCGCCGAACAGGATCGATTCCTTCGCGCTGCTGCCGGTCGATCCGATCAGCTGGTACAGCTCGGCCTCCTTCATCTGTCCCTCGGCCAGCTGCGCCTTCACGCCCTTCGTGAGCATGGCGACGATCGATCCGATGATCTCGAGGTGGCTCAATTCCTCGGTGGCGATGTCGAGCAGCATGTCCTTGCGGCCGGGATCATCCTCGCCCAACCCTTGCGTGAAATAGCGCATCGCCGCCGCCAGCTCGCCATCCGCGCCGCCGAACTGCTCCATCATCATCGTGGCGAGCCGCGGGTTCGGCTCGGACACGCGCACCGTATATTGCAGTCGCTTGTTGTGCATGAACATGATCGCTTCTCCGCAGGGATGACTGCGGGGTCCAGCGCACCAGCACGGCGCCCGTTCCTAACGAATTCAGTTGTTTGACTAAAATGGGTTAAGTTAGCGGTCGGATCGGCCGGCGCGGCGGCTGGACTGCTGCGACCGGGACCTGTGGTAATCCGCAATTGCAGGCCTGCCCGGCTATTCTACTCTTCCGGGCAGGATAGCCGCCGGCATCATGCCACGGGCTGATCCGAACGGAGCACGGCGATGCTGGAATATGGTCGAAACCTGCGGAACCTTGCCGGCGGCTACGCCGCGCTCGCCGGCGCGGTCGACGCCATCGGCTTCCTGAAATCGGGCGGCCTGTTCGTGTCGTTCATGAGCGGCAATTCCACCCTCCTTGCCGTCGGCTTCGCACAAGCCGGCGCGTTCGCAGCGGCGGCGACGGGCCTCATCGCACTGTTCGTGACGGGCGTGATCCTCAACGTCATCGTCAGCGAAGGCGCGCCCAGCGGCCACCGCAAGGTCGTCGCCACGATCAGTGTCGCGCTCCTGCTGCTCGCCGCCGCGGTGTTCGACAGCTTCGGCCAGGAGGTGCCCGCGATCGGCTTCCTGTGCCTCGCGATGGGCGCCGCCAACGCGATCTTCCGCCGCGCGGGCGACGTCGGCATCGGCGTCACTTACATGACCGGCACGCTGGTGAAGTTCGCCCACCGCCTTGCGGACGCGATCCGCGGCCAGCCTGATACGCAGTGGCTGCCCTTCCTCCAGCTCTGGCTCGCGCTGGTCGCTGGCGGCATCCTGGGCGCCCGCACCTTCCTCTGGTCCCCCAACGGCAGCCTGTGGTGCGTCGCCGCCGCCGGCAGCGGCCTCTCAGCCCTCACATGGTGGATCATGAAGAGCACCCGCCGGGCAGAGCACTGAGCCGCAGGATCAGGTCGCCACACCCAGCACCATCGCCACGGCTGCCGCTAGCAAGGCGAGAACGCTCGGATAAAAGGTAAGCGCAAACCCGAACGCCCGCGCCCGCGCGCCCTTCCTGTACCCGATCCAGAACAGCAGGCGCCCGGCTGCGAACAGGCACGCCAGCATTATGATCGCCGTTCCGGCGCGCGCGAACGTCGCCGCAACGATCAGATGGGTGACGATCGCCAGCACCGCCTGCTCGAACGTGTTCTGAAGGATCGCGCCGGCCACCCGGATCTTCGCGGACGCGTCCTCCGCGCTGCTGCCGCCAATGTCCTGTTCGGAAAAGAACCGCAGCCGCGCCACATTGCCGATCGCCGCGGCCAGCCACACAATGACGATCAGGTCCGCACGAAGCGTCAGCTGCAACCGGTCGGGGAACGGCAAGGCCTCCCCCGGCCAGGCAAGTGCCGTGGCGCCAAGAACGATGACGGTCGTCGCCAGCGCCGCCGCCATCCCCGCCGCAACGCCCCGCTGCTCCTGCCTGAACGCCCGCCCGCCTGCCATGGCTTCTCACTCCAGTGCCCCGATCCCGCATGGTGGCTGGTCGGGCCGGCGTTGACCATCGCTGGATCGTCGAGCGGTTGGTGAAACCATCAGGCCCTAGTTCGGAACTGGTGACGGTTCCTCGCCTTGCCCCCGCCCTTGACGCACCGCGAATGGCGAGCCGTCACTGAGGCGGAGGGGGCGCGGCCTCCGCAACATTCGCCGGCGGGGTCTCCTCGGCATCACCGGCCGGAGGAGATGGCGAGGCTTCGGGTGCGCTCGCTACCGCATCACCGCCGTCCAGCGTCGCCACCGCGGCCGGCGGGGTCACCACAACCGGCGCCTCGATCGTCCTTACCACCTGTGGCGGAACCACCGGTGGCGGCGCCGGCTGGTAATAGTCGCGCCACGCATCATAGGCGGCGAAGAACTCCACGAACGGCCGGTCGAGCCGCAGCAGGGACTCTCGCGCGAAAGCCGGCAGGTCGTCATCCTCCACCTGGATGACTTTCACGACCTCCTCTCGCGCCACTGCGCAGAAGGCCGCCCGGATCGCCGGCTGGGCGTAGAAATTGTAGATGCGCGTCTGATTGTCGTCATAGACCCGCTGCCAGTCCCACCAACCGGGCGCTTGCCACTCCCGGATATAGGCCTTGTAGTAGCGATCGATCGCGGCGGCGCGGGTCCTGAGCCACGCATTGTAATGCTCGAGCACACCGCCACCTGCCTGGTCGCACCCCAGCGCAGCGACGTTCAAGGCGTTGCGCAGATGCCAGACGGCGGCCTGATCCGTGTTGTCGAGGTTGGGCGTGAAATACTTGCCGTCCGCCCGCTTCTTCGGGCTTTGCATGCCGATATACCCACCCGGCGGCATCTTCGGCGGCGGCGGCGTCACCGTCGCGACAACTGGCGGCGGTTGCACGGGCGCAGTTGGCGTGGCGCAGCCGGACAGGGCGGCAGCCAGTCCGCCCAGCAGGCCCCAGCCAAGATTCGCACGCGATATCATCGTATTCCCCACGTCATCCGCCGCATGCTTGGCCATTATCGTACGCACACCACAAAGATGGCTGATCTTCACTCTCCCCTCCCAACCGTCAGCCGAGATGGCCGCCATTAGGCTGGCTGGCAGCAATCGGGCCGTATGCGGTGGCGCGGCCCCCATCCAGCGCTTCGCCACCACGGATGGCCGCCGCCGGGCAGAGCAGCGCCATGATCCCGCCCGGGGCCTCATCTTGCCCATCGATGCCAGCGGAGCAGCCGTCGGTTCGGCCACGCAATAATCTATCCATCGGATTGTTCATGAACGGTCTCCTGCGCGCCCATAACGCACGAACCGACCGAACGGCATCGGCGCAGAGTCCCCCTTCGCGCCGGTCTCCGTAATCAGCCTGACCCTGGCTTGTGCTCAAGGCTGGTGCACGGCGGGGGAAAAGGCAGGGCAGCGGCGTCGGCCGTTGATGATCAATCCATGGCGCAGGCATAAACCGTCCTGGTCGCGGACCGAGGCGCTGGTTGAAGACAGCGCCGTCAGTCCGGGCAGTTCACGTTCCTGGCGCGCGGGATCGTCGCAGAAATGGGTGCATGGGCGGCAGGGCTGCCCTCTTGCCGCGGCCTTCAGAGTCTCGCGCAGGATCGTAACGATCCTCATTGGCCCAGCGCCGCCCAATAGCCGCCGAACACATAGACCGAGAGGATGAAGCCCAGGATCACGTTGACGACGACGCCGGTGGTGAACGCGCTGAACGGTGTTCGCCCGGCGGACGCCAGATCACGGAAGCGCGTCGTCAGCCCGATGCTGAAGAAGCAGAAGATGAACGCCCAGGTACGCAGATCCTTGAGCGGGTTCGTCAGTGCCGGCGAGACGATGCTGTTATATTCCTCGAGGCTGTAGTGCGCGGTCGCCAGCGTGATGATCGCCGAGGCGATGAACAGCCCGATCACGAATTTCGGGAAGCGCCGCCAGATCTCGCCCGCGTCGGGCGCGCTGCCGCCGGGGTGCGCCTCCCAGCGAGTCGTCGCGACGATCGCGAGGCCGACCGCCCACACGCCGATCCACATGTCCCGGCCGACGACCTTCATCAGCGTGAAGGCGGTCAGTGCCTGATCGGCGGTGCCGGCGATCCCCGGCACCTTGCCAGCATAGCCGCCATAGGGCTGCGCGGCGGCAAAGCCCGCCGCGTCGGCGAATTCGGACGTGCCGATCCACGCCCCCGCCACCCCCGTCGGCAACCCCAGCGCGCGGGCGACGAGCGGAAGGGCGAAGACCATGATCACCGCCCAGATCACGACGATCGTGATGACGACGGCAGTATCTTCCTTCTTCCCGCCGACCGCCCCGGCGACCGCGATCGCTGCTGAGACGCCGCACGCCGCGCCGCCAACGCCAAGCGTTGCGGCGAAGCGCCGTTCGAGACCGAACTGCACCGCCACCGTGTAGATGACCGAGAAGGTCACGATCGAGACGATCGCCGCCTGCAGCATGGCCACAGGCCCCGCCTGCACGACGAGCGAGAGCGGCAGGGTCGCGCCGAGCAGCACGATGCCCGTCTTGACGTAGAATTCCGTCTTGAGCCCCGCTTCGAACCAGGACGGCAGGCGCACCGTGTTGGCGATGAGCAGGCCGATCAGCAGCGCGAGCAGCGGCGGCTCGAGGTTATAGGACGACGCCTCCTGCCACTGGCCGATGACGAAGATCGCAAAGGCGGCAAGATACAACAGGGTGAAGGCGGGCACGAAGGCGCGCACCCGCTGCCCCATCACTGCAAGGCCCAGCGAGAAGGCCGCCAGCCAGAGAAGATACAGGCCGATATAGCGAAGCCATTTAGCCGCGAGATCCTCGATGACCTCGCGAAAATCCGTCCACCGCGGCGGCACGACCGCAAGCCAGCGCAGGCTGCCCCCACTCCAGAACAGGGCGCAAGCGACGAGGACGATCGCGAGGCCGATCCACGTCGCCCACCAATCCTCCTTCGTCCAGAGCTCGCGCCAGCCGGACTGGGGCTTGATGGTGTCCGCGGGCATCAGCGCAACGTCGGCGTCGTGCGCGAACGGCGCGCCTGATGGGCGGCGGGGCGGTATGGCGGCGTGGTAGGACTTCCGGTCATGTGCCCGGCCTCCGACTTGGTGCTGGATCGCTGCTTGTCGTGACCTGTCCAGTCCAGTCCAGTTTTTGCCGATCCCGATCAAGCTGGGGATTAACCTACTTGTAATTCCGGTATTACTCTGGCGCGATCACTGCCAAGCGGCCCCTCGGACCCGCGTGATTTTAGGGAATTCAACACCCGCATGAAGACGTTGATGGCCGGTCGGGGCGAATTTTGCCTCGCGCCCGAACCCCCGCAGCCGGGGCCGTCGCTCAACCCAGGAAGCGCCCGAACACCGTAACCGGCTGCACGTCGAAGCCGAGCGCCTCGTAGAACCCGCGCGCCGCATCGTTGCTGTCGCGCACCATCAGCTGCAGCTTCGGCGCGCCTCGCACGCGCAGCCAAGTCTCCGCCGCCGCCATCAGCGCCCGCCCCGCACCACCGCGTCGCCGATCCGGCGCGACGGCAAGATAATAGACCCAGCCGCGATGACCATCGTCGCCCACCATCACGCTTCCGGTGATCGCGCCATCCTGGCGCAGCACCAGCACCGCGGACGTATCCCCGCTCAGCGCGCGGCGGAAATCCGCCGCCGGCGGGTTCCACGGCCGCGTAAGCCCGCACGCCTCCCACAAGCCGATCACGGCCGCCTCGTCACTGGCGCTAGCTTCCGCGATGCCGTCCCCGGTCATTGGCGCTGCTTGGCGAGATCCGCATCGAAAGCCGTGCGCGCGTCCGCCACCATCTTCGGCAGGACGGCGCGATCGACCAGCGCACCGCGCTTTACCCGCCCGAGCAGGTCGACCGATTCGGGGTGGAACGGCAGCACCACGTCCGCCTTCATCGCGCCCAGCGTCGCGAAGCTGCGGCGGAAATCCGCCTCGATTCCCGGATAGCGCTTGTTGCCGACCAGCTTGTTGCCCGCCACCGTCACGCTGCACGCGAACAGCACGTCGAGCGTTCGGCCCTGATGCGGCAGCTTCATCGACCAGCTGGTGCAGCCCGGCGTATGCCCCGGCGTCGCCACCGCCGTCAGCGTCACACCGCCCAGCGTCACCTGCTGCCCGTCACGGATCGCCCGGTCCACCTTGGCAGCCGGGAAGCGGACGACGCCGTAGCTCGTCTCGCCCGGCGGCGTCCCGGTGTTCACCGCGGCGGCGTCCCCGGCGCCGACCACCAGCTTCGCGCCTGTCGCCTTCTTCAATGCGGCCAGCCCGCCGGCATGATCGAAATGCGCATGGCTCAGCAGGATCAGCTTCACGTCGGGAAGCTTCACCCCGCGCGCTGCGATCGACCGTTCGATCGCGGCCGCATTCTGCTCCATCGGCGCGTCGATCAGGATCGCGCCGGCCGGGGTGCGGATCAGATAGGCGGCCAGCCCCTCCGTGCCCACATAATCGATCGGCCCCAGCACGTTGAACGGCGCGATCGGCCGCGTCCACGCCGGCGGATCACCTTGCGCCACGGCCGGCGCTGCAACGAAGAGCGCAGCGGCGCCAAGCACCGCGGGCAGAAGCCGCCTGCCGGCAAAGGAACAAAGCAATGTCATCGGCGCCCCCATCAAAGCGGGGGTTTGTGCGCGCGCGACGCCGGCCGCGCAACCGCCATCCGCCCGATGCTAGCCCAGATACGCCCAGCCGCGCGTGGCCCGATCCCGCTCGGTAAAGGCGCGGATCTGCTCCGCCCGCTGCAGGGTGAGGTCGATCGCATCGAGCCCCGCGAGCAGCATCTGCCGCGCCTCGTTCTCGATCGCGAATGTCCAGCGCCGGTCGCCCCCACTTACGACTTGCGCCTCCAGGTCGACGGTGATCGCCGCCCCCGCCTCGCTCAGCTGCGCAAGCTCCGCGATTGTCGCCGCGTCCAGTTCCACCGGCACGATGCCGTTGCGGATGCAATTGCCGCGAAAAATCGGGTTGAAGCTCGTCGCCACGATCACCCGAAAGCCGTATTCGGCCAGCGCCCAGGCGGCATGTTCGCGGCTCGATCCGCAGCCGAAGTTGGCGCCGCCCAGCAGGATCTGCGCACCCGCAAAGGCCGGCTGGTTCAGCACGAATGCGGGATCAGGATCGCGCCCGCCCACCGCGGTATAGCGCCAGCCCGCGAACAGCCCGTCCGCCAGCCCCTTCTTGGAGACGGACTTCATCTCGCGCGACGGGATGATCGCGTCGGTATCGACATTGTCGCGCACCAGCGGCGCGGCGATGCTGGTCAGGCGATCGAACGGCGCGGCGCTCATGCGCGAAGCTCCCGCGGATCGACGATCCGCCCGGCGATCGCCGCTGCCGCCACCGTCTCGGGCGAGGCGAGGTGCGACCGTGTCTCCGGCCCCTGCCTGCTCTCGAAATTGCGATTGGTGGAGGTGATCACCCGCTCGCGATGGCCGAAGCTCTCGCCCCCGGCGAAGAAGCACATCGAGCAGCCCGCCTCGCGCCATTCGAAACCGGCCTCGCGGAACACCGCGTCGAGCCCCTCGGCCTCCGCCGCCGCCTTCACCTTGGTCGATCCCGGCACGCAGATCGCGCGCACGCCGTCGGCCACGCGCTTGCCTTTCAGCACCCCCGCCGCCCGGCGCAGGTCCGACAGGCGTGCATTGGTGCACGATCCGATGAACGCGCCCTGGATCGGCAGCGCGTCTAGCCGCTCGCCCGGCGCCAGCCCCATGTACTCCAGCGCCCGCTGGTGCGCTTCCGCCGTCCAGCGCCCCTGCCCCTGCGCGAATTCGGGCACCGGATTGCCCAGCGGCACCGCCTGCTGCGGGCTCGTCCCCCAGGTCACCATCGGCGCCACGTCCGCCGCGTCGATCACATGCTCGGCATCGAACGCCGCATCGTCATCGGTGTAGAGCGTCTGCCAGAAGCCGACCGCCTCGTCCCACGCGGCGCCCTTGGGCGCATAGGGCCGCCCCTCGAGATACGCGATCGTCGTCTCGTCCGGCGCGATCACCGCGGAGAAAGCGGACAGCTCCGTCGCCATGTTGCACAGCGTCAGCCGCCCCTCGATGTCGAGCGCGCGCACCGCCTCGCCGGCATATTCCACCATATGGCCGACGGCCCCCGCCGCGCCCAGCTTCGCCACCACGTGCAGCGCGAGGTCCTTCGCCGTCACCCCGGTGCCGAGCGTACCGTCCACCCGCACCCGCATCGTGCGCGGCTTCTTCACCCGCAGCGTGCGGGTGGCGAGCGCATGTTCCGCTTCGGTGGATCCGATGCCCCAGGCCAGCGCGCCCAGCGCGCCTTGCGTGCAGGTGTGGCTGTCCGGGCAGACCAGCGTCGCGCCCGGCAGCACGATGCCGTTCTCGGGCGAGATGACATGGACGATCCCCTGCCGGTCGTCACCGATGTCGAACAGCGTGATCCCCGCCGCCTGCGCGGCGGCGCGGGTGGCGGTGATGAACTGCGTGCCCGTCGGCATGATCGTCTTGTCGCTGCGCCCCGGCAGCGTGTCGACGATATGGTCCATCGTCACGAACACATGCTGCGGAGAGGCGACTGCCCGGCCGGCATCGCGCAGGCTCTCCAGCGCCACGCTGCCGGTCCGCTCGTGCAGCAGGATACGGTCGATCAGCAGCAGCCAGGTGCCGTCACCCAGATCATCGATCGCGTGCAGATCCCACAGCTTGTCGAAAAGCGTCTGCGCCATCGTCAGGCGACCTCGCGCCGTTCGCGCATCGCCGCGATCGTCGCCGCGTCGAACCCGGCCTCCGCCAGCACCGAATCGGTGTCCCCGCCCGGCTGCGGAATGTCGCGGAGCAGGCCCATCCGTGCGCCATCCACCTCGACCGGCAGGCCCGGCAGGCGAGTGGTCCGCCCGTCCGCCAGCGTCACGTCGACGAGACCGCCGGCATTCAGCTGCGCGTCCTCGAACAGATCCTCCGGCCGCGTGATCGGCGCGAACGGCAGGCCGGTCGTTTCCAGCTTCGCGATCAGTTCCTCGCGCGTCATGGTGGCGAACAGCGCGCGCACCTGCGGCAGGATGGTATCGCGCGCCAGCACGCGCTGGTTGTTCTTGGCGAAATCCGGATTGTTGCCCAGTTCGTCCAGCCCGAACGCCTTGCAGAAGGAAACCCACTGCGAATCGCTGACGACGCCGACGAACAGTTGCTGGTCCGGCTCCTTCGTCTCGAACACGTCGTAGATCGCCCAGGCGGAAATGCGCACCGGCATCGGCTTGGCCGCCTGCCCCGTCACTGCCGACTGCGCCATGTGCTGGCCGACCAGGAATGCCGTCGTCTCGAACAGCGAACAGCGGATATCCGCGCCCTCGCCCGTCCGGTGCCGCCGCTCCAGCGCCGCGAGCACGCCGATCACGCCGAACATGCCGCCGGTAATGTCGATCACCGAGGATCCGGCGCGCAGCGGACGTCCCGGAGGGCCCGTCATGTAGGCAAGGCCGCCCATCATCTGCGTCACTTCGTCCAGCGCGGTGCGCTTCTCGTACGGCCCGGCGAGAAAGCCCTTGGCCGAACAATAGATCAGGCGCGGGTTCTCCGCCTTCAGCGTCTCATAGGACAGGCCCAGCTTGTCGAGCGTGCCCGGCCGGAAATTCTCGATCAGCACATCGGCATCCGCCAGCAGCTTCTTGGCTGCGGCAACGCCGCCCTCGCTCTTCAGATCCAGGCAGATGCTGCGCTTGTTGCGGTTGAACATCGGGAAATATCCCGCGCCCGAACCCAGCAATTCGCGCGTCTGATCGCCCCCGATCGGCTCGATCTTGATGACCTCGGCGCCCAGGTCCGCCAGGATGACGCCAACGGCAGGGCCCATCACCATATGGGTGAACTCCACGACCTTGAGGCCGGCGAGTGGTAGCGCGTCAGCGTTCATATCTTTCCCGAAGCTGGTGTCCTGCCTTGAACGGCGTCTCCTATTTGATATAGGCTTAGTACAAATAAGGCAACGGCCAGCATGATAAACCGGAACGGGGGCGGCGCGTAA
Organism: Sphingomonas sp. 179-I 2A4 NHS; assembly: GCF_045369135.1. Classification (NCBI taxonomy): domain Bacteria; kingdom Pseudomonadati; phylum Pseudomonadota; class Alphaproteobacteria; order Sphingomonadales; family Sphingomonadaceae; genus Sphingomonas; species Sphingomonas sp. 179-I 2A4 NHS. Next base: position 238,244 of record NZ_JBIQFL010000005.1, on the reverse strand, counting down.
CGTGACAGAACCAATCGATATTTTGGTGAGTGAAGTCGGCCCCCGCGATGGGCTGCAGAGCATATCACCCATTTTGCCGCTCGAGGCAAAAAAGGCCTGGATCGCCGCTGAAGCGGCCGCCGGCGTGCGCGAGATCGAGGTCGGCAGCTTCGTGCCCGCCAAGATCCTGCCACAGCTCGCCGACACGACAGAGGTGGTCGCCTTCGCGCGCACCATCCCGGGCCTCACGGTCGCGGTGCTGGTGCCGAACGCGCGCGGCGCCGCCGCCGCGATCGAAGCCGGCGCACACAAATTGACGCTCCCCTTGTCGGTCTCGGAAACCCATTCGCTGCGCAACCTGCGCCGCACGCACGATCAGGTGCTGGCGGAAGCACGCGAGATTGCCGCGATGGTCGCCGCCGTGCCGCAGGACAGCCGCCCGCATTTCGAAGGCAGCCTCTCCACCGCCTTCGGCTGCACGCTGGAAGGTGCTATCCCCGATGCGCAGATCGCGCGCCTTGCCGAGGGGCTGATGGCCGCCGGCTGCGACGAGGTCGGCATTTCCGATACCACCGGCTATGCTGATCCGGCGTCGGTGAAGCGCCTGATCAAGCTGGTGCGCGGCGTGGTGGGTGAGGAAGCCGTCACCGGCATCCACCTCCACAACACCCGCGGCCTCGGCCTTGCGAACGCGCTCGCCGCGCTCGACAGCGGCCTCACCACGATCGACAGCTCGCTCGCCGGGCTGGGCGGCTGCCCCTTCGCCCCTGGCGCATCGGGCAATATCGTGACGGAAGATCTTGTGTTCATGCTGGAGGCGATGGGCCTTCGCACCGGGATCGATCTCGAAAAACTGAACGCCGTGCGCGACATCCTGGCCAAAGAACTGCCAGGCGAGCCGCTCTACGGTTTCACGCCAGATGCCGGCCTGCCGCTCGGCTTCCGGCCGGCACATGAACAAAAGCTGGAGGTAGCATGACGATCGTTGGCACGCGCATGGTGTGCGAAGACAAGACGGCACGCCAGCTGTTCGACGAGGTGATGGCGAACCCGGCCCGCAAGAAGTTCGGCTTCGGCGAGCGGCTGGCGATCGTGAACGTCGATTTCCAGCAGGCCTATACCCGCATCGACATGTTCAAGACGGCCTATGAAACCGATCCCAGGCAGATCGACTACGTCAACCAGATCTCCGATCTCGCCCGTGAAAAGGGCATGCCGGTGATCTGGAGCCACGTCGCCTACAAGGACGATGCGGGCGACGCGGGCGTCTGGGGCACGCGCACCAACACCGAGGATTCGCTCCAGAACATCAAATACGGCAGCGAGCGGCACCAGTTCGATCCGCGCGTCCGGATCGATCCCAACGATCTCGTCTATACGAAGCGGATGCCCTCGGCCTTCTTCGAAACGCCGCTCAATTCCTATCTGCGGTGGCACAAGGTCGATACCGTCATCGTCACCGGCGGCAGCACCTCGGGCTGCGTCCGCGCGACCGCAGTGGATTCGCTTTCCTACGGCTTCCGCACGATCGTCCCGATCGAAACCTGCGCGGACAAGCACGAAAGCTATCACTTCGCGAACCTCACCGATCTTCAGCTGAAATACGCCGATGTCGAACCCGTGCAGACGGTAATCGACTGGCTGGAGGCACGTTAATGCGGGAAGGCGAAGGCGATCCCGGGCTCTACGATTTCCGCCCTTATCGGGATCGCGCAAAAATCGAATGGCCCGATGGCAAGACCGTCGCGGTGTGGGTGTCGCCCAACATCGAGTTCTACGAGCTCGATCCCCCGGCGAACCCCCACCGCAAGAGCTGGCCGAAGCCGCATCCGGACGTCGTCGGCTATTCGCACCGCGACTACGGCAACCGCGTCGGCCATCGCCGGCTGGCGGATGCGATGGAGCGTCACGGCTTCAAGGGCTCGGTCTCGCTCTCGGTCGCGATGTGCCAGCATCATCCCGAAATCGTGTCGGAAGTGAACGACCTTGGCTGGGAGTTCTTCAGCCATGGCGTCTACAACACCCGCTATTCCTACGGGATGGACGAGGCGCAGGAGCGCCAGCTGATCGAGGACGCGATCAACACGGTTCGCGATGCCACGGGTCAGACGATCAAGGGCTGGCTCGCACCCGCCCTCACCCACACGCCCCGCACGCTCGATCTGATCGCGGAATATGGGCTCACCTACACCTGCGATCTCTATCACGATGATCAGCCGGGGCCGGTGCATGTCGCCAAGGGCCGGCTCGTCTCCATGCCGTACAGCCTGGAGGTGAACGACCATTACGGGTTCCTCGTCTATAACATGAGCCCGCGCGAATATGCCGCGACGCTCATCCGCCAGTTCGATCGGCTGGCCGAAGAAGGCGCGCAGTCCGGCACCGTGATGTGCATTCCGCTCCACGCCTATCTCATCGGCCAGCCGCATCGCATGGCGGCGTTCGAAGAAGTGCTGCGGCATATCGCCGCGGACGGGCGGGCCTGGATCACCCGCTCGGGCGACATCGCCGATCATTTCCTCGCCAACGGCTATGACGCGGCGACCGCCGATGCCGCGCGCTACAAGGAGGCGCGCTGATGGCGCTCGATCAATCGTATCTGACCTATCCCAAGCGCCGTCACGGCATGGACCATGATCATTACGGCTGGTCCAGCATCGACACCCGCGCGCCGATCGCCTGGCCGAACGGCAAGCAGGTCGCGGTATGGACGGTGGTCGATCTCGAATGGTTCCCGATCGTCGCGGGCGACAAGCCGTTCCGCGCGCCCGGGCACATGCAGACGCCCTATCCCGACTATCGCCATTACACCGCGCGCGATTACGGCACGCGCGTCGGCTTCTACCGGATGCTGGACGCCTTCGCCGCGGTCGGCGCGAAGGTGTCGGTCGCCGCGAACAGCGCGATCGCGGAACGCTATCCCTCGATCATCGCTGATATCAACGCGGCGGGGCATGAGATCATCGCCCATTCGACCGACATGAACGGCACGATCGCCTCGGGCCTGGACGAGGCGGACGAGCGCGCGCTCATCACGCAGTCGCTCGACACCCTGGAGCGCGTCTCGGGCAAGCGACCGCGCGGCTGGCTGTCGATCGCCCGCTCGCAGTCGTTCAACACGCCGCGCCTGCTGGTCGAGGCCGGCGTCGAGTATATGTGCGACTGGGTGAACGACGAACTGCCCTATCGCTTCACCACCAGCGCCGGCGCCATCGTCAACGTGCCGCTCAGCCACGAACTGTCAGATCGCCAGATCATCGTCGCGCAGCAGAATTCGGCGGAATCCTACGTCGAACAGATGATTGACGCTTTTGACCTCATGGAGCGTGAAAGCGCGGACGGCAGCGGCCGGATGCTGGCGCTCAACGTCACGCCCTACATCCTTGGCCTGCCCTATCGCATCGGCGCCTTCGAGACGCTGCTCGGTGAACTGGCGAAGCGCCCGAGCGCGTGGTTCGCCACCGGAAGCGAAATCGTCGACGCCGCCAACCCGGTGATCTGATCCCGGCTGCACGCCCGCGTTTCAGATGCGGGCGTGCAGCAGGCGACCATCACTCTCCATTCAATGCCAGGAAGCGACCAATCACCGCCGCTTTCGCGCCAGCATCGCCCGCAACCGGCACGATGGACGACCGCGAAAGCACGGCCGAAATCGCCTCCACCGCCGCCTTCAGCGCCGGCAGCTCCCCTTGCGCGCGCAGCAGCAATGTCGGCGCCATCACCTCCGGCAGCCGCTCCATCAGCGGATAGGCAAACGCCGCGCGATACGCTTTGTGGTATGAGGTCAGCGCCTTCAGCAGGTCCAGCGTCGACGCGTGAAGCGACGCTGCATCCGGCACCGCACGCGTCATGATGCGGTGTTCGGGATCACGCAGGAAGTGCGGGAAGTGTACCGCCTGATCGCGTATGTAATTGAACGCCCAGGCGAATTGCCGGCCGTAATCGTCCGGCTCCATCGCCGGCGCATAGCGCTCAAGGAACAGCGCGCGCGTCTCCGGCGGATAATCGATCAGCCCGTCGAGGATCAGCGCGCCCACTCGCTCGGGCGCCTGCGCCGCTACCTCCACCGCGATCCGCGCGCCCGTGTGGGTGCCGTACAGGTCCACTTCGTCGACCCCCAGCCGATCGAGCAGCTCCACCAACGCAACCGCATACCACGCCACGTCCGGCGCTTCCGGCGCGAGGTCATCCGAATCGCCATTCCCCGGCGTATCCGCCGCCAGCACCCGGCGGCCATCGCGCGCAAGTGCCTCAATCAACGGCAAAAGATTGCGTGACGAGCCCGGCGAGGCGTGGATCATCACCAGCGCCCGCCCCGCCCCGCCGGTCGAGCGCCGCAAATGGATCTCCCCGCCCGCGACGCGCACGAACGATCGGTCGATGGAGACGCTGTCGCCCGGCGTGCGCACCCTCGTCAGGCGCCGAGCTTGCGCAGCGGCAGCGGGCGGCGCGGGATGCTGACCGTCTTCGCATGGGTGAAGAACGCCTCGCATTCCAGCCCGCCGTCCGATCCGATGCCCGATTCCTTCCACCCGCCGAACGGCGCGCGAAGCTCGCGCATCATCGGCGTATTGCACCACACCGTACCCGCGGCGAGCCGCTCCTGCGCGGTCATGATCCGCTGCACGCTCTCGGACCACACATAGGCGACCAGCCCGAAGCGCGTGGCATTCGCCATCTGCCACGCCTCTTCCTCGGTATCGAAGACGGATAGCGTCGCGAACGGCCCAAAGATCTCCTCCTGGCACACCCGCAGGTCCTGCCGCTCCGCGCGCACCAGCGTCGGCTCGACGTAGCAGCCCTGCTCCAGCCCCGGTGCGGCGCGCCCGCCGGTCAGCACGGAGAGCCCCGTTTCGCCAGCGGGCACGAAGCCAAGCACATGCTCCATGTGCCGCCGCGACACGAGCGGGCCGATCTCGGTCGCCGGGTCGCGCGGGTCGCCCACCCGGATCCGCCGCGCCCGCTCGACGAAGGCCTCGACGAAGCGGTCCGCTATCCCGCGCTGCACCAGGATGCGCGATCCGGCGAGGCACTGCTGGCCGTTGTTGGTGAAGATGCCCAGCAGCGCGCCGTCCACCGCACGCTCGAAATCGGCGTCGTCGAAGATGATGTTCGCGGACTTGCCGCCAAGCTCCACCGACGCGGGCTTCAGCAGTTCGCCCGCCGTGCGCATGATCAGCCGCCCGGTCGGCGTTCCGCCCGTGAAGGAGACGAGATCGACATCGGGGTGGCGCACCAGCCGGTCACCCGTGGTCGCCCCGCGCCCGTTCACCAGGTTTACCACGCCGTCGGGCAGGCCCGCATCGCCGAGCAGCGCGGTCAGCTGGGTGATCCCCAGCGGCGCCTGCTCGGAAGGCTTAATGACGCAGCTGTTGCCGAAGGCGATGGCCGACGCGATCTTCATCGAGCCGAGCGCGATCGGCGAGTTCCACGGGCTGATCAGCGCCGCAACCCCTACCGGCTCGCGCCGCACCATCGTCAGGTAATCGGGATGCTGCTCGTACAGGCGGCCGGTCGCCTGGCCGATGTAATCGGCGAAGAAGCGGAAATTGTCGGCCGCGCGCGGCACCGAGCGCCCGCGGATCTGCGAGAGCGGCAGGCCGGTATTGGCGCATTCGATATCGGCCAGCTCGTCCGCCGCTGCATCGATCAGGTCGGCCGCACGGCGAAGCACCGCCTGGCGCTGCTCGACCGAGGCGAGCCGCCAGGCACCGTCCTCGAACGCGCGCCGCGCCGCCGCCACCGCCCGGTCGACCGTGGCGCCATCCGCCTCCGGCAGCTCCGCGATCAGCGTATCGCTCGCCGGATCGATGACCGCGATAGGCGCTTCCCCGGTGGTGATCGTCTCGCCCGCAATCAGGGCCGTGATCGTCTTCATGCAGAACCTTTCAGTGGGTAACGGCCGCGCGGCAGCGTGCTGCCCAGGGCGCGGAATCGGTCAGGGGATCGCCCTGGCCCAGCAGGTCGCAAAGCGCCGCGGCAAGGCACAGGTTGGACGACAGCATCGGCACGCCGCTCGTCTGGCTGGCGAGGAGTGGCAGCGAGGGCATGCCGGTGCCGCTGAACAGCACCACCTCTGCCCCAGCGAGGTCGAGGCCTAGAAGCGCCCGCCGGGCGTCCTCGCTGCCCAGCGCATAGATGCCTCGCGTGTCCGCACCCGGCAGCAAGTCGCCGGCTGCGGCCACCGCCGTCACCTCGAACCCGCGCCGGCGCCAATAGGTGGTCGCCGCTTCGGCGAGCGCAGCGGGATACGGGCTGATAATCGCCATCTTCTTCGCGCTCAGCCGGTCCAGTGCGCGAACGATCGCGTCCGCCGCCGTCACGATCGGGCAGCCGCGCCGGATCATGCAGCGGTCGACGATGACGTCTGCCACCTTGATGTCGACGAGATAGGACGAGGCCGTGCAGGCAAAGCCGAAAGCGTCCAGCTTCAGCGTATCGAAGCTGTCGAGGAAGGTCTCCAGCCGGCACAGATAGTCACGCAGCCGGTCCTCGGGCTTTGCGGCAAGGCTGGTCAGCCGGGTGACGGACATGCCAACCGCTGGCGGCAGCAGGATGCGCAGTTCATCCTCTACCGTCGGATTGGCCTGCGGCGTACCGATGCCGATCCGCCCGCGCGGCGCGTAATCATAACCGCTCATGCCACCGCCGCGGCACGGCGCAGCCCGGTGATCATCGACGTGCGCAACAGATGCTCCCGCGCGAGATCGCGGTCGCCGGCGATGCGCTGCAGATCCGCCAGCAGCGCGCGGCGCCGCTCGGGATCGCGCTCCTGCATCCGCGCCCGATTGCGATCCGCCTGCGCCAGCATCTCCTGCTCCGCCACCGGCCGGCGGCGGCGCGTATAGCGATCGAGCAGCGCCTCCGGCGCGCCCCGCAATACCTCGCCCAGCGTCGCGGCAAGCTCCGCCGCGTCATGGATGCCGCCGTTCATGCCCATCCCGCCCGCGGGGGAATTCACATGCGCGGCGTCGCCGGCGAGCAGCACGCGGCCCGCGCGATAATCATCGGCGATCCGCATGTGCACACGATACGGCCGCACTTCCATCGGCGTGCGGTCCGCTGCCTCGGGCACGATCGCGCGCAGCTTCTGCGCGATGCTTTCGGGCTGCAGCGCCTCTTCGATCGTCTCACCCTGATCGGGGTAAAGGCTGCACCGCCACAAATGCCGAAGGCGCAGGAGCGAAAAGGTGCCGCCGTCCTTCCACACGTAATTGACGTTCGACAGGCCCGGCAGGTGATCCTGGAACGGGAAGTCGCTCGTCGCCAGGATCGTCGTCTCGGGATAGGTCATCCCCTCGAAGCCAATGCCCATGGCGCGGCGGACGACGCTGCGCGATCCGTCCGCCCCGATCAGGTAGCGCGCCCGGAAGGTCTGCGGATCGGCCCCAGTCGCATCCACGGGGCGGGCTGTCATCGCGACGCCCGTCTCGTCCGCGGTAACACCATCCACCGTCCAACCGAGCATCAGCGTGCCCTTGGGATCCGCCTGCAGCCGCTCCAGCACCATTGCGCACAGGCGGGATTGCTCGCACTGCAGGCGGAATGGATGGTCGGTGTCGTCGGCGATGACGGACAGGTCGAACTCGGCCCGCTCGCCGGTCGCATGCAGCCGCACCTGCCAAGTCGGGCTCACCAGCCCCTCCGCGATCAGCGGCTCCGCCAGCCCAAGCCGCCCCAGCAGATCGAGCGTTGGCGGATGGAAGGTCGATGCGCGCAGATCGCCGGCCAGAACCGGCTCGCTCGCGATCAGCCGCCACTCGATGCCCTGCTCGGAGAGCAGCAGCGCCGTCATCAGGCCGACTGGGCCGGCACCGACGATGATCACGCCCGCTTCAGACGACTGAATCCCCAACCCTGACCTCCGCAACAGATTTGTTCTAACTCTATAATGAATCGCTACGTGGCAAGGGTGTTTCCGCAACAGGATTGCGTGCAAGGCACCAGCGAGAGCGCGTTGCCACGCTTATAGTAGCATGGTACAGCTAGATTCGAAACGGCGTATCGTATTTTGATACAGATGGCGAGGAGGCGATGATGGCGGAAGCGGCACCGACGAACAGCGCGATTGCGGACATCGAACTGGTGACGCAGCCGACGCATGACGAGATCGCGCGCCAGAAGTTCTGCAGCACGCTTCGCCGCCATGCCATTCAGGATTTCGTCAACGCGCTCGAGACCGACTGGAAGACCCGCGTCGAGCCGAAGCTGGCCGGGCCGGTCAAGCATTGGCGCGAGATCGATCGCGCCATGTCGAAGGAGCCGAGCTACCGCTTCTACAGCACGCTTCGCTACAATGCGCAGGAGATGTGCTTCCAGTCCGTGCAGCCGCAGGTGGAGCGCGCCCTTCCCGATCTGATCGCGGTCGCCCGCGACGCCGCCGAGCGCAATCCCGCCGGCGGCTCGCTGCGCACCGATCCCGCCTTCGAGGTGCCGGCCTATGTCAGCACGCTCGACGTTCACCTGACGCCGGGCTGCTTCCACACCGAATGGACCGAGGATGACGTGGCGCAGGGCGCGGTCGTCAGCCTCGGCGCGCGGGTCTTCACGGCGCAGCAGAGCCATCGTTCATGGGGCGGCGTGGCGCGCGTCGTCAGCCGCTGGATCAAGGCGACGTGGCCTGATTTCCAGCCGCAGCGGATGCTCGATATTGGCACCAGCTCGGGCAAGAACCTCATTCCCTATGTCCCCGCCTTTCCGGGCGTGGAGGCGCATGGGATCGATGTCGGCGCGCCGCTCCTTCGCTACGGCCATGCCGTCGCCGAGCATGAGGGCGTGCCGGTCCATTTCAGCCAGCAGAATGCCGAAGCGACAGACTTCCCCGATGGCCATTTCGACCTGATCGTCTCCAGCTTCTTCTTCCACGAAATCCCGGTCTGGGCGACGAAGAAGGTGCTGGCGGAATGCCACCGCCTGCTGCGCCCGGGCGGCATCATGGTCCATCAGGAACTGCCCGCGCACGATCTGGTCGATCCGTGGGAAAACTATTTCTGGAATTGGGATACGCGCAACAACAACGAGCCCGCGTACACCGCCTGGCGCGATCAGGATCCGATCGCGCTGATGGAGCGCGCCGGCTTCGATCCTACGGCAAGCTTCGCGCACATCCTGCCGGATATCGGCGCCTATCCCGATCGTACCGCCGCCTTCGCCTGGGACGAGCCCGGCCGGCCGCGTCACGGCAAGGGCGGCTGGTACGTCTTCGGCAGCCGCAAGCCGGGCTGATCGGCACGCAACTCTGACGACACGAGCGCAAGGGGGGAATTGTGATACTGGATAAGAACGGGCCAGCGTACCGCTGGTACGTGGTCGCGCTGCTGCTCGTGATCTTCATCCTCTCCTATTTCGACCGGTTCATCCTGTCGTTGCTGGTGGAGCCGCTGAAGCGCGACTTGTCGCTCAGCGACTTCGAGATCGGGCTTCTGCTCGGGCCGGCCTTCTCGACCTTCCACGTGCTCGTCGCTATTCCGCTCGGCTGGTACGCGGACCGGTCGAACCGCAAGTGGCTGCTCATCGCCGGCATCGTCATCTGGTGCACGATGACGGTCGGCAGCGGCCTTGTCGCAACCTTCCTCCCCTTGTTCCTGATGCGGCTCGGCCTCGGCCTTGGCGAAGCAGTGGTCAGCCCCTGCTCCGTCTCGATCATCAGTGACTATTTCAATCGGCGGGAGCGGCCGCGCGCGATCAGCGTCTATATGGCGGGCCCTTATCTCGGCGCCGGGCTCGCCTTCCTTCTCGGCGGCCTGGTCGTTGCGTGGCTGGAGAAGCTTGGCCCCACCGTCTGGCCCGTCTTCGGCCTGCTGCAGCCCTGGCAGGCGACCTTCGTCGCCGTCGGCCTCCCGGGCTTCCTCTTCGCCGGCCTGATGCTGTCGGTGCAGGAGCCCAAGCGTCAGGAGACGACGGCTGCGCCGCCGCGGGCAAGCGCCGCCTTCCGCTACATGGGCAAGCGCTGGCGCGGCTACGGCTCGCTGATCACCGGCTCGACCTGCAATTTCGCGCTCGCTGCGCTGACGCTGTGGAACGTGCCGCTCTTCTCCCGCGTGTGGGGGTGGAGCATTGCGCAAACGGGCTTTGTCACCGGCCTGTTCTATTTCACCGCCGGCCCGATCGGCACGGCGTTGGCCGTTTGGGCGCAGAAGAAGTTCGCCGGGCAAGCCGATGGCACCATGCGCGTGCTGATCCTCGGCCTCCTGATCTGCGTGCCCGCGAGCGCAGTCTATCCGATCATGCCCAACGCCTATCTCGGCATCTTCTTCATGTTCATCGCCTTCATCGGCAAGTCCGTGGCGACGGCGGGTGGCCCCTCGTCCATGGCGCAGATCACGCCCGGTGAGATCCGCACCCAGGCGCTGGCGATCTTCAACACCTGCATTTCGCTGATCGGCCCGCTGCTCGGGCCCCCGATCATCGGCCTCGCGACTGATCTGACGGGTGATCCGTCGATGATCGGTGTGGTACTGTGCGGTTATGTGCTGCTGATTGGCATCCCTTCGATCGTAATTACGTTCATTGGGTTGCGTCATTATCGCGAAGCCGTCACCGAACTGGAGACGGCACTGGCAAATGGCAGCACGTCGACCCAGAATTGAGGGTGGGGCGCAGGATAACCGGGGTAGAGGATGGATAAGACAATCGTGAAGGGCATGGCCGTGCTTGAGGCACTGGTCGCTGCCCCGGAGCCCGTCGGCGTGTCGGAACTCGCGCGCCAGGTGGGTCTCACCAAGAGCAATATTCACCGCTACCTTCAGACGTTCATGGCGCTTGGTTATGCCTCCACCACCGGCGGCCGCTATTCAGCAACGCTCAAGATCTGGCAGGAAGGCGCCAAGGTTATCGAGCGGCTGGATCTTCGCCGCACGATCCGCCCGATCATGGAACAACTGGCGCGCACGACGATGGAGACGGTTCATCTCGCCATCCCGGCCGGACGCGAGGTGATCTACGTCGACAAGGCCGAAGGCGTGCACTCGATCCGCGCCTTCTCGGAAATCGGCGAGCGGGCGCCGGCGCATTGCTCGGCGACGGGCAAGGTATTCCTCGCCTTCCATCCCGGCGCGCTGCGCGAAACGCTGGCCGTGCCGCTGCGCGGCTATACGCCGCGCACCATCACCAATGCCGACGCGCTTCAGGCCGCGGTGGAGGAAGTGCGCGAGGCCGGCATCGCGATCAATCGCGGCGAATGGGAACCGCAGGTCGGCGGGATCGCCGCGCCCGTCTGGGGCCCGAACAATCAGATCGTCGCGGCGATGGGCCTTGCCCTCCCGCTCTCCCGCTTCGGCGAGGAACAGACGCCGTCGCTCGTCGCGCATGTGCGCGGTGCCGCGGCCGATGCGTCGCGCGCGCTTGGCGCATCGGCCCTCGATCACGCGGCCCGGCTGGTTGCCTGAACCGCTGCCGGCGCTCAGCGCGCCGGCAGTTTCCTGACGAACGTACCCACCGTCTCGGCCCAGCGCGCCGGCTCCACGATCAGCCCGTGCGCCGAACCTTGCGAGAAGGTCTGGTACGAGAAGTTCGGCTTCATCTTGCCCGTGCGCTGGTCGATCGCATGAAGCGCGTCGCCGGCGTCGGACAGCACCAGCAGCGGCACCTCGATCTTGGCGAGGTCCGCGCCCATGTCATTGTTGTACACCGCGGCATGCGCCACGTCCGCCGCTCCGGCGAGGAAGATGTTCAGCGTCGACCAGGTGATCGTCGACAGGTGCCGCGGCACCTCGCCCTGCGCGCGGTAGAGCTTGCCGAAATAGTTGCTGAGATGGCTGCCGTCGGGGCGCAGCGTCAGGTCGGGATGCGGCAGCGCCAGCCGCTGCGCCCGTTCCTGCGCGTTGTAGTTGGGCGCGCCGTGCAGCACGACGCCGGCCACGCGATCGGGGAATTGCGCGGCGAAGGCGGCGGCTGTCGCGGCGCCGGTGTGATGCCCCGCCACCGTCACGCGGGAAATCCCCAGTTGATCCAGCACCGGCGCGAGGTTCGCGGCATATTGCCTGATCGTCGGCTTGCCATCGGGAACGTCCGACATGCCATAGCCCGGCGCATCAATGGCCAGCGTGCGAATGCCACGGGCCGCCAGGCAGGGCTGGATATCCGCCCATTCGATCAGCGACCAGGGCGTCTGGTGGAGCAGCAGCACGGTCGGCCCGTCGCTGGGCCCCATCAGCCGGTAATGCACTTGCCCCATCGGCGTCGTGACATAGCCCTTGCCGCCGCGAACGACGCCGATCCCGTCCCAGCCACTGTCGGACTGGAGGGGCGGCTTGCACGCTGCGGCACGCGCAGCCAGCGCCGTAACCGGCGCATTCGCCGCGCTGGCCGAATCACTCGGCGAAACCACGCCCGAGCCCAATGCAGACGCAATCATCAACCAACTCAGCATCCTCATACCCCCTGTTCTGAATATTGATCCAGCGTATCGCATTATGATTGTTGCGGCTTTCTTCTCTGTCAATCATCGATCCACAACCGCTCTTGACCCTCGTTCGAAACCTCGCTTAGCTCTGCAAATCGGAACACCGTTCTATATTTCGGAAAGGCAAAGGTTGTACGATCTCATCATCGTTGGCGGTGGCTCCGCCGGCCTGGCTGCCACCATCTTCGCGGCGGAAGGTGGCGCGAAGGTTCTGCTTCTCGAACATGCCGATGTGCTCGGGGGCACCCTGTGGGTGGCGACCGGCCAGATGAGCGCCGCGGGCACCCGCCTGCAGCGCGAGCGCGGCATCAACGACACGCCCGATGATCATTTCGCCGATGTCGTCCGGATCAGCCGCGGCACGATCAACCAGGGGCTCGCCCGCCTCGCCATCGATCATGCCGCCGGCACCTTCGACTGGCTGATGGAGCGCGGCTTCGCCCCCCTGCCCGAACATCCGATCAAGGGCTTCGGCCACGAACCTTATTCGCAGGATCGCTATTACTGGGGCGAAAAGGGCGGCGTCAGCGTCAAGGACGTGCTCGTGCCGATTGTCGAACAGCTCGTCGCCGACGGCCGCGTCGATCTGCGCCTCGAACATGAAGTCGTCGCGCTGACCACCGATGCGAACGGCGCAGTGACTGGCGCCACTGCCCGTGATGCTTCCGGCGCCACCCACGATTTCACCGGCGCGGCCGTCCTTCTCGCCTGTGGCGGCTATGCCTCGAACCCGGAGATGTTCGCCGAGCTGAACGGCTATCCGCTCTACAATGCCGCCCCGTGGCGCTTCTCCAAGGGCGCCGGCCTCGGGCTCGGCCAGTCGGTCGGCGGCTACCTGCGCGGCCAGGAGAATGTCTTCAACAACTTCGGCACGCTCTACAACAGCGACACCTTCCCCGCCCGCGCCTTCGCGACGGTGGAGCATTTCCCCGAGCGCCGCGAGCCGTGGGAGATCTACGTCAACGCCAACGGCCAGCGCTTCGTGCGCGAGGACGTGCGCAGCATCGACGCACGCGAGATGGCGCTCAGCATGCAGCCCGATCGCCGCTACTGGATCGTCTTCGATCAACGCATACTCGATGAGGCCCCGCCGCTTCTCGCCGGCTGGAGCCGTGACGAGGTGAAGCGCGCCATCGCCGAAGGCGGCCCCGCCTTCACCCGCGCCGACACGATCGAGGATCTCGCGGTCGCCACCGGCATCGACGCGGCCGGCCTCGCCAATGCCATCGCCGGCTACAATTACGGCGTCACCACCGGGAACGACTTCTTCGGCCGCCAGCACCTGCCGGCACCGATCGAGAACGGCCCTTTCTATGCGATCCGCATGCAGGGCAGCGCGATCTCGAGCGCTGTCGGCCTCGCGGTGGACGATGATCTTCGCGTCATCCGCAAGGACGGAAGCGTGATCGACGGGCTCTACGCGGCCGGCGAACTACTCGGCTCCAGCCAGACGATGGGCAAGGCCGCGTGCGGCGGCATGATGGTAACCCCGGCGCTCACGTTCGGCCGCCTGATCGGGCAGCGCGTCGCCAGCACCGCGAAGGTGGCCGCCTGATGCTCCCGTCCGTCAACGTCCTCCCCGGTGAGCGCCGCGGCTATGTCGATGGCCCGGACGGCCTCGTCCATTACCGCGAGCTTGGCACCGGCACGCCGATCGTGCTCGTCCACCAGGCACCGTGGGGATCGATCCAGTATCGCCGCGCCATGCCCGTCCTCGCGGCGGCCGGCTATCGCGTGATCGTACCCGATCTGCCCGGCCATGGCATGTCGGATCCCCCGCGCGAGGCGGCCAGCATCGAAGGCTATGCGGAAACAGTCGCCGCCGTCATCCGCGCGCTCGGTCTGGCGCCGGTCGCCGTCGCCGGCCACCACGGCGGCTCGCTCGTCGCTGCCCGGCTCGCTGCGGTGCATCCGGATCTCGTCGCCGCGCTCGTGACGGACAACATGCCCTATTACACCGCCGAGCAGCGCGCCGAGCGTGCCGCCGGCCTCACGGACCTGCAGGAAATCAAGCCGGACGGCAGCCACTTCACCGATCGCTGGGCCACCGTGCGCCGCATCGCCGATCCGGCCTGGACCGACGAGACGATCCACGTAGGCATCGTCGCCTATTTCGCCAACGGCCCCTGGAAGGAAGACGGCCACCGCGCCGCGCCTGCCTATGATCTGGAAGCCGATCTCGATGCGATCGCCTGCCCGACGCTGATCATCGCCAGCCGCACCGATCGGCTGTTCCCGATGGGGCGCCAGCTCGTCGAGCGCCGCCCGGGCTGGGATTATGCGGAGCTTCCCGGCGGCGCCGGCATGGTTTTCGAACGCGCGCCGGAATGGGCCGCACCGATCCTTTCGTTCCTGGCCGCCCACCATCCGGCGGCCGCTTCAGTCCAGGAGAATGTGGTACAGTGAGCGTCACCATCTACGGCCGCCCCGGTTCGCGCGCGCGTCGCCCCCTCTGGGTGGCGCGTGAACTCGGCGTCGAGGTCACCTCGATCGAGCCCGCGCCGGGCGAGATCAAGCAGGAGGCCTATCTCGCGCTCAATCCGAACGGCAAGGTGCCGACCCTCGTCGAGGGCGATTTCGTCCTGTTCGAATCCTTCGCGCAAAGCCTGTACCTCGCGAAGAAGCACGGCACCGGCACGCTCTATCCCGCCGATGCACAGCGCGAAGCCCTCGCCTGGCAGTGGACGTTCTGGGCCGTCAGCGAGCTTGAGCGTCCGCTCACCACATGCCTGTTCGATCGCGTGATCAAGCCGGAGGATCAGCGTGATGCCGCGGCGGCCGACGCCGCCGAACAGTCGCTCCAGGCGCCGCTCGGCGTTCTTGAAAAGGCGCTTTCCGGCCATGACTGGCTGCTTGGCGACACCTTCACGGTGGCGGACATCAATGTCGCGGCGATCGCCGCGCTCGCGCGTCCCTCGCGTGTCACATTGGAAGCCTATCCTAAGGTCTCGGCGTGGCTGGATCGGGCAACCGGCCGGCCGGCCTACAACGGGTAAAAAGGCCACATCGGCACTGAAATCGCATCCTAACAAGAAAAGCGCGTGACAGCCGCCGATGGTTATGTTCTATCCGTATAACAAATAAATCTAACGAAGTTCGCAGGAATTTGGGCGGGCGTCGAACCAGGCGCCCGCTCAAGAGGACCCGTTTTAGCTGTGGGGGGAGATGGCGCGCGAGCGGCGTGCCGGATCCGGGAATCTGAAGGGGATTGTTGATGACGAGCAAGATCAAGCGCCATCATTTCGCAGGGCTCAGCCTTCTGGCGCTGGCGATCGCAGGGCAGGCACAGGCACAGACGGTTGCACCGGCAGAACCGGCACCGGCTGCAGAAGTCGAGAACCAGGGCGAAGCGCTCGAGGATCTGGTGGTAACCGCGCAGCGCCGTGAAGAACGCCTGCAGGACGTGCCGCTCGCGATTTCGGCCTTCTCGCCGCAGGAACTGCAGTCGCGCCAGATCGCGCGCACGATCGATCTGTTCGCCTATGTGCCGAACCTGATCGCGCACAACAACACGTCGGTCGGCACCGCGAACAGCTATTCGATGCGCGGTCTCAACAACAACGAGACCATCTCGACCTTCGATCTTCCGGTCGGCACCTATGTCGACGACGTCTATATGTCGCGTCAGAGCGCCAACAACTTCTCCTTCTTCGATGTGGAGCGGATCGAGGTTCTGCGCGGTCCGCAAGGCACGCTCTTCGGCCGCAACACGACGGGCGGCGCAATCAACGTCGTCCTGAAGAAGCCGTCGCGTGATCTCGGCGGCTTCGTCGAGGCAGGCTATGGCCGCTTCGATCGCGCCACCGTCCGCGGCTCGATCGATCTTCCGCTCGTCGCCGACAAGATCCTGACGAAGTTCCAGGGCTATTACGTCGACGACAAGGGCTATGTCGAAAACCGCGTCACCGGCCAGCGCCTGAACTCCGAGAACAGCTACGGCTTCCGCGGCGCCGTCCGCGTGCTCGGCGATGGCGTGATCTGGGACATCACCGGCGACTATAATCGCCAGAGCTACGCGAACTTCCCCAACTTCTACGATCGTGAAACCAAGAAGCGCGTCAGCTACACCAAGCTGCGCGAAGGCCAGACCGTCTCCGACGTGTTCGGCGGCCGCAGCTACCTGTCGCCGGAGCTGGCTGACAACACGCTCGGCAACGTCGCGAAGAGCTGGTCGGCGGTGTCGAACCTCGAACTCGAGGCGACCGACAATCTGACGGTGAACATCATCACCGGCTATCGCCACATCTATAACGAATATCTCACCGACAGCGCGATGAGCCTGCTCAGCACCTCGACGGTGTATGAGTATCCGAACGATCTCATCACCCCTGTGCCGGGGCCGACGTCGGTCCTCGCGAACGACAGCTGGCACAAGCAGTTCAGTCAGGAAATCAAGTTCACCGGCAGCGCGCTTGACGACAAGCTGACCTATGTCGGCGGCGTCTTCTACATCCGCGAAGACAACCGCACGAGCTTCGCGAACCTGTCGATCGCGCTCAACGGCACCGGCACGTTGTTTGCTGACCGTACGATGCAGAACAACACCGATGCGATCGCGGGTTACCTGCAGGGCGATTACAAGATCACCCCGAACCTCACCTTCACCGCCGGCATCCGCTACACCGAGGAATATAAGGACATTAAGTTCGGTCCGAATGCCTCGCCGCTGCCGCCGGTGGGCATCAACCAGCCGTTCACCACGATTGACGTGATCAACGCCGGCAACCCGGTGACGCAGGAAGCCAAGGTCTGGACGCCGCGCTTCGCCATCAACTGGAAGATGGCGCCGGACGTCTCGGTCTTCGCGTCGGCGACGAAGGGCTTCAAGTCGGGCGGCTGGGTGTCGCGCGCTTACAACGCCGCCAGCATGTTCGCCTTCGATCGTGAGACGATCTGGTCGTTCGAGGGCGGTCTGCGTTCGGAATTCTTCGATCGTCGCGTCCGCTTCAACCTGACGGGCTTCTACTTCAACGATGCCGACAACCAGCTGCCGGCTGGCCGTGAAAACCCGCTGCTGCCGGGCCAGATCATCTACAACACCGGCAACTTCGCCGATCTACGCAACTACGGCATCGAATCCGAGCTGACCGTCATTCCGTTCCGCGGCGCGACGCTCTCCTGGACGTCGGGCTGGCAGCACGCCCGCTACAAGAACATCGACCAGAGCGTGCTGGATCAGGCGGAGCGCTGCCGCGCCGGCATCGCACCGGGCACGAACTGCAACCAGGGCATCGTCACCCAGAATGGCAGCATCGCGCTCCCGTCGCGTGTCGCGCCGTTCAACTCGACGCTCTACGCCAGCTACACGGCGGATCTCGGCGATTTCCAGCTGATCCCGTCGGGCACCTGGGTGTACAGCGACGGCAGCTACCCGTCGGCGCAGAACGACGTGCGCGGCTATCAGGAGGCGGGCAGCACGTTCAACGCCGGCATCACGCTGCGCAACGTGTCGCAGGGCTGGAGCATCGCGGCGGAGTGCAACAACTGCTTCGATCGCCGCTATGTCGCTTCGTTCCTGATCTTCCCGTATCTGAACGAGCCGGGCCGCTGGTCCATCCGCGTTCGCAAGGACTTCTGATCATCGGATCGGGGCGGGCGGCAACGTCCGCCCCGATCTCATAGGACGATTGCCATGGCTGATCCCCGCCCCCCCGAAAGCGTCACCCTGCCCCGCGTGAGCAAGGGGCCGCGTCCGCATTTCTTTGACGATCCCTCGATCGATCAGATCATGACCTTCTTCTTCGAGCTGATGACCGAAGTGGCGGTGCTGCGCGAACGCACCGACACGATCGAGCGCCTGCTCGATGCCAACGGCACGGTCAGCCGCGCCGATATCGAGGCCTATCGCGCCGATCCGGCGGTGGAGGCAGAGCGCAACGAGTGGCGCAACGCCTATTTTCAGCGCGTCATGCGGATGCACGGCGCATCCTGATCCATCGATGACGGCCTATCCCAATCTCTTCTCCCCGGTCGTCATCGGCGGCCGGACGCTCAAGAACCGTATCGTCCATGCGTCCATGTCGACGCATTTCGCGCAAGGTGGGCGGGTCACGGATCGCCTGATCGACTATTACGCCAATCGCGCGCGCGGCGGCGCGGCGATGCTCGTGAGCGAGCCGATGGGCATGCTGCAATGGCAGCAACTGCCCACCCGCCCCGCGATCCTGTCCGGCATCAACACCGATGCGCTCGCCCGTTGGGCCGATGCGGTCGGCGCACATGACAGCCTGATGCTTGGCCAGGTGCAGGACAATGGCCGCGGCTTCCGCTCCGGCTTCCGCAACCCCAACGCCTATGGCGCCTCCGCGCTTCCTGACGACCTCAGCGGCACCGTGCCGCACGCGCTGTCGATCGACGGCATCGCGACGATGATCGAGGAATTTGCGATCAGCGCCCGCGCGCTCCAGCGCGCCGGGTTCGCGGGCGTCGAGATCTCGGCCGGCCACGGCCACCTCTTCCACCAGTTCCTCGCCGCCCGATCGAACCGGCGCGAGGACCGCTACGGCGGTGATCTCGCCGGCCGCGCCACCTTGCTGATCGAACTGATCGAGACGCTCCGTCAGGCGTGCGGCACCGGCTTCATCATCGGCGCCAAGCTGCCGGCCGAGGACGGCATGGAGAACGGCATCGATCTCGCCCAGGCGGCCGAGATCACCCGCCTCGTCCACGCCACCGGCGCGGTGGATTACATCACCTATTGCTGGGGCGCTCACGGCCACACGCTCTACGAGCATCTGCCCGATCTCCACGGCCCCCGCGCGCCGTATGTCGATACGATCGCGGCGCTCGGCAAGTCGGCCCCCGGCGTGCCGATCGGCGCACTTGGCCTGATCGCCGATCCGAACGAGGGCGAGCGCATCGTGCGCGATGGCCTCGGCGATCTCGTCATGATCGGCCGCCCGCTCGTCACCGATCCCGCCTGGGGCCTGAAGGCGCAGGAGGGGCGCGAGGCGCAGATCCGCTATTGCGTCGCCTGCAACACCTGCTGGCACATGATCAACGTCGGCCGCGGCCTGCATTGCGACAACAACCCGCGCGTCGGCGCGCCCGACGAGGCGGACTGGACGCCCGAGCCCGCCGCGGCCCCCTGCCGCGTCGTCGTGGTCGGTGGCGGCGTCGCCGGCATGGAGGCCGCCTGGGTCGCCGCCGCCCACGGCCACCACGTCACCCTCTTCTCCCGCGGCGACGAGGCCGGCGGCAAGACGCGGCTCCACGCGCTCCTGCCGGGCGGCGAGAATTTGAGCAGTATCTACGATTACCAGCGCCTCGCCGCGGAGCGCGCCGGCGCGGACCTGCGCTGGGGCCAGGAAGCGACTGCCGAGGACATCCTCGCGCTCAACCCCGACAAGGTGATCCTGGCGACCGGCGCCACGCCCGCCACCCCCGATTACCTGCCGGAGGAATATCGCGAATTCTTCCCCGATCTTCGCGCCGTGATGGAGGATCTGACGCGCCGCACCGGCCGCCAGCCCGGCACCGCCGTCATCCATGACGCGGACGGCACGGCCTTCACTTATGCCGCGGCGGAACTGCTCCACGCCCGCTTCGACCGGGTGGTGGTCGTCACCGATCGCGAACGGATCGCCGGCGAGGAAGCGATGGTCACCCGCCAGGGCATCTACGCCCGCTTCCTCAAGAAGGGGATCGAGATCGTCACGCTCGTGGCTCCTGCCGCGGACTCGCGCTTCGAGGAAGGCGAGGTCGCCCTGCGCAACGTCTTCACCGGCGCGCGCACCATCATCCCGGACGTTGCGCTTTTCACCTTCGCCACGCCGCGCGTCCCCGAGGTTTCGCTCGAGGCGCCGCTCCGCGCGGCCGGCATCGTGCCCCAGCTGATCGGCGATTGCTGGGCCCCGCGCACCGTCCTGGCGGCGACATCCGAAGGCTACCGCGCCGCCCTCTCCCTTTGATCTGTCCCCCGTAAACAGGAACTCCCGCATGTACCCCGATCTCAACGGCAAGGTCGCCATCGTCACTGGCGCCGGCCGCCCCGGCGGCCTCGGCGCAGCGATCGCGCGCAAGCTCGCCGAGGACGGCGTCAAGGTGATGCTCCATGATCTGGGCACCACCAAGGGCGCGATGGCGCCGGGCCACGGCATCGGCACCAACGACGATCTCGAAGCCGTCGCGACGGAGCTTCGCGCGCTTCACCCCGATATCGCCACCTACGCCGCCGACATGCGCGTCGAGGCGGAAGTCGAGGCGATGGTCGCCGCCACGGTGGAGCGTTTCGGCCGGCTCGACATCCTCGTGAACAACGCCGGCGTCGGCTATCTCTTCGGCCCCTTCGTCGAACAGACGCAGGAGAAGTGGGACACGGTTCTGGACGTGAACCTGCGCGGCGCCTTCTTTGCGATGAAGCACGCCATCCGCCAGATGCTGACGCAGGACGAGCAGCCCGGCTGG
Source organism: Sphingomonas sp. 179-I 2A4 NHS (assembly GCF_045369135.1). Classification (NCBI taxonomy): domain Bacteria; kingdom Pseudomonadati; phylum Pseudomonadota; class Alphaproteobacteria; order Sphingomonadales; family Sphingomonadaceae; genus Sphingomonas; species Sphingomonas sp. 179-I 2A4 NHS. Next base: position 217,456 of record NZ_JBIQFL010000005.1, on the reverse strand, counting down.
GGCCGTGGCCGCGTGGTCTCGATCGGCAGCCGCGGGTCGAAGTCGGGTTCCGCCCTCACCTCCTCCTACATCGCGTCGAAGCACGGCCTCGTCGGCCTCACCCGCTCGGTCGCGATCGAGATGGGGCCGCAGCAGATCAACGTGAACATGGTCTGCCCGAACCACGTCACCACCGGCCTCGGCGCCTGGCAGAACGAGTACATGGCCTCGATGCGCGGCCAGACGATCGAGGAATATCTCGAGGCGATGCGCGGCCGCATCCCGCTCGGCCGGGTCGGCACGCCGGAGGATACCGCCAACGCCTGCGCGTTCCTCTGCTCGGGCCAGGCCCGCTACATCACCGGCGAGGCGATGAACGTCTCGGGCGGCGAGGAAATGCACTGATCCTGTGCCGGGCCGCCGGGTAGACACCCGGCGGCCCAACAGTTGCTTCAGATGATCGCGTCCAGCGCCGCCTGCGCGATCGTCACGTCCTGCTCCGCATTCCCGCCGGACACGCCCACGCCTCCCAGGCAGTCCTTCTCGTGCCGCACCGGCAGGCCGCCCGGCATCGGCAGGTAATCGGTCAGCCGCAGCAATTCCGGCTCGTCTTTCAGCCGCGCGGTCAGCGCCCCGCTCGGCGCACGCATCAGCGCCGCGGTCCGCGCCTTCGCCAGCGCCACCGCCGCCGTCATTTTTCCGGCTGCCTCTGAGCGGGCCAGTCGAAGCGGGTATCCGCCATCGTCGACGATCGCCACGGATGCCGCAATTCCTAGGGATTTGGCCTTGTCGCGGGCCGCGGCCAGCATCGCATCGAGCGCCAAATCATCGAGTGCAGCTTTGATCAGCATCTATTTTCCTCTTTTCGGCCGGCACGTTGCGCGGCAAGCGGGTGGTTGAAGGGGAGCGCGAATGACAAAGAACAACGACGAGGTCGCACACGTCGATCGCCTGCAAGCGGTGCCGCTCTATCACCAGCTCTTCCTCCAGTTGCGGGAAGAGATCATCAACGGCTCGCGCGCGTTCGGCTCGCGCTTGCCGCCGGAACAGGAACTGGCCGAAACGTTCGGCGTGTCGCGCATCACCGCGCGCCGCGCCCTCGCCGAACTGGCGGATGCCAATCTCGTCGGCCGCAAGCGACGCGTGGGCACGCACGTCACCTATCAGTCGCCGGTCCGCCCGATCGAGGGCAGCATCGAACAGGCGATGGAATCGCTCATCACGTACGGGCGGAAGACGCAGGTCCGGATCCTGGACCTCGACACGGTGCCGGCGAAGATGCCGGTGACGGAGGCGCTGGGCATTGCGGCCGGCACGCCGGTGCTTCGCGTGGCCCGTGTCCGCTTGCTCGAAAACCAGCCGATCAGCCATCTGGTCAGCTATGTGCCGGCGGAGCTGGCGGGCGGGATGGACCGCTCCTCGTTGCGCTCCACGCCGATGCTCACCTTGCTCGAACAGGCCGGGGTTCAGATCGGCGCCGCGACGCAGATCATCACCGCCTCGCTCGCCGACGCATCGCTCGCCAATCTGCTGGAGGTGGAGATCGGGTCGCCGATCCTGCGGGTCAGCCGAACGGTGTCCGATACGAACCGCCGTCCGGTGCAGCACGTGGTCGCGCAATTCCGGCCCGATCTGTACCAGATCAAGCTCGATCTCCACTCCGCCGTGGCCTGAACCATCGCGATTCCGCGTCATGTGGCGCACCCTGCCACATGACACTCATTTGATATAGAATTAAGATCATTCCGTGCTAGGGTCGCGGTATGGGGGTGATCGAATGAGCGACTGGACGTCACACGGGGATCCGCTGCTCACCCGGTTCCGCTTCGCGACCGTGGGCAGCGCGAACGTCGCCACCACGGCGCAGCTCTATCGCGACGTGCTCGACTATCGCACGCGCGAGGCCGGCAACGTCTCGACCGAACTCGCCGAAAGCTGGGGCACCCCTGCCGCCGCCGGCCGCCCCTATTGCCTGCTCAGCACCGAAGGGGCCGAGCGCGATTACATCCGCATCGTCGAGACGCCGGCCGTCCCCGGCTACCGCGCGCTCACCACGTTTGGCTGGGCCGCGATCGAGATCATCGTCGATGACGTGCACGCGGTCCACGATCGGCTGAAAGCGAGCGAATTCCGCATCCTCGCGGCGCCCAAGCCGCTGCAGTTCATGCCCTCGATCGTCGCGATGCAGGTCGAAGGGCCCTCGGGCGAATGCCTGTATTTCACCATGGAAAGCGGCGACCGCGCCGCCTCGATCCTGCCGCAGCCGCGCTCCCTGATCGACCGCCCGTTCATCCTCGTCCTGGCCGGGCGGGATTTTGACGCGATGCGCAACTGGTATTGCGATCTCTTCGATCTGAAGCGCCGTCCGCTGCGCAACAGCCTGATCTCCCTCGTTCAGACGGCACAGGGCCTCCCCGCCGATCACGCCATCCGCATGACGACGGCCGGCCTGCGCGAACACGGCTACCTGTTCGAATTCGACGAATACCCCAGCGGCCCCGGCTTCATCGCAACCGATCGCCCGCAGGCACCCGGCGCGCTTCCGCCCGGCTGCGCGATGGCATCGATCGAGACGCTGGCGTTCGATCGCGTGGTGCCGCTGGCGATCGCCCCGCCCCGGGTCCACTCCGGCCTTGGCTATGACGGGCGCCGCAGCTGCACGGTGCGCGGGCCGGCGGGCGAACTGGTCGAATTCATCGAGGAGAAGGCATCATGAGGGTTCGCGACGTCCAGCATCCCGTCCTGCCGCAGGCCACCGCCGACGAACTGAGCCGCCAGCGCGCGGTCGTCTCGCTGCGCAAGCTGCTCAACATGCGCGTCCGCTCGCAGAACGTGCGCCGCTTCGCCGAGGAAGGCGCGCCCGCCTTTGCCGAGCGTCATGGTCGCCAGCCGCAATCGCCCGAGGACATCGAGGAGGCACTGTTCGCCTCGACTGACTATCGCCTGTGGAGCGCCGCCAACCGCGCCTCGCAGGAGATGATCTGGGTTGCCGTGGGCGAACCGATCTTCCGCGATCGCGCCCGCATGGAGGCCGCCGCCGACGCGCTCGCCACGTCGCCGAACCGCAAGGGCAGCCTGACGCTCGCGCCCGATTACGATCCCTCGCCCGAGATCGCGGGTACGGACGTTCACTTGCAGCCGGGCGGCTATGCGCGTGACGATCATCCCGGCGACGTCGTGGCCGGCGCCTTCTACGAAACCGGTGGCAACGTCTTCTCCTTCGGCCAGGGTGCCGGCAAGGGCGACAGCAAGGCCGGCGTCGTCTTCCGCCTGCTCGATCAGGACTTCCCCGATCTCGCGCCCGGCAAGATCCTCGATCTCGGCTGCTCCGCCGGCGCCGCCTCGGCCGCCTACGCCGATCGCTTCCCCGATGCCGAGGTGCACGCGATCGACATCGGCGCCGGCATGCTGCGCTATGCCCATGCGCGGGCGGAGGCGCTGGGCGTCGCGGTCCACTTCCACCAGATGGACGCCGCCGATCTGCGCTTCGCCGACGACAGCTTCGATCTCGTCGTCTCGCACAACATGCTGCACGAGATCGGGGCCGACAAACGCCGCGCCGCGATGCGCGAGGCGCTTCGCGTCGTCCGCCCCGGCGGCGTCGTGATCTTCCAGGATGTCGACACCCGCTTCGCGCCCAGCGAGGTCCACCGCGTGGAGAAGAACTGGGATACGCGCTTCAACGGCGAACTGTTCTGGAAGATCTATAACGACGCCGATCTTCAGGCCGACATGATCGTCGCCGGCTTCGATGCGGCCGTGGTGCGCGAACATCACGTCGAGGCGGTGAACAACATCAATCGCTGGTACGTGATCAGCGGCCGCAAGCCGGCGGGAGCCGAAGCATGACCAGCGCCGTCGACGCGATTTCCGCCGTCATCGCGGGCGGCAGGGGCCCCCGCCCCGCCAGCCTCGACAATGAAGAGACCGAAAAGGTGCTGGCGATCGCGCTGGCGCTCCTCGTCGAGCTCAGCAACGCGAATGACCGGATCGACCGGCTCGAACGCGAAGTGGCCGATCTGCGCGGCGAGCCCTATGCCAGCTGGAAGGAAGCGCCCCAGCCGGCTGACGCGGAAGAAGCGCGTCGCGCCGCGATCGAGGCCATGCAGCTGCGCGTCATGCGGATCATGGTCGATCCGCGCACATAGACCTGCCACGACGCACCAACGGTGCGCATAACGCACCATCGCTCTCCGCTTGCGCGCCATCGCGCACCGCCGCGGCGCCATGTTGGAGCGGCCCAAACGACAAGGGGGCGACCCGCAGGCCGCCCCCTTTTTACCGCTAATGCTGGCTCAGCGCCCCTTGGCCGCCGCGCCCTTCGCCGCCCGGTCGATCACGTCCGCCACCGCCTTGGGCTGCGTCATGAACACCGCGTGGCTGGCATTCACCTCCACCGTGTCGGCGCCGATCCGCTTGGCCATCGCCTGCAGCATCCGCTGGTCAAACGCCTTGTCCTGCTTGCCGTACACCGCCCAGCTCGGCCGCGTCTTCCACGCCGCATTCTGCAGCTTCACACCGAATGCGGACATGTTGATCGGCACCTGCGTATCGCGCAGGAACGCCGCATCCGCGTCGCTCGCATCCGCCGCAAAACCGACCTTGAACTTCGCCGGATCGACGAAGCCATAGCCGTCCTTGGTCGTCTGGATCACAAATTCCGGCGGCGTGGTGAAGCCTTCATATTGCTGCGCCGTGGTCTCGCCGGCATCGGGCGACAGGGCAGCGACATACACCAGGCCGGAAACCTTTGGGTGGACGCCTGCCTCGGTGATCACCGTGCCGCCCCAGCTGTGCCCGACGAGGATGGCCGGCCCGTCCTGCCGGTCCAGCACCCGCCGGGTGGCCGCGACGTCATCCTCGAGCGACGTCAGCGGGTTCTGCACGACCGACACGCGATACCCGCGCTTTGTCAGATCATTGTACACGTTCCGCCAGCCGGAGCCGTCGGCGAAGGCGCCGTGCACCAGCACGACATTCTTGATGGCGGCCGGGGCGGTCGCCTGGGCCTGCGCGGCACCCGCGACGGCGATGGTGGAAAGGCTCGCGGCGGCGGCTGCTGCGGCGAGTTTCAGGATCATGTGACGCATCTTGGTCTTCCTTTCTCGACTGTCGTGGGTGGTCAGGCAGCAAGCGCGAGGCGGACGTCAGCATTGCCGCGCGCAAGGTGGGAATAGGGGCAGACGTCGTCCGCTTCCTCGACGAGCTCCGCTGCGAGCGTCGGGGCGAGTCCGGGCAGGTCGACCGCCAGCGCAACGTCCAGGCCGAAGCCCGATCCATCGTTGCGCATGCCGATACCGACGGTCGCATGAACCCGCGCATCGGGTGCCAGGGTCACCTTGCGGCGCTTGGCGACGAGGCGGATCGCACCAAGGAAACACGCGGCATAGCCGCAGGCGAACAATTGCTCGGGGTTCGCCCCCTCACCGCCAGCGCCGCCCAGTTCCGGCGGCATCGCCAGCGTCACGTCAAGTGCGCCGTCGTCGGTTGCCGTGCGGCCCGTGCGCCCGCCAATCGCCGAAGCACGCGCTTGGTACAGGATCGTCATATCGCTGCTCCTATGCAATAACCGTTATCGCGATAACAGATATGAGTGATTCGGTGGCTCTTGTAAAGGAAAAAGTTATCGCGATATCTTTACGCGAGAGGATTGCCCCGACAAGGGACCATGATGACCAACCGATCTTCCCCGCCCGTCCCGCTCCAGGATCAGCTGTGCTTCGCCGTTTACTCCGCGGGGATCGCGATCCAGCGGCTCTACAAGCCGATGCTGGATCGGCTGGGCCTCACCTACCCGCAGTATCTCGTGCTGAACGTCCTGTGGCACGCCGACAATCAGACGGTCGGTGGCATTGCCGGCGAGCTCGCCCTTGAATCGAGCACGCTCACCCCGCTGTTGAAGCGGCTGGAAGTGGCCGGTCTCGTCCGGCGCGCGCGTAATCCCGCCAACGAGCGCCAGGTGGTGATCTCCCTCACCGAACGTGGCCGTGCGATCCGAAACGAGGCCGGCTGCCTCGGCGAAAAGCTCCTCACCGCCTCGGGCGAGACGGCGGCGGAACTCGGCGAGCTCAACCGCCGCGTCGCGCAGCTTCGCGATGCCGTCTATCGCCACGTCGAAGACCGCGGCGCGGAGACGGAGACTGCTGAATAGCCGTCACGGCGCCGGCGGCGGCGCTGCCTTTCCCGGCAACGCCGCCGGTCGGCGCTTCGGCAGGCTGCCGGCGCTCTTCTGACGACCCGTCTGACGCTCCAGCCCCCGGAGCCGTATCTCGTCGGACGCGATTGCAGCGAGCGTCCGGATCATCTGCGCGCCCCGCTCGTCAAGCTTGCGCGGCTTGCGATCGATCACGCACAGCGATCCGACGACGAAGCCGTCGGGATCCAGCACCGGCGCGCCGGCATAGAAGCGAAAGCCCGGCTCCCCCGCCACCGCCGGATTGTCCGCAAAGCGTGCGTCGCTCGCCAGATCCTCCACGCTGAACACGTCGCGCTGCAGGATCGTGTGGTTGCAAAATGCCCAGCTGCGCGGCGTCTCCGTCATGTCGAGCCCGACGCGCGATTTGAACCACTGGCGCGACGGGGTCAGCAGCGTCATCAGCGCGATCGGCGCATCGAGCCCTTGTGCCGCCAGCCACGTCAGCCGATCGAAAGCTTCCTCCGGCGCCGTATCGAGCAGACCGGTGCGTTCCAGCGCGATGAGCCGCTGGCCCTCGTTGCGCGCGATCGGGAATGGCGCATCGCCCGGCTGGAATGTCACCGGCTCGTCACCCGCAATCGCCTGCTCGATCACTTCCAAAGCCGCTTCCGGCGTGTCCAGCCGCGTCACCCGCGGCTGGAGCGAGGCGGGCACGCTCGCCGCTGGTCCCACCGCCAGCAGCCGGCTGCCGCCAAGCGCGCGATTGGCCGAAAGACCCCGCAGCAGCTGGGTGCGATCGGGGCCGCCGTCGGGCGCATCGACGATGATCGTGTGGGGCTTCAGCGATCCAACCGCCACCAGGGCGGCAAGCACGTCATCAAACATCTCGACCGTGCACTCGCCGACCGGAGCGAACAACGTGCGATAGAGCGGCAGCCGGTCCGTCGCGCCGATCACCACGACCATGGCGGAGGGGTTGGCCGTCGCCGCCTCTTCCTCGCGGCCGTTGATGATCGCCATCACGTCCGATCGATAGACGCGGCGGTGCCCCCCCGGCGTCTTCCACGACGGGATCGAGCCGCCCTCCACCAGCAGCTGCGCAGTACGCACCGACACGCCGAGCAGCTTTGCCGTCTCCGCGGTGGTGAGGATATCCTTGTCCGTTTTCGCCATCATCGACCCCTAACAGCCCGCGGGCAAAGCGGCCAACGTGCCGTACCGCTTCTTCGTGCCACCCACCCTCGATGAACCCTGAGCGAATGTGATTACTTTCGCGCCCATCCACAGCACAGGCTGCGTTGCCGGCGTAACACGGATCATTGCTCCTGCAGCGCGGATGAAACAGGATGCCGTGATCACTCCGGTGATGCTTCCTGGATGGGCCCGCCGCTGATGGTCACCCGCATCCTCTGCCGCATCTTGCCGGCCCGTCGCCGCGGATGGTCCGCGCTCCGGATTGCGCTCGCCATGTCGCCGTTCGAAGGCGTTGCCATATCCGGGCAGCCCGGGCCGACACACGCCAGCAATGCCGGCACGGCGACACTCGCCCTCCTGATGCCGCTCGCTATCGCCACCTTCGGCCTCAGCCTCGCCGCGGCGCGCCAGCCGCAATCGCCGGACGGATCCTTCGTAACGCCGATCGTCGCTCCACCACTGGGCGCGCAGGAGAAGATCGCTCTCGGGCAGCTGCTGTTCGAAGACAGCCGTCTGTCCCGCTCCCGCGATTACAGCTGCGCCTCCTGCCACGATCTCGCGACCAATGGCGCGTCCGCATCCGCGCGCGACCGCGGCGACAGCGGTCACCCGATGCGCTTCAATACCCCAACCGTCTTCAACGCAGGCGAAAGCTTCCGCCTCGGCTGGGAAGGTCGCAGCCGTAACCTTCGCGCCTTCACGCAGCGAACCCTGGCCGACGTTCACCTGATGGGCGCCGGAGACCTCGCCGCGCGCCGCCTGTCACAGGATCGGGCCGTCGCGGCCCGCTTCCGTGCGATCTACGCCGGGCCACCCAGCGGTGATCATATCGCCGACGCGCTTGCCGCTTACATGGAAACGCTCGTCACGCCTGATGCGCCGTTCGATCGCTGGCGGCGCGGAGACCGCAGTGCGCTCAGCGCCCAGCAGCAACGCGGCCTTGCCCGCTTTCGGGAGCTCGGCTGCGCCAGCTGCCATCAGGGCCGCAATGTCGGTGCAAACCTCATGCAGCGGCGCGGCATCTTCCATCCGCTGGGGCGCAGCGGCCCCGCCCTCCTCCGCGTGCCCAGCCTGCGGAACGTCGCCGTCACCGCGCCTTATTTCCACGATGGCGCCGTCTCCTCGCTTCCCGAGGCGATCCGGCAGATGGGCCGCGCGCAGCTCGATCTCACCATTGCAGAGCAGGACGTCGAGAATATCGCCGCCTTCCTCGGGGCACTCACGGGCACCTATCAGGGACGGTCGCTTACCTCCGCCAAGCCTGCCAAGCCCGCCAAGCCGGTCGCGGCGCGATGAAGCCGCCCCACCTGCTGAAGATTGCGATCCCGTATCTGCTCCTGCTCAGCATCCTGCTCACCGCGGCGGCGGTGCGGGCGATGGACGCGCGCCGGCGCTGGTCAAGCGCTGCCGCAGAAGGCGTCACGCAATTCTCGATGGCACAGCGCGCGCTCCACATCGATCTGCTTAATGCACGCGCGGGCCTCATCCGCACCTATGATCCGGTGAATGCCGACCTCACCGCGACAGACGACGCTCTGTCGCGTCTGCGTGAGCTACCCTCCGACGACGAAGTCCGCCGCGCCGTCGCCGATCTCACCGCCGCGACAGCGCGACAGGAGGCGCTGGTCGAACGGTTCAAGACCAACAACGCGCTGCTGCAGAACTCCCTCGCCCGCTTTGCCGCCAATGGGGCTACTGAAACGCCGGGGCGCGATGTCTTGTCCGCCTGGGTGCTGAAGCTCACGCTCGACACCAGCCCGCCGACCGTCGCCAGTGCCCGCGCCGCGCTCGCCGCGCTGCCACGCGCGGCGAATGGATCACCGCGCGCGCAGCTATCCTCCCACGCGCGTCTGCTGGTGGATGTTCTGCCGGAGGGCGATCGCCTGCTGCGGGCGATCTGGGCGACGGACATCGAGCAGCGCCTCGCTCGGCTCGAAACCGCCCTTGAGGCGAATCTGATCAGCCGCACCTACCGGATGCGCGCGCTGCAATTCTCCGCCGCCTTCGCGCTTGCTCTGCTGGCCGCCGCGGTCGTGATGCTGCTCCTGCTCCAGCGGCTGCAGACCCGCGAACTGGCGGCACAGGCCGCCAATGCCCGGCTCAGCGCCGCGATCGCCATGCCGCTGATCGACACCGGCGGTTCGACGTTCGTGTCACGCGTGCAGGAGGCGGTTGATCACCTGGCGTGTCACATCAACGCGCGACGGCTCCAGCTGCGCATCCCCGAACTGGCCGACCAGTCGATATTCTCCTGGCCGCCCGGCGCTCTTCCTGACGACTGGCTCGCTCCCTTTGCAGAGGCCGCCGAGCAAGACGGGGCGTGGTTCGACAATCGTGTGCTCGCCTACCACCATCGGCTCACCCGTTACCCGGCCATCGCGCACGCAATGCAACAGGCAGGAGTGAGCGATCTCGTTCTTCTTCGCACCACGCACCCTGCGCCGGTGCTGATCGGGTTCGAGCCGGCTGGCCCCGCCTCGGCGCAGCGGCACGATCATCTCGCCGGCACCGCTTCCGCACTCGCTGCGATCGCCCACGGCGCCAATCGCGAATTGCTCAGCATCGAACGACGCAACCTTGATCGCACCCTTGCCTGGGCCCGCCGGATGGAGGCGATCGGCGTGCTCGCCAGCGGCCTCGCGCACAATTTCAACAACATCATCGGCGCCATCGCCGGGTACGGCGAAATGGGTCGCGGGCGAACGCGAAAGGGATCGGCCACGCGCGGCTATTTCGACGAGATCCTGATCGCTGCCCGCCGCGCCAGCGATCTGGTCGACGAAATGCTGGGCTTCGCCAAACACAGCCGCTCGGGAAAGCGCCCGATCGATCTGCGCGACATCCTGGAGGAAACACATCGCCTCCTTGCCGCCGCCAATCAGGACGAGGCGATGTTCCGCCTCGATGTGCCAGATGGGCCCTGCCCCGTCAGCGGCGCGACCGTCGACCTGCAACAGGCCTTTCTCAACATCTGCAACAACGCGGCGCAGGCCGGCCGCGGCGGTCCGGTCGCAATGGTGTGCGATCTCGTCAACCCCACCGAACGGCGACGGCTCAGCCACGGCAGCCTTGCAGCAGGGCGATATTTCACCGTGGCCATCGTGGATTCCGGCCCAGGCGTGCCACCGGGGGTTGCCGCGCGCCTTTTTGAACCGTTCTTCACCACCAAGGCGGCAGGTACGGGCCTAGGCCTCTCCACCGCATGGGAAATCGTGCGGGACCATGGCGGCACGATCGACGTGACGAACCTGGACCACGCGGGTGCCTGCTTCACCGTGTGGCTTCCTGCCGCCGCCGAAGCCGCTACATCGGCGGTCCTGCGCGAAGGCGACCGGATCCTGCTGCTCACCGCATCCGACGCATTGTCGCACGACAGCCGCACGCTCGCCGGGCTCGGCCTCGACACCATCGAACTGCCGCTGTCGACGGGCGCCGAGGCGATGATCGATGCGGTGCGATCGTCTGACGCAGTGCTCGTCTCCGCGCGTGAAGTCCGGACGGTGGGCCGCCTGGTTCACGAAATGCTGCCGACGCTTGGCGCGCGCCCGCTCCTCCTGGCAACGCCCGCCAATCTCACCTTTCCCTGCTCCCGCGTGGTCAATCTCTCTCACCCGATCGACGGCTCGGAGGTGGCGGCGCTGATCCGCGAGCGTGCCGGCACGCTCGCCTGATCGCGCCGCTTCCCCTCACTGCACCTCCACCTCCGCCAGGAAGCGGTATCCCATGCCGCGCTCGGTGCGGATGAAGCGCGGCGACTGGGCATCGTCCTCCAGCTTGCGCCGCAACCGCAGGATCTGCACGTCGATGCTGCGATCATAGACATCCTCGTGGATCCGCGTCGCGCGCAGCAGGTGCTCGCGTGAGAGCGTCCGATTGGGTGCCTGGACGAAGGCGCTCAACAGCGCGAACTCGCTCTTGGTAAGCGTCACCTGCTCGCCCGCAGGTGACGTCAGCTCGCGCTGCCGCTGGTCGAAGCGCCAGCCAGCGAAGGTGAACAGCAGTTCCCGCTGCTTCGGCGGGCGCAGGCGATCCATCGTCCGCCGCCGCAGCGCCGCGCGCACCCGCGCCAGCAACTCGCGCAGCCCGAACGGCTTGGTCACGTAATCGTCCGCGCCAAGCTCAAGCCCGACGACCCGGTCCACCTCCTCGCGGCGGTTGCCGGTGATCAGGATGACGGGCACGACGCTTTTCGCGCGCAGTTCGCGCAGCACGTCCAGCCCGTCATCCTCGCCAAGATGAAGATCCAGGATCACCAGATCCGGCTCACGCACTGCCAGCGTGTGCATCAGGCTCTTGCGCCCCGATACGGCGGTCGCGTTCATGTTGTGATCGTTGAGGTAGCTGACGATCATTCGCTGCATCGCGGGATCATCATCCACCAGCAGGATGCGTGCAGCCTTCGCGTGCGACGATACTTCCGCCGCTTCAATCATCATCATCCAAAGCCTCCTCCTAAAACACCAGCAGCGACAGCGCGGTGCCTTACGGACGGGGCCAAAGGATAAGAACAGTCGCAGTCACGACTGTAACCGTTTACGGCGAGTTTGCGACCAAACCGCCGGATCACGCGGTCAATGAAGCGCGCGCATCGGCAAAGTCTTGTGCACAATCATATCAGAACAACGGCTCCACTTGTGCGTCCAGGCGGTAACCGTAGCCGCGCTCCGTCTTGATCAGCTCCTCGCCGCCCGGCTCGCGAGACAGCTTGCGCCGTACGCGCAGCACCTGCACATCGATGCTGCGGTCGTAGATATCCTCGTGCACGCGCGTGCTGCGCATCAGATGAAGCCGTGACAGCGGCCGGCCCGGCGCCTCGAGCAAGGCGTTGAGCAGCGCATATTCGTTCTTGGTCAGGCTCACCTCGTCACCGCACGGCGAGGTCAGCGTCCGCCCTGCGTGGCGCAGCTCCCAACCGGCAAAGCGATAGCCGCCCCGCAGGGGCTGCGGCGCCAGCCGGCCAAGCTCCTGCCGGCGCAAGATCGCCCGCGCCCGCGCCATCAGCTCCTCGAGGTTCAGCGGGCCGGACAGGAAATCGTCCGCGCCCAATTCCAGCCCCACGATCCGCTCGACCCCTGCGGGCTCGCCATCGGTGCGGAACAGGATGATCGGCACATAGGATCGGCTGCGCACTTCACGCACCAGGTCCAGCGCGTCGCGCGCCCGGAGCCGCGCGCTCATGATCACGAGGCTCAGCTGCTGGTTATGCAGATGCCGCCCGATCTCCTGCGGCGTGCACGCCACCGCCGACCATTCATGATCTTCCAGATAGGTGAGGATCGCGGACCGCGTGCCGGCATCTTCCTCGATGACGAGCACGCGGCCGATATGGCGCGGCCGCGCTGCGATCGGCGGTTGCTGGGCGGCGGGCTGAAGCGAGGCAAAGTGATACATGATCGGCTCCGTGAACTTGCCCTGCCGCGGACGAGCGCGCCGTCTTCGGCTACGCTCGCCCGCGGATCGGGCCCGGGGTGGTCAGGCTGGGGGTCGGTTCAAACCCGATGCGCCTCGCGCAGCATGTCGGCTGCGCGCTCGCCGATGACGGCACAGGGCGCCTGGGTGTTGCCGGTCGAGACGCGCGGCATGATCGAACCGTCGGCGATCCGCAGGCCCTCGATGCCATAGACCTTCAGCGATGCATCCACGACGGAAAGCGCATCGCGCCCCATCTTCGCCGTGCAGGTCTGGTGCCAGTACGTGACGGCCGCGTCGCGGATGTAATCCTCCATCGCGCCGCCGCTGAGGTTACCCGGCATCACCTCGCGCTTCACTAGCGGCCGGAAAGCCTGCGCATTGCCAAGCTCGCGGCACAGTTCGACGCACTTGATCGCTGCCTGGAGGTCGATCGGGTCGGACAGCATGTTCGCGTCGATCTCGAGCGGCGCGTGCGGATCGGCACTGCGCAAGCGCAGCCGCCCCCGGCTCGCCGGGCGCGCCAGCCCGGCGAACATCGTCCAGCCATGCTCCGGCACGCCGAGCGCCGCGGTGCGCTCGCTCGGCACCGGGAACTCGACCTGGCAGAACAGCAGATCCGGTGATTCCAGCTCAGGTCGGCTCTTCCAGTACAGCGTCGCCTCGCTCCCGCTGTTTCGCGGCGCGATCGGCTCGACAAATTCCCAGGTGCAGCCGAACGAGACATGGTCCTGCAGATTGCGGCCGACGCCCGGCAGATGCTGCACCACCGGCAGGCCCACGCGCTTCAGTTCGGCCTCGTCGCCGATGCCGGAATGCATCAGCACCTTGGGGGTCTGGATCGCGCCCAGCGACAGCACGGTTTCGTGCCGCGCGGTGATCGTGTGCCGCCGCCCATCGCGCTCGATCTCGACGCCAGTGGCGCGCTTGCCCGCAATGATGACGCGCAGCACCGTCGCGCCGGTCAGCACCGTCAGGTTCGGGCGGTCCAGCACTGGCTGCACATAAGCGCGGAACAGCGAATGACGCTTCCCGTCGCGCACCAGCATGTCGGAGATCGCGGCGCCGCCGTCGCCATCCATCATGCGCCCGTTGGGGCTGTCGAAGGTGGGGATGCCGAGCTCCCCGGCCGCATCCAGCATGGCGTGCGCCAGCGGACTGGGCTCCTTTGCCGGCTGCACCCACACCGGGCCGCCCGTGCCGCGATAATCGGGATCGGGCGTCCCCTGCCAATTCTCGATCCGGCGATAGGTGTCGAGTGCGGCCTGATAGCCCCAGCGCTCGTCGCCCGCCTCCTTCGCGAAATAATCCCAGTCGCTGCGGTGGCCGCGCGCCCAGACCATCACGTTGATGCTCGATCCGCCGCCAAGCCCCTTGCCCATCGACATGGGAAGCGAGCGGCCGTTGAGATGCAGATTGGGCTCCGCGACGAAGTTCCAGTCACGCTCGCTGCCCAGGTTGGTCGGCCACAGGCCGGGCTCCAGCACGGCGGCCACCTCATCGCTGCCGCCAGCCTCGATCAACAGTACCGATGCAGCGCCATTCTCCGCCAGCCGACGCGCCACCACCGAACCGGACGAACCCGCCCCGCAGACGATGAAGTCGTAGCTGTCGGAAAGATTGCTGGTCAGGCGAGCCTGGTTCTCCGCGGCGCGGCGCGCGAAATCATGATCTTGCTGGGTCGTTCCGGTCGGCATTCCCTTGCTCCCGTCGATGTGCGTTGATCCGAATGACGATCCGCTGACTGCGTTCGTCGCAGGACGGTAAGTATCAATTCTATCAGATTATACAATCCTGCCGATTTGCTGTTGGTAGCCGCTGGACACCGTCACTCCCTCGGAAAGACCCGCGCCACAAACATCATCACATTGAGTTCAGGTCGATTTCCTGAGCCTCGGGACGTTCAGGGACGCCGCGTTACAGATGAAATAAAGCCCGCTCACGCTGTGCGCGGCACAGGGCGCCCATCGCGCTCCTGCACCGCCGCCAGCGCCGCGACTCCGATCAGCCCCCCGATGATGCCGACATGCTCCATCGACACGTGCAGCGCGATCGTCCGGAAAGGCTCGTCGGTAATCGCCCAGAAGCGGTGCACGAGGACGATCGTCAGCGCGGTGAAAACCGTGAGGATCGCTGCTCCCAGCCAGGCGAAGCGGCCAAGCACGATCAGCGCGGATGCGCCCAGCTGCACGATCACCGTCGCGGCGTTGAACACGGCGGCCGGCTCCAGCCCATACGCCGCCATCTCGGCCGCACCCGCATCAAAGGCGAGCAGCTTGGAAAAGCCGCTGCTCCAGAATGGAAAGGTTACGGCAATCCGCGCGACCATGGTCGCGGACGGGCGGCACAGCAGGCGTTTGATCGAAGCGTTCATGGAAAATCTCCAACAGTGGGCCAGCCTCGCGGGCGCGCGGCGCGCTGCAACAGGGCCAGGCGAGTGACCGCGGCGCCGTTCCGTACGCCGCGCGTGAACACGCATCATGAAGCCGACGGACTCTGCGGTCGGGTGCGTTGCGCAGGCACAAAGGGCAAAACTGTCGAGCAGCGCCGACCAGAGTGAGGTCCGGCTAGTGCCGCAATGCTGGTCTTCCTGATGCGTCATGCCGCCTTCACTGCGACGCGCTGGAGACGGGTCGATTACCGCCGCACCGCGCCGCGCTACTGCTGCAATCCACTGCCCGTCGTCGCGCGCAGCCGGTCGGCTGCGCGCCCCTCGGTTACAGGCCTAACGCAGCACCGCGCTTGCGCCACTGACTTGTGACCTTCGCTTCCTAGATGGCCGCCGTCCAATAAGGAGGGACACCCCATGAAGCTCGTCCACAACAGTCCGGCACTGCCGCAGAAGAAGATCGCGTCGGTTTACCCGCGCGTCCAATCCCGCATCATCAGTTCGATCGCGGCCCTGACCATGACCTTCGCCATTCTCTTCGTCGTGACACCGCCAACGGAAGCGCAGACTTCCATGTTTCCGGAGATCGCCGGCGGCTGCACGGACGACTGCCTCTTGGCGATGACGCACCGGCACTTGCTGTACAACCCGGGCAGCCACTTCAGCCGCACCTCATATTACATGGTCAGCTGAGTTGGCGCGGCCCGGACCCAACCCGGTCGCCGCGACGCGGTGGAACAGGCGCTGATCGGCCCTGTCCACCACCGCGTCCGGCGGCCAGGGCTGCGACTAACGCTGCCGGGCGCCTATTGCGCCGCATCGCGCATGAAGACCTCCACCTGTCGTTCACCCTCTTCGCCAGCGCGCCCGAATGTCGCGCGCGCCGTATATCCGGCCACCAGTCGCCGGTAATTGGCCACCTCCCGCGGAAACCGCGCCGCTTCCGCCCGATACCGCGCATAATTGCTCAGGATCAGCACGTCGGCACGGCACCTCGTCAGCGCCGCCTCATCCAGATGGCCGAGGTCCACGATCGCGCGCCCCTCCCGCATCTTGTTGATCCGCCGATGGCTCGGCGCCCCGGCCAACGCTGTCCGCACATCGACACAGCCGGCGCTCCCCAGCGGAAACAGCATCACGCCGGGTCGTCTGAGCAGATCGAAGGCGGCATGCTCCACCAGGATCGATTGCGTCGCCGGCACATGGCGGTTCACCCAGGCGGATCCGGCCTGCCGCGGATCATCGCCTCGCGCATGCTGCCGGGCGAAGGTCGTGCTTGTCATTCCTGCCGACACCGTCGCCAGGATCACACCGCCAACCGCCAACTGGCCCGATCCCTTCGGCACCAGATCCACGATCCGGCACAGTCCAGCGGCCGCCATGATCGCCGCGAGCGGCAGCAACGGCACGATCCACCGCGCCCACACCAGCGGCTGCGCCGCAAGGGCCAAGAGGATGACGGCAAAGGTCGGCAATATCACCAGCCGCCCCGCCCGCCCGCGCGCCAGCGCGGCTGCTCCGATCGCGATGAGCCCCAGCCCGGCCCCACCGAACGTCTGGTACAGCGGATGGCTGACGTACCACCACAGATTACCGATCAGGCCGTGCCCGGTCGCGCCAAGGTGCAGCGGCCGCGCCTCACCGCGCAGGTCATGGACCACCGTCTGCCAGTCGAGCAGCAGATAGGGGGAGACGATGATCAGCGTCACAACCGCAACTGCCGGCGCGAGCAGCGCCAGCCGTCGGTCACGCCCGCCCCCACGATAGCCGAACGAAGCCAGCACTGGCGCGGCAAGGACCAGGAATGCCGGCCATTTCGTCGCACAGGCCAGCCCCGCCGCGATACCGGCGATCACATGGTAGCGCACCCTGCCATGCTTGAGGATGGCCAGTGCCGCCAGCAGGCACCATCCCATCAACAGCGTCACCAGCATGTCGGTACGGATCACCTGCGACAGTTCGACGTGGAGCGCGTTGATCGAGAGAAGCAGCGCGGCGACCAGCCCGGCCGCCGGCCCCGCGATCCGCCGCCCGATCCGCCACGTCATCGCAACGCTGGCCACGCCGAAGCCCGCGATCATCACCCGCATCGGCAGCACGATCGTCGCCGGATCCGCGAACACCGCCGCCACGAAGGCGTCGGTGCTTGCCCATCGGCCAAGCATCAGCCCCGTGCCCGCCACGCCGACGATCACCAGCGCCAGCAGGTAGAACAGCAATGTCGCCGGATGCCCGAACCAGCCGGGGTTCAGCCGCCCCTCACGCAGCATGTCCAGCGCCGTCATGATGAACACCGGCTCGTCCGGATCGTTCAGCGCAGGCAACCCGAAGTCGATGTGCCACAGCCGCACACCCGCCGCGATCAGCAGAATCAGCGCGATCGCTGCGTGCTCGGCGCGGCTCGTCGGCATGCGGGCCGGCCCCGCCGTTTCCGTCTTCCCTGCGACTATCATCTGCGGGAGGACCCATGCGTACCGTGATACTGGCCGGCGGTCTCGGCAGCGATCGGGGCGCAATCAATCGTTCCCGTCACCCAATGCCCCGCATGTAAGGCTCGATCAGATCGCCCATTACGCCGCGCTTTCCGCCGGCACCCGGAACGCAGCCGCCGCCTGATCCGCGTGCGCTAGCGTCAGCATGTTGCCGAGGCGCAGCTTTACCGCGCGCTTCGGCAACGGCAGCCGACCCAGCCGCACGCCCGCCGCCTGCGCCGCCTGCCGCGCCAGGAAATCAACCGGGAAGTGGTTCGCGCTGCGCATCACCGTCACCGTCTCCAGTCCGGCGCGCGCCAGCAGGTTGCGGATCGTTCCCGGATTGTAGAGCTCGGGATGCTGCAGGCAGAACGCAGGCCAGCGCGGCCCAAGCAGCCGCCGCAGCAGCGAGCTTTCGTCATGCGTCACGATCATCAGCGTCCCTGCCGGATGCAGCGTGCGCCTGATCTCCGCCAGCAGCGCGATAGGGTCGAGCAGGTGATCCAGCACATGAACCATCACCGCAAGGCCCACACTCCCGCTCGGCACCGGGGACAGATCGTCCATCCCGAGCAGGATCGTCGCGCTTGGCGCGGCGGCGCGCAGCCGGCCGTGGACTGCCCGGTTCGGCTCGAACAGCCAGAACCGCCCGAACCGCCTCGTCTCGCGCGCCGCCTGCACGATATGGCCGACGTCCGGCCCGATCTCGAGGTAATCGCCGCCCAGCTCCACCCGTGCCACCGCTTCCGCGAAATAGCCGCGCTGCGTGGCGACGATCGCCTCGTCCGGCACCAGATCCATGTTCGGCGGCATCGCGCCATAAAGCTCGGACAGTTGCGCTTCGTCGAAGAAGATGCGGTTGTACAGCAGTCCGCACTCAAGGCAGCGATGATAGGGGAAGAAGCGCCGCTCCTTGTCGATCCCGAACCAATAGGGCCGCAGCGCGTCGAGCGTCTGCCGCTCCACCTCGCCCCCGCTCGTCACCTCAGGCGCAGCATCCCGGCTTCCGCACGACGGGCAGGCGCGCTCGCGCAGCGCCGGCAGCGTCAACGAAGGTTTCATCGCTCGCCCCGAAACGTCACGCGGCTGTGCCAGAACCAGCTGGTCGCGATCAGCACGATCGCAAAGCCAAGCTGCGCAATCACCGGCGGGATGCCGGCAAGCTCCACCAGCAGCGGCAGCGCCGCCCAGTTCGCGGCATAGTTGAACAGGTAAAAGCCCGAGAACGCGCCGAACTCGCGCGCGATATTGCCGCGCGTGCGGAACACGCCCAGCTTGTACGTGGCGAAGGCGAAGCACAGGCTCACCACCTGCGCCGCGCCAAGCGCGATCATGTAATGCATCGCGAACGCCGGCACGCTCCACAGCAGCGCTGGATAGATGGCGAGGCCGAACGCCGTGTTCGCCGCCCCTGCCACCAGGAAGCGCAGCGGCCGGCCGCCGGGCAAGGCCGCCACGGTCATGCCTCTTCCTCGAGCGGGATTGCCATATTCGCCGCCAGTACCTCGCGCGGCAGGAAGGGCGACAGATCCTCCAGCGGCGGCGAGGTGATACGCCCATCGGGATGCACCTTCGCGCTCAGCTTGGGCGCGAAGGCGACATGCTCGTCGACGATGATCTCGCACAGGGCCGGCTCGGGCGCGTCCAGCGTCGCCGCGATCGCGGCGGGCAGATCATTGTGCCCCTCGGCGCGCGCATAAGCGAAGCCGAAGGCATCCGCGATCCGCTTGAAGCTCGGGAAGGTGACGTTGCTCTTCGGCCCGCCGCCAACCTCCACGCCGTTGAAGAAGTTGCGGTGCGTCTGGAAGATCGAGACATAGCCCGAATTGTTGATCAGGAAGACCTTCACCGGCATGCCGTAGCCGGCGATGGTCTGCATCTCCTGCAGGTTCATCATGATGCTGCCGTCGCCCGCGATGCAGATCACGCGCTGCTTGCCGCCGGTCGCCGCCCACACGCCGATCGCCGCCGGCAAGTCATAGCCCATCGTCGCGCAGCCCGAATTGGTCCACAGCCGCTGCCCGCGCTGGATCCGCCCCGCCTGGAAGCTGACGACACACGCCGATCCATTGCCGGTGACGACCACGTCATCGGGCGCCAGCGCCTCGAACAGCGCCTCCATCGCTACATAGGGATGGTTCGCCGGGCCGTGATCGCGATATTCGGGCAGCACCGCCGGGAAAGCGCGCACCCGCTCCTTGGCCCAGCTCAGCCATTCGCGATGCGCCGCGCTCGGCCCGGCATAGTCCGCCGCGCACAGGGCGGGCAGCAGCTCCGCCAGATCCGCCACCACCGGCATGTCCGGCTTCACGGTCGGCTTGCGAAGCTCCACCGGGTCCACGTCGACCCAGATCTTGTACGCCGCCCGCGCGAAGCTCTGCCAGTTGTAGCTCACCTGACGGATGTTCAGTCGGCTGCCCAGCACCAGCAGCAGGTCCGCGCTCTGCGTCACCATGTTGCCGCCGCGATCGCCGACCGTCCCCGGCCGCCCGGCGTGAAGCGGGTGATCGTCCCACAGGGCGTCGTGCGCGTTCCACGCAGTGACGACCGGCACGCCCAGCTTCTCGATCAGGCGAATGAACTCGTCATGCGCTCCGCTCAGTCGCACCCCGCTGCCGACCAGCACAACCGGCCGCTCCGCCACTGCAACCCGGTCAAGGATTGCGCGCGCGGCGGCCGTGCAATCCGTTTCCCGCCACGGCTCATCCAGTTCGCCTGCATCGAAGCCAGCCAGCGCGTCGGGATCGATCATCGCCGCCTGCACATCGAGCGGAATGTCGACCCACACCGGTCCCGGCCGGCCGGTCGTCGCCAGATGCAGCGCCTTCTCCAGATGGTAGCGGATCGTCGCCGGATCCTCGACCATCACCGCATATTTGGTGATCGGCCGCACCAGCTCCTCGATATCGAGCTCCTGGTCGCCCAGCTGGCGCAGCGGCAGCCCGGTTGAGCGCACCGTCGTCTCGCGCTTCACCTGTCCGGACAGCACCAGCATCGGGATCGAGTCGACATAGGCGCCGTACACGCCAGTGATCGCATTCGTGCCGCCGGGGCCGGAGGTGACGTTCACCACCGCCGGCCGGTTGGTCAGCCGGGCATAGGCCTCGCCGGCGATCGCCAGCGCCTGCTCGTGGTGGGTGAAGGTCGTCCTCAGCCGCGGATGCGTGCCGAGCGAATGGTTGAGATGCATCGCACCGCCACCCGTCAGCATGAAGACATGGGCGATGCCGTGATCGGCCAGCCAATCGGCAAGCCAGGCGGAAAGCTTCACTTGGGGCATGATATCCATCCATTGGCGGCGGCAGTGCGCCGGATCGCGTCGTCGAGAGTGACGGTGGTGGTAAGGCCGAGATCGCGGCGGATCGCGGCAGTCGAGGGAACGTAGCGGCCGGGGTTCCAGCCTGGGTCCGGCCGACCGAGCACGTCGACGCCGGGCGCGCCCAGCACCGCCGCCGTCCGCCGAGCGAGTTGCGCGATCGACACCGCTTCTTCCGATCCGACATTGTACGTGCTGCCGGGCGCCGCGCTGATCACCAGCTGCCACATCCACACCGCAAGGTCCGCGGCGTAGAGGTAGGATCGCACCGCCTGCCCGCTGCCCTGCACGATGACCCGCCGCCCGGCGATCGCGTCCCGGATGAAGTTGCCCGCCGCAAAATGCGTGTCGAGCGACAGGCCGGGGCCAAGCAGCGCGAAAATCCGCGCGCTAACCGTCTCGATCCCCAGCTGGCGGTGATAGATCGTCGTCAGCGTCTCAGCCGCCCGCTTCCCCTCGCCATAGGAGGATCGCGGGTCGCGCACGTCCGGCCCGCCGGTCCAGCTCTCGTCGACATGCGACAGCACGGGCGGCTGCACGCCATAGACCGCGCCGGAACTCATCAGCAGAAAGCGTGCGCCATCGCGCCGCGCCACCTCCGCCGCGGCGCTGGTCCCCGCCAGGATCGTGTCGAACATACGCCGCGGATCGTTCGCGGTCAGCGCCGCGCTTGCGTCGGTCGCACCATGTATCACATGGGTGAAGGGCCCCGGCGGCGGCTCGAACTGCAATATGTCGCCCTTCACGCCGGGAAAGCGCGTCGCCAGATGCGGCGCCCGCACCGCATAGCCCGCAGGTTCGCGCGTCAGTACCGTGGCGGAGACGGTGATTGGCGCCCGTGCCAGCGCCTCCAGCATCCACCGGCCGATAAAGCCGGTGCCGCCCGTCACGAACAGGCGCGCGCCGTCCAGCGCCGGCCAGTAGGGCGCCAGCGCGGCATCGATCGCCGCAAGATCAGCTTCCGGTATCATCATGCAAAGCCAAGCACCGGCCGCGCGCTGCGATGCGCCCGCGCGACACGAAGAAGGGAATCGATCGACAGCGCCCAGACGATCAGCACCACCAGCCCGGGCCGTGCGAAATGGCCCAGCGTCAGCCCGAAACTGGGGTTTACCGGCCGGCCGGTCAGCCAGCTCGTCGTGTTGAGTTCCAGCACCGTTGCCAGCGGCCAGTCGCCGACGAGGCACAGCAGATATGCCGCGACGATCGCCGGGATCGCCCCGCCCCGCCCTGGCTCCAGCAGGACGAGGAACAGCAGGAACACCTGCGTGTACCCACCCGGCGACTGGGTCACGAGATACGCGCCAAGCATGATCGCCGCGATCCGCGCTTCGCTCAACGCGCGCGGCTGCAACCAGGCCGCCGCCAGCGTCACCAGAGCCAGCCCCTGCGTCGCCCGGATCACGATCGGCACGACGCCTTCGATCCCCTCCACCAGCCGCGAGGAGACGAAGGTCAGGAGCGGCAGCTGGCTCTCGCGCATCAGCAGGAACGGCGCGTAGCTGGTCGAGTAATTCACCTCGTTCCAGACCTGCCCGGCTACGAAGTTCACCCAGTTCGCGGTGTTCGAAACCAGCTCGCCGGGCGTCCCGGCCCCTACCCAGGCGAGCGTCGCGCAATACAGCAGCACCGTCGCGATGCCGGCCAGTTCCAGCGGCCGCCAGTCACGCCGCACCGCCTGCGCCAGCGCGGGCAGCAGCAGGTAGGGCTTGAAGTTGATCGTAGCCGCTACCGACAGCGCACGCACCGCCCCGTTGCGCGTGACACCACCATAAGCCAGCACGAAGGCGGCGAAGGCGACGAGGATCAGATTGCCCCGCTCCAGCGTGAACAGCAAAGGCAGGCCGATCGCAAAGGCGATCGTGCGCGGCAGCGCGGTGCGCGCGTCCGCCCGGCGAAAAGCGATCGCGACCAGCACGATATCGACGAGGTAGAACGCCAGGATCGTCGCCCGCGCCAGCCAGTCGCAATCGCGCGCGTGGAACGGTGAGCTCAGGTAACAGCCCGGCAGCGTGGTCAGGTCCAGGAACACGAACGACAGCGGCGGATAGATGCTTCGCCACACGTCATAGGCGCCGGGCCGGTTCGCCCAGAAAGCGGTGTTGAACCAGTCCATGAACGTGTCGTTCGTGTCGAACACGAACGGCTGCGGCAGGTAGCCGGTGCGCGCCAGCCACAGCGCAGCCGCGCCAGCGCTCGCCGCCACCGCCAGCATCAGCGCATACTCGGCCCAGGGAAAGGCGCGCCCGGCGCTCATGCCGCGTCGGGGAAGTTGAGCCGCGCCTCCTCGATCACCAGCGGCACGCCGCGCGTCCGCTCGCCGATCAGGCGCACCTGATCCCCGATCAGGCCAAGGAACAGCAGCACCGTCGCGAACATCGCCAGGATCAGCGCCAGCCACAGCAACGCGCCCGCGCCCCCCAGCACGCCGGCGATCGCGGCAAGCAACGCGGCGCCATAGCCCCATAGTGCCAGGATGATCGGCAGGCGAAGCAGCGACTTGGCTGACCCGGCGAGGCCCGACAGCGCGAAGCTGGCAAGGCTCGCGATCCCGTTCTTGGTCTCGCCAGCCGCCCGCGGTGGCCGGTCGAACGGCACCAGCGCGACCGGAAACCCGCTCTCGATCACCATCCCGCGGAAAAACGGCTCGGGCTCCCGCCACGTGCGCAGCGTATCCACCACCGCCCGGTCATAGAGCCCAAAGCCGGTCGCCCCCGGTACCACCGGATAATCGCCGACGCGCGCCAGCACCGCATAACCAAGCCGCCGCACCGCCGTCAGCGCGATCCCGGCGCGTTCACTCCGCCGCTGCGCCAGCACCACCTTTGCGCCCGCGCGCCACAGCGCGACGAACTCGCCGATCATTGCCGGCGGATCCTGGAAATCGGCGCACATGCCGATCACCGACTGACCTCGCGCCTGGTAGATGCCGTGGGTCGGCGAGCGCATCTGGCCGTAATTGCGATTGTTGAAGATCGCCCGCACCCGGTTGTCGCCACGACAGATTTCCGCGATCGCCTCGCGCGTCCCGTCGGTCGAACAATTGTCGATCAGGATGATCTCATGGCTCGCGACGTGCGACACCGCCTCGCGCGAAACCGCCGCCACAATAGCGCGCACGTTCTCGATCTCGTTGAAACACGGGATGACGATCGAAAGCTCGGGCCGGGTCACCGCCGCGACTCCCCGATCAGCGGCAGGCGAATGCCCGTCGCCGGCGCATAGACTTCGGTGAACAGCGCTAGCGCGATCACCATCACCAGCAGCGCGACCGCGGGCACGTTATACTTTCGATCCGCATCCAGCCGCGGCGCCTCGATCACCTGCGCGTCGGACGCGGTCTCCGCCGCCAGCGCCTCGACCGCGATCTCCTCGGATGATCGCGCGTAGACCTCGTACAGCGCCTGCGCGAAGCGATAGTCACGATACAGGTCGAGGTACGCGCCCGACACTTCGGACAGGCCCGCCACGTTCGGTCCCGCCGCGCCAGAGGCCGGATCGGCGGTCCGCGCGATCTGCGCCCGCAGCGCCGCCACTTCCGATTGCACCGCGCGCAGCTGCGGGTTCTCGTCGCCCTGGAACTGGCGCAGCGTCTGCAGTTCCACCTGCTTCGCCTGCAATTGTGCCTGCAACCCCGCGCGCAACGACAGCTCGGCGCCAAGCTGCGCCTCGGGCTCGGCCAGCCGGTTGCGGCGACGGAACGCCTGCAGCGCCGCCTCCGCCTTCACCACCCGCTCGCCCGCCTGACGAAAGCGCGCCCGCACCACCTGCTGCTTGCGTAGTACCCGGTCACGGCTCAGCGCGTTCAGCCGATCGGTGACGGCGGCGACATAAGCGCGAGTGAGCGCCTCCGCCTCCTCCGCGTCGCGGCTGCGCGTCTCGATCTCGATCACGCCGCCGGTCAGCGAATGGACGTCCACCTTCTTCGCCAGCGCCAGTTGCGCCTTGCGCGCTGAGCCATAACGATCCGTCAGCTTCAGCCGCCCGATCACGGCATCCGCCACCTCGCGCCCGCGCGCGATGGTGAGGTAGAGGTCGATCGGCTGCTTCGCCCCGCCGAGCAGCGCGGCAAAGCCGCCCAGCTGCCCGCCAAGCGCGTTCATCGTCGAACCCAGCCCAAGGCTCCCCGGCTCCTGCGGCACCAGCTTCGCCCGCGCCTCATACGGCTGCGGCACCAGGCACAGCACCGCGAGCACGACCGCCAGCGCGGCGTACATGCGCAGCCGCCAGCGCGGACCGCGCACCCATGCGATCACCCGCGCCATCAGTTCACCGCATTCGCGATAGTGGCCGCACCGATCACGCTGCCGAACAGGCTGCCGGTAATATCGCGCAGCCGCGCCCAGAACTCGCCGCGATTGGCGTCGACCGGGACGAAGACGAGATCGCCCGGCAGCGCCGGCTCGCGCAGCGTCCGCTTGCCGCGCGCCAGCACCATGCCGTTGGCGCGCACGACGAAGATTTCCTTCCTGTCGCCGAGCGACTGGATCCCGCCCGAACTGCGCACCGCGTCGCCGATCGTCTGCCCCGGCCGGTAAGCGAAGGACGCCGGGCTCGCGACCGCGCCGAACACGCCGATCGTCGCCGGCCGCGTCGGCACGTGCACGCTGTCGTTATTCTCGACGATGAGGTCGGCCGGCAGCGTCGTCGCCGTCACCGGTACGTCGAACACCAGCCGCCCGGTCGGCTCGCGCTCGCGCATCTTCGCCACCACCTGGTCGATCAGCTGCAGGTTCGCCGCGGAGGCGAGCTGCGCACGATTGGCCGACACCAGCGGCTGCGTGCCGAGCAGAAGCTCCACATCGTCCACCGCCCGCGCGAAGCTCTCGCGCTGCTGCGCCTTCACGGACTCGCGCGTGATGACGCTGGCGAACGGAAAGGCCTGCGGCGTCAGCCCGCCGGCCTTGGTCACGACCTCGGACAGCGGCGTGCCCGGCGGCACATAATAGCGCCCCGGCCGCGCGACCTCGCCGCTCAGCGTCACCAGCACCGGCTGCTGCGCGATCGGCCGCGCCAGACCGGCATCACTCAGCACGCGCACCACGTCGCCGCGCCGTACCGCCCGCGCCGCCGCTTCCGCTGCGGAAAGCTGCCGCCACCCGCCATCGGCCTTGCCGAGCGTATCGAGCACCATCAGCCGCGTGTCGTCCGCCACGGTACTGACGCCGCCGGCATAGGCCACCGCCTGCGCGATCGTCTCGCCGGGCGCGACCTCGAAGATCGCCTCGCGGTTGACGCTGCCCATCACCGCCACCTGCTCGCCGGCTGGTGCGATATGGATCACGTCACCGTTACGCAGCACCGCGTCGCCGGACGTGTCGCCGCGCAGCAGCAGGTCATAAAGATCGAAGTCGGAGACGAGCGTCCCGCCGCGCTTCAGGCTGATCGAGCGGAAGCTGCCGCCTTCCGAAGGCCCGCCCGCCGCCAGCACCGCGTTCACCAGCGTCGCGACGCTGTTGACGGTGTAGGCGCCCGGCGCCCGCGCGAAGCCGGTGACATAGACGGTGATGCCGTGCAGCCGGCCCATGCCGACCTCGAGCGTGAAGCCGCGATACTGCCGCGACACCGCGCGCGAGATCACGCCGTGCAAGTCGCCATAGCGCGCGCCGCCCACCACCACCGCGCCAACCGCGGGCACGAAGATCCGCCCCTCGCGATCCACGGTCAGCGACAGGTTCGACGCCTGCACCGATCCCGAAAGGTCGAGGCGCAGCTGGTCACCCGGATTGAGGCGATAGTCGCTCGGCACCGCCGCCGTGCCCGGCAACGCGAAGTCGCGCGCCCCCGGCGTCACCAGTTCGCTGCCGAAGCGGCGTAGCGGCTTGCCCGCGATGCTCGAGACATAGGCCTCGAACTCGCTTGGCGCGGCAGGCAACTGGGGTGCCGCCGGCGCCGCCGGATGCGGCTCGGGCTCAGCCGGCTCGGGGCGCGCCTCGATCCGCATCGGGGAAAAGGTGGCGGGGGTCGCCGGGGGCACGGCGACACCGGGCGCGGCGCGGGGGGCAGCGCCCACGCCCATACCCGCCGGGCTCGCCCCGCCGATCGGCGAGGCAAGTTGCGCCGCCAACGGGGCAGCACACAGGACGAGCGACATGCCCGCCAGACGACCAGCAGTGATGATCATCATGCGGCAAGCGGCTCGTATCGATCGATCGCGGAAAGCGGGGCGGACAGGACATGCATCGCGCGCCGCCACGCATCCTCGCTGGCAGCCGCGATCAGGCCGGCACGTCCGGATCCGACGCGATAGGGCTCACCATCCCAATGCGTTGCGCGCCCGCCGGCCTCAGCCAGGAACAGGAAGCCAGCGGCATGGTCCCACGGCAGGATGCGCTGGAACACCGCCAGCTGGTTCCGCCCGGTGACGAGCCGCGGATAGCTTTCCGCCGCGCAGCGCGGGATCGGCTCCAGCGCGAACACCCGCGCTGCCGATCGCTCGACACGCAGCCGGTCGCTGCCGGCCATGAACTGGGTCGCCAGCGCCGCCACCGGCCGCCGCCGCTCGTCACGCGGCGCGATCCTAGCAGGCCGATCATCGATCCACGCACCAAGCCCGCGCTCGGCATGGCACATCCGGCCAGATAAAGGATCCAGCATCCAGGATGCGACCGGCTCGCCATCGGCAACCAGCGCGATCATCATGCCGAACGCACCTTCGCCGCGCGCGAAATTCGCCGTCCCGTCCAGCGGATCGATCAGCCAGACGAGGCCGCGGCCGATGCCGTCCAGCAGGCGCGGATCATCGGCGCAGGCTTCCTCGCCGACGATGCGCGCATCGCCTTCCAGCCGCACCAGCCCCTCGCGCAGCCGAAGCTCCGCCTCGCGATCAACCGCCGTGACGATCTCGCCCGGGCTCTTCTCGGCGATGTCGGCGGCCCCCAGCAGGCGATAGCGTGACAGAACTACCTCCTGGGCGACGCCCCGCATCAGCGCGGCAACCTCTCGCGACAGGCCCATGGCTCAGGCCGCCACCAGCTGCGGCTTGGCGCCACGCGCGCGGCGCTCCACCATCATCGCGATCCGCGCGGCATCCTCTTCGGCAATCGCGCGATAATGGTCGCGCTTGTTCTCCAGCCAGGCGAGTTCGAAGGCGACAGCATGGGCGATGCCCGCCTCGAACTCGGCCGTTTCCGCCGCCGCGCCGTCGAACACCACCTTGCGCGTCTCGAACCGGTCGAGGCGGATCGCCCGCATCTCGCGCAGCGGCGCCGCCGCTTCCCCAGACACCGATCCGCCGACGACGAGGTCGATGTCGTGCTGCCGGCATGCCTCGGCCGTGCGCAGCACCGCATCGGTGATCGCCCGCTCGTTCACCGCGCCGCGCGGCAGACCCTGGGAAAGCGTGAAATCGACGCGGCCGAACACCACACCGTCCAGCCGCTCGGCGGCCAGCGGCAGCAGCGCGTCCAGCGCCTCGAGCGCAGTCACCGTCTCCAGGTTGAAGAGAAAGTCGGTATGGTGCGCGCCCGCGCCATACACCTTGTCGCGCGCATCGGCGAACTTGGAGAGCGCGTACGGGGTCTCGATCATCGGCGCGATGATGTAGTCGGTGCCATAGAGGCGCGAGGCGTGGAGGTCGGAGATCGCCTCGCAACCGCCGATCTTCAGCGCCACCTTCAGGTCGGCCCGGCGCGCCAGGTCCAGCAGCCGCAGCAGCTCGTCCGGCCGCGTTCCTTCCGCCTCGAACTCGGCCTTCACGGCCACCACGCCATAATGGTCGCGGCCCTTTTTCAGCATGTCGAGCATGGCGGCTTCGGTTCGGTTCATGTCCTCCCTCCCGGTGGCGATTGCTGGGGTTTCGAAGGGGAAGACGCGGTCGGCGGCGTCGACCCGCAACGAAATTTGCGCTGCGGGTCGGGGCCCACGGTTCCGTCCCGCCGGCATGAAGCTGATCGCCCTGATCGCCCCGGCGCTCCTCGCCCTTGCCTTGCCCAGCGCGCTGCTCGCCAATCCGGCGCGGCTGTCGTCCGGCTTCGGCATCCGGATCGATCCGCTGCACGGTGCACGCGCGGTGCATCGCGGGATCGATCTTGCCGCCCATGCCGGGACGCCGGTGCTCGCCGCCGCCACCGGCGTCGTGCGCGTCGCCGCCCGGCGCGGCAGCTATGGGTTGCTCGTCGAGCTCGAACATCCCGATCGCAGCACGACGCGCTATGCGCATCTGTCGCGAATCCTCGTGCGCCCCGATCAGGAGGTGCGCCAGGGGCAGCCGATCGGCGCGATCGGCAGCACCGGCCGCGCCACCGGCAGCCACCTCCATTTCGAATATCGCGTCGCCGGCACGCCGATTGATCCGCTGCCGCATTTCGGCGCCGCCGCCCCGACCGCTACGACTCCCGTCACAGACGCCCCCGAACAGCGGCATCGCTCCCGCTTCGCCGAGGCGAGCGATGGCGCAACTATGCCACCAACGCGCCTCCCCGGCGGGCGCGAAGCACGGGCGATCCTGGGTCGATGAGCGCGCTCGCCCACCACTCTCGGCGGCCCGACGGGCCACCAGCGAAACCTCTGGGGGTCTTGGCAAGGGCGCCGATGGGTGCTTTCCCACGCGCGATGAGTCCGGATCCCGATCTTGGCGGCCTTGCCCGCGTCCTGGTGGACGAGCGCCCCCGACTGCTCCGGTTCCTCGCCGCGCGTGGTGCCGGTGACGAGGCGGAGGACGTGCTGCAGGATCTCTGGCAGCGGCTGGTCGGCGTGCCGCAGCAGCCGATCGCCGATCCGGTATCGTATCTCTTCCGCGCCGCCGAGAACGTGATGCGCGATCGCCGGCGCAGCGCGGTCAGCCGCGCCCGGCGGCAGCAGGATTGGCACGAAGTCAGCGTCTCGCCAGAAGAGCCGGCGGTCGGCGAACGGGCGCTGATCGCGCGCGAGCGGCTTGCCGCCGCCGATGCCGCGCTCGCCGAGCAGGGCCCGCGCGTCAGCCAGGTGTTCCGCCGCTTCCGGCTCGACGGCGTCAGCCAGAACGAGATCGCGCGCGAGATGGGCGTCAGCCTCAGCTCGATCGAAAAGGATTTGCAGAAGGCCTATCGCGCGCTGGCCCGGCTGAAGGCGAAGTTCGATGCGGAATAGGCGGCACGGCTCCGTCTCGATGGGGAGATGGGCATGAACGGCAAGTCCGAAGACGCGCTGCGCGAGGAAGGTCGCCTTTGGGCGATCCGCCTGCGTGCGCCCGACTTCGCCGATTGGGACGGGTTCACCACCTGGCTGGAGGCCGATCCCGCCCACAACGCAGCTTATGAGGCCGCGCTGGACGAGATGGACGCCGCGGACGAGCTGTTCGACGCGCCGCCGGAGCCGGCCGCCAAGCCCAGGCCCGCTTGGTCGCCCGCACCGGCAGCGTCCCCCGCCCAGCCCGCGCAGCCGCACCGTCGCTCCGGCGCGTGGCGCATGCCGGCGGTGGCAGCCGCAGCGGTGGTGGTCGCGGTCGGCGGCAGCTGGATCGCCTTCCAGCGCAGCGACACGATGGTCTATGCGACGCAGCCCGGCGAGCGGCGCGAGCTCGACCTGGCCGACGGCTCGCACATCATCTTGAACGGCGGCACCCGCCTCACCATCGATCGGGACAATCCCCGGCAGGTGGAGCTTGCCAGCGGCGAGGCGCTGTTCACCGTGCACCACAGCGATACGCGCCCGTTCATCGTCATCACGCCTGACGGCACCCGGCTGACCGACATCGGCACCGTGTTCAACGTCGTCGCGGACAGCGGCGCGCTCGACGTCGCGGTAGCCGAAGGCGCAGTGGTCTATCGCGGCCCCGGCGGCGAGATGCGGCTCGATGCCGGCGAGATGCTGGTCCGCCCCTCGGCCAGCGCCGCCCCTGAGAAGCGCGCCGTGGATACCGCGTCGATCGGCGCCTGGCGCACCGGGTACCTCCAGTTCAACGACGCCACGCTTGGCGATGTCGCGCGCCAGCTCGGCCGCAACATCGGTGCGCCGGTCGCCGTCGCCCCCGATCTCGCGGACCAGCGCTTCACCGGCACGATCATGCTCGATGGCGGCCCGGCTGCCGTGATGGCGCGGGTCGGTCCGCTGGCGGAAGTGACGGTCACCCGCGACGGCCAGGGGTGGCGGATGGCGCCGCGCGATGGTGCGCGCCGCTAGCATCGCCCTTGCGATCGCCGGCACCGCTGCGGCCCTTCCCGCCGCGGCGCAGGAACGTGCGGCCGAGATCGATACCCCCGCCGCCCCCGCGCAGGAGGCGACCCGCCTGCTCGCGCGCCAGGGCCGGATCAGCATCGGCATCCGCGAACCCGCCCTCGCGCGGCTGCCCGTCAAGGCGGTCCGCGGGCGCTACACCCCGGCGCAGGCGCTCGAGCGGATGTTCGCCGGCACCGGCGCCATCGCCCGCCGCGTCGCCACCGCCAGCTTCATCGTCGAACGCGCCCCGCCCCCGCCTCCGCCGCGCTCCACCCCCCGGCCCCAGCCTTCTCTCCCGCCCGCCGCCGAGCCAGCCCCCGCGGACATCATCGTCACTGCCACCAAGCGCGACGTGCCGCTCGCCGATTATCCCGGCGGTGCGCAGGTGATCGCTGGTGAAACTCTGTCGCTGGCGCAGGCCGCGCGCGGCACCGATCTCATCGAAAGCCGCGCCGCCAGTGTCACCTCAACTCACCTCGGCCCCGGCCGCAACAAGCTGTTCATCCGCGGCATCGCGGATTCGAGCTTCGTCGGCCCGACGCAGGCCACCGTCGGCCAGTATTGGGGCAACAGCCGCATCACCTACAGCGCGCCGGACCCGAGCCTTCGCCTCTACGACGTGAAGAGCATCGAGGTGCTGGAAGGCCCGCAAGGCACGCTCTACGGGGCCGGCTCGCTCGGCGGGGTAGTCCGCGTCGTGCCCAATGCGCCCGACGCCGGCGATCGCAGCGCGCAACTATGGGGCGGCGTCCTCGCCACACAGCACGGCAAGCCCGGCGCGGACGGCGGCGCGATCGTCAACCTTCCCCTCGTCGCCGACACGCTCGCCCTGCGCGTGCTCGGCTTCGGCAACATTGAGGGCGGCTATATCGATGATCGCGCGCGTGGCCTGCGCGACGTGAATCGCGTCGGCACGCTCGGGGGCCGCGCCACCTTGCGCTACACGCCGACCAACGACTGGACGATCGATCTCACCGCGCTCGGCCAGCGGATCATCGGCGACGACAGCCAATATGCCGATCGCGTCACCGACGGTCTCAGCCGCGCCAGCACCGTCGCCCAGCCGTTCCGCAACGAATATTGGCTCACCGATCTCGTCGTGCGCAAATCATTGGGCGCGGTCGAATGGACCAATTCGATCGGCTACACCGGCCAGCACGTCTTCGAACAATATGAAGGCCCCACGCTCCCCGATCCGCTGCGCCCGATGCAGGGTCCGCTCGAAGGCGCGGAGCCGACCACCTACACGCAGACCAATCGCATCGGCCTGCTCACCGCCGAGACTCGCCTCGCTCGCCGCGGCGCGAACGGCGCGGGATGGCTGATCGGCGCCAGCCTGCTCCACAATCGCGCCCGCGTCTCGCGCCGCATGGGCGGCCCCTGGTTAGGCTCGGCACTGACGGGCGTGCGCAACAACGTCGATGAGGCGACGCTCTACGGCGACTATGCCGTCTCGCCGCTGGCGCAAGTGACGGTGACGGTGGGCGGCCGGCTCACCCATTCGCGGCTCGGCGGCCAGTCGCGCGACGTACTCGAGGCGATTGCGCTGCGGGTCGATCCCGGCGCGGGTGACAGTCGCTCCGAAACCCGCCTCCTTCCCTCCGCGGCGATCGTCTGGCGCCCCGATCCGCGCGCCAGCCTCTTCGCCCGTTACCAGGAGGGGTTCCGGCCCGGCGGCATCGCCGTGCGGCAGGATTTCATCCAGCGCTTCGCCGGCGATCGTGTCTCGACCACCGAGGTCGGCGGCCGCTGGGACGGCCGCGCGCTAGACGCCAGCGTCACCATCTCGCACACCAGTTGGCGCAACATCCAGGCCGATATCGTCGACGGATTCGGCTTCCCGACGACGGCAAACATCGGCGATGGCCGCATCTGGTCGGTCGGCCTGTCCGCGCGATGGCGCCCGCTCGCCGGGCTGGAGCTCGACGGCGCGATCTACCTCAATGACAGCCGGATCACCGAACCCGCCTTCTCGATCCTGCCGGTCAGCATCGGCGCGATCGACGAAAGCCGCCTGCCGAATGTAGCGCACCGCAGCGGCCGCCTCGGCTTCACCTATACCAGCACGCTCGCCGGCGGCAGCCGCCTCGATCTCAGTGGCTATGCCCGGTACATCGGCCAGTCGACGCTCGGCATTGGTACGATCCTCGGCCGGCTACAGGGCGATTACTTCGACACCGGGCTGGAGGCGCGGATCGGCAACGATCGCCGCGGGCTGACGCTAACCGCCACGAACCTGCTCTCCTCGCGCGGCAACCGCTTCGCGCTCGGCTCGCCGTTCCTGATCCGCGACCAGGATCACATCACCCCGCTGCGCCCGCGCAGCATCCGCATCGGCGTCGATCTCGCTTTCTGATCGCTCCGCGCGCCTCCAGACAGAGGCCGCACCTCACTTGCCGAAGCCGAACACATCCTGGTGGAAGCGCCCGGCGGCGATCATCTCCTCCAGCCACGCCGAGCCTTGCGCATGTTCACCGCCCGCCTGCTGCATCTGGATGCGGATCAGCGTGTCGCGCACCGCCGGCGCCATGAACTTGCCGTCACCGCACAGATAGATGGAGGCACCCGCCTGCAGCGCCGCCCACACTCGCTCCTGTTCGGCCCACAGCGCGTCCTGCACGAACCGCCACGGATGCGTCGGCACCGCGGAGAAGGCGGTGAACAGCTCGGCCACGCCCGCCGCATCCCAGCGCTCCATGTCCTCGCGGCAGAACCAGTCATGCTCGGGATGGCGGCAGCCGAAGAACAACAGGCTCGTCGCCACCTCCGCGCCCGCCGCCTGCTTTGCCTCGCGCTCCTGCAGGAAGCCGCGCAGCGGCGCGAAGCCAGTGCCCGGCCCGATCAGGATCATCGGCACCATCGGGTCGGCCGGCGGCGCGAACGGCGGATTGGGCCGGCGGACATAACCGAACACATGATCGCCCGGCGCCACCGATCCCATGTAGCTGGAGGCAAAGCCGCGATGCTCGCCCAGCCCTGACCATGCCGGCGCCGCCATCGTTCCGACGATCAGGTCCGCCACCTGCGGGTCGACCAGCGGCGAGGACGCGATCGAATAGAAGCGCGGCGCGATCGGCGCGGAAAGCTCGATCAGGCTCTCGAACGACAGCTCCGCCGCGGGATGCGCTTCGAGGAGGTCGATCAGCGTCAGGCGCTTCTCCGCCACCGCCGCATCATAGTCCGCCTCGATCGCCGCCAGCTTGCGCTTGGTATCCGGGCAGCGCGTCTGCGCCGCCACCTGCGCCAGCGCGCGCCTGGGCAAGGGATCGGAAAGCTCGACGAAATCGGTCAGCAGCTGCGCCACCGTCACCGTCTCGCCAAGCGGCAGATGCTTGAAGCGCCCGCCGTTGCCGTCCAGCCGCACCTGCCGCGCGCCGTCCAGCCCCAGCCGGTCGATCGCGCGCATCACCAGTTCGGGGCGGTTGCGGGCATAGACCGCGATATGATCGCCGGTGTGATACACCTGCCCCTCCGGCAGGCGCACCCGGATCAGCCGGGTCGACGGGCGCGGCGGCTCGTGCGAAAAATCCCACAGCCCGTCGGCCGGGCGCACCAGCTCCTCGTTGCTGACGATCGCCAGCCGCTGGGCATGTTCGGGAAGCGCCTGCGCCCGCGTGTCCGCCGCATCAACCAGCGTCAACGAGAGGGAGGCGGCGCTGTCGCTCGGCCCGCTTTGGCTGCCCAGCGCCTTCCACAGGTCACGCACGAAGCCGCTCACCGCGCCGTCGAAGTCGCCCTGCCCGTCTGCCTCCGCGCGCGGCACCAGGATCGTCGCCCCGGCTTTCTCGACCGCCTCCGCGATCCGCTTCGGGAAGAACTGGTAGTTCGGCCATTGGCTGTTGCCGATGCCAAGCACCGCGACACGCGCACCGCTCCAGTCGGCATCATCGAACAGGCCGGCGTCCAGCGCCCGCTCCACCTCCACCGCACTGTCGGGTGCGCGGCCGTTATAGGTCGCGGTGACAATCACGATCACCTTGTCCTGCGGCGCTGCCCCGCCCTTGAAGCTTTCATCCATCGATCGGACGGTCACGTCGAACCCATCCAGCCGCGCGCGCTCGGCGATCTCCTCCGCGATGTCTCGCGCGGTGCCCAGCGACGAACCGTAGAGCACCGCAAACTGCTGTCCCGTCCCCGCGACGGAACCGATCGCGTCGTCGTTCGCCGGTGACGGGGCCGCGCTCGCCAGTTTCAGCCGCTCGTGCGGCTGGCGCAGCCGGATGCGCATCCAGAAATCGTCCGGCTTGATCGACAGCGTTTCCTTGATCGCCAGCTTGTACGAATGCGGATCGCCGATCGCGAAGCGCCGCAGCAGCATCGCCATGGCGATCTTCGCCTCCACCATCGCGAATTGCCGCCCGATACATGC
Organism: Sphingomonas sp. 179-I 2A4 NHS; assembly: GCF_045369135.1. NCBI lineage: Bacteria > Pseudomonadati > Pseudomonadota > Alphaproteobacteria > Sphingomonadales > Sphingomonadaceae > Sphingomonas > Sphingomonas sp. 179-I 2A4 NHS. Next base: position 182,056 of record NZ_JBIQFL010000005.1, on the reverse strand, counting down.
GCGCTCGCCATTGCCGAACGGCTTGTACGCATGCGGATGCCGCGCCGCCTCGTTCTCCGGCAGCCAGCGGTCGATGTCGAAGCTCTCAGGGTCCGGCCAGGCGCCGGGGAAACGATGCAGCCCCGGCACGAACACGTTCACCGGCCGGTCCTTGCGCATCAGCCACTTGCCGCCGATCATCTCGTCCTCGAACGGCGCGACGCTGAAGGCCGGTGCCGTCGGCCACAGCCGCAGCGCCTCCTTCAGGATCCGCTCGATCACCTCCAGCTTGGCGACATGGCTGTAATCCGGCCGCACGTCGCCCGGCATCACCCGGTCCACCTCGGCATAGGCCTGCGCGAGCACCGCCGGATTTCGCAGCAGATAGGCGAAGGCGAACGTCAGCATGCCGCTGGTCGTCTCGTGCCCGGCGATCAGGAAGGTCAGCACCTGGTATCGGATGTTGACGTCGTCCAGCCGCTCGCCCGTCTCCGGGTCGACCGCGGTCAGCATCAGGTTCAGCAGGTCGCGGCCGTCGGTGGGGTTTACCCTCCTGTCGGCGATGATGCCGTCGACCAGCGCGTTCATCTCCTCGATGTCCGCTTCATATTGCGCCTTCGCCTTCTTGGCGAAGCGGTTCTGGATCGGCAGCCGCGTGATCGTCGATAGCGCCTCGGTCAGCGCGCGGCCAAGCGCCAGCAGGAAACTGTCGAGTTCCTCCCGCTCGAACGAGTTGAAGCGGTGGCCGAAGCCGGCGATCGCGATCGAATCCAGCGTCAGCCGGGTCATGTCGTCGGCCACCAACACGTCGGTACCGGCGGCGCGCTCCCACTTGGCGACCAGCTGGTCACACACCTCGACGATCATGTCGAAATAGCCGCGCATCGCACGCTGGCTGAACGCGGGCAGCAGGATGCGGTGCGCCTTGCCCCAATTGGGCTCCTCGCTGAACGCGGTGAACAGCCCGTCGCCGGCGAACTTGCGCACCACGCGCAGGGCCGGCCCCGGCATCTTGCGGAAACGCGTCTCGTCCGAAAGCTCGGCGGCGAGGTCCGGGTTCGTCACGAACAGCGACACGCGGCTGCCGAAGCGCAGCTTGAAGATGCCCTCGGGGAAGTCACGGCCGACTTGCAGCAGGTGGCCGATCAGCCCTGCCCGCGCGATCTGGTGCAGATGCCCCACCACCGGCAGGCCGGGTGGCGCGGGGATCGGGGTCCGCGCCTCTCTGGGCTCGGTCGCGTTCGTCGCCATCGCATTGCTCCTGTGCTGCGGGGCGGCCTCCAATCATAGCTACAACGGCCACGCAAGTTGCCGTGGCGGAAGGCTGGACGCTTCATTTGTCGGCCGCTTTGGCCTAGGGTCGGGCGAAAGGATCACTCCTCTATGCGTGTCGCGCTTGCCTTCGCCTCGCTGCTCCTCGCCGCCCCGCTGGCGGCCCAGACCGACGCCGAGAGCCAGTCTCCGGCCCACACCAACGATCCCGCCACCGACCCCGCCTGCGCCAACGTGCGTGTCGCCTTTCCGCCCGAACTCGCCGGCTGGTCGCAGCAGGTACCGGTCAGCGCCGGGGTGAAGCCCGGCGAGGGCGCGACGATCGCGGTCGGCCAGGGTGCGCTCGTGTCGCTCCACCCGGGCCGCCACCTCGCGCTCTCACCCGCGCCGAAGAACCCCGCTGGCGCCGGCGGCACGCTCGCCTTCGCAGTGGCGACCCCCGGCACCTATCGCATCGCGCTAAGCGGCAAGGCATGGATCGACGTGCTGCACGCCGGCAAGTCGCTAGCGTCCGTCGCGCACGCCCATGGTCCGAAGTGCAGCGGCGTGCGCAAGATGGTCGATTTCAAACTCGCGCCAGGCAATTACACCCTTCAGCTGTCCGGCGCTGAAGCCGACAGCATCACCCTCCTCGTGGCAAGACTCGCATGATCCAGACGCTCACTCTCCTCGGCCTGCTTCTGACCGCTCCCATCGCTGTACAAAGCGATACCAGTGCCGCCCAAACCCCCACCAACGTCGCCCAGTCCGCACCGAAAGCGGACCAGGCAGCCACCACGAATGTACTGATTTCCACGGCTCAGGGGCCGATCGTCCTGGCGATCGAGACCGAAAAGGCGCCCATCACCGCCGCCAATTTCCTGAAATATGTCGATGGCAAACGCCTCGACGGAACGGTCTTTTACCGCACCGTGAAAGTCGCACCGGGCTATGGCTTCATCCAGTTCGGCACCCAGAACGATCCCAAGCGAACGCTCCCACCCATTGCTCATGAGCCGACCTCAAAGACCGGCCTAAGCCACGTAGATGGCGCGATTTCCATGGCAATGGCGGAACCCGGAACGGCGCGCGGCGATTTCTTCATCATCGTCGGCAACACCCCCGCGATGGACGCTGATGGCAGCAACCCGGGCTATGCCGTGTTCGGCCGCGTGATCGAGGGCATGGATGTGGTCCGTCGCATCATGGATTTGCCGACCTCGCCCACCAAGGGAGAAGGAATTATGAAGGGCCAGATGCTCGAACCCACGGTACCGGTAAAAACCGCCCGCCGCGCCCCCGCTCTCGCTTCGGAGACCGCAAAGTGAGAGCAGTCACGCTCACCGCGCCCGGCGGCCTCGACAAGCTCGCGCTCTCGGATCGCCCTGATCCCGGCCAGCCCGGCGCTGGAGAAATCCGTGTAGCCTTGCACGGCAGCTCGCTGAATTTCCACGATTATCTGGTTTGCTCCGGCATGTCGCCGACCGCCGACGGCCGCATCCCGTTGGCCGATGGCGCTGGCGTGGTGGAGGCGATCGGCGACGGCGTCTCCGACTTCGCCGTCGGCGATCATGTCGTGTCCTGCTTCTTCCCGGACTGGCAAGCCGGCCCGCCGCGCGTCGGTGATTTCCGCCGCGTGCCGGGTGACGGCATCGATGGGTTCGCCCGCGAAGTCGCGATCCTTCCCGCCACTGCCTTCACCCGCGCCCCCGCCGGCTGGAGCCACGCCGAAGCCGCGACGATCACCACTGCCGGCCTGACGGCTTGGCGAGCCCTCGTCGTTGACGGCGGGCTGAAGGCCGGCGACACGGTCCTCGTTCTCGGCACGGGCGGCGTGTCGATCTACGCGCTGCAGATCGCGCGTGCGATGGGTTGTGAAGTGATCATCACCTCCTCCTCGGACGAGAAACTGGCCCGCGCCAAGGACTTGGGCGCCACTCATTGCATCAATTATAGCGAGCAGCCGAAATGGGGCCGCGCGGTACGCGACCTCACTGGCGGCCGCGGTGTCGATATCGTCATCGAGGTCGGCGGCCCGGGCACGCTCGCGCAGTCGATCGAGGCGGTGCGGATCGGCGGCCATATCGCGCTGATCGGCGTCCTCACCGGAATCGCGGGCGAAGTCCCTACCGCAGCATTGATGGCAAAGCAGGCCCGGCTCCAGGGCCTCATCGTCGGCAGCCGGCAAGAGCAGGAGGAGTTCGTCCGCGCACTGGAAGCTGCCGCGATCCGCCCCGTCATCGACCGTACCTTCGCACTGGAGGAACTCGCCGACGCCTTCCGCTATGAGGAAAGCGCCGCACATTTCGGCAAGATTGCGGTCTCCTGGTAAGCGAAGGATCGAGCATGAACGCCCCCCTCACACGCACCGACTGGACCGCCGCGGGCGCGGCCGAGCTCGCCGACACGATCGCGCTCCGCCGCGCGATCCATGCCGAGCCGGAAATCGGAAACGACTGCCCGAAGACGACCGCCAAGCTGAAGGCCGCGCTCGCCGGGCTGCCGCTGGAGATCCACGACAGCACGTCGACGACCGGCTTCGTCGCGATCCTGCGCGGCGGGCGCACGGGTGCTGCGGGCAGCAACATGCGCACCGTGCTCCTGCGGGGCGATATGGACGCGCTGCCGATGACGGAGGAAACGGGCCTCGACTTCGCCTCAACGATCCCCGGCGCGATGCACGCCTGCGGTCATGACGCGCACGCCGCCATGCTCGCCGGCGCGGCGCGGGCGCTGTGCGCGCGCAAGGACCAGATCCCCGGCACGATCGTCTTCATGTTCCAGCCCGGCGAAGAGGGGCACCACGGCGCCCGCCACATGATCGAGGACGGCCTGCTCGACATCGCTCGTCCAGAAGCCGCGTTCGCGCTTCACATCTCGCCCAACGCGCCCGCTGGCGTGTTCGTCGGCCGCGAAGGCCCACTGCTCGCCTCGACCGACACGGTTCTGGCGACGATCCGCGGCAAGGGCGGCCACGCCGCCATGCCGCACGATGCCATCGACCCGATCCCGGTAGCCTGCGAGATCGTCACGGCCCTCCAGACCTTCATCGCCCGCCGCGTCCCGGTCGCCGATCCCGCAGTTCTCACGATGACGCAGTTCCACGCCGGCAGCAGTCACAATATCATCCCGGATGAGGTGCAGCTGATGGGGACGCTGCGTACGCTGTCCGAACACACGCGCGAAAAGGCCCGCGCCGCCTTCCGTCAGATCGTCACCGACATCGCGTCGGCCCATGGCTGCACTGCCGATGTCGAGATTGACGAAGGCTATCCCGTCACCTTCTGCGATTCGCGCGCCACCGCGATGATGCGCGACGTCGCCGGTACGATCTCGGGTGAGAATGGCTGGTCGCACATGCCGGCGCCCATGATGGGCGGCGAGGATTTCTCTTACGTCCTGCGAGAAGTCCCCGGCGCGATGGCGTTCGTCGGCGTAGCAGCTGAGGGGAGCGATCCGCGCACCAACCCGCCGCTGCACAACACGCGCATGACAATCGAGGAAGCAGTGATGGCAAAGGGCATTGCCATGCACTGCACCTTGGCCGAACGCTTCCTGGAGCGTGGCTTCGACTAAGCCTGCGAGGCCTCTCCTCTCTCGAGGAGAGTGGCGGCAGGATCAGTAGGTCGGGCGGAGACCGAACCCTCCGCCCGCCATTCAACGACGTCCTTTAAATCACTCAACTGTCACGGATTTTGCCAAATTGCGCGGCTGATCGACGTCCGTTCCCTTGGCAACCGCCACGTGATAGGCGAGCAGCTGCACCGGCACCGCATAGACCAGCGGGGCGATGAGTGGATGCACATTTGGCATCTCGATCGTTGCGATCGTGTTCTCGCCGGCCTGCGCAATACCCTCAGCGTCGGAGATCAGCACGACCTGCGCACCGCGCGCCTGCGCCTCCTGCATGTTGCTGACGGTCTTGTCGAACAGCGGTCCCGAGGGCGCGATCACGATCAGCGGCACCTGATCATCAATCAGCGCGATCGGCCCGTGCTTCATCTCGCCCGACGCGTAACCTTCAGCGTGGATGTAGCTGATTTCCTTCAGCTTCAATGCGCCTTCCAGCGCCAGCGGAAACTCAGGGCCACGGCCAAGATACAGCACGTCGCGCGCCGCCGCGATCTTCGGCGCCATCGCCTCGATCTCCTCGTCGTGCGCGAGTGCGAGGCTCATGGCCTCAGGCACCTGCTGCAGATGCTCGACGACCTCAGCCTCATTGCCGAGCCGCCCCTTCGCCCGCGCGAGGTTCGTCGCCAGCGCCGCCATTACGGCGAGCTGACACGTGAAAGCCTTGGTTGAGGCAACGCCGATCTCCGGTCCGGCATGAGTCGAAAGCAGCAGGTCCACCTCACGCGCCATCGAGCTTGTTGGCACGTTGATGATGCCGGCGGTGGTCACCCCGCCCGCTTTCATGTGGCGAAGCGCTGCCAGCGTGTCGGCCGTCTCGCCCGACTGTGAGATGACGATGCCCAGCGTGTTCGGGAGCAGAACCGGATCGCGATAGCGATACTCGCTCGCCACATCGACCTCGACCGGCAGGCGAGCCATGCTTTCGACCCAATACTTACCGATCATGCCGACATAGCTGGCGGTGCCGCACGCAACGATCACCACGCGCTCAACGGTCGAAAGGTCGAATTCCATGTCAGGCAGCGCGACCTGCGCCTCGAGCGGACGGAGATACGAACGCAGCGTCTGCGCCACCACCACCGGCTGCTCGTAAATCTCCTTCTGCATGAAGTGACGGTGATTGCCCTTGTCGATCAGCTGGCCGGACGCGCCGGAATTCACGATCGGCCGCTCGACCCGCTGGTTGTCACGATCATAGATCTCGACCTCCTCGCGCGTGATCGCGACCCAATCGCCCTCTTCCAGATAGGCGATGCGTTGCGTCAGCGGAGCAAGCGCGAGGGCATCGGATCCAAGAAAATTCTCTCCGTCGCCGTAGCCAACCGTCAGCGGCGCACCGAGGCGCGCGCCCAACAGGAGATCGGGATGGGTGCGCACCATCACGCCCAGCGCAAAGGCGCCATGCAGGCGCGGCAGCACCGCCGCCAGCGCCGCGCGCGGCTCCGCCCCTCGCTCGATCTCGCGCGCGACCAGATGCGCCACGACTTCGGTATCGGTCTGGCTTTTGAACTCGCGCCCTTCGGCGATCAGTTCGTCGCGCAACGGCTTAAAGTTCTCGATGATCCCGTTGTGAACGATCACCACATCGCCCACAATGTGCGGGTGTGCATTGTCTTCGGTGGGCGCGCCATGCGTGGCCCAGCGCGTGTGCGCGATTCCGCTGTCGCCCGGCAGTGGCTCTTCCGCCAGTCGCTGCGCCAGGTTCTTCAGCTTGCCCGGCGCGCGGCGGCGATCGAAGTCACCGTCGTGAACGGTGCAGATGCCGGCAGAATCATAGCCGCGATATTCAAGCCTCTTCAGGCCGTCGAGCAACCGATCCGCAACCGGCTCGCTGCCCATGATCCCGACAATTCCGCACATTAACGTGCATCCTTCCGTGCGCGCATGATTTCCCTGAACTTCTTTGCCCAGCCTGGTTTCGCCGTTTGCGAGGGACGGACGAGCGCCAGCGCATCGGCCTCCACGTCAGACGTCACCGTCGACCCTGCTGCCACGATCGCCCCATCGCCGATCGATACGGGCGCCACCAGCGCGGAGTTCGACCCGATGAAGGCGCCAGCGCCGATCCTCGTCTGATATTTGAAGAAGCCATCATAGTTGCACGTGATCGTGCCAGCACCGATGTTCGCGCCCGCCCCGATCTCCGCGTCACCTAGATAGGTGAGGTGGTTCGCCTTCGCACCCGGGCCGAGCACCGCCTTTTTCATCTCGACGAAATTGCCTACCCGAGAACCGGCTCCCATCACAGCGCCGGGGCGCAGCCTAGCGTACGGACCGACGGATGCTCCCTCGCCAACCTCTGCTCCTTCGAGGTGACTGAAGGCGTGGATCGTGACCTTGTCAGCGACTGTTACACCGGAACCGAACACGACATTGGGCTCGATCGTGACGTCGCGGCCGAGGGTAGTATCATGGCTGAACCAAACGGTGTCCGGCGCGACGAGGGTAACCCCGTCCGCCATCGCCTGGCGGCGGCGGCGTTCCTGCCAGGCCAGTTCCACCTCGGCGAGTTCGCCCCGGCTGTTGATGCCGGCAACTTCATCCGCCCCCGTTTCGATAACCGCGGAAGCACGTCCGTCAGCCGCTGCCAGCATGACGATATCCGGCAAATAATATTCCCCCGCTGCATTGTCGTTGCCGACCCGTTCGAGCAGCGCGAATAGCTCCTCGCCTCGCACGGCCATCAGCCCCGAGTTGCAGAGCGTCACCAAGCGCACTTCTGCGGATGCGTCCTTGAACTCGACCATACGATCGATCCGCCCTGAGGCATCGGCAATCACGCGGCCATAGGCACCTGGATCAGAGGGCCGAAAGCCGAGCACCACGGCTGCCGGAGAATCCGCCGCATGCAGCCGCTCGATCATGCGCCGCATCGTCGCCGCCGTTACCAGCGGTACGTCACCATAGAGGATCAGCACGTCGCCACCGAACCCAGCCAGCGCATGCTTCGCCTGCAGCACGGCATGCCCGGTGCCGAGTTGCTCTGCCTGATGCGCCACTACCACGCCAAGAGGCTTGACCGCAGCTTCCACCTGGTCCCGGCCGGCACCGACCACCACCACATTGTGCGTCGGCTTGAGCGACGCGACGCTGTCGAGCAAATGCAACAGCATGGGACGCCCGGCGAGCGGGTGGAGCACCTTGTGCAAATCGGATTTCATCCGCGTGCCCTTGCCGGCAGCAAGGACGATGGCGGCTAATGGTCGACCCGTCATCACGCGCCTCTGCCACCGGACGCTTGCCAATTCCATAGCAACTCGTCACCGCTCGCCGCGATGCAGCAGTTTCCTTTCGACGTCGTCGGCTTTGACCTCGACGGAACCCTTCTCGACACCAGCGGGGACCTAGCCGCGGCCGTCAATTACGCTCTGGCACAAGACGGCCGGCCCCCGCTCGAGGTGGCAGCAATCAAGCCGATGATCGGTGGCGGTGCCCGAATGATGCTGTCGCACGGACTCGCGGCGACCGGCGGCAGCGATGAGGTGCTACTTGAGCGCCTCCATCGTGTTCTGCTCGACTATTATGCCGAACATCTATCCATCCACACCGTTCCGTTTCCGGGCGCAATAGCGGCCCTTGATGCGATCGAAGCACGCGGCGCGAAGGTTGCGGTGGTTACCAACAAGATTGAAGCGTTCGCCATCGAAGTCCTGCGCGGCGCCGGCCTGCTGGATCGGCTTGCGTGCGTGATTGGCGGCGACACAATGGGACCGGGAAACTCCAAGCCCTCTCCGGTGCCGATCCAGGCGATGGTCGAGCGATCGGGGGGCGGCAGCGCGGCGTTTGTCGGCGACTCGATCTTTGATATCGCCGCCGCTCACGCCGCTGATGTTCCGGCGATCGCCTGCCGCTTCGGCTTCCTTATGCAGCCGGTGGAGGAACTGGGCGCCGAAGCGATCATCGACCACTTCGATGAACTGGTGCCCACGCTGGAGCGGCTCGGAAGCGTATCGAGGGCGCCGAGCCAGTGACGGGCAAAAGGCGCTTGCCATGGCGCATCCTCTTGATCGTGGCTCTCCTCGGAGCGGTGACCATGGCGGTCCTGCCAAACCCACCGTCCGTTCCGATCGATAGCGACAAGTTCCGCCACATGCTGGCGTTCGGCGTGCTCACGATCCTCTCGGTCATGGCCTATCCGGAGGCCGAGCTGCTGCGCATTGGCGAGCGGCTCTCCTTCCTTGGCGCCATGATCGAAGTGGTTCAGTCGATCCCGGCGCTTCACCGTGATTGTGACATCATGGACTGGGTGGCTGACACCGTCGTGATTGTCGGGATGCTGCTCGTCGTCAGGCTGGTCCGGGGCCGCCGCGCCGCCATTTGATCCAAAGGTGACGCGCGAGCAGCGCAGGGGGCATCCGCATCCAGTGCGACCGGACGTAGAAGGCCAGACGCGTCGCTCGACGCGTACTGCGCCCCCAGCCATCCCGCGCCAGCAGCCGGCGAACGAAGATCCGGTCCAGGGCGGTTTGCCTGCGCCACGGGTCCGGCACTGGCGTCGCGAATAGGGCATGGCTCAACCGCGCGGCGCGCGCCACGGGTTGATCCGCTCCATGTTCGGCAGCACGCGCGGCAAGTTTCAGCCAGAAGCTATCCTCAGCTTCGCCAAACTCGCGCAGCAGCCGGTCGATGTCCCACAGGTTGCGCAAGCCCCCGCTCAGGTCGCCGTCGGCCAGCAGGTGAAGCGCAGCGTGCACCACCATATCCTCTGGCGAGAGCATGGCGAAACCGCCGCCGAGCGGCACTGCGTCCTCGATCAGCTTGCCAGCATCGGGTGAGATTCGAGCGGTCAGCGGCAGGATCGTGTGATGCACGTCGATCATCCGGTCCCGTTCCGGATGGATGAGTGGCGGCAGCTCGTGCATCCAGCGCCGGTAATATTCGTCGTCATAGGGGTCCGGCTTCACCCACATCCAGCCATGCGCCAGCAGCGCATCCTCGACTCGTTCCAGCGTCTGTCGCGGCACCAGGATGTCCAGGTCACCGATCGAGCGGCCCTGCCCCGCGTCCAGCCCCGCGGCGACGAAAGCAGTGCCTTTGAGGAGGACAAGTGGCTCAGCGATGCCCGCCAGCGCGCGGCGCGCGACTTCCGCTTCCCACAGCGCCTGGCGGCGCCCCTCCAGCGCGGTCGCGCGCGCCTCTGCCAGGATGCTTGCTACCCGGCCCGGCAGTGAAAGGCCCGACAGACGACAGGCTAGCGAGCCCATCAACTGCTCCGCCCGCGCGACTGCAAGAACACCGGTCCATTCGCGATCGCTGAGCCGCTCCGCTTCGGCTGGCGCAACCAGTAACCTGACGAGTTGGCGGGCCGGGCTCACCACATCGCCTCGATCAATGCAGCCGCAGTGTCCGCATCGGGATAGTCGATCGCCATCCGCGTAACGCCGTTCACCAGCCGCGTGAGTGCCGTGAACCCCGCCTCCCCCAGCCCGACATAGTTGGTCGATGCTTGCGTCAACCGCACGAATGCTTCGCCCGCGCCGACCGGTCGCTGCTCCGCCGGCAGGCCGAAGCGCGGGAAGAGGAGCAGCGCAGGCTCGGCGGCCTCATCCATCGCGGCCAGAGCTGCGTGGTTGGGTACCAGGTGTCGGATGTCCCCCTTTGGCGTGCCGGAAAGCAGCGGGCCGAACCGGGCACCCGGCAGCGCAGCTGCCGCTACCGCGATCGCTGCATTCTTCATGCTGATGGGACGCGGAAAAGGAACGACAAGCCCAGTCGATGGGTCGACCAGCACGAACTCGTCCGCCATCAGCCGCCAGCCGCGCCGCTGCAGCAAGGCGACGAGCGTAGACTTCCCCGCCCCCGACTCTCCCGTCATGATGATCGCGTGGCCGTCGCGCTCTGCCGCCGCGGCGTGCAGCAGCAGGAATTTCCGCTGCCCCAGCGCCATCTGCAGGTTCATCGCCATCTCCGCTGCGAGCAGCCCCTGCGCCAGCGGCAAGGGGGCAGCATCCGGAATGGCATAGTCCCCCGCGATGCTGACGGCAGGCCGCACCCAGCGTCGCCACGGCCGAACAGGCTCAAGTCGCGCGGTAAAATCCGGAACCCCCTCCAACGGAGGGTAGTCGCTATACAACGCGTTCAGCTGTTCGATCGGTGCGCGCCACTCGGATCCGACACGAAAACCGATCGGCCCGACCCGCACGGTGAAGACGTGCCTCATCGCCTTTCGACCAGCCCGGCCGCCGCCAGTTCGTCCAACGCCGCGATCAGACTGCTTCGATCGCCGCCCACAAGCTCGAACTCGGTTTCGAGATCATCAAGCGTGCGCCAGCGATCCGCCAGCGCATCCAGCAATTCTGGCGCGGGAGATGTGACGAGATGAGTGATGCCCGACGCGCGATGGAAGACCGCTACCAGATCATCGAGCGGCACGATCGCAAGGCCGTCGGCCGGCGGCGCGCGATAGCGCGTCGCGTCCACCCACTTACCTCCGCGGCATCTGCAGCGACGCGAAGCAGGTGAAGCCGGTCGATCCGCTGCGCAGGTTCTGAACGTATTTGAGATAGGCCCGGCTGCGCTCATAGTCGACGCCGGGCAAGTTGCCCCCGGTCGCCAATGCGCGTCGCACGTCCTCGCCCTTCAGCGGGCGTGCAGGCGGCGCGTAGGCGCCGGCAGTTCCAGCGGGCACAACCTTGCCGTCGCGATTGATGAAGCCGCCGGTCTGGCGCGGATCGGGCACGGGAATCTCACACGTCAGCACCGAGCCGTAGGCCTGGGCCATCGCCGGCCGGATCGACACCACTGCCACCGCGCCCGCGGCACCAAGGCGCAAGGCGCGGCGCCGCTGCGGCTGGGCCGGCTGATCCGGGTCGATCGGTTCGCTCATCGGACGCTTTTCCACCAAGACGCCCTTCCATAATCCTAACGGGGGAACAAGCGCCGCTCGGAGCGTCGTTTCATCGCGGGACGATGATCTTGCGTGAGGCATAGGGGCAAGTCCCAACTGCCGCTGCTCATGCAACCATGTATCAGCCGAGTAGGAATGCGCTACACCCGCAGGCCGCCTACCGGCGGCAGGGAGGTAACTGACAGGCGACCATGGCTGAGATCATTTCTCCTCGCGGCTGGCTAGCGCTCGGCATCGTGATCCTCACGGCCGGGATCATCGCCGCTATCGGAGCTGGCTTTGATGCTGCCGGACTGACGCTGGTAGGTGGCACCGCAGCTGTACTCGCCACCACAGCGCGCGAAGCCACGGAAGAAAAAGCAGCCCGTGCGCCCGTTGATACGGCATCCGTCGGCGAGCCCGATCTGGTGCTGGATGCACTCGCGGAGCCGGTGCTCGTGCTCGGAGGCCCCCGCATCCTCGCCGCCAACCGCGCTGCGCGCGAACTTCTCGGCGACCATATCATCGGCGAGGATGCGCGTACGGCCATCCGGCATCCCGCAGCCGCCGCGGTACTCGCCGGCACGAGCGACGGTGAGCCCGTTGCGCTCGCGGGGCTCGGGTCGCCCGATCAGCGGTGGGACATGCGCGTCGCCGCGATCGGCGACGGGCGCCGGCTCGTCCATCTTGCCGATCGCAGCGGCAGTCATGCCGCGGAGCGCATGCGGGTCGACTTCGTGGCCAATGCCAGCCATGAACTGCGCACCCCGCTCGCCTCGATCCTCGGCTATGTGGAAACCCTGTCGGACGAGGCCGGGGAGGATCCTGCGCTGCGGGCCCGTTTCCTCAAAATCGTCCTCGACGAAGCCCGCCGCATGGATCGGCTGGTCGATGACCTCATGAGCCTTTCCCGTATCGAGGCGGAGAAGTTCCGAACGCCCGCAGAGGTGATCAATCTCGCGGACCTCGTCGACAAGACCCAGGCGGAACTGGCGGATGCGCACAACGGCCGCGGTCGTGACATCATCCTCGAATATGAGCCGGGGGCCTACGTGCCGGTGCTCGGTGATGCGTCGCAATTATCGCAATTGCTCCACAACCTCATCGGCAACGCGATGAAATATGGCCGCGCGGGCACACCGATCCGTGTCTCGCTCACTCGCGAAGAGGGTACCGTGCGCCTCGTCGTCGCCGACCAAGGGGAAGGGATCCCTCCGGAGCACCTGCCGCGGCTCACGGAGCGCTTCTACCGCGTCGATCCGGGCCGCAGCCGCTCCATCGGCGGAACCGGGCTCGGTCTCGCCATCGTCAAGCACATCGCGGAGCGGCATCGCGGCCGGCTGGAGATATCCAGCCGTCTTGGCGAAGGCACGCGCGTCGCAGTTACCCTACGCGCCCCGGCTGCAGCAGAGACGTTGTCATGAAGCCGTAACGCACGTGTCACACAGGCCGCCCGGTCGCGGCTGGAGCGACGGATTTCGGGATGCCAATGATTCGCGCCGTCATGCCGATCGTGCTGCTCGCACTGGTCGCCGCCTGTCATGATCAGGCGAGCGGCGGGGCGGGCGCACGCGATCAGATCCGGGCGGTTGGCTCCTCCACGGTCTATCCCTTCACCACGATCGTTGCCGAGCAGTTCCTTGCCAATAACCCCGACGCTCGTCCCCCTGTGATCGAATCGACCGGTACAGGCGCCGGGATGAAGCTGTTCTGCGGAGGGATCGGTGCGGCTTATCCGGACATAGAAAATGCCTCGCGCCGGATGAAGCGCAGTGAATTCGATACCTGCGCGCGCAACGGTGCGGGAGACATTCTGGAAATCCAGGTCGGCATCGACGGCGTCGCCTTTGCGGAGGCCAAGAACGGCCCAAAGATGCCGCTCACACCCGCTGATCTCTACCGGGCGCTTGCTGCCAATCCCAACGGCCGCCCCAACACCGCGCGCACTTGGCGCGACGTGAACCCGGCGCTGCCGGCAACGCCGATCCAGGTCTACGGACCGCCTTCAACCAGCGGAACGCGCGATGCCCTGGCGGAACTGATCCTCGCAAAGGGCTGCGAGGAAGTGGATCCCGCAGCAAAGGCGATGAAGGCGCACGACGAGGACGCGTTCAAGAAGCGCTGCCAGCGCGTGCGCGAGGACGGCGCCTATATCGACGCCGGGGAGAACGATAATCTCATCGTTCAGAAGCTGACGGCCAACCCCAACGCGATCGGCATCTTCGGCTATTCGTATCTCGAGGAAAATGCGGGCTCGGTGGTCGGCGTGCCGATCTCGGGCGTCACGCCGAGTGATGCGACCATTGCTGACGGCAGCTACCCCGGCGCCCGCCCGCTCTACCTTTATGTGAAGAAGGCGCATCTCGATGCGGTCCCCGGCTTGCGTCAGTACCTGAAGCAATATGCGAAGCTCTGGGGCGAAGGCGGCCCCCTCGCCCGGCGCGGTCTGATCGCCGCGCCGGCGGCCGTGCAGGCTCATGCGGCCGAGGTCGTTCACAAGGAAATGCCGTTCGACGGACGTGAACTGTCATGAGCGTCGGCGCTCTGTTCTTTGTGGTCGCTGCGTTCGGGTTGATTGCCTGGTTCATGGCGCGTGCCCGCGCGGCCGCCTTCCGAGGCTCGACGTCGGGACGCTTCACGGCCCTGCCCGGCCATTATGGCTGGTACGTCGCGTTGTGGACGATCATCCCCCCGGTGGCGTTCCTCTCCATCTGGTCATTCACCTCGCCGGCGCTGGTGACCGATGCGGTCATCGCAACGCCTGCGGCGGCGGCGCTGCCGGCCCAAGGCTTCGAACGCGCCGCCATCCTGTCGGAAGCGCGGAACCTCGCGCGTGGCCAGGCTTTCGGAGCCTTCCACGATCTCTCTGAAGTGCTGGCCCCCGCCTATGCCGCCGCGCAGGCGCGCTTCAACTGGATCGCGACTGCGCTGGCCGCGACGCTTGCGTTCGCCGGCTTCGCCTTCGCCTATCTTCGCGTACGCCCGCAATTCGCCGCCCGCACCCACGTCGAACGGATCGTGATGATCGCGCTGCTGGCGGCGTCGCTGATCGCGATCCTCACGACTGTCGGTATCGTCGCCAGCCTGGTCTTTGAAAGTGCGCGCTTCTTCTCGATCGTGCCGATTACCGATTTCCTGTTCGGCACCCATTGGTCGCCGCAGGTCATCGACGCGCGCGATCCGGGTGCGAGCCTCGGCGCGCTGCCCCTCTTCTGGGGCACCTTCTTCATCGGCGCGATCATCGCGATGATCGTGGCGATCCCGTTCGGGCTGATGAGCGCCATCTACCTGACGCAATATGCCAAGCCGCGCACCCGCCGCTGGATGAAGCCGCTGCTGGAAATCCTCGCCGGCGTTCCTACGGTGGTCTACGGCTATTTCGCAGCGCTGACGGTGGCGCCGGCAGTTCGCGACTTCGCCGTGGCGATCGGCATCACGTGGGCCAGCAGCGAAAGCGCACTTGCAGCCGGGCTCGTCATGGGCGTGATGATCATTCCCTTCGTCTCCTCCATGGCAGACGATTCGCTCGCCGCCGTGCCCAATGCGATGCGGGATGGCAGTCTGGCGATGGGTGCCACGCCCTCGGAAACGATCCGCAAGGTTCTCGTTCCTGCCGCCCTCCCAGGGATCGTCGGCGGCGTGCTTCTCGCCGTCAGTCGCGCGATCGGCGAGACGATGATCGTCGTGATGGCGGCATCCGGCGTCGCTGCGCTGACGCTCAATCCCTTCGCCAGCACCACGACGGTGACCAAGCAGATCGTCGATCTCCTCACCGGCGAAGCAGAATTCGACAGCGCGAAGACGCTCGCGGCCTTTGCGCTCGGCCTCACGCTGTTCGTCGTCACGCTCCTCCTTAACATCGTCGCGCTGATGGTCGTGAAAAGATATCGGGAAGCTTATGACTGAGCGCGCGCCCACCGATTGGCGCACGGAAGCGATGCGGCGTCGCATCGCGCGCCGATACGCTGCCGAACGACGCTTTCGCCTCCTGGGTCTTGGCGCAATCTTGCTGTCGGCCGGGTTCCTCGCCTTCCTGATCATCACCATGGTGGCGCAGGGCGCGGCAGGCTTCACCGAAACCCGTCTCGCGCTACCGATCGATTTCGCGAGGGCGAACCTCGCCGTCACGCCCGAGCAGTTGCGTGGCGATCGCGCCGATCTGGCTCTGGCCGGTGCGGGCCTTGAATCAGTGGTCGATAGCGCCGCCGGCGCCGCTTACGGGCCGGAAGGCGGTGCGGCGCTCCTGTCTGAGGGTGCATGGCTGAGGGTGCGCGACGCCGTAAAGGCCGATCCCTCGCTGCTCCGCCGCTCCGCCCTGATCGAGGTGCCGGTTTCGACTGAAATCGACATGGCATACAAGGGTGATGGCCCGCCCGCTGCCGAGCGGATTGTCGCCGCGCTGGGCAACCGTCTGTCGCTCGGCCTCAACCGCGGCTTCTTCACCGGCGCGGATTCGACGGATCCGACCCGCGTCGGCATCTGGGGCGCGCTGAAGGGCTCGCTGCTGACGATGTTCGTCACGCTGGCGCTCGCCTTCCCGATCGGCGTCCTATCCGCCCTCTATCTTGAGGAATATGCACCAAAGAACCGCTGGACTGACCTCATCGAGGTCTCGATCAACAATCTTGCAGCAGTGCCCTCGATCATCTTCGGCCTGCTTGGCTTAGCGGTATTTCTTGGCACGCTCGGACTGCCACGCTCGGCGCCGATCGTCGGTGGCCTGACGCTGGCGTTGATGACCATGCCAGTCATCGTCATCGCCGGGCGCAACGCGATCAAGGCAGTGCCGCCGTCGATCCGTGACGCAGCGCTGGGCATCGGCGCGAGCCCAGTCCAGGTCGTCTTCCACCACGTCCTGCCGCTCGCCCTTCCGGGGATCCTCACCGGCACGATCATCGGCATGGCGCGCGCACTCGGCGAGACGGCACCATTGCTGATGATCGGCATGCGCGCGTTCATCGCCGCGCCGCCGAGCGGCCTCACCGATCCAGCCACCGTTCTTCCGGTCCAGATTTTCCTCTGGTCGGACGAAGTCGCCCGCGGCTTCGTAGAAAAGACCTCTGCCGCCATCATCGTGCTGCTCGTCGTGCTGCTCGCGATGAACGGCCTTGCCATCTACCTCCGCAACCGCTTCGAGACCCGCTGGTGACGCAAAAGATCACGGCCCATCACGTCAACGTCTTCTATGGCGAGAAACAAGCCATCAGGGACGTGTCGATCGATATCGATCAGGAGGACGTAACCGCCTTCATTGGCCCGTCCGGCTGCGGCAAGTCGACCTTCCTGCGCACCCTCAATCGCATGAACGACACCGTCGCCAATGCACGCGTGGAGGGCGAGATCCGACTCGATGGCGAGGACATCTACTCAAAGGACATGGACGTCGTTCAGCTGCGCGCGCGCGTGGGCATGGTGTTCCAGAAGCCGAACCCGTTTCCCAAGTCGATCTATGAGAATGTCGCCTACGGGCCGCGCATTCATGGCCTCGCCCGCAACAAGGCGGATCTCGATCAGATCGTGGAGCAGTCGCTCACCCGCGCCGGCCTCTGGGCCGAAGTGAAGGACCGCCTGTCCGACAGTGGCACCGCTTTGTCGGGCGGCCAGCAACAACGGCTCTGCATTGCACGGGCCATCGCGGTTGATCCCGAAGTGATCCTGATGGACGAGCCATGCAGCGCGCTCGATCCGATCGCCACCGCGCGCATCGAGGAGCTGATCCACGATCTGCGCGGCCGCTATGCCATCGTGATCGTCACGCACAACATGCAGCAGGCCGCGCGCGTCAGC
This sequence comes from Sphingomonas sp. 179-I 2A4 NHS, assembly GCF_045369135.1. NCBI lineage: Bacteria > Pseudomonadati > Pseudomonadota > Alphaproteobacteria > Sphingomonadales > Sphingomonadaceae > Sphingomonas > Sphingomonas sp. 179-I 2A4 NHS. The sequence goes on along the minus strand of NZ_JBIQFL010000005.1, from coordinate 164,580 downwards.
CAGAAGACGGCCTTCTTCCACCTGGGCGAACTGGTGGAGTACGGTGACACCAACGACATCTTCACCAACCCGCGCGAGCAGCGCACCACCGACTATATCACGGGCCGCTACGGCTGAGGGGAGAGGATATGCCGACGGGACAGGAACATACCGTCAAGGCGTTCGACGATGACATCCGCCGCCTGCGCGGGATGATCAGCCAGATGGGCGGCCTCGCGGAGGAAGCGATCGAAAGCGCGATGCTCGCGCTCGCGCGCAGCGACCTCGACCTTGCCAAGAAGGTGCGCAAGGCGGATGCCCAGATCGATGCAATCGAGGCGGAGGTGGAGCGGCTTGCGGTTCGCGTCATCGCCTTGCGCGCACCGATGGCGAATGATCTTCGCGAAGTCGTCGCAGCCTTCAAGATCGCGGCCGTGCTCGAGCGTATCGGCGATTATGCCAAGAACATCGCCAAGCGCGTGCCGATGATCGAAAGCGAGCATCGCATCGAGCCGATCTCCGTGATCCAGGCAATGGCCCGGATGGCGGCGGAAATGGTCCACGACGTTCTCAACGCCTTTGCCGCGCGCGATGCACAGGCAGCGGTGGAGATCTGCGAGCGCGACCGGGCGCTTGATGATTTCTACGACGCGATCTTCCGCACGCTCGTCACCCACATGGTTGAGAATCCCAAGACCATCAGCGAAGTCGCCCATCTGCTGTTCGTGGCCAAGAACCTCGAACGCATCGGCGATCACGCCACGAACGTTGCTGAAATGGTCTATTTCGCCGCGACGGGGACGCAACTCGGCGATCGCGAAAAGGGGGAATGATGGCACGCGCCCGCATGCTTCTGGTCGAGGACGATGCGTCCCTCGCGGAACTGCTCGTCTGGCATTTCAAGCGCGAGGATTTTGACGTCGCGCACACCATCGACGGCGAGGAGGCACTGCTGCTCGCCAAGGAGAAGGTGCCGGACATCGTCCTGCTCGACTGGATGGTGGAAGGGCTCTCGGGCATTGAGGTCTGCCGCCGCCTGCGGCGCTCGCCTGAAACGGCGAATGTGCCGATCATCATGCTCACCGCGCGCGGCGAGGAAGAGGATCGCATCCGCGGCCTGGAAACCGGCGCGGACGATTACGTTACCAAGCCGTTCAGCCCGCGCGAACTCGTCGCTCGCGTATCCGCGGTGCTGCGCCGCGTTCGCCCTGGCCTTGCTGGTGAAGCACTGAGCTACGCCGACCTCGAGATGGACACTGTCGGCCACAAGGTCCGCCGCGGTGGCGAAGTGATACCGCTCGGCCCGACCGAGTTCCGCCTGCTCAAGCATTTCCTGGAGCATCCCGGCCACGTCTTCTCCCGCGAGCGCCTGCTCGACAGCGTCTGGGGGCACGACAGCGATATCGAAAGCCGCACCGTCGATGTGCACATTCGGCGCCTTCGCAAGGCGATCAATGAAGGTGGACGGCCAGACATCATTCGAACCGTGCGGTCTGCGGGATATGCGCTGGATGCCGGCCACTAGTCATACTGAAGGATAGGCCCGACTACGTAGATGTCGAATCGCACTCGAAACGAAGGATACTTCAGCCTGTAAGTGCGTTCCTTGTGCTGCGTTTGCACGCAAGTCAGCTTTTTCAGGAGATTTCCTCATGAAGTCGTTCCTTCTCGCCGCGGCGGCGCTCATTGCCGCTCCCGCACTCGCGCAAACCCAACCGGCCCCGGCGTCTGAACAGGCCACGATCGCATCCGAGGAAACGCCGCGTCCGACCGCCCCCGGCTTCGAGGAAGAAGGCGGCCCGGCGATGGGCGGCTATGAGCCTGCCGAGCCGGCTCTGAAGGGTACCCCGCAGCCTGGGGCGCGCGTCGTGTTCCAGCCCGCGCCGCCGCCCTCGGTTGCATTCCCGCCACCCCCGCCCATGAAGAGCTACCCGATCTGCAAAAAGGGTCAGTACAACAACTGCATGCAGCGCGGCGGCAAGTAACACCGCCACTGCGGTGGACCTGACACACCGGGCGGTTGCGCCCGTTTGAATGTCGAGTATGGGAAGGCGCTTCTAATCACGCGAGGGAGCGCCTTTTCCATGTCCATCCGTTTCGATGACAAGGTTGCGATCGTCACTGGTGCCGGCGGCGGGCTCGGCCGGGAATATGCACTGGAACTGGCACGCCGCGGCGCGAAGGTCGTCGTCAACGACCTCGGCGGCGATCGCACCGGCACCGGCGCATCTGATGCCGCCCACAAGGTGGTCGAGGAGATCAAGGCTGCTGGCGGCGAGGCAATGGCCAATGGCGCCAGCGTCACCGAATACGAGCAGATGGTCGAGATGGTTGCCAAGGCCAAGGAAGCCTGGGGCGGCGTCCATGTCCTGATCAACAACGCTGGCGTGCTTCGCGACAAATCGTTTGCGAAGATGGATCCGGCGGACTTCGCCTTCGTCGTGCAGGTTCACCTGCTCGGCTCGGCCTATGCCACCAAGGCGGTGTGGGACACGATGCGCGAGCAGAACTACGGCCGCATCCTGATGACCGCGTCGTCGACCGGTCTGTACGGCAACTTCGGCCAGACGAACTATGGCGCGGCTAAGCTCGGCCTCGCCGGCTTCACCAAATCGCTGTACCTCGAGGGCGCGAAGAACAACATCAAGGTCAACACGCTCGCGCCGGTCGCCGGCACGCGCATGACCGAAGATCTGTTCCCTGAGCAACTGTTCCAGGCATTCTCGCCCGAGAAGGTGGTGCCGGCCGCACTCTATCTCGTCAGCGAGGATGCGCCGACCAACCAGATCGTCGGTGCTGGCGCCGGCGTGTTCCAGGCAGCCTATGTCACGCTGACGCCGGGCGTCGCGCTCAGCGGCGAAGAACTGTCGCCGGAGGGCATCGCGAAGCATTGGTCCGAGATCACCGACCGGACCGGCGAGATCGTGCCGGATTCGGGCGCCGGCCAGTCGATGATGATCGGCAAGAAGCTTCAGGGCGGCTGATCGGCCACGGGGGCTGCTCCAAGCGGCCCCCGCACCTGCTGCGCAAGCGCGGCACCGCGCTCAGACGAACGACTCTACCCCAGGCGTGCGATCGCCCGCGCCAGGTTATCCCGCGCCCGGGCTTCCCAGCGCGCCCGCGCCCAATCAGTGACGTACAGTCGCCCGCGGTTTAGAAAGCGTCGCAGGACCCCTGCCCTTCCCGCGCGATAGGCCGCGGGCTCGACATGGGCGTACTCCGCCGCGATCTGCGCATCATACCGGTCGAAATCGTCAGCTTCGGCACCAAGGATCGCCAGATCGACATCCAGCAGCAACGCGCCGTCCGGACACTTCCCAGCGTCAGGCACCTTGTGGTCTGCGGTCGCGAGGATTGCGGCCACCGCTCGCTCGACGCTAATTGCCGGCGCGGATAGGTCATTGCGGCACAAAGCCGCGCTCAACTCCTCGTTCCTTCCGGCGGCCGCTTGAGGATCGTAGATCGCATCGTGCCACAGAACGAAGGCGGCAGCAGCCGTGGAGTCGTGAATTTGGATACCGTCTCGCTCCGCCGCGACGAGATGGACGATCATCGCTAGAGGGTGACTCCAGTCATGATAATGACGCCACGGTTCGTGGTATCGACAACGAACTGCCGTGCCGGTCGACGTCTCCACTAGGGCAGTGAAGGCGTCGGTGACTGACATCATTCCTCGACGAGCTTCATCAGGCGCCGCTCGACCGGGGCGAGCACCGGCCCAAGCTCGTGGCCGCGCTTCACCACCTGCCCGCCTTCGCCCACAAGCGCCCACATGCCCTGCTTGTTGCGCAGTGCCGGCCGCTTCTCGATGCGGAACTCAGGCCGCTCGGCTGACCGGCGGAAGGCAGTGAAAATCGCCGCGTCTCGGCCAAGATCGATGGCATAATCCTTCCAATGACCTGCTGCGACCATGCGGCCGTACAGATCGAGGATCCGGTTCAGCTCCAGCCGCTCGAACCCGATCTGGCTGGGGCGCCACGGAAGCGGAAATGGCGTAACGACGCCCATCAGGCGCGGTCACGCTCCCGCGGCTGCTCGCCATGTTCCTCCAGCAGGGCGTCGAGCCGCTTCTTCATCGCTTCCAGTTCGCAGCGCAGCAGTTCCACCTTCTGCGTCGCCGGATCGAAGCCGTCGCAGCAAGGCGTGCCATAGGCCATGAACTTGCGTTCCGGCGCCTTTCCACCTTCAACCACCGTTGGACGCGCCGGGATGCCGACCATCACCGCGCCCTCGGGTACGTCGCGCGTCACCACGGCGTTCGCGCCCACGCGCGCGCGCCGGCCGACCGTGATCGGCCCGAGCACCTGCGCGCCCGATCCGATGATCGCGCCGTCAGAGATCGTTGGGTGGCGCTTACCCGCCACGCCGTTGTCCGGGCTCGTGCCCCCCAACGTTACGCATTGGTAGATGGTGACGTCGTCGCCGATCTCGGCCGTTTCCCCGATCACGACGAAGCCGTGATCGATGAAGAAATTGCGCCCGATCGTCGCCCCGGGATGGATGTCGATCGCCGTCATGAAGCGCGAAAAATGATTCACCAGACGGGCAAGGAAGAACAGTCGCGCGCGGTACAGGCGGTTCGCCACGCGGTGCCATCCGAGGGCCCACACGCCCGGATAGGTCAGGATTTCGAGCCGGGAATGCGGCGCGGGATCGCGCGCGCGGATCGAATCGAGATAATCGGCCAATCGCGCCATCACGCTTTCCCCTAGTCGTGACGCGCATCTAGGCCTTCCGAACGCCGTTTTCCAGCACCGCGAAAGCTGAACGCTATTGCTGCAAAGCATAGCGATCTTGTAGGATTTGGCTCGGTGCGCCATCCGGCGGCGACCAATGAACATGCCCCAGGGGACCGGTGTGGATTTTTCGCTGACGACGATCGAGGCCTTGTTGCCGTTCATCCTGGTCGGCTTCGGCGCTCAGATTGTCGACGGTGCGCTCGGCATGGCGTTCGGTGTGATCTGCAATACACTGCTGGTCGCGGTCATCGGCCTGGCCCCCGCGCGGGCGTCGGCGAACGTCCATATCGTCGAAACATTCACCACTGCCGTGTCGGGCATCAGCCATGTGCTCCACGGCAACGTCGATCGCCGCCTGTTCCTGCGGCTATTGATCCCCGGGATGATCGGCGGGATCACCGGCGCGTACCTGCTCACCAATCTGGACGGCGAGACGGTGAAGCCGTACGTTCTTGGCTATCTCGTCGCAGTCGGGATCTACCTTCTCGTGCGCGGCCTGCTGTTCCCGCCCAAGTCAAAGAAGCCCAAGGTCGTCGAGCCGCTCGGTCTCGTCGGCGGCTTTCTCGACGCGGCTGGCGGTGGCGGCTGGGGACCGATCGTTACCTCGAACCTGCTTGTTCAGGGCGTCGAGCCGCGCAAGGTGGTGGGCACCGTGAACTCCGTGGAGTTCTTCCTCACCCTCACCGTCTCGGCCACCTTCATCTTCCATCTGGGGCTGAAGGATTTCGCGACGGCTACGCTCGGCCTGCTCATCGGCGGCGTCATCGCGGCGCCGTTCGGGGCGATCATGGCAAAGAGAATCCCGACCAAGACGATGCTCATCCTGGTCGGGACCGTGCTGGTCATCACCAGCACCTACGGGTTCATCCGCGCCGTTCTGTAAGAGCGACGCGGGTTGAAACAATCAGGAGGTGGCGGCGTGGACCGTGCCGACCGCCTGCATCACCGCAGCGATACGAACGGCGCCCTGAATTACCTCGGCGGTGACGCCTGCCTTCTTCAGCACCGCCTCGTGCGAATCGATGCACATGCCGCAGCCGTTCATCGCGCTGACCGCCAGGCTGAACAGCTCGAAATCGACCTTGTCGATGCCGGGCGCGCCGATCACGTTCATGCGCAGCTTCGCCGGCATGTTGCGATATTCCTGATTCCCCGCGAGGTGCGTGAAGCGGTAATAGACGTTGTTCATCGCCATCACCGCCGCCGCAGCGCGCGCCGCATTGGCAGCTTCGGGCGAAAGCTTGTCGGCGCACTCAGCCTCGGCTGCCTCGACCAGCGGCTTGTGCCCGCTGCCATGCGCACAGGCGAGGAAAGTGCCGTACTTGCGCTGATCGTTGAGGATCGTCTCGTTCAGCAGCGAGCCGACGTTGAGGCGGATATCCTTGGCGAAATCCGGCAGCGTGCCGGCGAAGTCCTTGAGCGACATGGTATCTCTTTCGTCACGCCTCCGCTCCTGCGGAGGATTGGGGAAGCACCCGCGCCGATCGGCGCCAGGCAAAAAGAGAGGGCGCGCCAGCCGACACGCCCTCCTTTTTTCCCCTCCCTCACGCGGGAGGGGACGTGTGGCTTCAGGCCGCGATCTGGAGGACGTCGTCGCCCTTGTTCCAGTTGCACGGGCACAGCTCGTCCGTCTGCAGCGCGTCGAGCACGCGCAGCGTCTCCTGCGGGTTGCGGCCGACGTTAAGGCCGTTGACCTGCACCGCCTGGATCACGTTGTCCGGATCGATGGTGAAGGTCGCGCGGAACGCGACATGCTCGTTCGCATCGAGGATGCCCAGCGCCTCGGCGAGCTTCGCACCGTTATCGGCAAGCCACGGGAAGTCCGCTGCCGCCAGATCCGGGTCCGACTTGCGCCAGGCGAGGTGGACGTGGGCGGTATCGGTCGATGCGCCGATCAACACGGCGTCACGATCCTCGAAGTCGCCCTTCAGCTGGCTGTAACCGACGATCTCGGTCGGGCACACGAAGGTGAAGTCCTTCGGCCAGTAGAACAGAACCTTCCACTTACCCGGGAAGGCGGTCGTCAGGTCGAGCGTCTCGCCCGCGGGAAGCGCATTGGTGCCCTGCTGAACAGGAACGGTGATGGCGGGGAACTTGTCGCCGACGGTGAGCATGAATGGGCCTCCAGGAATAAATTAAGGCCTCGGGCAACCTCTCTTGCCGGGCGGCGATCCGCCTCTCTGGAAGGCGATATAAGGGGTTCTTATAATCGATCAATCACGCTATTCCGCGTGAGTTGATCGATTGAGGCGATTAGTGGCCACTTACCTACCGACTCTGAAACAGCTGCAATATCTGATCGCGTTGAAAGATCAGGGGCATTTCGGCCGGGCCGCAGACAGCTGCTTCGTTACACAGTCCACCTTGTCGGCGGGTATTCGCGAATTGGAGACGCTGATCGGCGTGACGCTGGTCGAGCGAACGCGGCGGGTCGTCCGGTTCACCCCGCTTGGCGAGCGGATCGCGGCCAAGGCACGCCGTGTGCTGCGCGAGGCGGAGGAGCTTGGCGACATGGCGCGCGCAGCCGGCAGGCCACTGTCCGGTGAAATGCGCATGAGCGTCATCCCGACGATCGCGCCCTTCCTGCTCCCGCGCGTCTTGCCGCGGCTCCGTGCGGACTATCCGGATCTGCGCCTGTTCCTGCGCGAGGAGCCGAGCGGCGCCGCCTGCGAGTCGCTCCACAACGGCCGCGCTGACTGCGTACTGCTCGCCCTGCCCTACGCCTGCGGCGAAGTGACCACGCAACCGCTGTTCGACGATCGCCTCTTCCTCGCCTTTCCGGAAGGCGAGCTGGCTGATGGCGTTACGCCTGTCTCGCCGGCCGACATCGATGAAACACGGCTGCTTCTGCTGGAGGACGGTCACTGCCTCAAGGATCATGCACTTGCCGCATGCAATCGGCCGGAGCTGCGCGCCGAGGCGACGATGATGGGCACGTCGCTCCACACCATCGTCCAGATGGTCGATAACGGCCTGGGCGTAACGATGCTGCCGGAGATCGCGCTGAAGGCCGGCATCCTCGATCACACGCACATCTGCGCTCGTCCGCTCGCAGGCGACAATCCGCGGCGGACGATCGCCCTTGCCTGGCGTCGTGCCAGCCCGCGCGAGCGGGATTTCCGGCTGCTTGCCGATATATTGTCCGGAACGATGACACCCCCCGGCCCTGCCAGCTCGAGCTCCGCGCCGAATTAAGGGCTCGCTCGCCGCGACGCTTTCTTGCTACGCGTTCCAAAAATCGATGCGAGGAGAGCGGGCATGAACGATCAACGGCCGGTTGCTGCATGAGCGGGGCGTCTGGCGCACGACTTACCGAGGTCGCAGAGCGGCACCGCTTCGACGAGGCGAAGCTCGCCGCCTGGCTGGATCGCAATGTCGACGGGTTCGGCAATGGAATGCAGGTCCGCCAGTTCGTCGGCGGCGCCTCCAACCCCACGTTCATGCTTTCCACCGACGCCGGCGATTACGTCCTGCGCAAGAAGCCTCCAGGCCAGTTGCTGGCGAGTGCCCACCAGGTGGACCGCGAGTACTGTGTGATGGCGGCGCTGCGCGACACCGATGTTCCCGTGCCGAACATGCGCGCGCTGTGCGAAGATCCCGAGATTATTGGCACCGCCTTCTACGTCATGGATTACCTGGAAGGCCGCATCTTCCGCGATGCTTCCCTCCCCGATCTGTCGCCGGCCGAGCGGGCTGAGGTATATGACCAGCTCAACAAAACGCTGGCCGCGCTTCACTCGGTCGATCACCGCGCGGTCGGCCTGGAAGACTACGGCCGCCCGACCGGCTATTTCGAGCGCCAGGTCGCCCGGTGGACCAAGCAATATCGTGGCGCGGAGACGCAGCCGATCCCGGCGATGGAGGCGCTGATCGCCGACCTCCCCGGCCGTATTCCGAGGGACGAGGCGGTCGGCATCGCACATGGCGACTATCGGTTGGAGAACGTCATGTTCCATCCCACCGAGCCGCGCCTCATCGCGGTGCTCGATTGGGAACTGTCGACCATCGGGCACCCGCTGGCCGATCTCGGTTATAATTGCTTCATGTGGCACTCGACGTCGCCCAGCTGGGGCACGTTGGAAGGGGTGGATTTCACCACCAGCGGGATCCCGACCGAGACAGAGTATGTCGCCGCTTACAGTCGGCGCACGAGACGCGGCGGCGCGATCGAAGACTGGAACTTCTATCTCGCTTTCGCCGTGTTCCGCCTCGCCTCGATCAGCCAGGGCGTCTACGCTCGTGCCCTCGCTGGGGTGACGCCGAATGCTGGCGAGGCGATCAACGGCACCCCGATGCTCGCCGAACAGGCGCTCTCCATCTTGCGACGCGGATAAGATCATGAGCGATGCGATCACGCCCTTCACCCTTGCCGTGCCGCAGGCCGATCTCGATGACCTGCAGCAGCGGCTTTCCCGCACCCGTTGGCCGGAGCGCGAAACCGTCGATGGCTGGCAGCAAGGCGTCCCGCTTGATGCAGCGCGCGCGCTCGTCGATCATTGGCAGCATCGATATGACTGGCGTCGGTGCGAAACCGCGCTGAACGCCATCGGTCAGTTCACCACCGAAATCGATGGATTGCAGCTTCACTTCCTCCACCGGCGCTCGCCTGAGCCCAATGCCCTGCCGATCGTCATCACCCATGGCTGGCCGGGCTCGGTGATTGAATTTTCGAAGGTCATTGGTCCGCTCACGGATCCGGTCGCGCATGGTGGCCGCGCGGAGGACGCCTTCCATGTGGTCTGTCCCTCGCTCCCCGGTTACGGCTTCTCGCAGCGTCCTTCCGAAGGCTGGCCCGTGCCTCGCGTCGCCAAGGCATGGATCGCGCTGATGAAGCGGCTGGGTTATGATCGCTTCGTCGCGCAAGGCGGTGACTGGGGTTCGGCCGTCACCACCGCAATCGGCGCGACGGCTGATCCATCGGTGGCTGGCATTCACCTCAACATGGTGGTGGCGAGACCGACCGCGGAGGACATGGCGACCCTGACCGATCGCGAAAAGACGGCGCTCGAAAGCCTTCAGAACTACATGAAGGACGGCAACGGCTATTCACAGCAGCAGGCCACCCGCCCGCAGACCCTCGGCTACGGGCTGGTGGACTCGCCCGTCGGCCAGGCCATGTGGATCTACGAGAAGTTCCGCGAGTGGACCGATTGCGGCGGCGTGCCCGAAAACGCCCTCACCCGTGACGAGATGCTCGATGATATCATGCTCTATTGGCTGACGGGCACCGGCGCATCTTCCGGGCGGCTCTACTGGGAAAGCTTCGGCAGCTTCTCGAGCGAGACGGTGAATGTCCCGACCGGGTGCAGCATTTTCCCAAAGGAGATCTTCCGGGCCTCGCGCCGCTGGGCGGAACGGCAATTCCCCAACATCATCCACTGGAACGAGCTTGACCGCGGCGGCCACTTCGCCGCTTTCGAGCAACCGGAACTGTTCGTCGACGAAGTGCGCGACGCGTTCCGGACGCTCCGCTGACCGGCCCGTCCATCCTGCCCGGCTAGTACGGGCAGGATGGACGATCTCCTCAACCCAAGGCCTTCTTCAACAGCTCGTTGACCACGCCCGGGTTCGCCTTGCCGCCCATTGCCTTCATCGTCTGGCCGACGAAGAAGCCGAACAGCGCCACCTTGCCGCCGCGATACTGTTCCAGCTGGTTTGGGTTCTTCGCCAGCACCTCGGCGATCACCGCCTCGATCGCGCCGGTATCGCTGGTCTGCTTCAGCCCGCGCTCCTCGACGATCTTGCCGGGCGCGTCGCCCGTCTCCAGCATCACCTCGAACACCTGCTTCGCGAGGCTGCCGGAGAGGGTGCCATCGGCCACCAGCGCCAGCAGCTCGGCTGCCTGGCCTGGCGTCACCGGCGATTCCGTGATATCCTTCCCGATGCGGTTAAGCGCACCGAACAGTTCACCCGTCACCCAGTTCGATGCCGCCACCGGCGCAGCGCCGGCCTCCAGCAGCGCGTCGAACCAGCGCGCGGTCTCCACCTCGGCGGTCAGCACCCCGGCATTGTACGGGGTGATGCCGGCAGCTTCGTAACGCTTGCGCTTGGCATCCGGCAGTTCCGGCAATGAGGCGCGGCATTCCTCCAGGAAGGCGTCGTCCAGTTCCAGCGGCAGCAGGTCGGGATCCGGGAAATAGCGATAGTCGTGCGCATCCTCCTTGGAACGCATCGATCGCGTCGTGCCCGTGTCCGGGTTGAACAGGCGCGTCTCCTGCACGATCCGCCCGCCGCTCTCCAGCACGTCGACCTGGCGGTTCGCCTCATGCTCGATCGCCGCCATCACGAAGCGCACCGAGTTGACGTTCTTCGTCTCGGTCCGTGTACCGAACTCCTCGCCCGGCCGCCGCACGCTGACATTCACGTCAGCGCGCATGGAGCCTTCCTCCATGTTGCCGTCGCAGCTGCCGACATAACGCAGGATCGCGCGAAGCTTGCGCAGATACGCGCCCGCTTCCGCCGGCGAGCGCATGTCCGGCCGGCTGACGATCTCCATCAGCGCCACGCCCGAGCGGTTCAGATCGACATAGGAGCGCGTCGGATGCTGATCGTGCATCAGCTTGCCGGCGTCCTGCTCGACATGGATTCGCTCCACGCCGATCGTCTTGACGGTATCGCCGTCCTCAATCTCGACCGCGCCTTCGCCAACCAGCGGGTGATAGAGCTGCGAGATCTGATAGCCCTGCGGCAGATCGGCGTAGAAGTAGTTCTTGCGGTCGAAGCGTGACCATTTGTTGATCTTCGCGTCGATCGCCATGCCGGTGCGCACCGCCTGGCGGATGCACTCGCGGTTCGGCACGGGCAGCATGCCGGGCATCGCAGCGTCGACCAGGCTCACCTGGGTGTTCGGCTCCGCGCCGAATGCGGTCGCGGCGCCGGAAAAGAGCTTCGCGTTCGACGTCACCTGGGCATGGACTTCGAGGCCGATCACGACCTCCCAATCGCCGGTGGCGCCCTTGATACGGAACGGTGCGGTTGCGTCAGCCATTGGCCTGATCCCCGAATTCAAACATCATTACCACCAGGCCTGCGGACGGGCGGTGAAGCCGGCGCGCTCCTCGATCGCCAGCGCCGCGTTCAGCACGCCTTGCTCGTCCAGCGCCCTGCCGATCACCTGCAGCCCCAGCGGCAGCCCGTTCTTGTCGAGGCCGCCCGGCACGCTCATCGCCGGCAGGCCGGCGAGGCTCGACGGCACGGTAAACACGTCGTTGAGGTACATTGCCAGCGGATCGGCGCTCTTCTCGCCCAGCGCGAACGCCGCCGACGGCGCCGTTGGCGTCAGCAGCACGTCGCAGCTCTCCCACGCGCGCTCGAAATCGCGTGCGATCAGCGTCCGCACCTTCGATGCCTGGGTGAAATAGGCGTCGTAGAAACCGGCCGACAGCACATAGGTGCCGATCAGGATGCGACGCTTCACTTCCTCGCCGAAGCCAGCAGCGCGCGTCGCGGCATACATCGCCTGGAGGTTGGCACCATCCGGCAGGTCGCGCTGGCCGTACCGCACGCCATCATAGCGCGCGAGGTTCGAAGACGCCTCCGCCGGTGCGATGATGTAATAGGCCGGCAGGGCATATTTGGTGTGCGGCAGCGACACTTCCACGACTTCGGCACCGGCATCCTTCACCCACTCGATGCCCCTCTGCCACAGGGCCTCGATCTCCTCGGGCATGTTGTCGACGCGATATTCCTTGGGAATGCCGACGCGCTTGCCCTTAAGGCTCGCATCAAGCTGCTGCTCCCACTGCGGTACGGGCAGGTCCAGCGAGGTTCCGTCCTTGGGATCAAAGCCGCTCATTGCCTCCAGCATGATCGCGCAGTCACGCACGTCACGCGCCATCGGCCCCGCCTGGTCGAGGCTGGACGCAAAAGCGACGACGCCCCAACGCGAGCAGCGGCCGTAGGTCGGCTTGATCCCCGAGATACCGGTGAATGCCGCCGGCTGGCGGATCGAACCGCCCGTGTCGGTGCCGGTCGCGCCCGGGCACAGCCGCGCGGCAACCGCCGCCGAACTGCCCCCCGAGGATCCGCCCGGCGCCAGCGCGGCATTGCCGCCGTCGTTGCGCCGCCACGGCGAGATGACGTTGCCGAACGCGCTGGTCTCATTCGACGAGCCCATCGCGAACTGGTCCATGTTGAGCTTGCCGAGCATCCCGGCGCCAGCGTCCCACAGGCGCTGCGACACGGTCGACTCATACTGCGGCGTAAAGCCTTCCAGGATGTGGCTCGCGGCCGTCGACGGGACACCCTTGGTGCAGAACAGGTCCTTCATCCCGATCGGGACGCCGGCCAGCGGCTTCAGCGCCTCGCCCGAGGCGCGCGCTGTATCGGCGGCGTCGGCTGCGGCAAGCGCATGCTCCGGCGTCTCGACGAGAAAGGCATTCAGCTCCTTCGCGGCGCTGACCGCGCGGGTGAAAGCCTCCGCCACTTCGCGCGCGGAGAAGCTCCCGTCGCGCACGCCGTCGCGGATCTGGCGAATGCCAAGGTCGGTAAGATCAGTCATGGTCGAAACTCGAACGAAGAGTGCAGGCGATCGCAGGCGCGATAGGGGCGAACCAAGCGGTCACTCGATCACCTTGGGCACAGTGAAGAAGCCGTGCTCGGCCTGCGGCGCGTTCGCGAGCACCGCGTCGCGGATCCCGCCGCCGGTCAACGGATCGGCGTTCACAACGTCGTCGCGCAGGCGCAGCTTGTTCGGGATCACTGCCGTCATCGGCTCGACCCCGCTGGTGTCGACTTCGCTCAGTTGCTCGATCCAACCCAGAATGTTGTTGAGTTCGGGCACGAGCCGCTCGGCATGGGCATCGTCGATCGCGATGCGCGCAAGGCTCGCGACCTTCTTCACGGTGGCGGTATCTACGGACATGTCGGCGCGCTACCATTGCTGCGCTGCGCAAGGCAATGGCGCACTGTTGCGCGCGAGGCCCGGCTGGGGCAGGCGCCGGGGCCATGGCCCGCAAGTTCCTTTACGTCATTGCCTTCCTCATCGCGCTCGTCCTCGCCGGCGCCGTCGTGTATCGAATCTGGGGCAACGATCTGATCCGCTGGACCTTCGTTCCCGACCGCCCATTCGAGCCGCAAAAGAAGGTCGCGGAGAATGCCTATGATAGGCCCGGCATGTGGCTCGCCCGCCCTGGCCGTGCAGGCAACCCCGCCCTCTGGGTACCGGAAGGATACAAGCCCCGTGCCGCGCCGGGGGGCGCGGCGGTCTTCTTCATCCACCCGACGTCCTATATCAGCGATGATCACTGGAACGCGCCGCTCGACAATCAGGAGGCCAATGATCGCGCGGCCCTCTTCCTGCGCGGCCAGGCTAGCGCCTTCAACCAAGCGGGCGAGATCTGGGCGCCGCGTTACCGCCAGGCGACCTTCGGCTCGTTCCTGACCGATGCGGCCGACGCGCAGCGCGCCCTGAACCTCGCTTATGGAGACATCCAGGCGGCCTTCGCGGCGTTCCTCCGTCAGATCGGCCCCGATCGGCCGATCATCCTAGCGGGCCATAGCCAGGGTGCGCTTCATCTATCGCACTTGTTGAAGGACAAGGTCTCCGGCACCCCGCTCGCCCGCCGCGTCATCGCCGCCTATGTCGTCGGGTGGCCCGTCAGCCGCAGCAACGATCTTGCCGCCATGGGCCTCCCTGAATGTACCCGCGCCGATCAGCGGGGCTGCATTCTTTCGTGGTCGACGTTCGGAGAGCCGGCCGATCCCTCACTGGTCATCGACACCTATGACAAGACAATCGGCTTCGATGGCAAGCCACGCCGCGGAAGCAAGCTCGTCTGTACGAACCCGCTGACCGGCACGGCGGATGCTGCAGCCCCTGCCAGCGCCAACGTCGGCACGCTGTTCCCGGCCCAAGACCTTGGCAGCGCCCGCATCGAGGCAGGCCGCGTCCCCGCGCGCTGCGCCGATCGCGGCTTCCTCTTGATCGGCGACGGGCCGGACGTGGGGCCTTACGTGCTCCCCGGCAACAACTACCACGTCTACGACTACAGCCTGTTCTGGGCGAACGTGCGCGCCGATGTCGCACGCCGGCTGGCCGCACGATGATCACCCTCGCCGCCGCCGACTTCCGCGAAGCTCTGCCGAGCGGCGGACGCCTGATCGGGCTCGATCTCGGCACCAAGACGATCGGCACCGCGCTGTGCGATGCGGGCTGGACCTTCGCCAGCCCTGCCCCGCTCATCAAGCGGCGCAAGTTCACGCAGGACAAGGCCGCGCTTGCCGATCTGATCGCGGCGCAACAGGTCGCCGGCATCGTCCTTGGCCTTCCGCTCAATCTCGACGGCAGCGAAAGCCCACGCAGCCAATCGACTCGCGCCTTTGCCCGCAACATCGCCGATCTCGGGCCGATCCTTCTGTGGGACGAGCGCTGGTCCACCGTCGCGGTGGAGCGCGTGATGATCGAGCAGGACATGAGTCGCGCAAAGCGGGCAGAGCGGATCGACAGCCTCGCTGCCGCCCACATCCTGCAGGCAGCGATCGATGCGCTGACGCAGGGCTGAGCAGATGGCGATGATCGGGCAGCTTCGCTTGCCTCGCCAGCCTTGCGGCTTTATCGCGCCCGCTCGATGCCAACATCGGACCACCGCCCCGCGTCGCTGATCTCCGGCGGCGCCGTTTTCCCGCACCGGCACCTCACCGGTATCGAGGGTCTGGAGCCGCACGAGATCACCTTCCTGCTTGATGAAGCGGAAGGCTGGATCACCGCCAATCGCGATCGCGCCGCCCCAGACAAGCGGCTCGCCGGTCTCACGCAGATCAACGCCTTTTTCGAAAATTCGACCCGCACGTTGCTCAGCTTCGAGATCGCCGGAAAGCGACTGGGTGCTGACGTCGTGAACATGCACGCGGCGCAGTCCAGCGTGAAGAAGGGCGAAACGCTGATCGACACGGCAATGACGCTCAATGCCATGCGTGCCGACGTCCTCGTCATCCGCCACATGTCGTCGGGCGCGGTTCGGCTCATCGCCGACAAGGTGGATTGCCCCGTCCTCAACGCCGGTGACGGTCGGCATGAGCATCCGACACAGGCGCTGCTGGACGCGCTGACGATCCGCCGGCGGCGGGGAACGATCCACAACCAGCGAGTCGTCATTTGCGGCGACGTGCTGCACAGCCGCGTGGCACGGTCGAACATCCTCGCCCTTACTGCCCTTGCGGCCGATGTGCGCGTCTGCGCCCCGACCACGCTGATGCCGGCCGCGATCGAGCGCATGGGCGTGACGCCGTTCACCGATTTCGACGCGGCGCTGGAGGGGGCGGACGTGGTGATGATGCTCCGGCTCCAGACCGAGCGCATGACCGGTGGTTACATTCCGTCGATGCGCGAGTATCGCCTGCGCTATGGTCTCACGCTGGAGCGGCTCGACCGCGCGAAGCCCGACGCCCTGGTCATGCACCCCGGGCCAATGAACCGCGGAGTCGAGATCGATTCGAACGTCGCAGACCATGATCGCTCCGCCATTACCGAGCAGGTCGAGATGGGCGTGGCGGTCCGCATGGCGTGTCTGGACGTGCTGACGCGAAGAGCGCGCGGCGTGGAGGGTTGGGCATGAGCGCGGCACTGCTTTTCAGGGACGCGCGCATCGTGTGCCCGCTGACTGGCGAACGTCGCGGGGACCTCTTCGTTGCCGACGGCCGGATCGTTGATCCCGCTGACGACGCGGCTGAAAAGGCCACCGTGATCGACTGCCGCGGCAAGCTGCTGATGCCGGCGATCGTCGATCTTGGGGTTGCAACCATCGATCGCGCCGCGTTTCGTGCGGGCGGGATCGTCCGCGTCGGGCTGATGCCGGATCAGTCGCCGGTGCTCGACGAGCCCGGCATCGTCCAGCGATCCGCGCTGATCGGCCGGCCGGATCTGTGGATCCACCCGATCGCGGCCGCCACACGCGGCCTCGCTGGCACCGACCTTGCCGAAATGGCGATCTGCGCCTCGGCGGGCGCACGCGCCGTGGGCACCGGTCGGCGCTGGATCGGGGATTCGGGCGTGATGGCACGGGTCCTCGCTTATGCGCATGATCTTGGTCTGACGGTCATCAGCCATGCCGAGGACGCCGGCATTGTCGGCGAAGCGGTCGCAACCGAAGGGGAGACCGCGACCCGCCTTGGCTTGCCGGCCGCTCCGGCGCTCGCCGAGCCGCTGGCGATCGCCCGCGATCTGATGCTCGCCGAAGCAGCCGACGCGCGCCTTCACGTGCGACAAGTCACCACCGCCGCCGGCTTCGATCTCATCCGTGCCGCCAAGCGGCGCGGCGTCCAAGTCACCTGCGGCATCACGCCGGCCCATCTGCTGCTGGCGGACAACGCGATGAGCGACTTTCGCACCTTCGCGCACCTGTCGCCGCCGCTGCGCTCCCAGGAGGATCGCGAAGCAGCGCTTGCGGCGCTCGCCGACGGCACGATCGACGTCCTCTGTTCCGGCCACGATCCGCGCGGCCCGGAGGAAAAGCGCCTGCCGTTCGCGGATGCCAGCGTCGGCGCGGCAGGTGCAGCCACGCTGCTGCCGCTCGCACTTGGGTTGGTGCGTAACGAACGCGTGACCATCGATCGCCTCGTCGCGCTTCTGTCGCGTAACCCGGCGAGCGTCCTTAGCCTCGACGTGGGCGCACTGACACCGGGTGCCGAGGCGGACCTCATGCTGGTCGATCCGGATGTGCCGTGGCAGATCGATGCTGACACGCTGCCCGGCCAAGCGGGCAACACACCGTTCGACGGCCTTCCCGTGCAGGGCCGTGTTCTCCGGCTCTTCAAAGGCGGCCGGGAACTTTCATAGCCACCTGGCACGAAAAAGGCGTCACCCACTGAGCTGGAGTGACGCCCTTCTCGTTCAACCAATGCAGCCCACGGGCTGCGCTTAGCGCGAAGCCACCTGCACCCCTGCCGGCTTCACCCACTGCGCAACCTGATCACCCGCACCGGTGCGAACGAAACACGCGCCGCCCTTGGCGCGATAACCGCGGCAAAGCGCGTCGGCGTCGGCCTTGGCAAAGCCGCCAACCGACAGGCGGTAGAACGACTTGAACGCCATGCCGGTTGGCGTCTGCTGCTCGAACGCCGGATAGCGGCGCTGTGCGCGGCCCCAGGCGTCCTTCGCCACGGCCGCATTGTCATACGCACCGAGCTGGACGAACCACTTGCCCTTGTTCGGCTGCGCAACCGGCTTCGGCTCAGCGGACGCCGTCGCCAGCTGCGTCTTGACCGTGCGGGGCGCCGCAAACGTCGCTGGCGTACGTGTCGGCAGCGCCTGCACCACCTCCCGCCGCTCGGCGAAGACGATCCTAGCCGCGCCTGACGATGGTGGGGCTTCCACGGCGGCCACTGCTTCCGGTGCTGCCACCGGCTCGCTTGTCGCCACCGGCGCCTCGACCGGCTCTGCTGCCGCCATCGCCGCTACCGGCACGGCTGCGTTCAGCGCCAGCGCCACGGGGCGGCCGGGATCCTTCACCGGCATGACTCCAAGCAGGGCGGCCACCTGGTCAGCCGCGCCAACCGGCTTGGCGAACGCCGCCCATTGCACCATCCGGGCATCCGCGTCCGTCGGCGCCAGATCGATGCCCACGACTTCGCGCGCTTCGACCCAGCGTCCCGCCAGCGCCAGTGCCAGCGCCAGGTTCTGCCGCGTCTTCGCATCGGCGTCGGGCGATCGCGCGGCAGCGGTGAGCAGTTCGACGCCGGTCGCCGGATCACCCGCCAGCGCCACCGCCAAGCCGCGGTCACCTGCAGGAACGACGCTCGCGTGCGCCTCCAGCGTCTGGCGCGCTTCGTCCCACTGCCCCTCCGCGATCATCGCCAAGGCCAGGTTAAGCGCCGCCTTGCCGTTACCGGGTGTCAGCTGAAGCAGATCGGCGTAGGCGGCGTGGGCCGAGGTGAAGCGGCCCGCCTTGAGATAAGCGCCCGCCAGCAGCGAACGATAGTCGGTATTCTGCGGCATCAGCGCCACTGCGGCTTCCGCGAACCCGATTGCCTTGTTCGCATCACCCTTTGCGAGCGCCTTGTTCGCCTTCTCGGCGTTCTTCGCCGCGGTCTTTGCTGCCGCCGAGGCATCACGGCTGCTCGCCGTCGCGATGCCGCCCTGCGAGCAAGCGACCATCGTTCCACCAAGCATCAGGGCCGAAAGGCTGAGACCGGCAATCGCGCGCATGTTCATGATCAATCCTCGAACGAACGAAGTGTCTGGCGGGACGCCGTCGGCACGATCGCCGCTGCGCCCGCGAGGTGGTCGGAAGATCCGGGAAGGAACGCGGCAGCATCCGCCCGACAGCCACGTTCGCCGGATCGGAGTTGCCCGATCCGCCTTGCCGCGCTGTTCGTAGCGAACCGCCCATCAACCTCGCCGAACTCCCGCCCTGTTCATGATCAGGCATGGCACAGGGTTAGATAAGGAATGGTAAAGCGGGCAATTTGAGACGGTCGAAGCAGTTAACGGGCTGATTACCGTACTGGCTCAAACCGCGCTTCTCGGGCATGAAGCCGATGCGGCTTCGTCAGGGATAACCTGCGGTTGATTGGGGTGGTGGGATGAACAAGGCGTATTGGGGATTGTTCGGCGGCATCGTTGCGATCGCGGCGCCCGCCGCGGCTGACGTGAAGCAGGGCGTGGATGCCTGGTCGCGCGGTGATTACAAGGCGGCGGTCGACATCTGGCGCCCGCTCGCTGTCGCGGGCGATGCCGATGCGCAGTTCAACCTGGGACAGGCGTACAAGCTTGGACGAGGCGTCCCCATCGACATGCCAATTGCGACCGAATGGTACCGGAAAGCCGCCATTCAGAACCACGCGCAGGCCATCGATAACTATGGTTTGATCCTTTTTCAGGAAGGGAAGAAGGCCGAAGCGCTCCCCTGGCTCGAAAAATCCGTCGCGCGCGGCGAGAAGCGCACGCAGCTCGTTCTCGGCACGATGCTGTTCAACGGGGATGGGGTCCCCAAGGATTGGGTCCGTGCCTACGCCTTGGTGACGCGTTCCTCGCAGCAGAGTCTGCCCCAAGCCTCGCAGACGCTGGCGCAGATGGATCAATATATCCCCGCCCCGCAGCGACAGCAGGGCCTCGCCCTTGCCCGCAAGTACGAGGCGGATGCCCGCTCGCTCGCCATGGCCGCGCCGCCCGCACCCCTCCCCGGCCGGACGGCACCGGTACCTGCAACCGCCCCGGCCACGACGCCCGCCCGCCAGGGCGCGGTTGCGGCCGCACCTTCTGCGAAGCCGACCCCGGCGCCCGCCATCGCACAGCGCCCCGCCGCAGCGACAAGGCCGGCAGCCACGTCTGCGCCCGGCACCTCAGGCGGCGCATGGCGCATCCAGCTCGGCGCCTTCCGGGACGAGAGCAATGCGCGCGGCCTATGGGCGAAGGTCGGCAGCCGCACGGGCGGCAGCCCCAGCTATGTGAAGGCAGGCGCCGTCACCCGCCTCCAGGCGACCGGCTTTTCCTCCAAGGCAGCGGCGCAGGCAGCGTGCACCAAGGCGGGCGTTGCCTGCGTCGTCGTGGCGCCGTGACCGGCGCCCGCTGATCAGAAAATGCCGCCGCCCAGCATCAGCCGCAGGGCGAAGATCACGATCAGCACGATGTTGAGATTGCGACCGCCGTTGGTGCTCGAAAGCGCGCCCACGGCGGCGCCGACGATCCCGATCGGGATCACCAGCCAGTTGAGCCAGCCCAGTAGCGGCATGAACGCGACAAGCCCCAGGGCCAGGGTAACAAGACCGATCAAAATCGAAACAAGGTTCAGCATTCTCTCCACATGACGCCACCCGACGTGTATTGCAAGAATGATACACCATTAGTGCCCGTACCGTTCTTTAACGCCTGCCGTGCCAAGCTGCCCTTCCGATAGGATCACGCGGGGATGACGATGAAACGCCTGATTGGCCATGGGGCGGCGCTGGCGCTGGCGCTGATTGCAGCCG
Organism: Sphingomonas sp. 179-I 2A4 NHS; assembly: GCF_045369135.1. Taxonomy (NCBI): domain Bacteria; kingdom Pseudomonadati; phylum Pseudomonadota; class Alphaproteobacteria; order Sphingomonadales; family Sphingomonadaceae; genus Sphingomonas; species Sphingomonas sp. 179-I 2A4 NHS. The sequence continues at coordinate 143,956 of NZ_JBIQFL010000005.1, read as the reverse complement.
GGTGCGGCAAAACGCCGACTGAAGAGGCCGCACTTGCCGACCTCGACAACACGCTGGCACAGGCGAACGCCGCCTCAAGTGCCGCCGATCCCGCGCTACAGAGCACGCTCAAGGACCAGATCATGGTCGATCCGGCGCTCGTCCAGCAGGCGAACGCCGATACGGTGCGTCCACCGGCGCAGCCGGTATCGGGTGCAGTCCCGCCAGATGGCATCGCTGACGCCGCAAGAAAGGAAGAGACCGACACCGTCCGCCCTGCCCCGCCCGCTTCGGGTGACTGCAAGCAGTGCGCCGCTGCCCGCCGCGCGCTGACCCTGGGGGCGCTCGCGTCAAGCCAGGGCGCCTCGCCACGCTGCGCCAACAACGTTGCCTACTCGAACGACTGGGCCAACCGCCTGCCCGCCGGCGTGCCGCTCTATCCAGACGCGCGTGTTACCGAGGCTGCCGGGGCAGACGGCGAGGGCTGCGCGCTGCGCGTCGTGAGCTTCACGTCGGCGGCACCGATGCAGCGGCTGCTCGACTGGTATTTCACCCGCACCACGGACGCAGGATATCGCGCCGGCCATCAGGCCGAGGGCAAGGAACATGTCCTTGCCGGCACGAAGCGCGGCGCAGCTTTCATGGTGATCATGAATCCCGGCAAGAATGGCGGTACGCAAGTGGACTTGATGGCCGACGGCAGCTGATCGTCCCTTCCGCCCCGCGGCCGTTCCCTCTAGGGAGACGCGGATGAATTCCTTGTTTCTCGTGATGGCCGGCGGCGCGGTCGGCGCCGGACTGCGCCATCTGGTCGGGCGCGCAGCGCTTGCTGCGCTTGGTCCGGCGTGGCCCTGGGGCACGCTGACGGTCAATATCGTCGGCGGGCTCGTCATGGGTGTCCTCGCCGGCTCGCTGTCACGCGTTAGCGATGGCGAGGCTTGGCGCCTGCTGCTCGGCGTTGGCGTACTCGGCGGCTTCACGACCTTCTCCGCCTTCTCGCTCGACGCGGTGCTGATGATCCAGCGCGGCGAGATCGCCGCCATGCTGGCCTACGTCATCCTCTCCGTATTTGGTGCGATTGGCGCATTGGCGCTTGGCCTGGGTCTGACGAGGGGCTTTGCATGAGCGACACCGTCCGCCAGTTCACCGTCGCGCCGGATGACGATGGCATCCGCGTTGATCGCTGGTGCAAGCGCCATCTGCCCGACACGAGCTTCACCACCGTCGCCAAATGGGCGCGCACGGGGCAGCTGCGGCTCGACGGCGCACGCGTCGGTCCAGGCGACCGGGTCGTCGCGGGTCAGACGTTGCGATTGCCGCCAGAGGAAGCGCCACGCGCCGATGCGCGGCCAAAGCGCGTGCGTCCCCCGCTCAGCGAGGATGAGGTGGCGTTCGCGCGTGAACTGGTCATCCACCAGGATCCCGCCGCCTTCGTGCTGAACAAGCCGCCGGGGCTCGCGACACAGGGCGGCACCAAGACAACGCAACACGTCGACGGGCTACTCGACGCGCTTCAGTTCGAGGCCGAAGGGCGGCCGAAGCTTGTCCACCGGCTCGACAAGGATACGTCAGGCGCGCTGCTGGTCGCCCGCACCAGCCGTGCCGCCGCCTTCTTTGCCAAGGCATTCTCCGGGCGATCCGCAAAGAAGGTCTATTGGGCGCTGGTCGTCGGCGTGCCCTCGATCGACGACGGCGTGGTCGATCTGCCGATCGCCAAGCAGCCGGGCACTGGCGGCGAGAAGATGCACGTCGACGAGGAGAATGGCGCTCCGTCGCGCAGCCGCTACCGCGTGATCGAACGCGCCGGCAACCGCGCGGCCTGGGTGGAGCTACAGCCCTTCACCGGGCGCACCCATCAGCTGCGCGTCCATATGGCGGCCATCGGACACCCGATTGTGGGTGATGGCAAATATGGCGGCCCCGCTGCATTCCTGACGGGCGGGATTAGCCGCAAGTTGCATCTCCACGCCCGGCGCATCCGCGTCGATCATCCCGACGGCGGCGCAATTGACGTGACGGCATCGCTGCCAACGCATTTCCGCGATAGCCTGGCTGGTCTGGGCTTCGAAGAGTCGCTGGGGGATCAGTTGCCCGACGACAGCCGCCCGGCGCCGACGCGGGAGGACCGCAAAGCGAAAGCCCGCGCCCACGCAAAGCAGGTCCGCAAGGCCCGGCGCGGCGAACGCCGCGGGCGCGGAGCCAAGGAATAAGTCATCACCCGCGGCGCGAGCCGCGGGGATCGACATCAATCAGCTATGAACGCCCGCTGGCCATGCCAGCCAGGCGTCAGATGGTCAGCGGCAGCAGTGGCATGCCCATCGAATCGCCGATTGCGTGGCACATCAGCACCACCGACGCCCCTGCCGTAATCCCGCAGAGCACATACCCGACATATTGCATCACCGGCGGGTTGGGACGACGGAGCTTTGCGTTGCGCGAGGCGCGCGAAAAAACAAAGCTCATCAGCAAACCGTAAACAAACACCGCCGCGCCGACCATCGCCGTCCCGTTCCTCATCACCGCTGGTTCGAGGCTGCCCCCCCGGGCCCGCTCTCGCTACATGTGGAATTAAACCATAATGTCCGTTTGTAACCAAGAGGTTGCCAGGCAGCTGGTCGGATTTCCGCGCCAGCTTGTCGCGGCTGGAAAGCCGCAGGCGGATCGGCCATAGCAGCGCCGATGACAACCGACCCCGCCCGATCACGCTGGCTCGTGCTGGTGCTCGTCCGCCTGGTGACGGCAATGGCTGCCGTCCTCGGCGTGCTGCTGCTCGCGCATGGCGAGGAGCTGGGACGCAAGTTGCTTGGCGGCGGGATCGTGATCGCGGCATTGTGGACGATGGCGATCGTGCCGCGCGCGCTCGCCCGCCGCTGGCGGAGCCCCCGGCCGTGAAGCGGTTCTGGAAGTCGGTAAGCGTCGATTCAGACAACGTGGTTCGGCTCGATGAACGGCCCGTCCGCACACCGGGACGGAGCCCGCTCGCCCTGCCAACCGATGCGCTCGCCCAGGCCATCGCCTCGGAATGGGACGCAGTCGAAGAGACGATCGATCCGCGCGCGATGCCGCTCACCGGCCTTGCCAACGCGGCCATCGATCGTGTGGCGCCTGATCCCGCCGCCTTCGCTGCCGGCCTTGCCGCTTATGCGGAAAGTGACTTGCTCTACTACCGCGCCGACTCGCCTGCGGAACTGATCGCGCGGGAAGCAGCAGCATGGAATCCGCTGCTCGATTGGGCGCGCGATCGCTACGATGTTCATTTCGAGTTGGTGAGCGGCGTCATGCATCGTCCGCAGCCCGCCGCGACCATCGCGCGCCTTTCGGAAGCTGTGGCGAGCCGCCCGCCCTTCCGGCTGGTCGCGCTTCAGCCCCTCGTCACGATCAGCGGCACCTTGGTCGGCACGCTTGCGCTCGCTGAGGGCGCAATCGATGTCGAGGCACTCTGGAACGCCGCCCTGGTGGACGAGATGTGGCAGGTCGACCAATGGGGCGAAGATGTGCTCGCCGCGGAAGCGCGCGATGCACGGCATCGTGACTTTGCCGCCGCGGCGCGATTTCTCGCATTGGTATCCTGATTCCGCGCTGCGCTCGAGCGGGCGCGCGGATCAGCCGCTCTTCAGCAGGCTGCGAATAAATCCAATGATCCCCGTCTGCCGCGATCGCTTGAGCCGTTCCGCGGCCAGGATCGTGCGGACATGCTCGAAACATTGTTCGAGATCGTCGTTCACCAGCACATAGTCATAGCCGTCCCAGTGGCTGACCTCGTTGGCGGCGCGCGCCATCCGCGCATCGATCACGTCCTGGCTATCCGTCGCGCGCTTCTCCAGTCGATCGCGCAGGATCGCCATGGACGGCGGCAGGATGAACACGCGCACCACGTCTCCGCCGGCCAGTTGATGAAGCTGCTGCGCGCCCTGCCAGTCGATGTCGAACAGGATGTCCTGCCCCTCGCTTAGCGTATGGAACACATCCGCCTTCGGCGTGCCGTAGCGATTGTCGAACACGTGCGCCCACTCCAGGAACTCGTGGTCCGACACCATCTCTCGAAACTTCTCAAGCGAGACGAAGTGATAATCCTTTCCGTCCACCTCCCCGGGCCGCGGCGCGCGGGTCGTATAGGATACCGACATCGACAGTTCTGGCTCCGCCGCCAGCAGCTTGCGGGCGATGGTGGATTTTCCAGCGCCCGACGGGGAGGAAAGCACGAAGAGTACCCCACGGCGACGCATGCCATGGGGATCGGACTGGTTGGAGGCGGCCATGCGCGCTAGTGCCGCGGCGATGGGGCTAGCGTCAAGGCAGGTCGCGGCAGCTGCCGTGACGATCATCGGGTTGGCAACCCTGACCCTCTATGTGATGGGGCGATCGCCGATTTGCCCGTGCGGCACGATCAGGCTGTGGCACGGCCTGGTTCAATCGGACGAGAACAGCCAGCAGATCGCCGACTGGTATTCACTCAGCCACATCGTCCACGGCCTGATCTTCTACTCGCTCGGCTGGCTGCTGCTCCGTCGCCAGCCCATCGGCACGCGCTTCCTGCTGGCCCTGATCATCGAAGCTGGCTGGGAAGTGCTGGAAAACTCGCCCCTCATCATCGACCGGTACCGCGCGGTGACGATGACCTTCGGCTACTCCGGCGATAGTATCCTGAATTCGGTCAGCGACATGGCGATGATGGCGCTCGGCTTCTGGCTGGCGGCGTGGCTACCCCGCTGGGGCGGGGTCGCGCTGGCCATCCTGCTCGAACTCATTGCGCTGGCTGCGATCCGGGACAATCTGACGCTCAACTTGCTGATGCTGATCGCCCCGAGCGACGCCGTCAGGGCTTGGCAGCAGACCGGCCAGCCGTGACCCGGGAAGCCTTGCGGCGATCGTACATCTTCTTGGCGACATAACCGCCGCCCAGCAGCAGCCCGAAGGGGCCGGTGCGAGTGACGGCACGCGCAGCCAGCGCTCCCATTGCCGCGCCCTTCAGCCCGCCACGGCCGTCCCGCCGATCGAGTTCACTGCCCACAAGCGCGCCGATGATGGTGCGAATCATATAGCTCCCTTCCCTCGTTCCGACGTTCAACAATGATGCCGGTGCTCAGGTTCCAAGCATCGCTTCGGGGCGCACCACCCGGTCGAAGGTCTCCTCGTCGACAAGCTCCAGCGCCAACCCCGCTTCGCGCAGCGTCAGCCCCTCGGCATGAGCATGCTTGGCGATCCTGGCCGCCTGATCATAGCCGATCTCCGGCGCCAGCGCGGTCACCAGCATCAGCGATCGATCCAGCAATTCGGCGATCCGCCGCTCGTCCGCCTCGAGACCCTCGATGCAGCGCTCCGCAAAGCTCTCCATCCCGACGGCCAGCAGATCGATCGATCGAAGCACTGCGGCACCAATCATCGGCTTGAACACGTTGAGCTCGAGATGCCCCTGCATACCGCCTACGGTGATGGCAGCGTGATTGCCGATCACCTGCGCCGCTACCATCGTCAGCATCTCGACCTGCGTCGGGTTCACCTTGCCCGGCATGATCGAACTGCCCGGTTCGTTCGCGGGCAGGACAAGCTCGCCGATGCCGCAACGCGGCCCTGATCCCAGAAGCCTGATATCGTTCGCTATCTTCGTCAGTGCCACGGCCAGCGTGTTGAGCCGTCCCGAGAAGTCCACCAGCGTATCGTTGCTTGCGAGTGCCTCGAATTTGTTCGGCGCTGTCTCGAACGCAAATCCGGTGAGTTCAGACAGTTCCACCGCAACGTCCCTGTCGAAGCCCGGTGGCGCATTCAGTCCGGTTCCTACAGCCGTGCCGCCTTGCGCCAACTGTGAAAGGCCCTGTTCGATCGCCGGAATCAGGCGCGTGCGGGCCAGCCGCAACTGCCTGTGGTAGCCGGAGAATTCATCCCCCAGCGTCAGCGGCGTCGCGTCCTGCAGGTGGGTGCGGCCGATCTTCACGATCCGCTGCCACGCCTCCGCCTTCTCGAGAAGCGCACGTTCCAGCCGCTCCAGCGCCGGGAGCAACCGCTGAGTCGCGCCCAATGCCGCGGCAACGTGGAGCGCGGTAGGAAACGAATCGTTGGAGGATTGCCCCCGATTGACGTCGTCGTTGGGGTGGACCGGGCTTTTGCCGCCACGCGTGCCGGTCAGGATCTCGTTGGCACGGCCAGCGATCACCTCATTGACGTTCATGTTGCTCTGCGTGCCGCTGCCCGTCTGCCAGATGACGAGCGGGAACTGGTCGTCGAGCTTGCCCGCGACGATTTCCGCGGCTGCCTCCTCGATCGCCTTCGCCTTCTCAGGCTCCAGGCCATGGCGGCGGTTCACTCGGGCGGCGGCCTGCTTCACCAGCGCCAGCGCATGGACGATGGCGATCGGCATCCGCTCGGTCGAGGGAAACGGGAAATTCTCGATCGAGCGCTGCGTCTGCGCGCCCCAATAGGCATCGGCCGGCACCTCGATGGGGCCAAGCGAATCGGTTTCGGTGCGTGTGGTCATGATCTCGTCGTTCCCGCGGAAGCCTGATCCTCAAGCTCCCGGCGGGCACTTCGGTTGCACGATGGCACCCGCATCCGACGAGCCAGGTTATTTCTTGCGCTTGAAGTCCACCGCGACGACGTTCGAGCCGTCCTCGGCCGGCACCGGAGGGCCATCGTTCTCGGCCGGATCATGCGGGCCTGGGCCGTCGCCAGGGCCTTCCTGGGCCTGGAAGCGCAGCTCGAAATTGACCGACGGATCGTGGAAGCCCGTGATCGCGGAATAGGGGATGACGAGCTTCGAGGGCACCTGATTGAAGCTCAGGCCGACGGAGAAGCGTGTATCGTCCACCGTCAGATCCCAGTACCGGTTCTGCAGGACGATCGTCATCTCGTCCGGGAAGCGCTCGATCAGCCGCTTCGGGATGTCCACGCCAGCGGCCTGAGTCTTGAAGGTGATGTAGAAATGATGGTCGCCGGGCAGCCCGCCGCCCTCGGCGACCGAGCCGAGCACGCGACCGACGACGGCGCGAAGCGCCTCCTGCACGATCTCGTCGTACGGAATCAGGCTATCGGGAGAATGATCGTCCATTGCCGCCATGGGTAACGGACCACCGCGTACGGTCAAGATTGCATGACGTGGCTGCTCCGCTATGTGCGCGCCCATGCGCACCGCCACGATCCGTCGCGACACCAACGAGACCCGAATCGCGGTCACCGTCAACCTTGACGGTACCGGCATCTACCGGATTTCGACCGGAGTCGGCTTCTTCGATCACATGTTGGAGCAGCTTTCGCGGCACTCGCTGATCGATCTCGACGTCGAAACGAAGGGCGATCTGCACATCGATCAGCACCATACGGTGGAAGATACCGGCATCGCGATCGGCGAAGCCGTTGCCAAGGCGCTTGGCGACAAGCGCGGTATCCGCCGCTACGGCGACGCGCTGTCACCGATGGACGAGACGCTGACCCGCGTCGCGCTCGATATCTCCGGCCGCCCGTGGCTCGTCTGGAAGACGGAGTTCAGCCAGAAGAAGCTCGGCGAGATGGACACCGAACTCTTCAAACACTGGTTTCATAGCTTCGCACAAGCTGCTGGAATCACGCTGCATGTTGAGACACTGCACGGCGAGAACAATCATCACATCGCCGAGAGCGCGTTCAAGGGCCTGGCCCGCGCTCTGCGCAAGGCGATCGAGATCGATCCGCGAAAAGCGGACGCCATCCCCTCCACCAAGGGCGTGTTGTGACACTGGCGCTGGTCGACATCCAGTCGGGCAACCTCCACTCGGTCGAGAATGCGCTCCGGGCTGCGGGAGCGGATAACGTCACGATCACCGCCGATCCCGAGGCGATCCTGCGTGCCGACCGCATCGTTCTGCCCGGCGTTGGCGCGTTCGGCGCGTGCGCGGCGAACCTTCGTGCGATCGACGGCCTGGAAGCGGCGCTGCGGGAGCGCGTGCTTGAGGAGGGCACGCCATTCCTCGGCGTTTGCGTCGGCATGCAACTCCTCGCAGATCGTGGCGAGGAACTGGGACAACATGCTGGACTTGGGTGGATTTCAGGTGCGGTGCGCCGGCTCGATCCGGCCGGTACTGACGCCAAGGTTCCACACATGGGCTGGAACGACGTGATGCCGGTCAGCGACCATCCACTGATCGCGCCGGGCGAGGCCTATTTCCTGCACAGCTATGCCTTCGAGGGCGATGACGTGATCGCCCGCACGGATCACGCGGGGCCGGTCACCGCGGCGATCGGTCGCGACAATATCGTCGGCGTGCAATTCCATCCCGAGAAGAGCCAGCGCTACGGCCTGGCACTGCTCGCCCGTTTTCTGGAGTGGCGGCCGTGAGCCTTATCGTCTTCCCTGCGATCGACCTTAAGGCAGGCCAGGTCGTGCGGCTCGCCGAGGGGGATATGGACCGCGCGACCGTCTATGGGGACGATCCGGCGGCGCAGGCGATGCTGTTCGCCGAGGCCGGTGCCGGGCATCTTCACGTCGTTGATCTGGACGGGGCGTTTGCTGGCGAGAGCCGCAATGGCGACGCGGTACGCTCGATTGTGGCGTGCTTTCCCGGTCATGTTCAGCTCGGCGGTGGCATCCGAACGGCACAAAGTGTGGAAAGATGGTTCGATCTTGGTGTCGCACGGGTGGTGATTGGTACCGCTGCGCTCGAGAATCCGCAGTTCGTTCGCGACATGGCCGCCGCTTTCCCGGGCGGGATCGTGGTTGCGGTGGACGCGCGTGACGGGATGGTTGCGACCAAGGGCTGGGCCGACGTGTCGACCACCAGCGCGGTCGACCTGGCGCGGCAGTTCGAGGATGCTGGCGTTGCGGCGCTGCTGTTCACCGATGTCGGGCGCGACGGGCTGCTGAAGGGCTGCAACGTCGAGGCAACGGTGGATCTGGCGCGGTCGGTGTCGATCCCGGTGATCGCTAGCGGCGGCGTCAAGGGGATCGGCGACATCCATGTGCTTGCCCTGCATACGCGCGACGGCGTCGAAGGGGTGATCACCGGCCGGGCATTGTACGACGGGCGGCTCGACCTTGCCGCAGCGCTGAGCGTGGCGGCGGCGGCATGACGGTCCGCGCGCGCGTGATCCCCTGCCTCGACGTCGCCAATGGGCGCGTCGTGAAGGGGGTGAACTTCGTCGACCTGGTCGACGCAGGTGACCCGGTGGAGCAGGCGCGCGCCTATGATGCGGCGGGCGCGGACGAATTGTGCTTCCTCGACATCACCGCGAGCCACGAAGGACGGGACACGATCCTGGACGTGGTGCGACGCACCGCGGCGGTGTGCTTCATGCCGCTGACCGTCGGCGGCGGCGTGCGCACGGCGGATGACGCGCGCGCGCTTCTGCTGGCAGGGGCGGACAAGGTGGCGGTCAATTCCGCTGCCGTATCCCGGCCGGAAGTGGTGGCCGACATCGCGGAGCGATTCGGCAGCCAGTGCTGCGTTGCCAGTGTCGATGCGCGGCGCAGCGGAGATGGCTGGGAAGTGTTCACCCATGGCGGGCGGCGCGCCACCGGCATCGACGCGGTGGAGCATGCGCTGCGCCTGGCAGAGCTGGGCGCGGGCGAGATCCTGCTGACGTCGATGGATCGCGACGGCACCCGCGACGGCTATGACCTCGACCTGATCCGCGCCGTGTCGGACCGGACGAGCGTTCCCGTCGTGGCATCAGGCGGCGTCGGCAACCTCGATCACCTCGTCGCGGGGGTGACGCAGGGCCACGCATCCGCCGTGCTCGCCGCCTCGATCTTCCATTTCGGCGAAGCGACCATCGCCGACGCGCACGCCGCGCTGGCTGCTGCCGGCGTTCTCGTCCGCTCGCGTTGACGGCTCGATAACCGTGGCGGCCTATGGATCACGCACCATGTGGCTGATCGCGATCCTGTTCCTTGCCGCGCCGGCGGTGGCCGACGGCGGGCGTTCTGCTGTCTCCACGCCGCGCACCGGACCGGAACTGTCCGACGTCGCCCTGTTCGCGGTCGCGGCCGTTGCAGTGTGGTTGGCGCGACGTGCGCTGCGCAAGCGCGCGCGCAAAGGTTGACCTGACCGCCGCCGCGCGGCACCGGCTGATGCATGGCCGAAGACATGCTGGACCGCCTCGAAGCCACGATCCGCGCGCGCAAGGATGCGCCCGCGGTCCGCTCCTATACCGCGAGCCTGTTCTTCCGCGGGCGGCACAAGATCGCCCAGAAGCTGGGCGAGGAAGCGGTGGAAACGGTGATCGCCGCCTGTTCGGGAGACGACAGCGCGATCGTGCCCGAGGCGGCCGACCTGATCTTCCACCTTCTCGTGCTGCTGGCGGATGCCGGACTGAGTCTCAACGACGTGCGCCAGGAACTGGCGCGGCGCGAAGGCCAGTCGGGCCATGACGAGAAGGCCGGCCGCCCCCTCTCCTTCCGACCTGAGTGAGGCCGATCATGCCCGTCGACGCGACTCGCCCCTATGACGACCAGAACATCTTCGCCCGCATCCTGCGCGGCGAGATCCCGGCGAAGAAGGTATATGAGGACGATCACGCGCTGGCGTTCCATGACATCGCGCCATGGGCGCCGACCCACCTGCTGGTGATCCCCAAGGGACCGTACGTAAGCTGGGACGATTTCTCCGCCCGGGCGAGTGATGCCGAGATCGCCGGCTTCGTTCGCGCCGTCGGACTCGTCGCGCGTGAGGCCGGGCTGGTCGAGCCGGGCTACCGCCTGCTCGCCAACGCCGGGCCGCACAGCCACCAGGAAGTGCCGCACCTCCACGTCCATATCCTGGCGGGCCGCCCGCTGGGCCCGATGCTGGCGCAGAACGACAGCGCCAAGTGAATGAATCTTCGGCCGATCCCCCCGCTCGCGCGGTGAGGGATTGCGCGAGGCTCATCTCCCGCTAATTCTGGCCCCTTCACGAAAGCGCGGCCGGCAGAGGGCCGCACCTCCTGGGGGAAGGGCCGCATGATCTTTGGCCGAGTAAAGCCACTCGACGCCATCTTGGCAACTGCCGAGAAGAAGTCGCTTCATCGTACACTGGGCTGGTTCCAGCTAACCTTATTCGGCATCGGCTGCGTCATCGGAACAGGCATATTCGTGCTGACATCCGCCGGCGCCCAGAAGGCGGGACCGGGCCTGATGCTGGCCTTCGCCATCGCCGGCCTGATCTGCATCGTGGCGGCACTTTGCTACGCCGAGATTGCAGCGATGATCCCGGTCGCGGGATCGGCCTACACCTACAGCTACGCCACCATGGGGGAGGTGATCGGCTGGACGGTCGGATGGGCCCTCATCCTTGAATATGCGGTAGCGGCGAGCGCGGTATCGGTCGGCTGGTCAGGTTATTTCACCGGCACCATCCTCAACGAATTCCTCGGCATACACTTACCTCCCTGGTTATCCGGTGCACCGCTGGCACTGGGCGGTGTCGAAGGCGGCTTCATCAACCTTCCGGCCGTTTTCATCGCGCTTCTGATCACCTGGCTGCTGATGATCGGCACCACCGAAAGCGCCCGCGTCAATGCCGTTCTGGTCGCCATCAAGGTGACCGCGCTGACCGCCTTCATCGCCCTGACGCTGCCGTCGGACGCCTTTGACACCGACCGTTTCAACCCGTTCCTGCCGGCCGGCGTCTTCGGCGGCTTTGGCACCGGCGTCGGCGCGGTAGGCGCAGCAGCGACGATCTTCTTTGCTTATGTGGGCTTTGACGCGGTCTCGACCGCGGCCGAGGAGACCAAGAACCCGCAGCGCAACGTGCCGATCGGCCTCGTCGCCTCGCTGCTGTTCTGCACCGTCTTCTACATCCTGGTGGCTGCGGGCGCGATCGGCACCGTGGGCGGCCAGCCGATCATGGGGCCGAACGGCGTTCCCTTCCCGGCCGGTTCGGAAGAACTGGCGCGCCAGTGCGCGACCTATGCCGCCGATCAGCTGCCGCTGGTCTGCTCGAACGAAGCGCTGGCACACGTCCTTCGCCAGATCGGCTGGTCGGGCGTCGGCAACATGCTTGGCATTGCGGCATTCCTCGCGCTGCCTTCGGTGATCCTGATCCTGATGTTCGGCCAGACGCGCATCTTCTTCGTGATGAGCCGTGACGGCCTGCTGCCGGACAAGCTCTCCACCGTACACCCGAAGTGGAAGACGCCGTACATCGTGACTGCCATCACCGGCGGCGCGGTGGCCTTCGCGGCAGCGTTCCTGCCGGTCGGCAAGCTGGCTGATATCGCCAACGCCGGGACGCTCTACGCCTTCATGATGGTGGCGATCGCGGTGATGATCCTGCGCCGCCGCGAGCCGAACCGGAAGCGTGATTTCCGCACGCCGGCGCTGTGGCTGATCGGGCCGATGACCATTGCGGGCTGCATCTTCCTGTTCTTCAACCTGCCGCTGGATGCGATGCTGGTGCTGCCGATCTGGGGCATCATCGGCCTGGTGATCTATTATGCCTATGGCTATCGCGCGTCGCACCTCGGCCGCGGACTCGTCGAAGTTCATGAGGACGAGGCGGTGACCGAACTCGATCCGCCGGTGCCCGGCGTTCGCTGAGGCGAGGTTCAGGCGAGTTCAGGAAGGCCCGGGAGCGATGCTCCCGGGCCTTCTTGCAGGTGCTTGGCGGGAACCGGCGGCTCGCCTAACGAAAGCGCATGCCAGCCCTGCCCACCACCGCCGAAGCTGCCGCCGCTGAGCTCGAGCGGCTCGCCGCCGAGATCGCGCACCACGACCGGCTTTATCATACCGACGACGCACCGGAGATTTCGGACGCGGATTATGACGCGCTGGTCCGGCGCAACAATGAAATCGAGGCGGTCTTCCCGGATCTGGTTCGGGCGGACTCCCCGTCGCGGCAGGTGGGCGCGGCGCCGGCGGGGCATCTGGCGAAGGTCGCCCATGCCAGGCCGATGACCAGCCTCGACAATGCCTTCTCCGATGAGGAGGTGGAGGATTTCGTCGGCCGCGTGCGGCGTTTCCTGCGCCTTGCGGATGATGAAGCGGTGGCGCTGACCGCGGAGCCGAAGATCGACGGCCTGTCCTGCTCGCTGCGCTATGAGGGGCGTCGCCTGGTGCAGGCGCTGACGCGGGGCGATGGCACCACCGGCGAGGATGTGACCGCCAACGTGCGTACGATTGCGGATATTCCGGCAAGCCTTCCGGGCGGTGCGCCCGACGTGTTCGAGGTGCGCGGCGAGGTCTATATGGCGAAGGCCGACTTTGCCGCGCTGAATGCCCGGCTTGCTGCCGAGGCCGCGGAGACGGGGAAGGAAGCGCGGCAGTTCGCCAACCCGCGAAATGCCGCCGCAGGATCGCTGCGGCAGAAGGACGCGTCTGTCACTGCCAGCCGCCCGCTGCGCTTCCTGGCGCACGGCTGGGGCGAAGCGAGTGCCCTCCCCGGCTCGACCCAGTCAGATGTGATCGCGGCCATCAGGGAATGGCACTTCCCCGTCGCTGACGGCTTTACCCGTGTTGATACGGCGGCGGATGCGCTGGCGGTCTATCGGTCGATCGAGGCGGAGCGGGCCGACCTGCCGTTCGACATCGATGGCGTGGTGTACAAGGTCGACCGGCTCGACTGGCAGGAGCGCCTGGGTTTCGTGGCGCGGGCGCCGCGCTGGGCGATCGCGCACAAGTTCCCGGCCGAGCGGGCGCAGACGACGCTCAACCAGATCGACATCCAGGTGGGACGCACCGGAAAGCTGACGCCGGTGGCGAAGCTGGAGCCAGTGACGGTCGGCGGCGTGGTGGTACGCAATGCGACGCTGCACAACGCCGACGAGATCGGCCGGCTCGGCGTGCGGCCCGGAGACCGCGTGGTGCTGCAGCGGGCCGGCGACGTCATTCCGCAGATCGTCGAAAATCTGACCCGCGATACGCCGCGGCCTGAATGGCAATTCCCCACGCACTGCCCCGAATGCGGATCGGAAGCGGTACGCGAGCCGGGCGAAGTCGACTGGCGCTGCTCGGGCGGGCTGGTCTGCCCGGCACAGCAGGTGGAGCGGCTGCGCCACTTCGCCTCGCGCCATGCGCTCGACATCGAGGGGCTGGGCATCACCAACATCGAGAATTTCTTTGCCGACAAGCTGATCGCACGGCCGGCAGACATTTTCCGGCTGACCGAGGCAGACCTGCTGGCGCGCGAACGCTGGGCGGAGGTTTCGGCGCGCAACCTGATCGCGGCGATCGACGCCAAGCGCTCGCCGCCACTCGACCGCTTCCTGTTCGCACTGGGCATCCGGCACATCGGTGAAGTGACCGCCCGCGATCTGGCGCGGCGCTGGACGAGCTGGGCGGCATTCCGCGCGATGGTGCAGAGCGGGATCGAGAAGCGCGACGGCATGCTCCAGGCAATCGGCGAGAGCGACGACAAGCTGCTCGCCCGCACGGCCAAAGAACTGGCGGCGATCGTCGATACCAAGCAGGTGGGCCCCGAAGTCGCCCTCGCACTGATCGATTTCTTCGCCGAAGAGCGGAACGACGAGGCGGTCAATGACCTGCTGACCGAGATCGTGCCCGCCGACGTTGTTCACGAGACGCGCGCGTCCGAAGTCTCCGGGAAGACCGTCGTTTTCACCGGGACGCTGGAGACGATGAGCCGGGACGAGGCCAAGGCACAGGCCGAGTCGCTGGGCGCGCGGGTGGCAGGGTCCGTCTCCGCCAAGACTGACCTTGTAGTGGCGGGGCCGGGCGCCGGATCGAAGGCGAAAAAAGCCGCGGACCTTGGGATACGGGTGATCGACGAGGCCGGCTGGCAGGCGATCGTGGCAGCATCGGCCTGAACCCGGACGCACCTGTCGCCTTTTTGCAACGCAGCAAAAACGAATCCGGTTCCATCACGAATCGCCTAGTCGGTGTCACGGAAGCGAAATATTGCACGGGCAGGGGCGCGACGGACGGTCAAGGTACCGTGCGGTCAGAGCACACGAGCTCTCAAGGGGAACAGATTGATGCGACATAACCTGTATCTGGGCGTGGCTGCGGTCGCGCTCATCGCGCCGGCTGCGGCGTCGGCACAGGAAACGACCTCGGTAATTCGCGGCACGGTGACGGCGGCTGGTGCCCCGGTCCCGGGCGCAACAGTGACGATCGTCAACGTTCCTTCGGGCACGACCTCGACCGTGACGACCAACGCCAACGGCTCGTTCAACGCATCTGGCCTCCGCGTCGGCGGCCCCTTCTCCGTCACCGTCGCAGCCCCGGGCTATCCCCAGGTCACCGTCACCGACATCTTCACCGTCGTGGCGCAGGCCTTCGACCTGCCGATCGAGCTGCAGGCCGAAGCCACCGAAGAAGCCGGCGGCGACATCGTCATCACCGCGTCGCGCGTCGCCAATGCGCGCACCGTCAGCCAGGGCCCGGCCACCGTGCTCTCGGCGGCCGACATTGCGAACGTCGCCTCGGTCAACCGCGACGTGCGCGACCTGATGCGCCGCGATCCGTTCGCGCGCCTCGACGACACGCCCACGGGCGGCCGCGCCGTCTCTTTCGCGGGCCAGAACGCCCGCTTCAACCGCTTCTCGGTCGACGGCGTGCCGGTCACCGACAATTTCGGCCTGAACCCGGATGGCCTGCCCACCCGCCGCTCGCCGGTGCCGTTCGACGCCATCGGCCAGTTCCAGACGAAGGTCGCGCCGTATGACGTCCGCGAAGGCAACTTCCAGGGCGGCGCGATCAACGCGATTCTGAAGTCCGGCACCAACTCGTTCCACGGCACCGGCTTCTACGCTTATTCGGACGCCGGCCTGACCGGCAAGAAGACCAAGGCTGGCCCGGGCGTCCCCACCGGCCGCGTCAACATCCCGGACTTCAAGTACGAGAACTATGGCGCCCAGCTGTCGGGCCCGATCATCAAGGACAAGCTGTTCTTCATGGTCGCCGGTGAGCGCATCCGCGCCAACACCCCGATCCCCGAGGGCACCGCGGGCAACAACGCCGGCACCGTCGTTCCGAACATCACGGACGCTGCGGTCGCCGAGATCCAGCAGATCGCGCAGAGCCGCTACGGTTATGACACCGGCGGCATCCTGAACAACGCGAAGGACCGCGACGACCGCCTCGTCGCGCGCATCGACGCCAACCTGTCGGACACGCAGCGCGCCTCGGTGACGTACCTGTACACCAAGGACTCGATCCAGTTTAACCAGAACACCTTCACCAGCGGCACGCCGGGCCTTGGCCTGGAATCGAACGGCTACATCGGCTCGAACCGCCTGCACACCGGCGTGTTCCAGCTGAACAGCGACTGGACCGACGAGTTCTCGACCGAAGTCCGCGGCTTCTACAAGGACTATAAGCGCGGTCAGGACCCGATCATGGGCCGCGGCTTCGCGCAGATGCAGGTCTGCACCGCGCCGACCTCGGATCGTAGCCTTCCCAGCGCAGTTCCGGGTAACAACGACCTGTCCGGCACCTGCCAGTCCGGCTTCGGCAACGTCTCGTTCGGGCCGGACGTGTCGCGCCAGTCGAACGAGCTGACCAGCCGCACCTATGGCGGCCTGATCCAGGCCCGCCTGACGCGCAACAACCACGACCTGCGCATCTTCGGCGAATTCCAGGATACGAAGATCTTCAACCTGTTCGTGCAGCGCACCGCGGGTGACTATTACTTCGACTCGATCGCCGACTTCCGCGCCGGCAACGCACAGCGCTTCCGCTACGGCAACGCCGTGCCGAGCCTGGATCCGGTGAACGGCGCAGCGCGCTTCCGCTACCAGACGTTCACCTTCGGCATCCAGGACACCTGGACGGTCAGCGACATCCTGACCCTGTCGTACGGCGCACGTTACGACCTGTTCGGCGGCGACAGCCGTCCCGAGCTGAACGGCAGCTTCCTCAGCCGCTACGGCTTCCCGAACACTGCCTACATCTCGGGTCGCGGCGTGTTCCAGCCGCGCGTCGGCTTCGACCTGAAGCCGGTGTCGGACGTGTCGCTGCGCGGCGGCATCGGCATCTTCTCGGGCGGTTCGCCGGACGTCTACGTCTCGAACAGCTTCTCGAACACCGGCTTCCTGACCAACGCCATCGACGTTCGTCAGCTGAACGGCGGCGGGTACACCGTTCCGGGCCTGACCGGCCCGGGTGCGGCGGCGGCTGGTGCGGAGATCCTGACCAACGTCAACGGCACGGTCATCCCGGGGGCCGCCAACGCGGTGCTGACCAACGCATCGGTGAACCAGCTGTCGCCGACCAACGCGCTCGATCCGAAATTCAAGGTGCCTTCGCAGTGGCGCGGCACGCTGTCGGCGGACTGGGATCCGAACTGGGGCGGCACCTTCGGCGACGGCTGGCACTTCGGCGCCGACTTCCTGTGGTCCAAGGTCCGCAACCAGGTGTTCTTCACCGACCTGCGCGCCGTGCCGACCGCGCTTCGCACCCCGGACGGCCGCGTCCGCTACACCTCGGCCGCTGGCGTCACCAACCTGGGCGACACGAACCAGGACCTGTTCCTGACCAACACCACCCGCGGCCGCAGCCTGATCGGCGTTGCGCGCATCGGGAAGGACTTCGACTTCGGTCTGAAGGCGTTCGTGAGCTATGCCTACCAGGACGTGAAGGATCAGGCGCCGGCGACCTCGTCGACCGCTTCGTCGAACTACGGCAACGGCGCGTTCCTTGATGCCAATGGCGCCGCCTACGGCATCTCGAACGACGAAGTTCGCCACAACATCAAGTACAACGTCAGCTTCGACCGCGCCTTCTTCGGCGACTACAAGACCAACATCACGCTGTTCGGTGAGACCCGTATCGGTCGTCCGTTCAGCTACACGATGCAGGACCAGGTCAACAGCGGACGTTCGCCAGTGTTCGGGACGAACGGTGCTGCCGGTCGCTACCTGCTCTATGTGCCGACCTCGACCACGGACGCGCTGGTGTCGTACGACAGCACCGCGACCCGCGACTATCTCGAGAACCTGATCAACTCGACGAACCTGAAGAAGTATCGTGGCAAGATCGCGCCGCGCAACGCCTTCAACTCCAAGTGGTTCACGCGCTTCGATCTCCACTTCGGCCAGGAAATCCCGGCCTTCGTGGGCAACAGCCGCATCGAGCTGTTCGCGGACATCGAGAACGTGACGAACCTGCTCAACAAGAACTGGGGCCAGGTACGCGAATATCAGTTCCCGTACACGATCCCGGCGGTTCGCGTTCAGTGCCTCCAGACGCCGGTTGCGACCGGCACGGCACCGGGCGCGGCGCTGACCGGGAACACCGGCCAGGCGTGCGCACAGTATCGCTACAATGCGCCGTCCGCGACGCCGAGCGACCAGATCTACACGCGTCAGTCGCTTTACTCGATCCGTGTGGGTGCGCGCTTCACCTTCTGATCGCGCGTAACTGATCACGCTTTCGGGGCCGCCGCTCTCCACGAAGGGAGCGGCGGCCCTTTCTTTTGCGCCGGACGCGAGGCCCGCATATAGGGCGGCGTGATGGCGACCACGCTCCCTGCCCCCAGCAATACCACCACCGCTGCGCCGATCCGGCCGAGCAACCTGGCCGTACGCCCGTTCTTCGAGGACAAGGCACGCGGCGCCTTCTGGATCCTGCAGGCGGCCGGGTGGTCCGGCTATCTGGTGCTCCGCACAGTCTCGTCGATCTCGAATGGCTTCACGCTGCAGGGCGTCGTCACCAACATCGTCGAGACGATCGTGGGCTATTGCATCACGCTACTGCTCTCGACGCTTTACGGCCTATATCGCAGCTTCCCGCGCATTCCGGCGATCATCCTGACGGTGCTGACGCTGGGCGCCGCTACCTTCATCTACGCGCTGCTCGACACCTTCTCGTTCAGCTTTATCGCGCGATCGGCGCCCGGCGTGGACGTGAAGTTGCTGATCGGCGCGCTGTTCCTCAATTTCACGGTGCTGGCCGGCTGGTCCGCGCTCTATTTCGGGATCAACTTCTACCTGATCGTCGAAGAGCAGATCGATCAGATGCAGCATCTGGAGACGCAGGCAAGCTCGGCGCAGCTGGCGATGCTGCGCTACCAATTGAACCCGCATTTCCTGTTCAACACGCTGAACTCGATCTCCACCCTCGTGCTGCTGAAGCAGACCGAGCGGGCGAATGCGATGTTGAGCCGGCTGGCGAGCTTCCTGCGCTACACGCTGGCGAACGAGCCGACTGCGGACGTCACGCTGGCGCAGGAAGTCGAGACGCTGAAGCTCTATCTCGAGATCGAGAAGATGCGTTTCGAGGATCGCCTGCGCCCGAAATTCGACATCGATCCTGCCGCGGAGAAGGCACGCCTGCCGTCGCTCCTGCTGCAGCCGCTGGTCGAGAATGCGATCAAATATGCCGTCACGCCCAAGGAGGAAGGGGCGGATATTTCCGTCACCGCGCGGCTGATCGGGGATCGCGTTCGGATCGGCGTATCCGATACCGGACCGGGCTTGCAGCCGAACCGAAACAAGCCGAGCCTTTCAACTGGCGTCGGGATCGCCAATATCAGGGAGCGACTGGCACAATCATTCGGGACGGATCACCGCTTTGAGGTCCGCGCGATGCCGACAGGGGGCTTCGGCGTGGAGATCGAGATACCGTTCCAGCGCGAGTAGGAAGCAGCGAACAGGAAGCAACAGGGGGCAGTTGAGTTCAGATGACCGGCAGGGCGGAACGTCACCACCGGCCGGCATCGCATCGGAGACTATCGACACCATGACCATCCGCACCATTCTCGTCGACGACGAGCCGCTCGCGATCCAGGGGCTTGAGCTCCGATTGCAGCCGCACGACGACGTCGAGATCATCGCCAAGTGCCAGAACGGCCGCGAAGCGATCAGCGCGATCAAGACCCACAAGCCCGATCTCGTCTTCCTCGACATTCAGATGCCCGGCTTTGACGGCTTTTCGGTCGTGCAGGGGCTGATGGACGTGGAGCCCCCGCTGTTCGTGTTCGTCACGGCTTATTCGGATCACGCGCTGCGCGCGTTCGAGGCACAGGCCGTGGACTATCTGATGAAGCCGGTCGAGGAGGCGCGACTTGCCGATACGCTGGAACGCGTGCGGCAGCGGCTGGCCGAGAAATCCAGCGTCGGCGAGGCGGAGAAGCTGAAGGAGGCGCTGGCCGAGCACGCACCGGAAGCAGCGGCCGAGATCGTCGACGGCGGGGTGGAGCCGGCCAACGCCAACCGGTTCGAGAAGCTGATCAACGTCAAGGACCGTGGACAGATTTTCCGCGTCGATGTCGACACGATCGAGATCGTCGAGGCGGCCGGCGACTATATGTGCATCAAGACGGCGGACAACACGCTGATCCTGCGCGAGACGATGAAGGACCTGGAGAAGCGCCTCGATCCGCGGCGCTTCCAGCGCGTTCACCGTTCGACGATCGTGAACCTCGATCAGGTGCGGCAAGTGAAGCCGCACACCAATGGCGAATGCTTCCTGGTGCTCGACTCGGGCGCGCAGGTTAAGGTCAGCCGCAGCTATCGCGACGTGGTGGCGCGCTTCGTTCACTGAAGCGCGGACATCGAAGATATTGGAGGCGGGCCGTTGGCGGGCTGCCTCCATTGCGATGCATTACGCAGGCGCAGCAGATCTGCTAGGGTGCGCTCATGCTTACGATCAACGGTATCACGGTGCGCCTCGGCGGGCGTACGATCCTCGATGGCGCGTCTGCGTCACTCCCGCCGGGTAGCCGTGTCGGCCTGATCGGCCGCAATGGTGCCGGCAAGTCGACGATGGTGAAGGTCATCGCCGGCCAGCTGGAACCGGACGGCGGCTCGATCGACATGCCGCGTGGGGCGCGTATCGGCTATATCGCGCAGGAAGCGCCGGCTGGCGACGCCACCCCGTTCGAGAAGGTGCTGGAGGCGGACACCGAGCGTGCGCAACTGATGGCGCAGAGCGAGACCGAAACGGATCCCGAGAAGCTCGGCGACATTTATGAGCGGCTGATCGCGATCGATGCCTATACCGCGCCAGCGCGCGCCTCG
This sequence comes from Sphingomonas sp. 179-I 2A4 NHS, assembly GCF_045369135.1. Taxonomy (NCBI): domain Bacteria; kingdom Pseudomonadati; phylum Pseudomonadota; class Alphaproteobacteria; order Sphingomonadales; family Sphingomonadaceae; genus Sphingomonas; species Sphingomonas sp. 179-I 2A4 NHS. Next base: position 123,115 of record NZ_JBIQFL010000005.1, on the reverse strand, counting down.
CAGATCCTGCTTGGCCTTGGCTTCGACGAGGAGGCGCAGAACCGGCCGCTCGACAGCTTCTCGGGTGGGTGGAAGATGCGCGTGGCGCTGGCCGCGCTCTTGTTCTCGCAGCCTGACCTGCTGCTGCTCGACGAACCGTCGAACCACCTCGACCTCGAAGCGGTGATGTGGCTCGAGGACTTCCTGCGCTCGTACAAGGCGACGATCGTCGTCGTCAGCCACGAACGCGATTTCCTGAACAATGTGGTCGACCACATCCTTCACCTGTCGGGCGGCAAGACGACGCTCTACCCGGGCGGATACGACGCGTTCGAACGGCAGCGCGCGGAGCGAATGGCGCAGATCGCCGCCGCAAAGGCGAACCAGGAAGCGCAGCGTGCGAAGCTGCAGGATTATATCGCCCGCAACTCTGCCCGCGCCTCGACCGCCAAGCAGGCGCAGAGCCGCGCGAAGATGCTGGCGAAGATGCAGCCGATCGCGGAGCTGGCGAACGATCCGACCCTGTCGTTCGGCTTCCCCGATCCCGAGCCGCTGCGGCCGCCGCTGGTGACGCTCGACCATGCCGCGGTTGGTTATGGCGACACGCCGATCCTGAAGCGGCTGAACCTGCGCATGGATCCGGATGACCGGATCGCGCTGCTCGGCCGCAACGGCAACGGCAAGACCACCTTTGCCCGGCTGATCGCGGCGCAGCTTGCCCCAATGGAGGGCACGATGGCGGCGACGAACCGCATGCGCGTGGGCTATTTCACCCAGTATCAGGTCGAGGAACTGGAGGCGGACGATACGCCGCTGGCGCATATGACGCGGGTGATGAAGGGCGCAACGCCGGCAGCGGTGCGCGCGCAGCTGGGGCGGTTCGGCTTCTCGGGCGACCGCGCGACGGCGACCGTCGGCAAGATGTCCGGCGGCGAGAAGGCGCGCCTGGCGCTGGCGCTGATCACGCGCGAGGCCCCTCACCTCCTGATCCTCGACGAGCCGACCAACCACCTCGACGTCGACGCGCGCGAGGCGCTGGTCCAGGCGCTGAACGACTACAAGGGCGCGGTGCTGATCGTCAGCCACGATCGTCACATGGTGGAGCTGACGGCGGATCGCCTGGTGCTGGTGGACGACGGCACGGCGCGTGAGTTCGACGGCAGCCTCGACGATTATGTCGCCATGGTGCTGACCAAGGAGCCGAAAAGCGAGGGGCGCGCCAAGAAGGACGCGGCCAAGGAGCGCAAGGCCGCGGCGGAGAAGCGCGAAACCGACAAGGCATGGCGCAAGGTGGCCCGCGAGATGGAGGCGGAGATTGCCTCCCTCGGCACCGAGCGATCGGCGATCGAGCGCGCCATGTTCGATCCGGCGGGTGCGGATCCGAAGCTGTCGGGGCTGGCGATGGGCGAATTGATGAAGCGGCGCTCCGCCCTCACCGAGCGGATCGAGGCAGCCGAGGCGCGCTGGCTGGAAGCAAACGAGGCGCTGGAAACGGCGTAAGCGGCGCGCCGGTCAGAACGCGAGGTTCAACCGCTCCAGCATCTGGCGGGCGGGGCTCTGCGCCAGCGCGTCAGGAACTTGCGCCTCGTCGAGCCGGGCGACCCGGCGGTGGAGATCGATGCTGGCGGCGACCAGCGCCTGCGCCGGTTCGGGCAGGCGATCGATGGTCATTGTATCGGTCACCGGCCCCTCGCCCAATCGCCGCGAGGGATCGAGCGCGTCGCTTGCGGCAAGCTCCCCCGTCAGCACCGCGCGCTGCGTCAGCAGCCAGGCGATGACGTGCATCAGTCGCGTTGTGACCTTGAGCGATTCGCAGCTGAAGGTGACGCGTTCGAGCGGCCCCAGCAATTCCCGCTCGATCCGCCCGCCATCGTCAAAGTAACTGCGGGCATCATCCGCCAGCAGCATCGCCTCGACGTACAATGTATCGATGAGACGCCGTTGCACCGGCGATTCGGGCGTGCCTGCTCGCATGGCCGATATGTTGCACCGATCGTGCAGGTCCGCGAGCCGCGGGCCTACCCGCCAAGGCCAGCTGCGTCCCAAACCGGCACTCAGGCGATGATGTCGGGAACCAGCTGATCTTCGAGCGCGGAGATCTCGTCGCGCAGACGCAGCTTGCGCTTCTTCAGCCGCGCCAGCTGCAACTGATCGACGGCGCCACCACCGCTGGCGAGCGCGACGATCGCATCATCGAGATCGCGATGCTCCATGCGCAGCGCGCCGAGTCGCGCGATCATCTGGTTTTCGTCCAACCCTCGACCTCCCGTCCCGGCCAGCGCTCCCCGGCCCAGCCGCCGCCACCGCGGCGGAAAAATCGTTACATCCACGTGACATCGCGCATCAGCTTCGGCCCAGCGCGCGCATCGCAAAAATGATGAGGACTTTTGCCCACACAAGCGTTCTAATCCCGAGTCCCACCAAGCAAAGCAAGGAGGTTCCTGTTATGCAGAACGCGCATCTTTCGGCTCTCGAGGCCAAGCATGCCGTGCTCGATCAGCGCATCGCTCAGGAGACCCTACGTCCCATGCCGGACGCCATCCTGATCGCGGACCTCAAGAAGCAGAAGCTGCGCCTGAAGGAGGTCATTTCCGCGGCGCATTGAGCAACATGACGGCTCGGGACGGGGATCACTCCCCGCCCCGCGCCACTTCAGTGGCCGTTCACCGGCCGATCTGGCGCGCGATCGACTTGCGCGTCGCCGCCCCATAAGGCGGCTTCAGCCCCGCAAGCTTCGCCACATCCACCCGCGCCTGCTGATAGATGCTCTTGGCGTGACTGAACGTCTTGAAGCCATCGAAGCCGTGATAGGCCCCCATGCCCGACGGGCCGACGCCACCAAACGGCAGATCCTCCATCGAGACGTGGAAGATCACGTCATCCACCGTCACGCCGCCGGAGATCGTGCGATCGAGAACGCGGCGACGCTCGGCCGCGTCCTTCCCGAAATAATAAAGGCCGAGCGGGCGATCTCGGCGATTCACCTCGGCGATCGCCGAGTCGATCCCGTCGTAGCGGCGCACCGGAAGGATCGGGCCGAAGATCTCCTCCTGCATCACCGTCATGTCGTCCGTCGCATCACGCACGATGTGGAGCGGCATCTTGCGACTGTTGGTACTGCCGAAATCCTCGTTCGCGGGGTTCACCACCTCGACCGTAGCGCCCTTCGCGCGGGCATCATCGATCCAGTCGTTCAGGCGCTGGAAGTGCCGATCGTTGACGACGCTGGTGTAATCGGGGTTCGACAGAACCGTCGGGTACATGGCGCCGACGGCGCTCTTCAACCCTTCCACCACCGCGCCTTCCTGGTCGGACGGCACGAGCAGGTAATCGGGTGCGAGGCAGATCTGGCCCGCGTTCAGCATCTTGCCGAGCGCGACCCGCTCGGTCGCCTGCTTGAGATCCGCATCCTTGCCGATGATCACCGGCGACTTGCCGCCAAGCTCCAGCGTGACGGGCGTCAGATTGTCGGCCGCGGCATGGAGGATGTGGCGGCCGATGCCGGTGGCGCCGGTGAAGAGAAGATGATCGAACGGCAGCTCGGCAAACGCCTTGCCGATTTCCGGGCCGCCCGACACGAAGGCAAGTTCGGTCGCATCGAAATAGCGGCCGACGATCTCCTCGAACAGCGCGGCGGTGACGGGCGTGTACTCGCTGGTCTTCACCATCGCGCGGTTACCCGCGGCGAAGATGCCGGCGAGCGGCGACATGACGAGGTTCACCGGGAAGTTCCACGGCGCGATCACGCCGATCACGCCCTTGGGCTGATACTCAACGCGGGCGCGGGCGCCGAACAGGCCGAGCGGGAATTGCACCGAGCGCTTCTCGGTCCGCGCCCACTTCTCGACATTCTTCAGCGCGTGGTTGATCGGGCCGATCGAGCCCGCGATGTCGGTAACCATCGACTGTTCGCGGCTGCGGTGGCCGAAATCCTCGCTCAGCGCATCGCAGAAGCGGTCAGCATGATCGCGGATCATCGCCGCAGCGCGCTTCAGCCGGTCCTTCCGGACGGACATCGGCTCAGGCAGCGCCGCCATGAAGCTTTCGCGCTGCGCGGCAAGTATTTCCTTCATCCTGACCCTCTCCCGTTATGTAGCGCAGCCGATCAACCCGCCGACCGGCAGGACGATCGTGTCCTTGCCGGCACGATCGATACGCAAGGTACCGCTGTCGACAACTGCCCCTTGCGTCAGATCTTTGCGCGACCGCGTCGTCATGTCGAGCGTCGCCGTGACGTCACTGGCGCGATATTCGGTGCTGGTGCCGAAACCGAAGTTGACTGCTCCGCTCGCGGTGGTGCGGCCCAGATCGACCACCCGCCCATCCAGCGACAGGCGCAGCGAGGCGGGCTCTGCCGAGGCCATCGCCACCAGGGCGCGTGTCTGCCCGGCGCTGAACAGATAGGCGGCGCACCCCGTCGCGGGCAGCGACTGGCGCGGCAGGCCGCCGATCGGGAGGCCATCGATGGCGACAGGAGGAGCGGCGGGGGGATCCGCCGCGACGAGCGCAAGGAGAAGCAGCGCGATCATGGCTGGAACCTTATCATGAGGAGAAGGGCGGGATAAGCCGCCAGCGCGAGGTAGGCCCCGAAAGGCAACGCATCATCCGCCGCGACGGCGCGGCCAGTCGCGGCACGCCAAGCCACCACCCCGAGCCCGATCATGGCGGCGAGCAGCAGTACCGGTGGCAACATCCGCCAGCCGAGCCATAGCCCGATCGCGCCGAACAGCTTGGGATCGGCGCCGCCCATCCCCTCCCTGCCTCGCGTCCGACGATACAGCGCCGCGATCAGCCACAACGCGACGAAGCCGACCGCACCACCGATCAGGCGGTCTTCGAGCGGCGGCGGCAGCACCAGTGAGGCGGCGAGCCCCCCGATCGCGAATGCGGCAACGAGCGAATCCGGGATCCAATATTCGGTGGCGTCGAGGACAATGATCAGCACGAGCAGCCATCCGCAGGCGGCAACCGCCAGCCCGAGCGGCCCCGGGATAACGACGCCCGCCGCAACGCCCACCAGCGCAGCAGCTGCCTCGACCTGCCAGTGAAGCGGCGCGATCACGGCCCCGCAGCAGTGGGCCCGGCCGCGAAGGAGCAGAGCGCTCAGCAGCGGGAGCAGATGACGTGGCGGAACAGGCGTGCCGCACCCGTCGCACATCGAACGCCCGGCCAGCGCCGATCCGCCCGCCGGCCAGCGCAGCGCAACCGTCGCAAGGAAGCTGCCGAGGATCGCGCCGAGCACACCAAGCGCGAGCGGCCAGAAGAGATCAGACACTCTTCTTTCGTATCAGATATCGATAGACGCCGAACAGGTTGATCCCGAACAAGACGACGTTCTGCGTGCCGAGCGCCCAGTCGCCCGTCAGCGCCGCGCCGCTGATCCAGCAGATCGACGAGCCGACGAACAGCACGAACCCCCATCCCGTCACCCGGCGACCAAGATCCAGTGATACCATGAACGCAGCGATCATTCCGCTGATCGAGGCTGCCCATTTGAGCACGTCGGTTAGTGAGTCCATCGCGCGCCAACGCAGCGGCGACCCTTTGTATTCCATGCCGCTTCGCCCTAGATCGCATCCAACAGTTTTTTGCGGAGCAGCATAGATATGGCCACGGTTCCCGCCGATCCCGTCGTGATCCTTTCCTACGCCCGGACGCCGATGGGCGGCATGCAGGGCGCGCTTTCCGACGTGTCGGCAACCGATCTTGGCGCGACAGCCGTGAAGGCCGCCGTGGAACGTGCCGGCGTGGACACGAACGAGATCGAGCGGATCTACATGGGCTGCGTGCTCCCCGCAGGGCTTGGCCAGGCGCCGGCGCGCCAGGCGGCGATCAAGGCCGGTCTGCCGAAGTCGGTACAGGCGACTACCGTCAACAAGGTGTGCGGTTCGGGCATGCAGACGGTGATCATGGGTGCCGAGGCGATCGCGGCGGGATCGGCCGACCTGATCGTGGCGGGCGGCATGGAGAGCATGACCAATGCGCCCTATATCCTGAAGAAGCATCGCGGCGGATCGCGCATCGGCCACGACATGGCGTATGACCACATGTTCCTTGACGGGCTCGAGGACGCCTATAAGCACGGCCGTGCGATGGGCACGTTCGCGCAGGAAACCGCCAACGAATATCAGCTGACCCGCGAAGCGCAGGACGATTACTCGATCGAATCGCTTCGCCGCGCGCAGGAAGCGATCAAGACCGGCGCCTTTGCCGAGGAGATCGTTCCGGTGACCGTCGCGACCCGAAAGGGCGAAGTGGTGGTGGACACGGACGAGGCGCCTGGACGCGGGATGCCGGACAAGATCCCGACGCTGAAGCCGGCCTTTGCCAAGGACGGCACGATCACTGCCGCCACCAGTTCCTCAATCTCGGACGGCGCCGCCGCGCTCGTCCTGACACGGGCCAGCGTTGCCGAAGCGAAAGGGCAGAAGCCGGTCGCGCGGATCGTCGCCCATTCGGCGCATGCGCAGGAGCCGGCGGCTTTCACCACCGCCCCGGTCGGCGCGATCGAGAAGCTGCTGAAGAAGGCCGGCTGGACGATCGACGATGTGGATCTGTTCGAGATCAACGAGGCATTTGCCTGTGTCGCCATGTTCGCGATGCGCGATCTCGGCATCCCGCACGAGAAGATCAACGTGCACGGCGGGGCGACCGCACTGGGGCATCCGATCGGCGCATCAGGCGCGCGGATCATCACCACGCTGGTCGCGGCGCTGAAGCATCACGGCAAGAAGCGCGGCGTCGCCAGCCTCTGCATCGGCGGCGGCGAAGCCACTGCGATCGCCGTCGAACTGGTCTGAGACCGGCCATGGCGGACCATGAGCAGGAAGATCACGACCTTCAACTTGCTCTGGTCCGCTACCAGACCTGGACCGCGGAAAGCGGCGCGCGCGCGGTCGTCTTGTTCGAGGGACGCGACACCGCGGGCAAGGATGGTGCGATCCGAACCATCACGCGGCATCTGGGCGTGCGCCAGACGCGCGTTATCGCGCTGCCCAAGCCATCCGAGCGCGAACGCTCGCAATGGTTCTTCCAGCGCTATGCCGCGCATCTGCCGGCGGCTGGCGAACTCGTGATATTCAACCGCAGCTGGTACAACCGCGCTGGCGTAGAGGTCGTGAACGGCTTCTCCACGCCCGAGCAGCAGGCACGCTTCCTGATCGACGTCCCCGGCTTTGAAGCGATGCTGCTTCATGACGGCATCCGGCTGGTGAAGCTGTGGCTTGATATTTCGCGCGAGGAGCAGGCCAGGCGCCTGAAATCGCGACGAGAGGATCCGCTGAAGGCGCTCAAGGTCTCGGCGCTCGATGCCGTCGCGCAGGAGCGCTGGGACGATTACTCGGCGGCGCGCGATACGATGCTGGCGCGCACCAGCACGCCTGACGCACCGTGGATCTGCGTCCACGCGGACCACAAGAAGAAGGCGCGGCGCGCGATCATCCGGCACCTGCTGCGCGAACTCGCGCCCGCGGAGATCGCGCACCACATCACCCCGCCGGACAGCGATCTGCTCTTTCCGTTCGAACCATCAGCGATCGCGGATGGCCGCTTGGCGCGGTAGTGACGCCTGCTGGCGAACGTAACTTTTGTTCCGTAGCGGACTACAACTCTGCTCAGTCGCAAGTCATACTGCGATCCAAAGAACAAAGAGGAGAGGCAGCATGACGTTCGAGTCGCAGGCGGCACATGATCCCGCGTCCGACGGTCTGGCGTTTGACCCGAAGACGCTGAAGGCGAAGTACCTTTCCGAGCGGGACAAGCGCCTGCGTGCCGATGCGAATGAGCAATATCTCGAGATGAAGGGCCGGTTCGCACGGTTTCTCAAGGACCCTTATATCGAGGCCCCCGACAATCGCGCACCGCTGGGCGACGAGAAGGACGTGGTGGTGATCGGCGGCGGCTTCGGCGGGCTGCTGGCCGGCGCGAAGCTGCGCGAGGCGGGTGTCGAGGATCTGCGTATCATCGAGAAGGGCGGCGAGTTCGGCGGCACCTGGTACTGGAACCGCTACCCGGGCGCGGCCTGCGACATCGAGAGCTACGTCTACCTGCCGCTCCTGGAAGAGACCGGCTTCATTCCTGAGCGCAAGTACAGCCAGGGACCGGAAATCCGCGCTTATTCAAGGCGCATCGCCGAACATTTCGACCTTCGCCGCGACGTATTGTTTCAGACCGAAGTGACGGACCTTGCGTGGGACGAGCAGAGCCGCCGATGGACCGTGTCGACCAACCGCGGCGATGCGATCCGCGCCCGCTTCGTAGTGATGGCGAACGGGCCGCTGCATCGCCCCAAGCTGCCCGGCATACCCGGGATCGAGGAATTCGAGGGTCATACGTTTCATACCAGCCGATGGGATTACGAATACACCGGCGGCGACCAGAACGGCGGGCTGGACAAGCTTGGCGACAAGGTGGTGGGGATAATCGGCACCGGCGCGACGGCGGTGCAATGCGTGCCGCACCTCGGCGAGACGGCCAAGCAGCTTTACGTGTTCCAGCGCACGCCATCGTCGATCGACGTCCGCGGCGACCGCCCCACCGATCCGGAATGGGCGCAGTCGCTCACGCCGGGGTGGCACCAGCACCGGATGGAGAATTTCAACACGCTCGTTTCGGGTGGCTGGGCGGATGAGGACCTGGTGAACGACGGCTGGACCGACATCATCCGCAACCTTGGCATGATCGCGCGCATGAAGGCTGCCAAGGAGGGCGTGCAGGACCCGGACGAGCTGGTGCAACTCGCCGATTTTCAGAAGATGGAATCAATCCGTGCCCGCGTGGACAGCGTGGTCACCGACAAGCAAACCGCCGAGGCGCTGAAGCCCTGGTACAACCAGTTCTGCAAGCGCCCCTGCTTCCACGACGATTATCTCGCCACCTTCAACCGGCCGAGCGTGAAGCTGGTCGATACGCAGGGAAAGGGCGTGGAGCGGATCACGCGCGAGGGCGTCGTGGTGGCCGGCAGGGAATACAAGCTCGACTGCCTGATCTTCGCGACCGGCTTTGAAGTCGGCACCAGCTATGCCCGCCGCGCCGGCTATCATGTCCATGGCGTCGCCGGGCGGACGCTGGAGGAGAAATGGGCGACTGGCGGCCGCACGCTTCACGGCATGACGGTGAACGGCTTTCCGAACATGTTCATCTTCTCGGTGATCCAGTCCGGCTTCACCGCGAACTATCCCCACGCCCTACTGGAGCAAGCTGGCCACGCCGCGCACATCATCGGCCATGCGCTTTCCACGCAGAAATCGCGCGTCGAGGCGACAGAGGCGGCGGAAAACGAATGGACGCAGGAGATCCTTGCGTCGGTACTCGACAGGCGCAAGTTCCTGGAGGAATGCACGCCCGGTTATTATAACGGTGAGGGACAATTGAGCCCGCAGGCGGCCAGCTTCTCCAGCTACGGCAAGGGGCCGGTCGCGTTCTTCAAGACGATCAAGGCTTGGCGGGACGAGGGCTCGATGAAGGGCCTGACGCTCGCCTGACCAAACTACGCCTGCCCATTACAAGGAGCATTGCATGACCGACACCCTGCCCGACACGCATCGTCGCCTCGTCTCCACCGTCACCAAGGACGGACAGGCGCGCCTGTCGATCCAGCAAGTGCCGGTGCCGACGCCCGGCGACGACGAAGTGCTCGTCCGGGTGGAGGCGACGCCGATCAACCCCTCGGACCTCGCGGTGCTGCTGGCGCTGGCCGATCCAGCGAGCTTCAAGGCGGAGGACGGCGCTGCCGTGGCGCCGCTGCCGCCCCAGATCCAGCGGGTGCTCGGCGCGCGCGCGGGGGTCGACCTGCCGGTCGGCAACGAGGGCGCTGGCCTGGTCGTCGCTGCGGGCAGCTCGCCCGAGGCGCAGGCGCTGCTCGGCAAGACGGTCGCGCTGGCCGGCGGCGGCTTCTACGCCCAGTATCGCAAGGTGCGGGCCGCCGATTGCATGGTGGTGCCAGAGGGAACGAGCGCCGAAGAGGCAGCATCCTCGTTCGTGAACCCGCTGACCGCGCTCGGCATGGTCGGCACGTTGAAGCGCGAAGGCTATTCCGGCCTCATCCACACGGCCGCGGCATCCAACCTTGGCCAGATGCTGGTGAAGCTGTGCGCGGCGGACGGCGTGCCGCTGGTCAACATCGTGCGCAGCGAAGCGCAGGCGCAGCTGTTGCGCGATCTGGGCGCGGAGCATGTCGTCGACATGACCGCCGCGGATTTCATGCCGCGGCTGATCGATGCGATCGCTGCCACCAACGCCTATCTCGCCTTCGATGCGGTGGGTGGCGGCAAGCTCGCCGGCCAGATCCTGACGGCGATGGAACAGGCGGCGCTTCGCACACAGCGCGCCGATGGACCCTATGGCTCGCGCCAGATGAAGCAGGTGTACGTCTATGGTGGCCTTTCGTCCGAACCGACCGAGTTCAACCGTGGCTTCGGCATGCGTTGGCGGATGGGCGGCTGGCTGCTGACCTATTTCCTGGAAGACGTGGGGGCCGAGGAAGCCAAGGCACTGCGCGATCGCGTGGCGCGTGAGCTGAAGACGACGTTCGCCAGCAAATACACCCAGCGCATCACGCTGGAGCAGGCGCTCGATCCCGCGGTTATCGCCGCATATGGCAAGCGTGCGACCGGCGAGAAGTATCTCATCACGCCGCAGCGCTGACCCGGCACCCCGCCGCTCTGCGCCTTCAGGCGCCGGGCGGCGGCGAGAGGGTGACGGTGCGTGCGCCACGATCGACACGGACGCTCGCACCGCCGGGCACGATCATCGTGAAGCCGTCCGCGTGCTGCCAGTCGCCATCGCGCAACTTGCTACCGTCGAGAGCTAGCCATTCGAGATCGTGGCGCACTACCGGGTCGGCGATTTCGGCGTGCGGGCGCCGCCACTGGGATAGCGCTGCGACAAAGGCCTCCAGTTCCTCATCCCGCCCGCTCCAGTCGAGCCAGGAGAGCTCATTGTCCTGCGCATAGGCATTGTTGTTGCCACGCTGTGAGCGGCCGAATTCGTCGCCGGCGGTGAGCATGATCGTGCCGCGCGAGGCGAAGAGACTGGCGAGCATCGCACGAACATCCCCCCGCCCGTCCCGCCCCAGTGCCTTCGCGCTCCAGCTTACCTCATGTGCATGGCCGTCGCGGTTCTCCTCACCGTTCGCGTGGTTCCGCCGGTCAGCGAAGGAGACGCTATCGGCGAGCGTGAAGCCGTCGTGGGCGGCGACGAAGTTCACCGAACGGGTCCGCTCCTGACCGAACACGTCGGTCGACCCGGCGAGCCTGGTCGCCAGCGCTCCGGCGCTGCCGTCCCCGCGCCAGAATCGGCGCACGTCGTCGCGAAAGCGATCGTTCCACTCCAGCCAGGTCGGCGGAAAATGCCCCAGCTGGTATCCGCCCGGCCCTGTATCCCACGGCTCCGCGATCATGATCCGGTCCTTGAGCACGGGATCGTCGGCGATTGCGGCGAAGATCGGTGCCTCGCGGTCGAAGCCAGGCGCCCGGGCCAGGATCGGCGCGAGATCGAAGCGGAAGCCGTCGACACCTGTCCCCTCAACGAAGTGTCGCAAGGTCGTAAGCGCCAGATCGCGAACCGCCGGGTTCCCGTAATCCAGGGTATTGCCGGTCCCGGCGTCATTGATCAGCGCGCCGTCCGGCGCGCGCGCGTAGACGCCATCATCGAGCCCTCGGAACGACAGCGTTGGGCCGTCGGCATCGCTCTCGGCGGTGTGGTTAAGCACGAGATCAAGGATCGTGCCGATGCCATGGGTGCGCAGCGTATCGACGGTCCGACGCAGCTCCGCCATGCCACCGGGGCACAGGCGCGGATCAAGCGCCATCGGCACCACGGGATTGTAGCCCCAGGCATTGGAGAGCCCGAGCGGCGGCAGGTGACGCTCGTCCAGCCACGCGACGACCGGCATCAGCTCCACCGCATCAACGCCGATCTTGGTGAGGTGCGCCAGGACGGAAGGGTGTGCGAGCGCCGCAACCGTGCCGCGCAGTTCCAGCGGCACTTCCGGATGGCGCATGGTGAACCCGCGCACGTTGACCTCGTAGATAAGCCCACCGGCGCGGAATACCGGCGGCGAGAATGCGAGCGGCGGCAGCGGCCGTGTTACCAGCGCCTTGGGAACGAGATCGGCAGTGTCCTCGCCGGGCACCGCCAGCCGGGGATCAGAGACAAACGGGCGGTCAAGCTGGGTGGCGTTGGGATCGACAAGCAACTTCGCGATGTCGAACGGCGGTGGTCCGTCGGCGCGGAGGCCGTAGCGCTGCCCGGGCGGCAACGCGACCGTGATGACCCAGTTGCTGCCGTCCCGGGCCATCGGCAAACGGGTTTCGTGCTGCTGATCGTCGAAGAGACACAGGAGCACGCTAGTCGCACCGGGGCTGCGTACCTGAAACGTCATTTCGACAGGCGGCGTCATGCGCGCTCGTCCGCTGATCGGCTGTCGATCAGGTGACGACGTCAGGCGCGGTTCGCCCCGTCAGCTTGCGGATTTGGGCGATCTGATCGGCAGCAGCCGCGATCTCGGCGAGCATCTCGGTCGTATCCGCGTCAAGGCGGCCGTCGGCAGGCTCGTAACGTTCGAGATACACGCGCAGCGTTGCGCCGCTGGTCCCCGTACCGGACAGGCGGAATACAACGCGGCTGCCGCCCTGGAACAGCACGCGCACGCCCTGCTGGCTGCTGATCGAACCATCGGTCGGATCTTCATAGGCAAAATCGTCGGCCGCCTCCACCGTCAGCGTGCCGAACGCCTGCCCGGGAAGCTGGGCGAGCCGATCGCGCAACCCGCCCATCAGCGCGTCGGCAGCGTTGCTCTCGACGCCTTCGTAATCGTGTCGAGCGTAATAGTTGCGCCCGAAGCGTGCCCAATGTTCGGTGGCGATCTGCTTCACCGACTTGCCCGTGGCGGCGAGGATGTTGAGCCACAGCAGGACGGCCCAGAGCCCGTCCTTCTCGCGCACGTGATCGGATCCGGTGCCGGCGCTTTCTTCCCCGCAGATGGTCACGCGGCCCGCATCGAGCAGATTGCCGAAGAACTTCCATCCCGTCGGCGTCTCATAGCACGGGATGCCGAGCGCGGCGGCGACGCGATCCGCGGCCGCGCTGGTCGGCATCGACCGCGCAATCCCCTTCAGCCCTTCGGCATAGCCGGGGGCGAGATGCGCATTGGCGGCAAGCATCGCCAAGCTGTCAGACGGGGTGATGAAGATGCCGCGGCCTATAATGAGGTTGCGATCCCCGTCCCCGTCCGAGGCGGCGCCAAAGTCGGGGGCGCCGGGCGACATCATTAAGTCGTAGAGTTCGCGCGCATGAACGAGGTTCGGATCCGGATGATGACCGCCAAAATCCTCCAGCGGCGTGCCATTTCGCACCGTGCCCGGCGCAAAGCCGAGGCGGCGCTCCAGTACTTCAGTTGCGTAAGGCCCCGTCACCGCGCTCATCGCGTCGAACGCCACGGAGAGGCCGGAAGAGCGGATTGCGCCGAAGTCGAACAGCCGTTCCATCAATGCTGCATAGGAGGCGACGGGATCGACGACCTCGACGATCGTGTCCGCCAGCTGGGTTTCACCGAGCGTGTCGATATCGACGTCCGGCGCCTCGAAAATCGCGAAATGATCGATCTCCGTGGTGCGGGCATAGATTGCCGCGGTCACCTTTTCGGGCGCGGGTCCGCCGTTGGCGACATTGTACTTGATCCCGAAATCCTCGTCTGGCCCACCGGGGTTGTGACTGGCGGAAAGGACTAGGCCGCCGATCGCACCGCGTTCGCGGATCAGGTTCGACGCGGCCGGCGTGGAGAGGATCCCGCCCTGGCCGACGATTACGCGGCCGAAGCCCGCCGCCGCCGCCATGCGGATCGCCTTGCCGATCACCTCGCGATTGAGGAAGCGGCCGTCACCGCCGATCACCAGCGTCGCGCCTTCCTTTTCGGGCACAACGTCAAACACGGACTGAATGAAGTTTTCCGCGTAATGCGGTTGCTGGAAGATCTTCACCTTCTTGCGCAGCCCCGAGGTACCGGGCTTCTGGTCCGCAAATGGCCTGGTTGCGACCGCGTGGATCATAGACTGCTCAGTTCCCGATATAGCGCGGCATAGGCGGCCCCGCTGGCTTCCCAAGAAAACCGGGCCTTCATGCCCTGCCGCTGAAGCGATTGCCAAGTCTCGGGCTGGGCATAAAGATCAATCGCCCGGCGGATCGCGAAGAGAAGCGATGCTCGGTCCACGGGATCGAACTGGATGCCGGTGGCGACGCCCGCCCCAAGCGCCGCCGTGTTCGCGTCGATGATCGTATCCGCGAGCCCGCCGGTTCGTGCGACGATCGGCACGCAGCCATAGGCAAGACCGTAGAGCTGGGTCAGACCGCAGGGTTCGAAGCGCGACGGGATCAGGATGGCGTCGGCGCCGCCCTGCAGCAGGTGCGATAGTGGCTCGTCGTAGCCGATGCGAACGCCGATTGCGCCGCTGTGCCGCTCCGCGGCCTCGAGAAAGGCGCGTTCGAGGGACCCATCGCCGGAGCCGAGCAGCGCCAGCCGGCCGCCCATCGCGACGAGCTCATCGAGGCATTCGGCAAGGACGTCCATCCCCTTCTGCCACGTCAGCCGGCTGACGACGGTGAAGATCGGCCCGTCGCCCGATTGCAAACCGAACATACGCTCTACGGCGCGCTTGTTCGTGGCGCGGCGGGCGAGATTACGGCTCGTGTAAGAGGCCGGCAGCGCGCCGTCGCGCGCGGGGGTCCAGACTGCAGGATCGATACCGTTGACGATGCCGCGGATCTTGTCTTCCCGCGCGCGCATCAGACCCTCCAGTCCCATGCCGAACTCGGGTTCCAGAATCTCGCGCGCATAGGTGGGGCTGACCGTGGTGATCACATCGGCGGCTTCGAGCCCCGCCTTCAGGAAGCCGACGCCGCCATAATATTCCACGCCGTCGATCGCCCAGGCAGCAGCGGGGAGCCCCAGCTCCGGGAAGATCGCGGCGTCGAACCGGCCTTGAAAGGCGATGTTGTGGACCGTCATCACCGTGCGCACACGCGTATCGGCGTAGCGCAGATACGTCGGCGCGAGCGCGGCTTGCCAATCATGCGCGTGAAGAATGTCGAACGACAGGCCCTTGACCCCGCCCCGCGCGATTTCCGCCGCCGCACGCGCAAAGGCGGCGAAGCGGCGCCAGTTGTCGGGCCAATCGGCGCCGCTGGCGTCCCCATACGGACCGCCCTCGCGAACGAAGAGATGCGGCGCATCAAGCACGACCAGCGGGTGCTCGCCAAGCTGGCCGCGAAGCAGCCTCGCCTCTCCGCCGAACAGATCACGCCATTTGTGGATTGCGCGGCCGCCGACGGCCTTCAGCGTCGGCGGATAACCTGGGATGAAGGTAGTCGTGTGAACGCCGTGCGGCGCCAGCGCAGCCGGCAGAGCGCCGACCACATCGGCCAGCCCGCCGGTCTTGACGAGCGGATACGCCTCGGACGCAACAGAGAGGACCTTCACGAGCTGGGCCGAAGAAGGCGAGAGATCATAACAGGCGATCAATCATCGGCTTCGTGATCAGGCACACACCATTCTCCGTGCGGCGGAAGCGCTTGCCGTCCAGCACCGGATCATCGCCGACCACGAGTCCATCGGGGATCTCGACCCCGCGATCGATCACCACCTTCCGCAACCGCGCGCCGCGGCCGATCTTTACGTAAGGCAGGACCACCGCTTCATCGAGCATCGCATAGCTGTGCGTGCGGACCCCGGTGAAGAGCAGCGACTTGAACACCGATGAGCCAGAGACAATGCAATCGCCCGACACGAGGCTCGCGACGGCAGATCCGCGCCTGCCCTCGATATCGTGGACGAACTTCGCCGGGGGTGTGAGTTCGGAATAGGTCGAGATCGGCCAGGAGCGATCGTAGAGATCGAGCGCGGGGACCACATCGGTAAGATCGATGTTCGCTTCCCAGTAAGCATCCACCGTGCCGACATCGCGCCAATAGGACGACGCCTCGTTGGAAGAGCGCACGCAGGATGTGCTGAACTCGTGCGCGACGGCCTTGCCGTTCTTCACCAGCCAGGGGATGATGTCCCTGCCGAAATCGCGGTTCGAGCCGGGGGTCTCGGCATCGCGCTGCAACTGGTCGATCAGCAGCGAGGTGTTGAAGACATAGACACCCATCGAGGCGAGTGCGACGTCGGGCTTGCCCGGCATCGCCGGCGGATCGGCCGGCTTTTCAACGAAATCGATGATCCGCCCGGTTTCATCGACATGCATGACGCCAAAACCGACCGCCTCCATCCGCGGCACTTCGAGGCATGCGACCGTAACATCAGCACCGCTGTCGCAATGCTGCTGGAGCATCAGCTCGTAATCCATCTTGTAGATATGGTCGCCCGCCAGGATGACCATGAACTCGGGGCCATAACTCTCGATGATGTCGATGTTCTGATACACCGCGTCTGCGGTGCCTTCGTACCATTGAAACTCGCTGATGCGCTGCGATGCGGGCAGCACGTCGAAGCTTTCGTTGCGTTCCGGGCGAAGAAAGTTCCATCCGCGCTGCAGGTGCCGGATCAGGGAATGCGCCTTGTACTGGGTAGCGACACCAATACGCCGGATGCCGGAATTCAGCGCATTCGACAGGGCGAAATCGATGATGCGGCTCTTGCCGCCGAAGTAGACCGCCGGCTTGGCGCGGGTATCCGTCAACTCCGCCAACCGGCTCCCGCGGCCTCCGGCAAGAACATACGCCATCGCGTCACGTGCGAGTGGCTGTCCCTTACGATGATCCATCCTCTCGCCCTTATTCTTCGATGTTATTGATCAAATTCTAGCATGATCGTCGCGAGCGGTGGCAGCGTGACCATGGCCTCGCCGCCGCTCGCCACCACCCCGCCGAGATTGCCGAGGCCCGAGCCCCAGTAATCATGCGCGTCGGAATTCAGGATCTCGCGCCAGCGACCGTCATGCGGCAGCGGGATGCGATAGGGCGCGCGCGCTACCGGCGTCATGTTGCAGATGACGGCTACCGGCGCAGCGCCCGGCGCCTTGCGCAGCCAGACGAAGACCGAGTTATCAGCGTCATCAGCGACGAGCCACTCGAAACCTTCGGGCTCGCAATCGCGGGCGTGGAGTGCAGGTCGTGCGCGGTAAAGATTGTTGAGATCGCGCACGAGCTTGCGCACGCCCTCATGTGCGGTGGCGTGCCGCAGATGCCAGTCGAGTGCGCGTTCCTCGCTCCATTCGCGCCGCTGGGCAAACTCCTGCCCCATGAACAGCAGCTTCTTGCCCGGATAGCCCCACATCATCGCGTAATATGCGCGCAGGTTGGCGAACTGCTGCCAATCGTCACCACACATCTTGGTGAGGAGCGATCCCTTGCCGTGGACAACCTCGTCATGGCTGAGCGGCAGCACGTAATTCTCGCTGAATGCATACATCAGCCCGAAGGTGATATCCTTGTGGTGATGGCGACGATGGATCGGCTCGCGTGACATGTACTTCAGCGTGTCGTGCATGAAGCCCATGTTCCACTTGAAGCCGAAGCCGAGACCTCCGTCATAGGCGGGATGGGTAACCCCCGGCCACGCCGTCGATTCCTCAGCGACGGTGAAGATGCCCGGGTGCTCGCCGTAGACCGCCTTGTTCATCGACTGGAGGAAGGAGGCTGCTTCCCAATTCTCCCGGCCGCCTTCGGCATTAGGGATCCATTCGCCCGGCTTGCGGCTGTAATCGCGGTACAGCATCGAGGCGACCGCATCCACGCGCAGCCCGTCGATATGGTAACGCTCCGCCCAGAAGAGCGCATTGTTGACGAGGAAGGCGCTTACCTCCCGTCGCCCGAAATTGTAGATCGCGGTGTTCCAGTCCGGGTGGTAGCCGAGCCGCGGATCCTCATGCTCGTAGAGCGCGGTGCCGTCGAAGCGGGCGAGGCCATGCGCATCCGTCGGGAAGTGCGCCGGCACCCAATCGAGCAGCACGCCGATGCCGGCACGATGCGCACCGTCGACGAAGCGGGCGAAGCCCTCCACGTCGCCGAAGCGCGCGGACGGGGCGTAGAGGCCGGTCGTCTGGTAGCCCCACGACGGATCGTACGGGTGCTCGGAGATCGGCAGGAACTCGATATGGGTGAAGCCCAGTTCCACCACATAAGGGATCAGCCGTTCGGCGAGGGCATCCCAGGTCAGGAACCAGCCGTTCTCGTCCCGGTCCCAGGATCCCGCATGCACCTCATAGATGCTGATCGGCACCCGGCGCGGGTCGGTCCGTTTCCAATGCTCCTGGTGATCCTGATCGCCCCAAACGTGGGTCGGCGCGCCAGTGGTAATCGACGCGGTGCTGGGCCGCAGCTCACTGGCGAAGGCGAACGGATCGGCCTTCAGCGGCTGCAGATCGCCCTCAGGCCCGATGATCTCGTATTTGTAGCAGCGACCGGCACCAATGTCGGGAATGAAGATCTCCCACACCCCCACGTCACCGCGCCGGCGCATGATGTGGCGGCGGCCGTCCCAATCGTTGAAATCGCCGACGACCGAGACGCGGCGGGCGTTCGGCGCCCACACCGCGAAGTGTACCCCGTCGGCGCCCTCGTGCCGGATCAGGTGCGCGCCGAGTTTGTCGTGCAGGCGGAAGTGATTGCCCTGCGCCATCAGCAGATCATCGACCGGGCCGAGCACCGGGCCGAAGCTGTACGGATCGGTGATCCACCACTCCACGTCGCCACGGCTGGCGCGGTATCGCACCGGCTGCGGATCGCCGCTCACTTCGCCTTCGAACAATCCCCGTTCGTCGATGAGGGCGAGCAACCCCAAGGTGTCGCCGGCGAGGCTGTGCACCTCCAGCGCTTCCGCCCCCGGCACGAGTGCGCGAATGAACGTGCCCTCCGGCCCGGCGTGCGGGCCGAGCAGCGAGAACGGATCATCATGACGGCCCTCCAGCAGGGCAGAGATCGCGCCCTGCGGCGGCTTCACATCACGCCCCAGATGTTGCGCGCATAATCGGCGATCGTGCGGTCGGACGAGAACCAGCCCATGTTCGCGACGTTGCGGATCGCCGCGGCGCGCCAGCCGGCCTGATCGCACCACCGCGCATCCACCTGGCGCTGGGCGGCGGCATAACTGTCAAAATCAGCGGCGACCATGAACCAATCATGATCATAGAGCCCGTCCATCAGCCCCTTGAAGCGATCCGGATCGTCGGGCGAGAAGACGCCCGACGCGATCGCGTTTACCGCCTGCTTCAGCTCCGCGCTCGCTTCGATCACCTCGCGCGGGCGATAGCCGTCGACCCGCCTGGCCGCGACTTCATCCGCGGTGAGGCCGAAGATGATGATGTTGTCGTCACCCACATGATCCTTGATCTCGACGTTGGCACCATCAAGGGTTCCGATCGTCAGTGCGCCGTTCAACGCGAGCTTCATGTTGCCGGTGCCGGACGCTTCGAGACCGGCGGTGGAGATCTGTTCCGATAGATCAGCGGCCGGAATGATCCGCTCGGCGAGACTGACATTGTAATTGGGAAGGAAAGCGACCCTCAGCAGGCCGCCGACAGAAGGATCGTTATTGATCCGCCGCGCCACATCATTGGCGAGTTTGATGATGAGTTTTGCATTGTGATAGCTCGACGCGGCCTTGCCAGCGAAGATCTTCACCCGCGGCGTCCAGTCCCGTTCCGGATGACTGCGGATCTGATCGTATAGCGCCACCGTCTCGATGATGTTGAGCAGTTGGCGCTTGTATTCGTGGATCCGCTTGATCTGCACGTCGAACAACGCATCGGGATCTAACCGCAGCCCGATATTCCCCCTGATGTAGTCCGCCAGTGCCACCTTGTTCGAACGCTTGACCTCGGCGAAACGCTCCCGGAACGATGCATCTTCCGCAAAAGATTCCAGCGCCTTGAGCTCAGCCGCATCATCGCAGAAGCCGGGGCCGATCGCATCGCGGACCAGCGCCGTAAGCCCGGGATTGCACTCCATCAGCCAGCGCCGCGGGGTGATGCCGTTGGTCTTGTTGTTGATCCGATCCGGATACAAGCGGTGCAAATCGGCAAACACCGTCTGCTTCATCAGCGTGGTGTGAAGCGCAGCCACGCCGTTGACGCTGTGGCTGCCCATGAAGGCGAGGTTCGCCATTCTCACGCGCCGCTCGCCCGCCTCGTCGATCAGGCTGATGGCGCTGATCGCCTCGTCGCCCAAGCCCGCGCGATGGCGCGCATCACGCAGCACCTTGGCGTTGACCGCGTAGACGATCTGCATGTGCCGCGGCAGCAGCCGCTCGAACAAGGGGAGCGGCCAGCTTTCCAGCGCCTCCGGCAGCAACGTGTGGTTGGTATAGCCAAAGGTGCGCTGCGAAAGATCCCACGCCTCGTCGAACGAGAGGTGGTGAAAATCGATCAGCAGCCGCATCAACTCGGCGACGGCCACCGCCGGGTGCGTGTCGTTGAGCTGGATCGCCGCCTTGTCCGGCAGGCTTTTGATGTCGCCGAAATATTGGACGTGACGGCGCACGATGTCCTGGATCGAGGCGGAGGAGAAGAAATACTCCTGCCGCAGCCGAAGCTCCTGGCCGGACGGGTTCGAGTCCGCGGGATAAAGCACCCGTACCAGGCTTTCGGCGCGTGCCTGGCCCGCGAGCGCACCGATGTGGTCACCGGCGTTGAACGCGTCGAGCCGGATCGGGTCCAGCGCACGGGCGCTCCAGAGGCGGAGGGTATTCACCCGCTTGCCGCGCCAGCCGACGACGGGGGTGTCATAGGCAACGGCCTGGACGCCTTCCGCGGGATTCCAGCGGGTGACGCCGCTGTCGGTGCCGGTCACCTCGCCGCCGAATCCGATGAAATAGGCGCTTTCGCGGCGTTCGAATTCCCATGGATTGCCATGGGCAAGCCAGTTTTCGGGAAGCTCCACCTGCCAGCCATCGTCGATGCGCTGGCGGAACATACCGTTCACATAGCGGATGCCATAGCCGTAGGCGGGCAGATCCAGCGTCGCCAGGCTCTCCATGAAGCAGGCGGCGAGCCGGCCAAGGCCGCCGTTGCCAAGGGCAGCGTCCGCCTCGATCTCCTCGATTTCGTCCAGATCGACGCCAAGCGCGGCGAGCGCTTTTCCCACCTCGGCATTGCGGCCGAGATTCTGCAGGGCGTCGCGCAGCAAGCGGCCAATGAGAAACTCGAGGCTGAGGTAGTAAACCCGCTTCGCGCCCGCAGCATGCGCCGCGCGGGTAGAGGCCATCCACTTGTCGATGATCTCGTCACGCAGCGTGAGGATCGTGGCTTCGAGCCAATCGTGCTTGCGCGCCGCGCTTTCGTCCTTGCCGATACGGTGGATCAGCGTGTCGACGATCCGTGCCGCGAGGGGTGAGCGATCAGCGGCGAGGGCGGCGGGAGCAGATCCTGTCATGGCCGGCGAGCTTAACGCGTGATCCCGGAGAGTCACGCCTCGTGCTGCACCGCAACCGACCGTTTGGTACCGTGATCAGACGGTGAAGCTCTCACCGCAGCCGCAGGCGCCCTTCGCATTCGGATTGTTGAAGACGAAACCGGCGGTGAAATCGTCCTCCACCCAATCCATCGTCGATCCGATGAGGTACAGGATCGAGCCGCCATCGACGAAGAGCGTACCGCCCTCCGTCTCGATCTTCTCGTCGAACGGCTTGGCCTCCGTCACATAGTCGACGGAGTAGGCGAGGCCCGAACAGCCGCGCCGCGGCGTCGAGAGCTTCACCCCGATGGCGCCCTCCGGCGCCGTCGCCATCAGCGCGGCGATGCGGGCCTTGGCCGTGTCGGTGAGGATCAGCGCCGCGGGCCGCTCACGAACAGTCGTCGCCATCACAACATCCCCAGTTCGAGCCGAGCCTCGTCGG
Organism: Sphingomonas sp. 179-I 2A4 NHS; assembly: GCF_045369135.1. Classification (NCBI taxonomy): domain Bacteria; kingdom Pseudomonadati; phylum Pseudomonadota; class Alphaproteobacteria; order Sphingomonadales; family Sphingomonadaceae; genus Sphingomonas; species Sphingomonas sp. 179-I 2A4 NHS. The sequence continues at coordinate 101,307 of NZ_JBIQFL010000005.1, read as the reverse complement.
ACATCTTGGCCGGATCCCACGGCGGATCCCACACGAGGTTCACATCGACGATCGCGATCCCCGGCACCGATCCGACGCGAAGCTCAACCTCAGCCGGCATGGATTCGGCGACCGGGCAGTGCGGCGTCGTCAGCGTCATGGTGACCACGGCGTGACCGTCGTCCGTCACTTCGACATTATAGATGAGGCCCAGTTCGTAGATGTTCACCGGGATTTCGGGATCGTAGATCTCCTTCAGCGCATCGATCACCGCCTCGTAGAGCGCGCCGCCCGGCTCATGCGCCCGCTCACCTCCCGGCTTCTGCGCCAGAAAGCCTTCGAGGTAGTCGCGCTTGCGAGCGAAGGTCTCAGTGACGCTCTCGGCGGGCGTTTCCACCGCATCCTCCACGCGGGCGCGGGGCGGCTTGGTTTCCGCCTCGACTTCCTCAACCCGGATCGGTTCGCTGCTCATCCGAAGATCCTCGTCACTCGTTCAATACCTTTTGCCAACGCCTCGACATCGGCCGGCCCGTTATAGACGCCGAAGCTCGCGCGAGCGGTCGCCTCGACGCCCAGCGTCTCCATCAGCGGCTGCGCGCAATGATGGCCGGCGCGGATCGCGACCTTCGCCTCGTCCAAGATGGTGCCGATGTCGTGCGGATGCACCCCCTCGATGGAGAAGGAGACGATCCCGGCGCTGTCCTCCGGCCCAAACAGGCGCACGGAGTTGATCGCGGACAGTGCCTCGCGCGCCTGGCGGACCAGCGCTGTCTCATGTGCATGGATGCGGTCGAGACCGATGCCCTCGACATAATCGATCGCTGCACGGAGGCCGAGCGCGCCGACGATATGCGGCGTTCCCGCCTCGAAGCGCGTCGGGGCCGGGGCGTAGGTCGTCTTCGCGAAGGTCACGCGGTCGATCATCGATCCGCCCCCCTGATAGGGGGGCATCGCATCGAGCAGTTCCGCCCGGCCCCACAGCACGCCAAGGCCTGTCGGGCCGTACAGCTTGTGCGCGGAAAAGACGTAGAAGTCGCAATCGAGATCGACGACGTCGACCGGCATGCGCGGCACGGCCTGGCAGCCATCGATCAGGATTTTCGCACCGACGCCGTGCGCAAGCGCGGCCGCGCGTTTCGCGTCCAGCACCGATCCCAACACGTTCGACACATGAGCCAGCGCGACCAGCTTGTGCGCCGGCGTCAGCATCGCGGCCATGGCATCGAGATCGATGCGATGATCGGCGGTCAGCGGCACGACGTCGATCGCGGCGCCGACACGCTCGGCGACCATCTGCCACGGGACGATGTTCGAATGATGCTCCAGTGCCGACAGGAGGATCCGGTCGCCCGACTTCAGCTGGGTCTCCGCCCAGCATTGCGCGACGAGGTTGATCCCCTCCGTGGCGCCGCGAACGAAGACGATCTCGCCTTCGTCCCCGCCGATGAAGCCGGCGACGCGGCGACGCGCGGCCTCATAGGCCAGCGTCATGTCCGCCGACCGCTGGTACACGCCGCGATGGACGGTGGCATAGGTGGTGTCATAGCCGCGCGTGATCGCGTCGATCACGGGGCGCGGCTTCTGCGCCGTCGCGGCGGTATCGAGATAGGCCCAACCCGCGGGAATCGCCGGAAAATCGGCAAGCACATCGAGTGGGCGGGCAGTGGCGAGAACGGTCATGCGACCTCGCGAATGTTGAGGAAGTTGAGGCGCTGGCGCGTTTTTCTCAACATTGGGGATGCGACGAACATAGGGGGACGCTGACAGATGAAGCGCGCGTAGGACAGGCCCGGGACGAGACCGGCACCCACCGCGTTCCTTCCCAGCATCGTCGTGGAACGTGCGGCCAGCGATGCGCCCGCGGCCGCCCCCTCGACCGCGCTCGGGACGAACGGGGTGAGCGATTGGTCCATCAATCCAGCGCCGCCTCGAGCCAGGCATCGGCGTCCGCCTCGAACGCCGCGCGCACCGTCTCGTCGCCGATCCGCTCCAGCGCGTCGGCGACGAACGCCCGCGTCAGGATTGCCTCGGCACGCGCCCGCGGGATGCCGCGGCTCTGCATGTAGAACATCGCGCGCTGGTCGAGCTCGCCAACCGTCGCGCCATGCGCGCACTTCACGTCATCGGCAAAGATCTCCAGCTCGGGCTTCAGGTTTACCGTCGCGGTGCGATCGAGCAGCAAGCCGCGCAGGCTCTGCTCGCCGTCGGTCTTCTGCGCATGGCGCGCCACCTCGACCGCCGCTGCCAGGCTGACCTGCGAGCGATCCGCCGCGACCGCGCGCCACACCTGCCGCGAGGAACCATTGGGATGCGCATGGTTCACGCGCACCGCACATTCCTGCTTCTGGTCAGCCGACGTCAGCAGCGCGCCGCCATATTCAGCAAAGGCGCCGTCGCCCGCCATGGTCAGCTGCGCGTCGATCCGGCTCCCCTGCCCACCGGCACCCAGGAACACAGAGACGAGGCTCGCCGCCTCCCCGATCTCCGCCGCCTCGCGCAAGGACACGAACCCGGCGGGCTGGAGCAGCCGCACCGAGCGCATCAGCCGCGCGCCCTTGCCCAGCCGCGTGCGGGTAAAGCGGTTCTGCCACCCCGCACCAACGAACGTCTCCACCACCTCGGCCGCGGCATCGTCGGCCAGGATGATCTCGGCCGGCACGTGGTTCTGCTGCCCGGTGGCGACATGGACGATCTGCACCGGATCGGCAGCCGCCTGCGCATCGAGCTGGAGCGACCAACCGGTGCCGCCGGCGCGGCGGCCGAGCGGGTGATCGTCCGCACCAAGCGCGCCGATCGTCACCCGGTGAAGGTCGCTGCGGGCTTCATCAAGCACGCCGTCGATGAACAGCAGCTTCGCACCCGGCAGGTCGAGGAAATCGGCCTCAGGCGCCGCGATCGGCGCGAGCGCCGCTGCCGCCGCCAGCCCGCCGAGATCGGCCCAGCGCCAGGCCTCCTCTCGGGCCGAGGGAAGATCAAGCACGGCGTCGCTCACGCCGCGACCTCCGCATAGCCCTCACGCTCGAGCTGATGCGCGAGCTCCGCGCCGCCCGACCGGGTGATGCGGCCATCGGCCAGGACATGAACGAAGTCCGGCTTCACGTAATCCAGCAGGCGCTGGTAGTGGGTGATCAGCAGCACGGCCTTTTCGGGCTTGCGCATGATGCGGTTGATGCCGTCGCCCACGATGCGCAGCGCGTCGATGTCGAGGCCGCTGTCGGTCTCGTCGAGGATCGCGAACTTGGGATCGATGATCCCCATCTGCACCATCTCGTTGCGCTTCTTCTCGCCGCCGGAAAAACCGACGTTGACCGGGCGCTTCAGCATGTCCTGATCGAGGCCGAGCGCATCGGCCTGCGCCCGCGCCAGCTTCAGGAACTCGCCGCCCGACAGCGGCTTCTCACCACGGCCCGCGCGCTGCGCGTTCAGGCTCTCGCGCAGGAACTGGACGTTCGACACGCCCGGAATCTCGACCGGGTACTGGAAGCCGAGGAACACGCCGGCAGCGGCACGCTCATGCGGTTCCAGCTCGAGCAGGTCGATCCCGTCAAAGGTCACGCTGCCCTCGGTCACTTCATAGCCGGGGCGACCGCCCAGAACATAGCCGAGCGTCGACTTACCGGCACCATTTGGCCCCATGATCGCGTGGATCTCACCCGCATTCACGGAGAGGTTGAGGCCCTTGAGGATCGGCTTGCCGTCAATCTCGGCGTGGAGGTTTTCAATCTTGAGCATGGTCATTCCGAACAGAGCAAGTTGCGGTCGGAGCGGCCGACCCGAAAAGGTGAGTGACGGAAGCGCCGATCATCCGACGGAGCCCTCAAGGCTGATGCCGAGCAGCTTCTGCGCCTCGACGGCGAATTCCATCGGCAACTGCTGCAGCACCTCACGGGCGAAGCCGTTGACAATCAGCGCCACGGCGGCTTCCTGATCGAGGCCGCGGCTCATCGCATAGAACAGCTGGTCCTCGCTGATCTTCGACGTCGTCGCCTCATGCTCGATCTGCGCGCTAGGGTTGCGCACCTCGATATAAGGCACGGTGTGCGCGCCGCACTGGTCGCCCAGCAGCAGGCTGTCGCACTGGGTGAAGTTGCGCACGCCCTCAGCGGTCGGCGCGACGCGCACCAGCCCGCGATAGGTGTTGTCCGAACGCCCCGCGCTGATCCCCTTCGACACGATGGTCGACCGGGTGTTCTTGCCGAGGTGGATCATCTTGGTGCCGGTGTCCGCCTGCTGGCGATTGTTGGTCACCGCGACCGAGTAGAACTCGCCGACGCTGCCATCGCCCAGCAGCACGCAGCTCGGATACTTCCAGGTGACCGCGCTTCCGGTCTCGACCTGGGTCCAGCTTACCTTGCTGTTCTTGCCCTGGCACAGCGCGCGCTTGGTGACGAAATTGTAGATGCCGCCCAGCCCGTTCTCGTCGCCCGGATACCAGTTCTGCACCGTCGAATATTTGATTTCGGCATCGTCCAGCGCGACCAGTTCGACCACCGCGGCGTGAAGCTGGTTCTCGTCGCGCATTGGGGCCGTGCAGCCCTCGAGGTACGACACGTAGGCACCCTTGTCGGCGACGATCAGCGTGCGCTCGAACTGGCCGGTATTCTCGGCATTGATGCGGAAATAGGTGCTGAGCTCCATCGGGCAGCGCACGCCCTCCGGAATGTACACGAACGTCCCGTCGGAAAAGACCGCGCTGTTCAGCGTCGCGAAGTAATTGTCGTGCTGCGGCACGACCTTGCCCAGCCACTTCTTCACCAGCTCCGGATACTCGCGGATCGCTTCCGAGATCGACAGGAAGATGACGCCCGCCGCCTTCAGCTCCTCGCGGAACGTCGTCGCGACGGAGACGCTGTCAAACACCGCGTCGACCGCGACCTTGCGCGCGCCCTCGACGCCGGCGAGCACTTCCTGCTCGGCGATCGGGATGCCCAGCTTTTCATAGGTACGGCGGATTTCCGGATCGAGCTCGTCCAAAGACGCGATCGTCTTCTTCTGCTTGGGCTCCGCGTAATAATAGGCGTCCTGATAGTCGATCGGCGGGATGTTGAGCTTTGCCCAATCCGGCGATTCCATCGTCAGCCATTTGCGGAACGCCTTCAGCCGCCAGTGGAGCATCCACTCGGGCTCGCCCTTCTTGGCGGAGATATAGCGAACGGTGTCTTCGTTCAGCCCCTTGGGCGCGAAGTCCTGCTCCACCTCGGTGGCGAAGCCCCATTCGTACTTCTTGGATACCGCGGCGAGCGCCTCGGCGTTCTTGGTGGCCATGTCAGGCGTCCACTTTCATTTCGGTCATGGCGCGTCCCTCGGCGGGGACGAGCGGCGTGGTGGCGGCGAGTTGGGTGAGCGTGATGCCGGCAAGCGCGCCGCGCACCGCATTGTTCACAACCGCCCAATGCGGCTTCACGCGGCAACTGCCGTCGAGCACGCAATCATGCTGCGCCGTATCAACGCAGGTGGTGAGCGCGATCGGCCCCTCCACCGCCTCGATGATATCCGCCAGCGTGATCGTCGCCGGGGGCCTCGACAGGCGGAAGCCGCCCCCCGTGCCGCGCGTGCTTTCGATCAGTCCGGCGGAGGACAGCCGGCTCACCAGCTTCTGCGCGGTCGGCAGCGGCACGCCCGTCTCCTGCGCAAGGCTGGTCGCATTGACGCGCGCCAGCCCGCCGCAATGGCGCGCCGCAGCCGTCATCATGACGACGGCATAATCGGCAAGGCTGGACAGACGCATATTGCGAGCGGTTCTCAAATCGGACTAATTCGTTCTGATTGCCAAATGGGCGTGCGCGCGGCGGAAATCAACCGCCTTGATGCGCGCAGTTCAGGTGTCCGAGATGATCGGATGGACCTGGCCATGCAGCGCGTTGCGCTGGCTGATCGTCAGCTGGGCGAGCAGCCCCGGCTGGTCGCGCATCTGCCGCGGCGTCATGCCGGTGAAGCGCTTCACCTCGCGGATAAGGTGGGGCTGATCGTAGAAGCCGTCGGCGAGGAGCTCATCGAGTGTCGCGCTGCCGCTGTTGAGCGCGGAGGCGGCACGGAGCGCGCGGTACTTGCGGGCGAGCACCTTGGGCGGCGCGCCGTAGAGCGCATTGCAGCGTCTTTCCACTTGCCGGCGCGACAGGCCGGTCGCGGCGACCAGCTCATCGAGATCGGGCGATGGGCTGCCGGCGAGCCACGCATCGACCTGACGCGCGAAGGCGAGCCAGCGCGAGCCTGCGGCGGTGATGGACTGGCGCACGAACGACGCGGCGATGGCGACGCGCGCATCGACGTCCGCCGCGGCGCGCATCTGGTCAGCGGCTTCTACGATCGCCGGCCCGAAAGCCGCGACGCCATCGAGCGCGCGGTTGAGCATCGTCGAGGCGTCAAGCCCGAGCAGCGCGGCCCATCCGGCGGGCTGAAGCCCCATGCCGACGACCAGCAGCGGCCCTTCCGCGCGCGTGCGAATCGCGCCCGTCGTGGCACCGACGACATGAAGCGCGGGCGCATCCTGCCGCGAGCCATCGGGGAAGTCGTAGGTAGCTGTCCCGGGGGACAGCCGGAAGCGAAGTTGCGCATGATCCGCGCGCTCGACATCCTCGAACATCGGCACGTCTGCGCAAAAATGATAGAAAAGCGTGACGTAAGGCTGAAGGTCTTCGGGCGGCACCCGATAGTCCAACGCAACATCCGTCATGATACGTGCCCTACGTCAACAGGACGAAGGTACCTGTATCATTACGAAAAGAAAAGCGGCTCGGTCGCCGAAGCGGCCGAGCCTTAGTGGAGAACCCCCACCACGGGGGCCCTTCGGGTCGCACATCGGTTAGAACCTGAATTGGCGGCGGCGTATTGTACGGATGCGACATGACCCTGAACGAATGCGCCAGCGACGGTGAGCGCTTGATTCGGCAGGCGCTTTGCGGGCACCGCGCGCAGCCATGAGCTTTCCACTTCGCGCCGCCCTCTTCGCCCTGGACGCCGAGCGCGCGCACCGGCTGACGATCCGCGGCCTTGCCGCCTGGGGACGCGCCGGAGCGCCGGGCGGCAGGACAGTCGACGATCCGATCCTGCGGACGAGTGTGGCGGGGATCGACTTCGCGAACCCGCTGGGCCTCGCGGCGGGTGTGGACAAGGATGGTGAAGCGGTGACCGGCCTTCACGCGCTTGGCTTCGGCGCGGTCGAGGTGGGGACGCTTACCCCCCTGCCCCAGCCGGGCAATCCGAAGCCGCGGTTGTTCCGCCTGGTGCCGGAGCATGCCGTGATCAACCGCATGGGCTTCAACAATGGCGGCCTCGCTGCGGCGATCGAGCGCCTGCCGGCCCCGGCCAAGCGGCGCGGCGTGCTTGGCCTGAACGTAGGCGCGAACAAGGACGCCAAGGATCGCGTCGCCGATTACGTCGCGGGCGTAGCGGCGGCGTCGAAGGTCGCCGATTACGTGACCATCAACGTGAGTTCCCCCAACACACCGGGGCTGCGCGACCTGCAGCATGGCGCGGCGCTGCGCGATCTGCTGAGCGCGACGCGACTGGCGGCCGGCACAAGGCCGCTGTTCCTGAAAGTGGCGCCGGACCTGGAACCGAGCGCGATCGACGACATTGCGCGCGCGGTGATCGAGCACCGGCTGGATGCGCTGATAATCGGCAACACCACCGTCTCGCGCCCGCCGCTCGGCTCGCAGCATGCCGGCGAGGCCGGAGGCCTTTCCGGCCGGCCGCTCGCCCCGCTTGCGCGCCAGCGACTGGCGGATTTCCGCAGCGCGACCGGCGGCGCGATCCCGCTGATCGCAGTCGGGGGGATCGACAGCGGCGCGGAAGCCTATGCCCGGATCCGCGCAGGGGCGAGCCTGGTGCAGATCTACAGTGCGATGGTCTATGCCGGACCCGGGCTGCCGGTGCGTATCCTCAAGGATCTGGCCGCGCTGCTCCGGCGCGATGGTTTCGCTTCGGTGAGCGAGGCAGTGGGCTTAGGTTGACGTTCAGCAAGCCCCCGATAGGGTTCCGCCGCATGAAGAGATTGCTGGCGCTTGCTGCGCTGATCACCCCGCTTCCGGCCCTCGCGCAGGGCATGGTTACCTCTGCTGACCCGCGTGCCACTGCTGCCGGGCAGGAAATCCTGCGCGCCGGCGGATCCGCGGCGGATGCCGCCATGGCGATGATGCTGGCGCTGACCGTTGTCGAGCCGCAGTCGAGCGGCATCGGTGGCGGCGGCTTCCTGCTGCATCAAAGCGCGACCGGCCCGCTGGAGACGATCGACGGGCGCGAGACGGCGCCGATGGCGGCGACGCCGGAACTCTTCCTGGGGCCAGATGGCAAGCCAGTGCCCCACATCCAGGCGTTCCCGGGTGGAAAGTCAGTCGGCGTGCCGGGCAACATCCGCCTGATGGCGCTGGCGACCAAGAAGTGGGGCAAGCTGCCGTGGAAGACGCTGTTCGCGCCCGCCATCCGGCTTGCCGAGAACGGCTATAGCGTAACCCGCCCAATGGCGGCGGCGAGCACCAATCTTGCCCCGTTGTGGGCTGGCGGCACCACGGCGGTGGCCGGGCCGGAGGGCGGCGCATCGACGGGGACCGGCTCGGCCGGCGGGCGCTTCCCGCAAGTCGCCGCACTTTACTCCCAGAACGGCAAGCCGCTGGTCGAAGGCGCGACGGTGAAGAACCCGGCGCTCGGCAAGCTGCTGCGCCGGTTGGCCAAGGAAGGACCGGACGCTTTCTATACGGGCGAGAACGCCAAGGCGATCATCAGCGCAGTGACCACCACGTCGGTGGCGCCGAGCAAGATGACCACGGCCGACCTTGCTGCCTATCAGGCCAAGGAGCGCGCACCCGTTTGCGGCACATACCGCACGTACAAGGTGTGCGGCATGGGGCCGCCGTCGTCGGGCGCAACCACTGTGCTGCAGATTCTGGGTATGCTCGAGCGGTTCGACCTTCAGAAGCTGGGCAAGGATTCGCCGGAAAGCTGGCACCTGATCGCCGAGGCGATGCAGCTCGCTTATGCCGATCGCGAAAAGTATCTGGGTGACCCCGACTTTGTCGACGTGCCGGTCGCCGGGCTGATCGACCGCGGTTACATCGCCGAGCGATCCGGCCTTATCTCGCAAACGCGCGCACTCGGCACCTATGAGGCCGGCACGCCCCCTGGCGCTCAGCACCGAACCGCGGCCGAGCAGCGTGAAGTGCCGAGCACCACGCACTTCATCGCGATCGATCGCGCGGGCGACATCGCGACCATGACCTCCACGGTCGAGGGGCCGTTCGGCAGCCAGCTGATCGCCAACGGCTTTGTGCTCAACAACGAGCTGACGGACTTCACGCTGGCGCCGGAGAGGGACGGCGCGCCGGTGGCGAACCGGGTGGAGCCGGGCAAGCGCCCGCTGTCGTCGATGGCGCCGACGATCGTCTATGACGCGAGCGGCGCGCCGGTGTTCACCGTTGGCGCGGCCGGGGGCAAGACAATCATCATGCAGGTGGCAAAGGCGATCATCGCCCATGTCGACTGGAAGCTGCCGGCGCGCGAGGCGCTGGGCCTCGGCCTCATCTTCTTCAACCGCGACGGCGTGGTGCTGGAGCAGGGCACGAGCCTAGCCGCGATGAAGCCGGCGCTGAAGGCGATGGGCCACAAGGTGACGGTCGGGCGGCTCGGGCTGAAGGCCAATGCGGCGGAAAAGACGCCGGCTGGCTGGGTCGGCGCTGCCGATCCACGCGGCGTCGGCAATGCGGTGCGCGAATAGAATAAGAAGCTTCCCGAAACAGCTGCGCGAGCGAAACGCGCGAGCCGGCGGGAGGACCAGAGGGGATTGAGATGCGCAGGCTCGAACATTTTCCGAACCTCGTCACGATGTTCTTCACCCGCGCCGCGGAGCAGCGTGACGAGCCTTTCCTGTGGGCGAAGAAGGGCGGCGAGTGGCAGCCGACCACCTGGGGCGAAGCGGCGCGCCAGGTGGCGAGCCTTGCCACGGCGCTGAAGGCACAGGGGCTTCAGCCGGGCGATCGGGTGATGCTGGTGAGCGAGAACCGGCCGGAATGGTGCCTGAGCGACCTCGCCATCATGGCGGCTGGCTGCATCACCGTGCCGACCTACACCACCAACACCGAGCGCGATCACGCCCATATCATCGAGAATTCGGGTGCGCGTGCTGTCATCGTCTCGACACAGAAGCTGGCAGACGTGCTGCTGAAGGCGGTGCTGCGCACGACGCATATCGAAACGGTCATCGCGATCGAGCACCTGCGGCCGCGTCCGCTGGGCGTGCGCAGCTGCCACTGGCAGGGGCTGATCGACGATCATCCCGCCGAGCCCGAGCTGATCGCAGCGCAGGCGACCTTCGCCCGGTCCGACACCGCCTGCATCATCTATACCTCCGGCACCGGCGGTGCGCCGCGCGGCGTGATGCAGCACCATGGCGCGATCCTGCACAATGTCGCAGGCTGCGCGGATGTGATTTCCGAGGACCTGGGCTGGGGCGAGGAAGTGTTCCTGTCGTTCCTGCCGCTCAGCCACGCCTACGAGCACACCGGAGGGCAGTTCCTGCCGATCGGCATGGGCGGACAGATATATTACGCCGAAAGCCTGGAGAAACTGGCGGCGAACATGGAGGAGGCCCAGCCCACGATCATGTTCGTCGTGCCGCGCTTGTTCGAGGTGCTTCGGGCGCGGATCAGCAAGGGGATCGCCAAGCAGGGCGGCATGGCGCAGCGGCTGCTGGGCGCCGCGCTCGACATCGGGGAGAAGCGGGCGGAGGGACGGCTGCGGCTGATCGACCGGCCAAAGGCGCTGATGGTGGATACCGTCTTCAAGCCCAAGATCGCCAAGCGCTTCGGCGGACGGATGAAGGCGCTGGTTTCCGGGGGCGCGCCGCTGACCCCCGAGGTCGGCCTGTTCTTCCAGTCGCTCGGGATCATGTTCCTGCAGGGCTATGGCCAGACCGAGGCCGGGCCGGTGATTTCGTGCAACCGGCCGAAGGCGGGCGTGACGGTCGACAGTGTCGGCCCGCCCCTTCCCCATACCGAGGTGCAGATCGCGGAGGATGGCGAGATCCTGGTGCGCGGCGAGCTCGTCATGCACGGCTATTGGCGCAACCCGTCCGAATCCGCGCGCGTGCTGCGCGACGGCTGGCTGCATACCGGCGATATCGGGATTTTCGACGAGGCGGGCCGGCTCAAGATCACCGATCGGAAGAAGGACCTCATCATCAACGACAAGGGCGACAATATCGCCCCGCAGAAGGTGGAAGGGATGCTGACCCTTCAGCCCGAGATCATGCAGGCGATGATCGCCGGTGATCGCCGGCCGCACATGGTGGCAGTGATCGTGCCCGATCCCGAGTGGACCCAGGAATTCTGCGCCGCCACTGGCACAAAGTGCGACTTTCGGACGCTAGCCGAGGATCCGGACTATCGCGCCGCGATCAGCCACGCGGTCGAGCGGACCAACAAGGAGCTTTCGGTGATCGAGCGGGTGCGGCGCTTCATTCTCGCCGACGGGCCGTTCACGATCGAGAATGAACAGATGACGCCGAGCCTAAAGATCCGCCGCCACGTCTTGAGGGATGTGTACGGCGAACGGCTCGACGCGCTCTACAAGGGCTGAAGCGTCAGCGATCCCACCAGGGATAGCCGGCGGGCATGTCAGTCGCGATCCGGCCGGGGAACGCGGGCGCGCGCTTCTCGAGGAAGGCGGCGACGCCTTCACGCACGTCCGGCCCGGCGCCAAGCGCCATGGCAAAGCCGCCGTCGACCTTCAGCGCGCCGGCAGGCGACGGCTCGCTGGCGAAGCGCCACAGCATCTGGCGGGTGAGTGCGATCGAGACCGGCGAAGTATTCTCCGCGATCTCGCGTGCGATTTCATGCGCGCGGGCAAGGAGCGCGTCGGACGGGACGACCTCGCTGACCAACCCTCCCTTCAGCGCCTCGTCGGCATTGAAGATCGCGCCCGACAGGCACCAGCGCAGCGCCTGCGGCAGGCCCACGATTTGCGGCAAAAACCAGGCGCTGCCCGCCTCGGGCACCAGGCCGCGGCGAGCGAAGACGAAGCCGAAGCGGGCGCTGTCGGCGGCGATGCGGACGTCGCACGGCAGGGTCAGCGTCGCGCCAACGCCGACCGCGGCGCCGTTGATCGCCGCTATCGTCGGCTTGGTGCTTTCGAACAGGGCACCGACGAACCCGCCACCTTCCTCGCGCGGGCGGTCAGCCGCGGCGAAGTTCGGCCCGCCACTGCCGAAGCTGTCCGCGCCGCCGGAGATGTCGGCGCCTGCGCAGAAGCCCCGGCCCTCACCGGTCAGCACGATCACGCGGACGTCATCGTCCTCACCCGCCTGACGGATCGCGGCAGCAAGCTCAATGCCCATGATGGCGGTGTAGGCGTTCAGCTTGTCGGGCCTGGCGAGGGTGATCGTCGCGACGGGACCATCGGTGGTGTAGCGGATCTGTTCAAAGGTCATCGGCTCTCCTCGTGCGGATCAAGGCGTCCGCTTGTCGCGATCGGCATAACCCGCTGTTCCGCTATGCGCCATCTGGTGGCGAACCTTCGCCAAACCGGCTTCCGCCGCGCCGCGGCTGCGCCTAACTGGTCCGTATGTGGCAGCTTTACCAATTCCCCTTGTGTCCCTTCACGCGCAAGGTGCGCATCCTGCTGGGCGAAAAGGACGTCGGCTACGAGCTGATCCGTGAGATGCCCTGGGCGCGCCGCGACGAGTTCGTCGACCTGAACCCTGCCGCCCAGACGCCGGTGATGGTGGACGCCGAGCGCGGCACGGTGCTGATCGATTCGATGGCGATCTGCGAATATTTCGAAGAGACGGTCGAACGCTCCGCGATGATCAACGGATCGGCCGCCAATCGCGCCGAGATCCGCCGGCTCGTCACCTGGTTCGATTCGCAATTCTATCGCGATGTCAGCGGGCCGTTGCTGGAAGAGCGGATGGTGAAGCGGCTGGTGCATCGCCAGTCGCCCAATGCCGCGCGGCTGCGCGAGGCGATGAAATCCGCCATCGGCCACTTGGATTACATCGATTTCCTGCTGGACCATCGCAAGTGGATGGCCGGCGCGACGATCAGCCTCGCCGACCTTGCAGCCGCCGCGCATATCTCGGTCGCCGATTATCTGGGCGGAATCGACTGGTCGAGCCATACCCATGCCAAGGCGTGGTACTCAGCGTTCAAGAGCCGCCGCAGCTTCCGCCCGCTGCTGGCCGAACGGATGAGCGGGATCGAGCCGCCGGAATATTACGAGAACCCGGATTTCTGATGCACGCCAACCATGATGCCGCGGCGCCGGCCGCCGAGACGATCAGCTTCGACGATTTCCTGAAGGTCGACATCCGCGTCGGCACGGTCGTGGTGGCCGAGCCGTTTCCGGAAGCGCGCAAACCAGCGCTGAAGCTGATGATCGACTTCGGCCCGGTGATCGGCCGCAAGCGCTCCTCGGCCCAGATCACGGAGAACCATTCGGCCGAGGACCTGGTCGGCAAGCAAGTGGCCGCCGTGGTCAACTTCCCGCCGCGCCAGATCGGGCCGATGATGAGCGAGGTACTGACGCTCGGCTTTCCGGATGCGGACGGCAAGGTGGTGCTGACGGCGCCCAGCCTGCCGGTGCCGAACGGCGGCCGGCTGTTCTGAGCCGCACCGCCTGAGGGGCCGGGATCGACCCGCCCCGTTCCGGCTTACTTCGCTGCCGCCTTTGGCAGGACTACCAGCGTCCAGTCCTTTTCCGGCCGCAGATACTTCGCGGCGGTCGCCTGCAGCGTTGCCGGAGTGATCGACATATAGTCCTGCACCAGCGTGCGCGCGCCGGCGAGCCGCTTGTCGTCATAGGCGCCGCCGCTCGTCTGGATCAGCCAGAACTGGTTCCCGGAGGATGCCCGGGCGAGGTACTGCATCATCGGCCCGATTGCGCGGCGCAGCTCATCCTCGTCCACCGGCTTGGCCACGAGCTCGGCCGCGATTTCCCGGCTGAGCTTGTAGAACAGCTCGACGTTGTCAGGCGCAACCTGGCCGATGGCGATGAAGCGACCGCCGGACTGGAGGCCGAGCGGCCACTGGCTCACCGCGCTGGGGCTGTAGCTGGCGCCGGCGACCGAGCGCAGGCGATCGAACAGCCGGTCACCGAAGATCGCCGCCAGGATGTCGAGACGGCGGCTTTCCGCGATGCCGTCGGTGCCACCGCCCGTCGGCCAGGCGATGACCGCCGCCGCCTGCGTGTCGGCGCCCTGGTGAGTCAGCACGACTGGACGATCGACATGCGCCGGGAAGGCAGCGCCCGGTGCCACCACCGGCGCCTCGGTGCGCGGCTTGAGCGCGCCGAAGGTGCGTGCAACCGCGGCAATCGCCTCATCGGGCTTCACGTCACCGAACACGTCGACTTCGATCGGGCCAGTGGCGAGCAGCGGCTCCCAGGTGGCGCGGAAGTTCTCGGGCGTTAGCGCCTCGATTTCGGCACGCGTCGGCGGACCCCAGCGCGTGTCTCCATCGCGCAGCTTGCGCTCCAGATCACGCGACAGAACGCCGTCGGGCGAGGAATCGAAGCCGGCGTAGCCTGCGAGCGCACCAGCCTTGGCGCGCAGAACCGGCGCCGGATCCCAGCGCGGCGCGGCAAGCTTTGCGGCCATGAGCGCGAGGTTGTCGGCATAGTCGCCCGGCGTCGTCTGCGCGTTCATGGTGAAAGCGTCGTCGGTGACGTCGAAATCGAGCCCCATGCGCCGGCCGGTGGTGAGCGCGTCGAGATCACCCTGGTTCCACTTGCCGATGCCGCTCTGCACCAGCGCGGCATCCGCAGCCCAGGCGCTGCTCGGCTTGTCCGCCGGCAGCGCGGCATAGCCGCGGCCGAAGCGCACCCGCAGATACACGCGCCCCGTTTCCGAGTTGTTGGGATACATTAGCATCCGCACCCCGTTCGAGAAGACGATCTTCTCGACACCGGGATCGGCGATCGATTCGCGCGAGGTGACGGTGCCGGGCTTGCCGAGCTTCGGCAGGTCCTTGAAGTTCACCGCATTCTGCCGCGCCCGCTGGCCAGCGAGTTTCGACACATCGGCCGTCAGTGCCGCGGCAAGCTTCGCCGCGGCGCCCGGGTCGGCGACGCGGGTGTTGAGCAAGGCGTGCTGGGCATCGCCCTTGAACACGCGCTGGGTGGATTCGAGCACGGCAGCCGGCGAGAACATTCCCTTCTGCCGCGCATCGAGGAAGATGCGATAGGATTCCTGCGGGCCCGCGACCGTCTCGCGTATGTCGAGCGCCTGGACCATATCTTCGGCCTGCTTCGCACCGGCCTCGACCCGCGCCGTCTCGACGTCATTGCGCATCGCGCCGTCGAACTCGGCCACTTCGCGATCCACCTCCGCCTGGGTGGGCGGGGACACCATGGCATCCGCAATCACGGCGCGTACTTCCTTCACCGCCGCTTCCCAATCGTCACCGACCGGCAGGATGCTGGTGAACGTGCCGTTGGCAGAGCGGGCGACATCTTCCAGGCTGACGCTTGCCTGCAGGAAGCTGCCGCCGGCGCGCGCGCGCGTTTCAAGGCGCCGGTTGATCACGCGCATCGCGATCAGATCGACAAGCCGCTTCTGATTGAAGATGACCGTATCGTCGCGATAGACCCACGGGCGAAGCACCGCCGAGATGACGAGCGGCGGCAGCGAGGGTTCGACGATAGTCGCAGTCGGCGCCGACTTGGGATCGGGCTTGCCGAAATCAGGATCGGCAGGCTCCGGCCCGACGCCCTGCCAACCACCGAAGTTCTTGACGATGAGGCGGGCCGACACGGCCGGATCGATGTCTCCGGAGATGATCACCACGGCTTTGGACGGGCGATACCAGCGCTGGTGGAACGCCTTCACGCTCGCGGCGGTGGCCGCTTCCAGCGTCTTGACGTTGCCGATCGGGGAGCGATCCGCCAGCGGCTGGCCTGCGAAGAACAGGGAATTGCGCGCGTCAGCCAGGCGGACCTGTGGGCCCGGCGCCTCGCGCTGCTCGGCCAGGACGGCCGGGCGCTCGGCAGCGAGGCCCTGGTCGTTGATGCCGGGCTCTGACATCATGCCGGCGAAGATCTTCAGGCTCTCGTCCAGATTCGCCTCGGTCGCGGCTGGCAGATCGAGCTTGTAGACGGTCTGTGTCGGCGTCGTCTGCGCGTTCGAATCCGACCCGAATGTGGCGCCGAAGCGCTGCCACACACGCTTCGCCTCGCCATCGGGAACATAGCGCGACCCACGGAACGACAAATGCTCGATGAGGTGGGCGTAGCCGCGCTCGTCATCGGTTTCGTTCAGCGAACCGGCGTCGATCCGCACGCGAACCGCAACCTGCCCAGGCGGCACACCATTGCGGCGAACGGCGTAGCGCAGGCCGTTCGGAAGCGTGCCGAAGTTCCACGCCGGATCGGGCGGAATGTCCGATCCCTTGAACAGCCACGGCGACGTATCGACCTTGATCGATGCGGGATCGACGATCGTGGATGTTCCTGCCGGCGCAACGGCCGTCGCCGGGGCGGCGGCCGCGGCGGGTTTGCGCGCGGCCTGCTGGCCGATCGCGGGAACGGCAGCCGAGCCGAGGAGGGAGAGGAGAGCGAGCGGCGCAGCAAACGCGCGCAAAGATACGATCATGGCATGCTTGTACCCGCGTGCGCGGTACGCCGCCACACCCCAGCGACGATCTTTCGATCACCCAGCAATCGCCATCTTTCCGTCTCGAATCGCGCCTAGCACCCATATCCCAGCAGACGGCCGCCAGGGCCGCAGGCGAAATGGGCCAGGGACGTGAGCACGACCAGCGAAAAGCGGCGGCAAATGCGGCAGGAATTCGGCCCCGGCGGGACGATGGCGATGGCGACCGGCATCCCGGCGCCGGCCAAGGCCGCGCCGGATCCGGAGCTTCGCGCAGAGCCGGGACGTCCGCTAATCATCCGCATCGGCAAACATCTTCGCGGCCTGTTCGATCGCATGATCGCCTCATCGTCGCTGGTGCCGAACGATCCGGTGCTGGACGTGCGCAACTTCGCCTGGACCCAGGTGCTGCGCGACAATTGGCAGACGATCCGTGACGAGGCGGTGGCCGTTGCGCTGCAGGGCGACGCCAGCCCCAGCCTGGCGACGATCTCCCCGGATCACCGCTCGATCGCGAAGATCAACATGTGGCGATCGTTCTTCCTGTGGGGCTACAGCTACCGCATCGACGAGAATGCGGCGCGGTGCCCGAAGACAACGGCACTGGTGGAGCAGATCCCCGGCCTCAACAGCGCCTTTTTCTCCATCCTGGCACCGGGGACGCATATCCCGGCGCACCGCGGCGTCACCAAGGGGCTGATCACCTGCCATCTTGGCCTGGTCGTGCCACGCGACGGCGACGTGCGGATGCGGGTCGACAACCGCTTCGTGCGCTGGTCCGAGGGCGAGACATTGGTGTTCGACGACACCTATGATCACGAGGTGTGGAACGAGACCAGTGGCACCCGCGTGGTGCTTCTGATTCAATTCGCGCGCCCGCTGCGCAACCCGGGCAAGTGGATCGCTGACTTCTTCCTCGGCTTCGTGCGCCGCTCCGCCTTCGTGCAGGAAGCGCGCAACAACATTGCGTCGTGGAATGCGGCGGTGAAGCAGCTGGACGTCTGACCGGCAGCGCCGTCAGGGCTGCGGCCGGCTGATCACCGAATCGAGGCCGAGCCAGCCGGCCATCAGTTCCAGCTCCGCGCCCAGCCGCTCGGACGTATCGGGCGGGGCGCCAGGCTCCAGATGACAGGATTGCACCTGCAGGCGCCGGCGCTGGCGATCGGCCTTCAGATCCACGCGCGCGACGAGTTCGCCGTCGAGCAGGAACGGCAGCACGTAGTAGCCGTAGCGACGCTTCGCCGCAGGCACGTAGATCTCGATCCGGTAGTTGAAGCCGAACAAGCGCTCAGTCCGGGTGCGTTCCCAGATCAACGGATCGAACGGGGCAAGCAGCGCCTGCCCCGTGATGCGGCGTGGGCGACGTGCCTGGTGATGGATGTAAGCCTTGGGCCAGCCCGGGATGGTGACAGGGCGGAGCACCCCCTCCTCCACCAGCCGGGCGATCGCGACGGTATTGTCGGCTGGGCTGAGGCGGAAATAGTCGCGCAGTTCGGTGGCCGTCGCGACCCCCAGGGCGCGGGCCGCACGCGCGACGAGCGCAGCCTGCGCGGTCGCTTCGTCAGGGGTCGGCAGATCGAGGATCGCGCGCGGGATCACCCGTTCGGGCACGTCATAGACCCGCTCGAAGCCGCGCCGGCGCGTCGCAGTGGTGACGTGGCCCGCGTAGAACAGCCACTCGAGCGCGAGCTTGGCGTCGCTCCACATCCACCAGCCGGTGCGGCTCGATTCGATGTCGGATGCGGCGAGCGGTCCTTCGGTGCGGATACGGTGGAGGAGGGCCATCGCCTCGCCGCGGCGCTCTCCCGCGAACGCGCGCATGCCGGCGGAGCGCATCATCCCGCGATCCGCTCGGTCCATCCGCCAGCGCAGCAGCGGGTGAAGTTCGAGCGGCAGGAGCGAGGCTTCGTGCGCCCAATATTCGAACATCCGCCGCTGGCCGCGCGTGCCCCAGGCGGCGCGATCGACCAGCGTGGTGTCGTAGGAGCCCAGACGCGAGAAAGCGGGCATGTAATGCGCGCGGGTGAGCACGTTCACACTGTCGATCTGATGCAGCGCCAGACGATCCAGCGTGCGGCGAAGATGAGCCCCCGTGACCCGCGCCGGGCGCGCGGCCCCGAACCCTTGTGCCGCCAGCGCGATACGGCGCGCCAAGGCGGGAGTGATACGTTCCGTCATTGGGCGCCATGCTAGCGGCGACAGCCGGGCTGTGCGAACGGAAACCAATCCTTTCCGGTACGGCGCTTGATCCCCCTGCCCGCGCACGCCACATGGCAATCATGCTGATCGAAACCGAACCGACCCCCAATCCGGCGACGCTGAAGTTCCTGCCAGGGCGCATTGTGATGGAGGCAGGGACGCGCGACTTCGCAACGCCGGAGGAGGCGGAAGCTTCCCCGCTCGCGACGGCGCTGTTCGATCTGGGCGACGTGACGGGCGTGTTCTTTGGCCGTGACTTCATCTCGGTGACGATCGCGCCAGGCGCTGAGTGGCGCGACGTGAAGCCGGATGTGCTTGGCATCGTGATGGACCACTTCACTGCGCAGATGCCACTGTTCCGCAGCGGAGGCGCCGGCTTCTCCGTTCCGCCGGCAGAGGAAGCGTTCACGGACGATCCTGCCGACGCGGAGATCGTTGAGCAGATCAAGGACCTGATCGAGACTCGGGTGCGCCCGGCTGTGGCGAACGACGGCGGCGACATCATCTATCGCGGGTTCGACAAGGGTAAGGTTTATCTGCGGATGCAGGGCGCGTGCGCCGGCTGCCCTTCCTCCACCGCGACGCTGAAGAACGGCATCGAGCAGCTGCTGCGCTATTACGTGCCCGAAGTGACCGAGGTTCGCGCGGTCTGACCGGCCGCTGCGCCTCCCGCCACTTCGTGACGGCGGGATCGCGGATGTGATTCGTCCTTCTTTCCTGATCCCATGACGGAGTTCCCGATGTCCGCTCGCCTCGATGATGCCGCGCTCGACCAGCTGTTTCGCACGGCGCGGACCTATAATGGCTTCACCGACGAGCCGGTTACCGAGGACGAGCTGCGCGCGATCTGGGACCTCATGAAGATGGGGCCGACCAGCGCGAACCAACTTCCCGCACGCCTCGTCTGGTGCGTCACGCCGGAGGCGAAGGAGAAGCTCGCGGCCTGCGCCAGCGACAGCAATGCCGACAAGATCCGCAAGGCGCCCGTGTCGGTGGTGATCGGCATGGATGTAAACTTTCACGAGCATCTGCCCGAGCTGTTTCCGCACACCGACGCGAAGAGCTGGTTCGACGGCAATGCGGAGCTGCGTGAGGCCTCGGCGTTCCGCAACTCGACGCTTCAGGGGGGCTATTTCATCTTGGCGGCGCGGGCGCTTGGCCTCGACACCGGACCGATGAGCGGCTTCGATGCGGGCGAGGTGGACAAGGCGTTCTTCGCCGATCAGCCCGGGGTGCGGACGAACTTCATCTCCACGCTTGGTCATGGCGATCCGTCGACGATCTTCGAGCGCAGCCCGCGGCCGGCGTTCGAAAAGTTCAACCGGCTCGCCTGATCGGGGTTGAGCCGCCGCGCACGGCGGGTGAAAGGGCGGGATGCCTCGAACGCTCGTTATCGATACGGCCACCGCCGCCTGCTCCGTCGCGCTGATTGAAGACGGAGCGGTCGTCGCGTCGCGGCATGAGGTGGTCGGGCGCGGCCATGCCGAGCGGCTGGTGCCGATGATCGCCGAACTGCCCGGAGGCGGACGCGCGGACGCGATCTTGGTCGACGTTGGCCCCGGCAGCTTCACCGGCATTCGCGTCGGGATCGCGGCCGCGCGTGGGCTGGGGCTTGGCTGGTCGGTGCCGGTGCATGGTTATTCGTCCACCGCGATCGTTGCCGCGGCGGCTTTCGCGCGCGGCATAGGGGAACCACTTGCCGTGGTGCTGGAGGGCGGGCACGGTGAGGTGTTCATGCAGGGATATCGTGCCTCGCCGCTGACACCGGAAGATACGCTGGTTTCACTGCGCCCGGATGCGGCAATGGCGGCGCTCAATGGTCGCCCCGCGGTCGGCAATGGTGTGCGTTGGCTCGCAACTGTCGACGGATGTGCACAGACGCACGACGCTTTACCGAATGCCGCCGACGCGTACCTGCTGCCGGCCGAACTCACCTCGTTGCCGCCGAGCCCAATCTACGGTCGGGCGCCCGATGCGAAGGTGCCGGCATGAGCGCCACGAGCCTCCGCATGGTCGAACTGCTGACCGGCACCGCGGCTGACATCGACGCGGTGGACAGCGTGATGGCCGAGGCGTTCGAGCCGCGCTTCGGCGAGGCATGGACGCGCAGCCAGTGCCTCGGCATCCTCGGCATGCCGGGCGTGTGGCTGACGCTGGCGCGGGTGGAGGGCGAAATCGCCGGCTTCGCCCTGGCGCGCGCGATCCTCGACGAGGCCGAGTTGCTGCTTCTCGCCACTTCCCCCCGCTTTCGCCGGCGCGGCATCGGCGCCGCCCTGCTGCGCAGCGTGCTGGCAGAGGCGCGCGGGCGCGGCGTCAAGCGCGTCCACCTGGAGGTGCGCGCCGGCAATGGCGCCATCGCGCTGTATGAGGCACAGGGGTTCGGCAAGACCGGGGAGCGGCGCGATTACTATCGCGGGCGAACCGGGCAGACATTCGACGCCCACAGCTACGCGCTTTCGCTAGACTGACCATCCTGCGAGTCGCTCGCGCTTTTCGCTGCGCGCACTCCGCACTACATGAGATACCATGCCACGTAAGATCGACCTCGAAGCCCTCTGCCAGGAAAAGGGCCTACGCATCACCGAACAGCGCCGCGTGATCGCACGCGTTCTATCCGAGGCGGACGATCATCCCGACGTGGAGAAGGTGTATGAGCGTGCCTCTGCCGTCGATCCGGGAATTTCGATCGCGACTGTCTATCGCACCGTGCGGCTGTTCGAAGAGGCCGGCATCCTCGACCGACACGATTTCGGCGATGGCCGCGCGCGCTACGAGCCCTCGCCCGAGGCGCATCACGATCATCTGATCGATGTGGAGAGCGGGCGCGTGATCGAGTTCGTCGATCCGGAACTGGAGCTGCTTCAGAAGCAGATCGCCGAGCGCCTTGGCTTCCGTCTGGTCGACCACCGGATGGAGCTCTACGGCGTTCGGCTGAACCGCCAGGACTGAGCGGCCGCTCCGAGAACAAGAAGGCGGGTGCCGAGGCACCCGCCTTTTTCATGTCAGGACGCCTGGAACACGCCGCAGGCGATGCGGCCGCCGCTGTTGCCCGAGGGATCGGTCTTCAGATCATCCGGGCCGGCATGGATCACGAACGCCGCGCCGTCCGCATCGAGCAGGCCGGCTAGCGTCGCGCCGGGGATGGTGGCGGCGACGGTGCCGCGACCGCCCGAATCGATGATGATGTTGGGCATGTCGCCGTAATGCGGACCCTGCGGGTTCATCGTCCCGTGCTTCATGCTGGTGGGATTCCAGTGCGGGCCCGCCGTTTCGAAGGTGGGCGCGTCACAGCGGCCGACGGTGTGCGCGTGCGCGCCGTGCGTGCCGGCCGGCAGATCCTTGACGTCGACGGTGACGCGCAGCCCGCCCGCGGCGTCCGTCGCCGTGGCACGGCCGACATCGGCTCCGTCAGCGGTGCGCAGCATCGCAACCGCGCTGGGCGCGCCCGGCAGCGGCGTGCCCGTTTCAAGCTTGTCTTCATTGCACCCGGCGAGCGCGAGCGCACAGGCGCCAAGGCCAGCAGCAACCGTCAGACGAATCATGATCTTCTCCCGTTTCGACGACGAAACGAGCGTCGCCATAACCTGTTCCCCGTCAGGCGGGCTTGGCCATCATCAGCGCAGCGCGCGTGGTACGGCAGACGATCTCGTCGCGCTGGTTTAGGCCGATATGTTCGAAGGTGACGATCCCCTGCCCCGGCCGCGACGCGGAGGGGCGAAGCGCCTTCACTTCCGTCTCGACCCGGATCGTGTCTCCGGCGAACACAGGCTTTGGAAAGACCGTCTCGCTCATGCCGAGATTGGCGATCGTCGTGCCGAAGGTGGTGTCCTGCACGCTGAGCCCGATGACGAGACCGAGCGTGAAGAGCGAGTTTATCAGCGGCTTTCCGAACTCGGTGGTGGCGGCATAAGCGTGATCGATGTGCAGCGCGGCCGGATTATAGGTGAGCGCCGAGAAAAGCATGTTGTCTGATTCCAGCACGGTGCGCCGGATCTCATGGACGAAGCGCTGGCCTACCTCGAACTCCTCGAACCAAAGCCCTGCCATCAGTCATGCCCCCGCGCGATCAGAGAAACGAGTCGGCGGCACTGCGCATGCTGGCGCAGCACGCCGGCCACCAAAACGACGTTGAGGATCGTTGCCTCGACGATGAAGAACCACAAGGGGCTGCCCGCGAGCATGCTGACGCCGAGCATGATCGTGCGCGGGTTGGCGCCGAGCACTGCCGGGATGGCGAGGAAGCCGGGCCCCGATTCGCGCGCCAGCCGGGCGATCCGCTGCCGCTCCGCCGGATCGACCTCCGCGCTGGCGACGAGCGTGTTCACCCGGGCAGTCGCCCCGTTCAGGAGGCTGGCTGCCGCAAGATAGAGCCTGGCGAGTGCGCCGCCGGCGCCGGTCGCGGCGTTCTTGTTCTGCTGGATCCAAGGCACGCCATAGGCCCACCATTGATAGGTGCGCCGCGAGCTTTCCGCGAAGACGGACTGGACGGCGCGCGACACGCCGGCCGAGACCGCCAGCACCCAGGCGATCGCGCCAATGCTGTCGTCCAGCGCGCTCGCCAACATCAGGTAAAGCGCTGTATGGCCGAGATAATCGCACATTCCGTCAACGACTTCGCCGCGCGGGCTGGCCCGTCCGCTCATGCGCGCGAGATCCCCGTCGGCGCCGTCCACGACGTGCCACAGCAGGTGCAGCGCGAAGCCGATCGCGATCGCCAGCGGCGTGCCGACCCAGGCGTAGAGAATGCCCGCCGTGACCACCATCGCAGCCCCGAAAACGGACACCATGTTCGGCGTAACCGGCGTCGGAACCAGCATGGTGGCCAGCCGGCGGGCCGCTGGATGATAGATCGTCCGGTTGAGAAAACCCTGCAATTCGCGAGGCTTTCCCGTCACAGTCGGTCGCAATTCGATCGTCGCCACTTTTCGCGTCCCCTTGCACCGCCCCTAGCACCGGCACGCGTCGCTTGACAGGCGTCGCGCATCTGTCACGACGCTGCAATCCTTTTGTCTTCGCCGGGGGGAACCGGCGTTTTAGGAATCAGAAAAAGATGGCGACGATTAAAGTTGCGGTAATTGGCGTCGGCAATTGCGCGTCGAGCCTGGTGCAGGGCAAGTATCACTATGCCGCCAGCAACACCGCGCACGGCCTGATCCACGAAGAGATTGGCGGCTATCGCGTGTCGGACCTCGAGTTCGTCGCCGCGTTCGACGTCGATTCGCGCAAGGTTGGCCAGGACCTGGGCAAGGCGATCTTCGCCAAGCCGAACTGCACCAAGGTGTTCCACGCCGACGTGCCAGAGACGGGCACGATCGTGAAGATGGGCGCGAAGCTCGACGGTGTCGCCACCCACATGCTGTCGGCAGCCAACGACCGCGGTTTCGAGATCGACGATACGCGCGATGCCTCCAAGGCCGAGATCGTCGCCGAACTGAAGGCATCGGGCGCGGAGATCCTGGTGAACTTCCTGCCGGTCGGCAGCCAGGAAGCGACCGAATTCTACATGGAATGCGCGCTCGAAGCGGGCGTTGGCGTCGTCAACTGCATGCCGGTTTTCATCGCCAGCCGTCCCGAGTGGGAAAAGAAGTTCGCCGACGCTGGCCTGCCGATCATCGGGGACGACGTGAAGGCCCAGGTCGGCGCGACGATCGTTCACCGCGTGCTTTCGAACCTGTTCCGTCAGCGCGGCGTGACGATCGATCACACCTACCAGCTGAACACCGGCGGCAACACCGACTTCATGAACATGCTCGACCGCAACCGCCTGTCGAGCAAGAAGGAATCGAAGACCGAAGCAGTTCAGGCCGTGCTGGCCGAGCGCCTGGCGGACGAGAACATCCACGTCGGCCCTTCGGACTACATTCCGTGGCTGCACGACAACAAGCTGTGCTTCCTGCGCCTTGAGGGCAATCTGTTCGGCGACGTGCCGATGAATCTCGAGCTTCGCCTTTCGGTGGAGGATTCGCCAAACTCGGCGGCCGTGGTGGTCGATGCCATCCGCTGCGTGAAGGTGGCGCTGGAGCGCGGGACTGCAGGTGCGCTGACCGGGCCGTCGTCGTTCTTCTGCAAGCACCCGCCGGAGCAGTTCACCGACGACGTCGCCGCGCAGATGACCGACGATTTCATCCACGCCGACGCGCGGATTGCCGCGGAGTAAGCGACCTACCGGTCGGAGCGCGCCGCCATGCAGGCACTGATCGTCGCAGCCGGCTTCGGCAGCCGGCTGCGCGCGGTTTCCCCGTCCAAGCCGCTGACGCTGGTCGCCGGCACGCCGCTGATCGCGCGTGTCATCGCGGCGGCGCGGGCCGGCGGGGCGACGGGCTTCGTCGTGGTGACGGGGCATGAGGGTGATCGGCTGCGCGCCTTCCTCAACCGGCTCGATCCGGGCATCCGGTGCGTCGAGACTGCCGACTGGAACCTGGCCAACGGACATTCGGTGCTGACCGGCGCCAACGTGCTCGGGCCGGCGCCGCATTTGCTGATGATGGCGGATCACCTGTTCGATCCCGCCATCGTCGCGCGCACCATCGCGGCGCCGCCCGCCGCGCTGACGCTGGCGATCGACCGGCGGCTCGACAATCCGCTGGTCGACATGGACGACGTAACCCGCGTGCGCACTGAGGGTGACCGGATCGTGGCGATCGGCAAGCACCTGCCAGGCTATGACGCGTTCGACTGCGGCGTGTTCGCCGTCGACGGCCGCTTCCATGCCGCGCTGCGCCGCTCGATCGCGGAGGGTGGCACCGGATCGATCTCGGCCGGCGTCGAGGCGCTGGCGGCCACCGGCGACGCACGCGTCATCGACATTGGCGACGCGTGGTGGCTCGACGTGGACGATCCGCGCGCGCTGGCGCAGGCAGAGGACGCCTTCGCCGCCGCCGCCTGATCTGCGGCCAATTTACACCGCTGTAAGTCGCGCTATGCTCCCCTGAAAAGATACAGGGGAGAGTCGGATGCGCAATTTCGCCGCGACCGCCATGCTGATCGCGCTTGCCGCGACGCCGGCCGCCGCCCGCACCATCAGCGTCAGCCCCAGCGGCAATGCGCAGGAGGCGCTGCAGGAAGCGCTGCTCGACGCGAAGCCGGGCGACGTGGTGGCGATTGCCGCCGGGCGCTACGACCTGACCGACGGCCTCAGCCTGGACGTGAGCGGCGTCACCGTACGCGGCGCGGGGCCGGACAAGACGGTGCTTAGCTTCAAAGGACAGCAGGGCGCCGGTGAAGGCCTGCTCGTTACGTCCGACGACGTGGTGCTGCGCGGCTTCGCCATCGAGGACAGCAAGGGCGACGGCATCAAATCCAAGGGCGCGGACCGGATCGTGTACAAGGACATTCGCGTCGAATGGACCGGCGGGCCGAAGGAAACCAATGGTGCCTACGGCATCTATCCGGTCGAGAGCAAAAGCGTGCTGGTCGACGGCGGGATCGTGCGCGGCGCATCCGATGCCGGCATCTATGTCGGCCAGAGCGAGGACATCATCGTCCGCAACTCGATCGTCGAGCAGAATGTCGCGGGGATCGAGATAGAGAACAGCCGTCACGCGGACGTCTATGGCAATACCGCGACCCGCAACACCGGCGGCATCCTGGTGTTCGACCTGCCCAACCTGCCGCACGGCAATGGCGGCGACGTGCGGGTCTATGGCAACACGGTGGTTGACAATGACACGCCGAACTTCGCGCCCAAGGGCAACATCGTGGCGCAGGTGCCCAAGGGCACGGGCGTGCTGGTGATGGCCAATGACGGCGTGTTCATCACCGACAATGCGCTGGCGAAGAACGCCACCGCGAACGTGATGATCGTGAGCTATCGCAACCCCTATCAGGACGCGAAGTACAACCCGCTGCCGCGCAACGTGGTGGTGGCGAAGAATACACATGGGCCAGCGGGCTTCGCACCGGGGCTGCCGGGCGGCGAGCAGCTGGCCGCGGCGATGGGCGGCGCGATCCCCGCGGTGCTGTGGGACGGGACGGGTGACGCGAACTCGCTGACGGTGAGCGACAGCAAGGTACTGAGCCTGGGGCTGAAGGCGGGCGAGGCGCCGACCAACGCGCGGCCGACACCGGTCGATCTGCAGCGCACGCCGGCGGCGCTTCGGGCGCCAGTGGTGCTACCGGCGGCGATGGAGGCGGCGGCGAAGTGAAGGGGGTCGCGGCGCTCCTCGCGGCTGCCGCGCTCTTCGCTTCCGCAGCGATCGGGGGGCAGCCCGGCGACAGCGTGAACGACGCGGCGATCGTGGCGGACGGCTATCCCCCTGCCCTGTCGGCTTTCCGCTTCTTCCGCGATCTGAAGGCCCGCACCCCGGCGACACGGGTGACCGACTATCATCTCAACACGCCGCTGTTCTCCGATTACGCCGAGAAGCAGCGGTACATCTACGTTCCCGCCGGGCAGCCGGCGCGGTACGATGCGCAAGGCGTGCTCGCGTTCCCAATCGGCGCCGCGCTGATCAAGACGTTCGGCTATGGCGCCGGCGCCGCCTTTCGCCCGATCGAGACGCGGGTGCTGCTGCATCGCGCCGGCGGCTGGGTGGCGCTGCCCTATGTCTGGAACGATGACCTAAGCGACGCGGTGCTGAAGCGCGCCGGAACGCGGATGCCGGTGATGTTCACCGATCCATCAGGCGAGGCGCGGACGATCAGCTACCAGGTGCCGAACCAGAACCAGTGCAAGGAATGCCATGCGCTGAGCGGCGCCATCACCCCGATCGGGCCGACCGCGCGCAACCTCAATGATGGGCGGCAGTTGCAGGCGCTGGTTGCCGCGGGCGTGCTCGATCGCGCGCCAGGCGACGCGCCGCGGCTCGCGCGGTGGGACGATGCGAGCGCGCCGATTGGGGACCGGGGGCGTGCCTATCTCGAAGCGAATTGTGCGCATTGCCACCGGCGAGAGGGGGCCGCGTCCAACTCCGGCCTGTTCCTGCTGACGAGCGAAAGCGATCCCGTGGCGCAGGGCCTCCTGAAGCGGCCGGTGGCGGCGGGGCGTGGATCGGGCGCACGGGATTTTGCGATCGCGCCGGGGCATCCGGAGAATTCGATCCTGCTCTATCGCATGGAATCGACCGAGCCCGGCATCGCCATGCCGGAGATCGGTCGCGCGACGGCGCACAAGGAGGCGATCGCGCTGCTGCGTGACTGGATCGCCGCGATGCCGGCTGAAAACGGATCGCAACAGCAACCCGGGGGCCATTGACCTGTTCTGCCGCATGACGCGGAGGAGACCGGACGATGACCCAGGCGCAAATCTATCGTGACTTGAAGGCCGATCACGACAAGCAGCGCGAGATGCTGAAGGAGCTGGCCGAGCTGCGCGGCGATACCAAGAAGCGCCAGAAGCTGTTCGAAGCGTTTCGGCTCGAGCTGCAGAGCCATGCCGCCGCGGAGGAGGAATCGCTCTACGCCGTGATGCTGGGCAACCCCGAGCTTCGCGACGATGCGCGTCATTCTGTGTCCGAGCATAAGGAGGTCGATGATCTGCTGGGCGAGCTGATGGATCTCGATTTCGGATCTGACGAATGGGAGTCCAAGTTCTTCCACATGCGCCACCGCTACGAACACCACATCGACGAGGAAGAGGAGGAGATGTTCCCGGCCGCCGACGAGGAGCTGGATGACGCGACGGAGAAGAAGATGGCGGCGACCTATGAGGAGCGGAAGCCCAAGGAACTGGAGATCGCGCGCGACAATCCGCCAGGCAGCGACGAGCGCGAGTGATCGCCGCCCGCTAGATGCGCCTTATCACCCTTCCCGCGCCGGACGATTTCGACGCCTGGCGCGATGCGGCGCGCGGGCTGCTGGCGGACGACGTGCCGGCGGGGGACGTGGTTTGGCAGGTGGGCGGGCAAGCGACGGACCTGTTCGCGACTGCGGCTGAACCAAGTGCCGCGACGGCGGCACCGGCGTTCAAGGTGCCGCGCGCGTTCCTCGATCTGGCGCGCAACGCGATCCTGAACCGCGATCCCGAGCGGTTCTCGCTGCTCTACCGGCTGCTCACCCGATTGCGGCGCGAGACGGGGCTGATCGAGGATCATGCCGACCCGCTGGTGCGGCGGCTGGAGGGGCTGGCCAAGCATGTGCGGCGCGACATCCACAAGATGCGCGCCTTCCTGCGTTTCCGCGAAGTGACGGAGGACGATGGCGCCGGCCGCTATGTCGCCTGGTTCGAGCCCGAGCATCATATCGTGCGCGCCAACGCGGCCTTCTTCGTCAATCGCTTCGCCAGCATGCGCTGGTCGATTCTGACGCCGGAGGTGTCGCTTCACTGGGATGGCGCGGCGCTGAGCGAGGGCCCCGGTGCCACCAAGGCGGATGCGCCCGAGGGCGATCCCATCGAGGAGGTGTGGAAGACCTATTATGCATCGATCTTCAATCCCGCGCGGGTGAAGGTGGGCGCGATGCTGAAGGAGATGCCGCGCAAATACTGGAAAAACATGCCGGAAACCGCGTTGGTCCCGGAACTGCTGGCGACGGCGCAGGCACGGGAGAGCGGGATGATCGCAAAGGCACGGACGGCGGCGAGGACGGACCTCGGCGGCAACAGCCAGATCGCCTGGGACGCACTGCGCGAGGAGGCGATGGGCTGCACGCGCTGCCACCTGTACAAGAATGCGACCCAAACCGTGTTCGGCGAAGGGCCGGTAAGCGCCAGCATCATGTTCGTCGGCGAACAGCCGGGCGACCAGGAGGATCTGGCAGGACATCCCTTCGTGGGCCCGGCAGGGCAAGTGTTCGACCGGGCGTTGGGGGAAGCGGGGATCGACCGCGCCGCTACCTATGTCACCAATGCCGTGAAGCACTTCAAGTTCGAGCCCCGCGGCAAACGGCGGATCCACGCCAAGCCCGATGGCGGCGAGATCGAGGCCTGCCGCTGGTGGATCGAGCAGGAACAGATGCTGGTACGCCCCAAGGTGACGGTGGCGCTGGGTGCGACCGCTGCGCGATCGCTGTTCGGCAAGGTGATGACGATCAGCCGCGAACGCGGGCGGGCTCTTGCCCTTCCCGGCGATGGCGGCGAGGCGTGGATCACCGTCCACCCGAGTTATCTGCTGCGGCTTCCAGACGAGGCGGCGCGCACGAGCGAGTTTGCGCGGTTCGTGGAAGACCTGAAGCTGGCAAAGGCGGCGGCAGGCTGAACTTCAGCGCTTCCGGCTTCGGATAAGTATCTGTTGCGCTGCCGCATCGCCGATTGACCGGCCGATGCCCTTCCCGCACATCCGCCGCCATGTTCGAAAAGATCATTGCTGCGCTCGCGATCTTCACCGTGGGCGTCATTCGTGCTGGGGGTTACTGGGGCATCGTGCTGCTTATGGCGATCGAGAGCGCCTGCATCCCGCTGCCGTCCGAGATCATCATGCCCTTTGCGGGTTACCTCGTGTCGACGGGGGAGATGAACATCTATCTGGCTGCCACCGCTGGCGCGCTCGGCTGCAACCTCGGCTCGATCGTGGCCTATGAGGTGGGGCGTCGCGGCGGGCGTCCGATGGCGGAGAAATGGGGGAGATACGTCCTGATCGGGCCGGGTGAGCTCGACATGGCCGACCGCTTCTTCAACCGTTGGGGCGCGGCGGCGATCCTGATCGGCCGCATGCTGCCGATCATTCGCACCTTCATCGCCTTCCCCGCCGGGGTGGCGCGGATGAAGCTGATCCCGTTCCACGTCTATACCTTCGTGGGCTCCTGGCCGTTCTGCTACCTCCTGGCGTGGATTGGCGCGCAGCTTGGCACGGCGTGGAACAGCGATCCGCGGCTGAAGGCCTTCTTCCACCAAGCGGACCTCGCGATCGGCCTCGTGCTGCTCGCGGCCGGCGGCTTCTACCTGTGGCACAAGCTCCACGGGCTGAAGAAGAAGCACTGACCATAAAGAGAGCGCCACCCCGGCCCGAACCGGGGTGGCGCTGAAAGGCTGACCTGTAGTGAGCGGCGCCGCCGTGGCGTGGCTCAGCGCGGGAGCATGGTGCTTCGCGCGATCTTTGCCACCAGCCCCGGCATGCCGGCGTAGCTGGCCTTGTGGTAGGGCGAATCCACGTCCAGCGCCGCGCTGATGCGACGGTGCGCTTCGCCCAGCGAATGATAGGGCAGGCCCGGCAGCAAGTGATGCAGCGCATGATAGCGCAGGCCAACCGGCGCCCAGAGCGCGGGCAGCGTGGCCGGCGGCGGCACGTTGACCGTATCGAGATACTGCGCCGTCACCGTCATCGCCTCGCCGTCATTCTCCCACAGGTGCGCCACCAGCGTGCGCAACTGGTTCACCACCGCGACGCCAGACGCGATGACGAGGATGATGGCAAAGGTGCGCCACGACATGGTGCCCGTCGCCACCAGCGCGATCAGCGTCATGGCCCAGATGGCGCAGGCTGCCTCGATCCGGTTCCACTGTGCGGCGAACGCACCTTCCGGCATGCGGCGGCGGAAATCGGGATTGATGGCGAGCGCGGAGAACCGCTCCACCACCACCCGGCGCAGCGGCGGGATCACCAGCGACAGCGGCGACAGCACGCCATAGCGGAAGATAAGCGCGATCGGCGCGAGGGCGGCGATGACGACGAAGACGGGCAGCGACCACGGCTTCATCAGCGCGAGCGGCAGATACTCCGGATCCTCCGACGTGCCGTAACGCGTGCGAGCGTGATGCAGATTGTGGACGCCTTCGTACATGAAGGACGGCACCAGCATCGGCACGCCGATCAGGGCATTGTAGCCTGCGCGGAAGCCCGGCAGCGACGCATGCTTCACGTGCGTCAGCTCGTGGATGAAGCTCATGCCGCGATACAGCGCGAGCATCGCGACCACACCGGCGACGATCGTCAGCCACAGCGGACCCGCCATGATCGCCACGGCCAGTGCGCCATAGCCGATCACCGCCGAGGCAAGGAAATCGGCCCAATAGATCGCCGGGCGCGCCGCCGTGAGATCCCGGGTGAGATCGGCCGCAGCCTTCAGCATCGCGCGGTCGTCGGCGATCGGCACCCGGGCCGCCGGCTTTCCGGCGCCGGCTCGATCAAGAGTGATGGTGTTCATGGCGGTTGGCATTGCCAGAAGATAGTGGCGAGACGGTGGCTACAACAGGCTGCATCAGCAATGGAAAGGTCACTCGCCATGATCGTTCCGGGCGATTAGATGACGACCATGGCTTCACCCGTCACCATCCGCCCGGTTGTCAGCAAGCGCGATCGCCGGACCTTCGTCGATCTTCCCTTCCGCCTTTATCACGACGATCCCAATTGGGTGCCGCCGCTGAAGGGGGAAGCCCTGGGCCTCATCACGCCCGAGAAGAACGGGTGGTACAGCCATGCAAAGGCCCAGCTTTTCCTTGCTGAGCGCAGCGGCCAAGTTGTCGGGCGAATCTCCGCCCATATCGACACGCTGGCGCAGGAGATGCCCGTCGAGCGCGGCTTTGGCCCCGGCAGCGGCCAATGGGGACTGATGGAGGCAGAGGACGAGGAGGTGTTCCGCACGCTCCTCGCCAGCGCCGAGGAGTGGCTGCGCAGCCAGGGCGTGACACGCGCGATCGGCCCGATCTCCCAGTCGATCTGGGAAGAGCCCGGGCTGCTGATCGAGGGCTTCGACCATCCACCAACGGTGATGATGGGCCATGCGAAGCCGGCATATCGCGGCTGGATCGAGGCGGCGGGCTATCAGCCGGTGAAACAGTTGATGACCTATGAGCTCGACATCACGCAGGAATTTCCGCCGATCGTGCAGCGGATCATCAAATCGGGTGAGAAAAATTCGCGGATTGTCGTGCGCGAAGTGGACAAGACTCGCTTCGACGAGGAAGCGGCGATCATCCTGTCGATCCTGAACGACGCGTGGAGCGACAATTGGGGCTTCGTTCCGCTCACCCCGCCCGAGATCAAGGACGTCGGCGTCAAGCTGAAGCCGATCGTGTTCAACGACCTGATCCGGATCGCCGAACTCGATGGCCGGCCAGTGGCGTTCATGATCACCCTGCCCGACCTGAACGAGCCGCTGGCCGGTCTGAACGGTTCGCTGCTGCCGTTCGGCTGGGCGAAGATGCTGCTGTGGCTGCGGCGCCCGAAGGCGCGCACGATGCGCGTGCCGCTGATGGGGGTGGTTAAGGAGCTGCAGTCATCGCGCATTGCGAGCCAGCTCGCCTTCATGATGATCGAGTACATCCGCCGCGCGGCCGTGACGCATTATGGGGCGACGCGGGGCGAGATCGGCTGGATCCTCGACGACAATCAGGGGATGCGCTCGATCGCCGAGACGATCCAGAGCCGCGTGAACAAGGTGTATCAGGTGTACGAGAAGACCCTCTAGAAGCCCGGTGGCCGGCGCCCTCGCACGCCGGCCGGCAGACCTCAGCCAGCAATCACTGCCGGCTGGGTGATGCTCTCGTAGAAGCCGGGCCGATTGGTGGATGCCCGGCTTTTCGGCGCTGCGTCCGACGCCAGGGTGCGGTGCGGCCGGGGCCGTCCGGCGCCCATGCCATCGGCATGGACCACCGGGCCGGCAACCGCCGTCGCCACCATCGCGAACTCTAGCGCCTTCATTCTACCCTCTCCTTCAGGGCGTGCGGATCCTTGCGGGCTCCGAGCTGGTCGACTTACTGCTTGGCGAGCGGGTCAACGCCCTCGGCGATCCACTGCGCGCGGGTGCGGCAAACCTTGCTAGCAATGCGGGTGCCGGTGAACGTATCGACCACGCAGATGCGGCGGGTATCGTCGCGCGGCGCGACGCTGATGCGCGAGCTGTCCTGAGCGGCGGTCGGAGCGACGGGCGCGGGCGGCGCCGGGGTCGGCTCCGGAGCGGCGGCGAACAGGGCGGCGGCGATGGCGAAGATGGTCATGGTGGGCTTCCTCTCAGTTCAGGCAGCGCCCCAAGCGCTACCTGCCTGACCCATTGCATCCCGCGTGCCAGTTTCTCGTCGCACGTGATTTCAATGACTTGCCAGATTAGCCCGTCCGGCCACCTCCCGATCTTCGGCGAAATTCACCAACCCGCGGCGGATCAGGCCAAGAAGCTGGTGTGCATTACCGGACAGTGCACGCAGCGGCGTCCGCACCCGAACGACATTTTTCTGCAACGGAAGGATGTGCGCGCGGGGCCTTTAGCGCAGGCGGACCCAGGTGGGGGCGTGGTCGCTGGCCTTTTCCCGGCCGCGATATTCCTTGTCGACCCCCGCTTCGACGAGCCGATCGGCGACAGCGGGAGAGAGCAGCAGATGATCGATGCGGAAGCCGGCATCCCGCTGCCACGCGCCGGCCTGGTAATCCCAGAACGTCCAGACACCGCCGTTCGGCTGGCGAACGCGAAGCGCATCAGTCCAGCCTTGCGCCAGCAGGCGGCGGTAGCCGGCGCGGCTTTCCGGCTGCATCAGCGCGTCGCTGGCCATGGCGCGCACCGAGAAGGTGTCGTCGTCGTTCGGGATGACGTTATAATCGCCGGCGAGCACCGCGGGCTCCTCTGCCCGCAACAGTTCGGCCGCACGCGCGGACAGACGCTCGATCCAGCGCAGCTTGTAATCGAACTTCGGGCCGGGCTGCGGATTGCCGTTGGGCAGATAGATCGATGCGACGGTGAGCCCGTCCACCTCGCACTCGAGGTAGCGGCTGTGATCATCCTCCGGCTCGCCCCCGAGGCCACGTTGCCGCTCGACCGGGTCGGCGCCCTTGGCGAGCACCGCGACGCCGTTGAATCCCTTCTGACCATGCCACACCGCGCCATAGCCGGCATCGCGGATCTCCTGTTCCGGAAAGGTCTCGTCGCTGGACTTCAGCTCCTGCAGGCAGACGATATCGGGCTGCTGCTCGGCGAGATACTCCATCAGGCGCGGCAGGCGCGCCTTGATGCCGTTGACGTTGTAAGTGACGATTTTCACGGCCCGGTGATTACACCGAGAAGCTGGTCCCGCAACCGCATCCGGACGCTGCGACCGGATTGTCGACCTTGAACGCCGCACCGCCGAGCGATTCGACGTAATCGACCGAGGCCCCGCGGACCAGATCGAGACTGACGTCGTCCACCACCAGCCGTACGCCATCGGTTTCGACGACCACGTCGCCACTCTCCGGCGCGTCGGCAAAGCCAAATTTGTACTGGAAGCCCGAACAGCCGCCGCCCTCGACCGACAGGCGGAGGATCGCGGGCCGATTCTGCTTGGCCGCGATGGCGGCGACCCGCGCTGCGGCCGAACTGGTGAGGGCGATGTCGTTCGCGAGCGTTGCCATGACTTGAGAGATAGGCGCCCGCGGCCCTGCCCGCAACAGGACCCGGGCGCCGATCAATGCTTCAGGATCAGAGGCCGTCCTGCGCAGCCGGGCCGGTGCTCGACACCGGGATCTGGCCGACCGAGCGATCCTGCGCGGCGAGGAGATAATCCGCCGTGGTGAGGAACGGCACCGGGTTCACCGCGCGGCCATCGATCCGCACTTCATAATGGAGGTGCGGGCCCGTCGAACGACCGGTCGAGCCCATCAGGCCGATGATCTGACCGCGGCGCACGCGGGCATTATCGCTGACGATGATCTTCGAGAGGTGACCATAGCGGGTCGCGATGCCCTTGCCGTGGTTGATCTCGATCATGTTGCCATAGCCGCCCTGGCGCGCAGCGTGGCTGATGATGCCGTCAGCCGTGGCGTAGATCGGCGTGCCCGTGGGCCCGGGAATGTCGACGCCGGCGTGCATCGCGGCCGACCCCCGGAACGGATCGCTGCGGATGCCGAAATTGCTGGTGAAGGTGAGGTGCTGGACCGGCTGAACCGACGGGATCGAGATCACGCCCTGCTCAAGCGTGTCGAGCTTCTTCCAGGTCATGAACAGCGAGCGGAACTGCGCATCGGCCGTCAGATCGGCGGTCGCCTCGGCGCTTGCCGCCGGGATCAGCGGGCCACCCATCGCGGTAGACTTCTTGTTCTTGGCGATCCGCTCAAGACGGACACCGCGTTCGCGCAGCTCACGGGTGGCAAGATCGTAGCGCTCGCGCAGCTGCTCGGTCGCGGCTTGTGCCAGCATCGCCTGGTGACGCTCGACCTTGGCGAACGGCGCGACGGCATAGGCAGCGAGGCGATCGCCCGCCGGATCGATCTTGAGCGTGGCAAGCGCCAGCTTCTTCTCGTCGCCCTCGCCCGTCAGTGCCGCGGCGAGCAGCGCCTGGCGCTGCTCAAGCCGGCTCGCATGCTGCTCAGCGGTTTCACGGATCGTCTGAACACGCGTCTGCATACTGGCGAGCTTGCGCTCCATCGTCGCAACGCGCTGTTCGTGCTGCGCCGGCTCCGAAATGCCCGCAGCGATCGCGGCATGGCTGGTCGCCGTCGCGGCACCATAGCCGGCGAAGGCGACGACAACCGCGGCAACGCTGGCCGCAACGCCCTGCGACGTGCCGCGGAGGCGGACACGGCGGACAGTCTGGCCATCATGGAAGATCACGTTGCGCGGCGAAAAGAGGAAGCGTGCACCAGCAGCGATGCGAGTGGCCGGTGCGGTTAGAATCTTGGTCATCGAACCCCGAACAAGTCGTTGAAACGAGTGACGTCGAGGCGACCCGACGCGCATTGGTTGTTCACTTGTCTGGAAGCGGCCCCCCGCACCCGGACGGATGCTACTGACCCGGTCGGGAACAATTACGCAAGCGCGGCGTAGTAATCCCGCGTCAAGCCGGCAGAGTTGCGCGCCGAGTCGTTGAACGGACCTTTAATGACGCCCCTGAAATGCGCCGCGATGAGGCCGCGCCAATGCTCCGCGGGGGCAAGGTGGGATTCGGCGCACGCATGCTGGAACCATGTCGTGCCGTACCGCACGTGGCGAATTTCATCGTTATAGATTCGCTGCAGAATCCGAGCACTTGCATGATCGCCGGCCGCTTCGAAGCGCTCGACCGTCACCGGCGTAACGTCCAGGCCGCGGGCCTCCAGCGCCATTGGTACCACAGCGAGCCGCGCGACGGCATCCTCGGCAGTAGCGCTCGCGGCTTCCCACAGACCGGCGTGCGCGGGCAGCGCGCCATACTCGCTGCCGAGCGAACGCAGCCGGCGGTCGAGCAGCGCAAAATGCATCGCCTCGTCTGCGCCGACCGAGATCCAGTCATCAACGAAGCTGCGCGGGAATTGCGCGCCGAAGCGGCCTGCCATGTCGAACGCGAGATCGATCGCGACGAACTCGATATGCGCCAGCGCGTGGAGCAGCGCGAGGCGACCGCGTTCCGAGCCGCCTTTGCCGCGCTTGGGCATCCGGTTGGGCGGCAGAAGCTCCGGCCGCGCGGGCCGCGCCGGCTCATCCGGCATCGCCACGTCGAAGCGGTGGGCAAGGCGCCCCGCCCGCCAGTCGCGCGCCGCCTGCCGTGCTGCCTTTACCTTGGCCATGGGCTCGCCCGCGAGGAGCACCGCCCGCGCCGCCTGCGCGATGCTCGCGTGAAGCTCCGTCACAATGCGCGCGCCGCCTCAAGCACGGCGGCCGCGTGACCGGGGACCTTCACCTTGCGCCATTCTTGCACGAGCGCCCCATCCTTGCCGAACAGGAAGGTCGCGCGCTCGATGCCCATGTAGGTGCGGCCGTACATCGACTTCTCGACCCAGGTGCCGAATGCCTCACACGCGCTGCCATCCTCGTCGCTGGCGAGCGCCACCGTGAGATCGTATTTGGCGATGAACTTCTCGTGCTTCTTCGGCGGATCCTTGGATACGCCGATCACGTGCACGCCGATGGCGGCGAAGTCGGCGGAGAGCGCCGAAAAGTCCTGCGCTTCATGCGTGCAGCCGGTCGTATCGTCCTTGGGATAGAAATAGACGACGAGCGGCAGGGGCAGACCGCGCAGTCGGAGCGGTGCGCCGTCAGATCCCGTCAGCGTCAGATCGGGCAGCTTGTCCATGCGTCACTCCATCCCATGCGGCGCGCACCTCCTGCCGCGCGGCATCGAAAGCCGCAACCACCCCTTCCCAGTTCCCCTGCCCCAGCGCGCGGGCGACGAGCGCGCGGGTCGCGGGTGCCTCGGGCTCGGCCGCGTCGGGCGCAACGAGCCGCGTAGTGACGAGGAGCCGGGTCAACAGATCGTGCGCTTCCCGCAGCGGTGCCGGCAGGCCGAGAAATTCGATTGCGCGGCCAAGATCGGGGTCGAAGCCCGTGCGGCGCGTGAGTTGCGCCACGTGCACGGTAAATTCCAGATCGACGAGCCCGCCGGGCAGCAGCTTCGCATCGAGCGGCCCCTGCGGCGGTTTGTGCGCGGCCATCTCTGCGCGCATCC
Organism: Sphingomonas sp. 179-I 2A4 NHS; assembly: GCF_045369135.1. NCBI lineage: Bacteria > Pseudomonadati > Pseudomonadota > Alphaproteobacteria > Sphingomonadales > Sphingomonadaceae > Sphingomonas > Sphingomonas sp. 179-I 2A4 NHS. Next base: position 63,355 of record NZ_JBIQFL010000005.1, on the reverse strand, counting down.
TGATCGCATCGGCGACGACGTCCCGCTCCGGCCTGTCCCCGGCAAGCACGCCGCCGATGATCTCATCGAGCGCGGCACGGGCGGCTGGCGAACCAAACACCGGGCGGGCCCGGGTGAGCGCCATATGCTCCCATGTCCAGGCGTCCTCGCGTTGGTAGCGCGCAAACGAATCCACGTTCACCACGAGCGGGCCCTGCGTGCCGGAGGGGCGTAGGCGCGTGTCGATCGAGTAGAGCGGGCCGGCGGCGGTCGGCACCGACAGAGCGGCCGTCACGCGCTGTGCGAGGCGGTTGTAGTAGAGTGTCGCACCGAGCGGTTTGGGACCATCGGACTCGGCCGAAAAGTCGCCTGTGAACAGGTAGATAAGATCCAGATCCGAGGCATGGGTGAGCGCGCCGCCGCCCAGCCGGCCGAGCGCCAGGATCACGAATTCGCTGTCGGGCACGCGGCCGTGAGCACGCGAGAATTCGGCGATCGTGGCGCTGGTGAGCACTTCCACCGCCGCCTCGGCGACGCGCGAGTAGCCGGACGCGACGGCCAGCGGATCGGCGGCGCCGGCGATGATCTGGGTGCCGAGCGCGAAGCGGCGGTCGCCGACGACGCGGCGGACGTGCTCGAGGCGGACTTGGTAATCCGCGCCGCGCTCGCGGGTCTGCATTTCGGCGGCTAGTTCCTCGACCGACGGGACCGGATCGAAGGCGGAGGCGTCGATCAGGCCGTCCAGCAGATCAGGGCGGCGGGCCAGTTCATCGGCCAGGGTGGGCGCGTGGCTGAGCAGTTGCGCGAGCAGCGCGGTAAGCGCCGGACGCGCCTCCAGCAGGCGGAAGATGTTGATTGCGCTGGGCAATCTTTCGAGCAGCCGATCGAGCCGTAGCAGCGCCGCCTGCGGCACGGGAGCGTCCGCGAGTGCACCGACGAGGCTGGGCAAGACCGCTTCGAGCGCCGCCTGGGCCGCGGCGCTGCGCAGCGATGGATAGCGGCCGGCGCGCCAGGCGGCGATGCGAGCGGCGGCAGTGTCCGGATCGTCGAAGCGGGCGGCGGCGAGCTGGTCGTTCAACTTGACCGGATCGGCCGACAAGGAGGGCGCGGCAGGCGCGGCAAGCCGATCAAAAATGGCGGCGACATGGTCGACATGCGGTCGCAGATGATCAAGCATGGCGGCGCATTGGGCACGTCCGTCCAGCTTTGCGACGCGATCGAGCGCTTCTGCACCGGGCAATTCATGGGTCTGCCGATCGTCGATCATCTGCACGCGGTGCTCGGCGGTGCGCAGCGCAACGTAAGCGTCGCTGAGCAGCGCCGCCTCCCCCGCGTCGATCCGCCCGGCAGCGGCAAGCGCGGCCAGCGCCTCGCGCGTGTCCGGCACGCGCAAGGCTGGATCGCGGCCACCGTGGATCAGCTGATGGATCTGCGCGAAGAATTCGATCTCGCGGATGCCGCCACGGCCGCGCTTCAGATCGTAGCCGGGGCCGAACGCCTGGCCTTGCGAATAATGATCGCGGATCCGCTGGGTGATGGCGACGATCTCGCCGATTGCACCGAAATCGAGGCTGCGGCGCCAGACGAACGGGCGGATCGCATCGAGAAAGCGGTTGCCGAGCGCGATGTCGCCCGCCGCGGCGCGCGAGCGGATGAAGGCCGCGCGCTCCCACGGCAACGCCTGCGATTCATAATATGTGATCGCGGCATCGATCGGCAGCGCGATCGGTGTCGCCTCGGGCGTCGGGCGAAGACGAAGATCGACGCGAAGGACATAGCCTTCGCCGTCGCGGGCCTGCAGCAGCTCGACGACACGCTTGCCGATGCGCACCGCGGCTTCCACCGGCTCCTCGTTACGGCGGGTCGGCAGCGTGGCCGGATCGAACAGGAAGATCGGATCGATATCGGAGGAGTAATTGAGTTCGCGGCTGCCCTGCTTGCCGAGCGCGATCGCGGCGAAACCGCGCGGCTCGGCATCGGGATAGCGCTCCACCAATGCCGTTTGGATCGCGAGATCAAGCGCCTTGTCGGCAAAATCCGAAAGCCGGTGTGTAACTTCCGTCAGGTCGAAGATGCCGGCGAGATCACCGATCGCGACGCTGAGCGCCACCCGGCGACGGGCACGACGAAGCGCCACGGCGGGCGGCAGCGACGCATCCACGTCGACGGGCGATGACAGCGACGCGAGCGAGAATTCCGGATCGCGCTGGAGCAGCATCGCCAGAAAGGGTGCGAAATCCCGCGCCCGGCCGACGGCATCGTCAAAGGCCGAAGCTTGCATTTTTTCGCTTGACAAGGCGCTCATTTCGCGTCTGCGCGCAACTTACCGATCATTTGGCCGTTTTAGTCGGCATGATGGGTATTGAACAGCGAGACGATCAGCGCGGCGGAGATGCCTATTTCGTGCCGCGCCCCCGTGCAACCGATGCGCTGGGAGAGTCCCTGCGCTGCGCCTTCAACGGCGGGCGCCGTCTTCCAGATGATCTGAGCAAGGCGTTGGACGCGCTCGACCGGATCACCTGGTCACACTGACGCGAGGAAATGGACGCTCAGCGATCGCGGCTGAGCTCGTCCACCTCGTCCATGATCTCGTCCAGCGTCGGCTTTTCGCGGATGAGGCCCTGCGCCGTACGGGTCGTCATGTCATTGCCCGCCATCAGCGCCTCAAGCGCGACACGGCCGCGGGCGACACGGCTCTTGATCGTGCCGACCGCGACGCCGCAGATCTCTGCCGCCTCTTCGTAAGCGAAGCCGCCTGCCCCAACGAGGATCAGCGCCTCGCGCTGCGGCTGCGGAAGGTGGAGGAGCGCACGCTGCATATCGGCCAGCTCGACGTGCTTGTCCTGGCTGGCCGGTGCGGCGAGCAACCGATCGGCGACCAGATCGTCCCACTCACCCTTGAAGCGCGCGCGACGCATCTGCGACAGATAGAGGTTGCGCAGGATGATGAACGTCCAGGCACGCATGTTCGTGCCTGCCTGGAAGCGTTTGCGCGCGGCCCAAGCCTTCAGCAGCGTCTCCTGGACAAGATCGTCCGCGAGATCACGGTTTCCCGACAGCGAGCGCCCGAAGGCGCGAAGATGCGGGATCACCTGACCCAGCTGCTGCTTGAATTCCGGATCGGATAGAGAAACGTGCTCAACCGGGCCGTCTTCGGCCGCGACTTCGTCGCGCGGTTCAGTTTCGGCCATAGTCTGTCGATCAATCCCCGCGCCGGTAGCACCCGGCGTTCCTCCGGCAAGATAGGTGGTGCCGGCGTGCTTTGCCAGCTGTTCAGTCAGCATTGCGCCTGATTACTGCCTGGAAAGAAGGATAATCGCGAAGATCACGATCACCAACACAAGCGATATCGGCAGAATGTAGCGCGTCATATGGGGGGTCGCACCCGCACGCGCTTCGGTTCCGGTAACCTCGACCCGTTCGTTTTCATCAGCCATGGCTGTTCAACCCCCGAAGACTGTTTTGGGTCCGTATCGAATTTACGAAACCGGCGCGGTCGACTGATCGAAGAACAAAGCCTGGCTGATCGCGGCCTTCACCGTCGAACGCTGGAACGGCTTGGTGATGAGGAAAGTCGGCTCCGGCCGTTCGCCCGTCAGCAGACGTTCCGGGAACGCGGTGATGAAGATCACCGGCACCTGGAATTCGGCGAGGATGTCCTTCACCGCATCGATGCCCGAGGAATCGTCGGCGAGCTGGATGTCCGCCAGGACCAGACCAGGGCGATCCTCCATCGCCAGCGCCACCGCTTCGTCGCGCGTGACGGCCACGCCGGTCACTTCGTGGCCGAGATCGCGCACGATCGTCTCCACGTCCATCGCGATGATCGGTTCGTCCTCGATGATCAGCACGCGGGCACGCGTCTGCTTCTCGATTTCGCCCAGCGCCTCGGCGACGAGCGCTTCGACTTCCGACGGGGTGACGTCGATCAGATAGGCCGCGTCCTCGGTCGAGAAACCTTCCATCGCGGTGAGCAGCAACGCCTGGCGCGACAGCGGCGTCATCCGCGCGAGACGTGCGCGAGCGACCGCTTCCTGATCGTCGACGAGGCCCGGATCGGCTTCCTCATCGCTGTTGGTGGAATTCCAGATCGCCTGGAAGGTGCGATAGAGGCCGAGACGCGGATCCACGTCGCGCGGGAATTCCTCCGGTGCGGCAACGATCGCCTCGAGCGTTGCACGCACATATTTGTCGCCCTGCGACTGGCTGCCGGTAAGCGCGCGCCCATAACGACGAAGGAACGGCAGGTGCGGGGCGAGCTGTTGTCCAAGCGACATGAGGCGGAACGACTCCATAGAAAAAGAGCATGGCTTTGGGCGCCATGCCCGGATTGATCAACTTCGTCGTTCCCCCCCGGGGGCGACACGACGCCCGGCAACGTATTTCGTTACCGGGTGATGGAACCAACGAACGGCTCTTTGGTTTCACGAACGCCAGCACGCTATTCAGTGGCTGGCGCTGCGGCCCGTATCCGGCCATTGGCAGACATCATTTTCACGGAACGGGTGTTCTCGGGGGGTTAGTGTTGGTTTCGGACAAGGAAGCGCCAGTCAAACCGGTGAAGAAGGGGGAGGCCAAGCCCCAGTCCAAGGACCGGGACATGGGAGCCGCCCTGCGATCGATCTATCAGAAGACCGTCGACGAGGCCGTCCCCGACGAGTTCATTTCACTGCTCGGAAAGCTCGGCTAGAGCCCCAACCATGACAGACGCGGCGGATGATTCGCGCGTTGGCGCGACGCCGCCGACCTTCATGATGCGCTGGCCGACCGGCGCGAAACTCCTGTTCATTCTCTCGATCGCGCTGCTTCCACTCGCGATCATTGCCGTCTTCGCGACGCTGCGGATCACCCAGATCGCCGATACCGAGGCCCGCGCCGGCCTGCGGGTTGCCGCGGCCGAGAGCAGCCGCGCGCTGGCGATCGAGCTCGTCGGTGACATGACCGCGCTGCGCGTTGCGGTCGACGCCATGGAAAGCGATGCGCGTGACGCGCCAAGCTGCGCCCGGGTCCAGGGTGTCTTCGCGCAACAGGCAGCGAATGGCGCCCGCTTCGTCATCTTCGACCGGCGCGGTGCGGTTCTATGCGGTGCCGGCTTCCAGGGGGCACACGAGACGGCCCGCAAGGCGCGTGACAGCGCGGTCGCAGCACAGATCTTGCCTGATCGTGGACTGTTGCTGGGGGTCGCCGGCGAAAAGCGCCAGGTGACGGCAGCGGCCTTCTTCCCGACCGATTTCCTAGCGGACCTGAGCCGCCCGAGCGGCTTCACCCCCGCCTATGCGGCGACATTGGTACGCGATGGGCAGGCGCTGGTGCTTCGCCCGATGCCGCGCGAATCGGCGCTTGAGCGGCGCGAGGCGAGCCGGACCGAGCTGGGCATCGGCGAGCTGGCGCTGGAGATGGAGGTGCGCTCAGCCCCCATAACATCCCCGCTGGTCATCGCGCTGCTGCTGCCGCTGATCATGTGGGCGGCGGCGGCGGGCATCGCCTGGTTCGTGGTGGACCATCTGTTGATCCGGCCGCTGCGGCGGCTACGCCGGCATGTCGCTGCCTTCACGCCGGGAGACGAGCCGGACGAGACGATGGTTCGATCCCTGCCCGCGCAGGAACTGCGCGAGCTTGGCGACACGTTCCGCGCGCTGACCCATACGGTGGCCGTCCACGAAGCCGGGCTTGCCGAGGGCCTGGTGCGCCAGACGAAGCTTACCCGCGAGGTGCACCATCGGGTGAAGAACAACCTTCAGGTGATTTCCAGCCTAATCAACTTCCACGCGCGCGGCGCGAAATCGCCCGAGGCGACCGAGGCCTATTCCTCGATCCAGCGTCGCGTGGATGCGCTGGCAGTGGTGCACCGCAATCACTTCGCCGAGCTGGAGGAAAACCGCGGGCTGGGCCTACGCCCCATGCTGGGCGAGCTGGCGTCCAACATTCGCGCGACCTCGCCCGAGGGAACGCAGCTGCGCATCCAACTCGACATCGATCCCTATCTCGTCACGCAGGACGTGGCGGTGGCGGTGGCCTTCATCGTCACCGAGCTGATCGAGCTTGCGGTGCTGTGCGATCTTTCCGCCCAGCTGCGCGTGTCGTTGAAGGAGTCGTCGGAACCCGGGCGCGCGACGCTGCGCGTCTCGTCCCGCGCGCTGGTCGAGAGCCCGGCGCTGCGCGAGGGACTGGCGACCCGTTTCGGCCGGGTGATCGAGGGGCTGTCACGCCAGTTGCGCGCGCCGCTGCACCACGATCCGCTGGCCGGCGCCTACGAGATCACGATCGCGGTTCTGGGCCGCGACTGAGCGGTTTCGCCAGGCGCGAAAGTTTTTTCGCAGCACGCCGAATTCTGCGGAACCGCCCTTCGAAAGCGACGTTTTGTACCTCGGATAGCGACCTTATGCCCCCCCGCTCTCGCTATCCGCGACATAGGCCCGGAAGCGTCAACCCTCCCCCCCCCGGTGACGCTTCCGGGCCTTATTATTTCGGGGCTTCTCCACATCATTGATGCAGCGGAACGAAGCGCGGCGTGACGCATTTGCGCTTTCGGCAGCACGCCGCGTCCAGGAGGAATCTTATGAAGAAGATGATCGGAATGATTGTGGTGGCCGGTGCGCTGATGGTGTCGGCATGCAACACCGTCAGGGGCGCAGGCGAGGACGTGTCCTCGGCGGGCGACGCGATCGCGAACACCGCCAAGTAACCTCGAGACACAAGGAATTCGCGACGGCGGGCGCGGCCAAGGGGGCCGCGCCCGCCGTTCGCTTATTCGGCGGCGGCGGGCTTTTCCGCGGTGCGCGCGCGGCGGCGCTCGGTGAACCAGATGCCGATCAGCGCCAGTTCGTAGAGGAAGCACAAGGGGATCGCGAGCAGCAGCTGCGATCCGACGTCCGGCGGCGTGAGCACCGCAGCGATCGCGAAGGCGCCGACGATGGCGTAGCGGCGCGCGGAGACCAGCTGTTGCCGCGTGACGACCCCTGCCCGCTCCAGCAGCATCAACAGCACCGGCAGCAGGAAGGCGATGCCGAAGCCGAACAGGAACTGCATGATGAAGGAGAGGTAATTGCCGATCGCCGGCAGCGCCTCCTGGTTCACGCCGCCGACATCGCCCTGGAACCCCAGGAGGAAGTGGAGCGCCATCGGCACCGCAATGTAATAAGCCATCGAGGCGCCGGCGAGGAACAGAACCGGGGTCGCCAGCAGGAACGGCAGCAGCGCGCGCTTCTCGCTCTTGTAGAGGCCGGGCGCGACGAACTGCCACAACTGGTTCGCGATGACCGGGAAGGAGACCATCATCGCCGCGAAGAAGGCGACCTTGATCTGGACGAAGAAGGCCTCGAAGATCTCGGTGTAGATCAGCTTGGTCTGGCCGGCGGAGAGCAGCGGCTGGACCAGGAAGGAGAAGATGTCTTCCGCGAAATAATAGCTGATCGCGAAGGCGACCACGATCGCGGCGATGCAATAGAGCAAGCGGCGGCGAAGCTCGATCAGGTGATCGAGCAGCGGCGCGCGGGTTTCGTCGAGCTCGTCGGACATCAGGACGCGGCCCTGCCCTCGGCTGCGGCGGGACGCTCAGCTGGCGGGGGCGTCGGCACGCCGGGCCCCGCCGGAGCGCCGTCCTGGGCCTCCGGCGCAGGCTCGATCAACGGCTTCTCGACCATCACCGGCGGCTCATCCTCGCCCGCGGTCCACTGTGCTGCGGCCTGAGCTTCGGACGGAGCCGGCGTCGCCGTGATCATCGGATGCTCGCGCATGATCCGCTCGTTCTCGGCCTGCCACTTCTTCTCCATCTCGGCGAGTTCGGCTTCCCGCACCATCTCGTCGAAACCGGCTCGGAACTGGCGCGCGACGCCGCGGGCCTTGCCGACCCAATAGCCCGCGACGCGCAGCGCCTTGGGCAGATCCTTGGGGCCGATGACGACCAGCGCCACGACGGCGACGACCGCCATCTCGGAGAAGTTGAAATCAAGCATGCGAGAACCCGGCGCGACGGATCGTCAGATCAGCGCGCCACCTTGTCCTCATGCACCGTCGTCTCGGCGGCCGGGCGGGCTGCCGACTGCGCCTCGATACGCTGCGCCGGCTTGGCGGACACCTCGTCCTCCTCGTCGGCCATGCCCTTCTTGAAGTTCTTCACGCCCTTGGCGACGTCACCCATCATGCTCGAGAAGCGGCCGCCGCCGAGCAGCAGGATGGCAACGATTGCAAGAACAAGAATGTGCGGGAGGCTGAAGCTACCCATGGGAATTCTCCTGAAGTCCCGCCCATCTAGTCCTGATCGTCGCTCTTTTCCACCGCGAGTTGATCGAAGGCGAGATCGATCGGGTCGAGCAGGCCAGCCGCCCGCAGATCCTCGATACCCGGGAGGTCGCGGCGCGACTGAAGGCCGAAATGGGCGAGGAATTCCGGCGTGGTGACGAAGGTGAGCGGGCGGCCGGGCACTTCGCGGCGGCCGGCGGGGCGGACCCAGCCCGCCTCCATGAGCACGTCGAGCGTGCCCTTGGAGATCTGAACCCCGCGGATTGCCTCGATTTCCGCGCGAGTCACGGGTTCGTGATAGGCGATGATCGCGAGTGTCTCGATACCGGCGCGGCTGAGCTTGCGTGCCTCCTCGCGGTGCCGGCGCAAGAGGTGCGCCATGTCGCCCGCGGTCTGGAACAGCCAGCGATCGCCGCGCCGGACGAGATTGATGCCGCGGCCGGCATAGTCCTGCGCCAGCCGATCTAGAGAGGCGCGCACGTCCCCCTCGCCGACGTGGGCGCGGATCGAATCGAGCGTCAGCGGCTCGGCCGCGGCGAAGAGGACCGCCTCCACCGCGCGGGTGAGTTCATCGGGCGGGGTCATGCCGGGGTACGCAGGTACAAGGGTGCGAATGGGGATGCCTGGCGCAGTTCGACCCGGCCCTGGCGCGCAAGCTCCAGCGCGGCAAGGAAGCTCGAGGCGAGCGCGGAGCGACGGAAACCTTCACTCGCGGCGGGCGGCAGGAACTCCTCAATCACCGTCCAGTCGATCTCGGTACCGAGCAGCTCCGACACGCGGGCGATCGCCGCCTCAAGCGTCATCACCTGGCGATCCTGCACGACGTGCATCACGGGGCGGGTACGCGCACTGATCCGGCCATAAGCGGCGATGAGATCGTAGATCTCGGCCGACCAGCGCGCCTTGCGGATCGTGCGCAGCCCCTCGGGTGCCTTGCGGCCGAAGACGTCACGTCCCAGCCGGTCCCGCGCCATCAGCCGGGCGCCCGCCTCGCGCATCGCGGCCAGCCGTTCGAGCCGCAGCTGGAGGCGAAGCGCCATTTCCTCCGGGCTGGGCTCCACCTCCGGGTCGCGCGGCAGAAGGAGTGCGGATTTGAGGTACGCGAGCCACGCCGCCATGACGAGATAGTCGGCGGCAAGCTCCAGCTTCAGCGTGCGGGCGCGCTCGACGTACAGAAGATATTGCTCGACCAGCGCGAGGATCGAGATCTGCTTGAGATCGACCTTCTGGGCACGCGCGAGGTTGAGCAGAAGGTCAAGCGGCCCTTCCCAGCCGTCGAGATCGAGCGTCAGCTGCTCCCCGATCACGCCGCCGCCACGGCAAGCAACGCGTCGCGCTTCGCGATCAGCGCCGCGAAATCTCCAGCGGCAGGGGGCACGCTGGCCATCGCCGCATCGAGCCGTTCGCGCGAGCGGGGGGCGATTTCGCCCAGGCGGCCGGCGATCTCGATCATTTCCGGCATGCGCGCCCAGCAATCGAGCACGAGATCGCAACCGGCAGCGATCGCGCCGGCGGCCTTCTCTCCCGGCGTGCCGGACAACGCCTTCATGTCGATATCATCGGTCATGAGCAGGCCGTCGAAGCCGATGCGGCGACGGATCACGTCCTCGATCACGATCGGCGAGAGGGTAGCGGGGCGCTCCTTGTCCCACGCCTCGAAGATGATGTGGCTGGTCATCCCCATTGGCGCGCCGGCGAGCGCGCGAAACGGCGCAAGGTCGTCCTCCAGCTCCGCCTCGGACGCGGTGACGGTGGGCAGGTGATAATGGGTGTCGACGATCGCGCGGCCGTGGCCGGGCATGTGCTTCACCACGCCGACGACGCCGCCGGCCGCCAGCCCTTCCAGCGTCGCGCGGCCCATCGCAGCGACGCGCTTGGGCTCGCTGCCATAGGCACGACTGGTGATTGCCTCGGTAGTCTCGGCGCGAGCAACGTCGAGCAGCGGCAGGCAATCGACGGTGATGCCGACTTCCGAGAGCATCAGGCCAAGGGCCGTCGCGTTCGCGCGCGCCGCCTCGATCGCGGAGATCGGCGCCTTTTCGTATAATGCGTCGAAGGCCGGGCCTGCGGGGAAGGCCGGCCATTCGGGCGGGCCGAGCCGGGCGACGCGGCCGCCCTCCTGATCGACGAGGATGGCGACATCGCTGCGCCCCTCCAGATCGCGCAGGCTGTCGGTGAGCGCGCGAAGCTGTGCGCGATCGACGACGTTGCGCTTGAACAGGATGTAGCCGGCGGGGCGCGCCTCGGCGAAGAAGGCGCGCTCGTCGGGGGTGAGGACCGGGCCGGACAGGCCGAAGATCACTGGCTTCATGGGCGGTGGTTAGCCGGTCCCGCGGAATCCGTCACCCCGCGGGCGCATTGGGCCGTTCGCTTCGTCGGCTCAGCTGGTGACGAAGCACTTTTCGCCGGCGACGGTGAGGCGACCGCAGATGTCAGCGGCGGCACCAGCGCTGCCGGCGTTGACCTTCAGGCGATAGACCTTGCGCCCGTTGACCTCCGCCTGCTGCACCGATTTGCCGAGCGTCGCGACATAGGCAAAGCGCTTGGCGATCGCGCTCCACGCAGCATTGGCCGAGGCTTCGCTGGGGAAGGCGCCGAGCTGGACGAGCGAGCCACCCGAGGCGGCGCCGGGGACCGGGCCCTTCGGCGCCGTCATCGGGGCGGCAGCCTTCAGCTTCTCGACCGCCTGCGGCACCGATGCCACGACCTTGGGCGCGCCATCCTTGGCAGGGGCAGGATCACTGGCGCGGCGGCCGGTGATCGGCGCTTCGGGCACTGCCTTCAGATCGATCGAGGCCTTGGAATCGGCGCCCGCGCTGGCGGCGATGGCGGAATCGCCCTCGCCTTCCACCTTCAGCCCGCCCGGATCCTCCGGCTTGATCTTGTAATCGCCTTCCTGGGCGACGATCAGCTCGCCCTGCCCATCCGGCGCGCTGCCCTGCATCCTGAAGATGCCGAACACGATCGCGGCAAGCAGCGCCAAGCCAAGGAGAACGAGGACGACGACGCGGAAGATGCCCGAGCCTTCCGGCTCGTCAGGCTCAACGGTTTCGAGCCAGGGTAGCCGGTCCTCGTCCCTGAGATCGAATTCGTCGCTCGCCATGCCCTACATCTCCGATACTGCCTCCACCCCCATAATGGAGAGACCGTTACGAATGATTTGCCCGATCCCATCGGCCAAGAAAAGTCGTGCGGCCGTGACGGCGGGATCGTCGGCGAGGACGAAGCGGCGATCGGGGCGATCGTTGCCGACATTCCACAAGGCGTGGAACGCAGCCGCCAAGTCATAGAGATAAAAGGCAATCCGGTGCGGCTCGCGCGCCGCCGCGGCGGTTTCCACGACACGCGGGAATTGCGCAGCCAGCTTCACCAGCGCCAGTTCCTCCGTATCAAGCCGGGACAAGTCCGGCGCGGAAAGTTCGACCTTCGCCTCCGCGGCACGGCGACGGAGCGAGGCGATCCGCGCATGCGCATATTGCACGTAGAAGACGGGATTGTCCTTCGACGCCTCGACCACCTTGGCGAAGTCGAAATCCATCTGCGCGTCAGACCGCCGGGTGAGCATCGTGAAGCGCACCACGTCCTTTCCGACTTCACGCACCACATCAGCAAGCGTCACGAAGTTACCGGAACGCTTGGACATTTTAACCGGCTCACCGGCGCGGAGCAGGCGCACCATCTGCACGAGCTTGACGTCGAACCGGACCTTCCCCTCGGTGAGCGCGGCGACCGCGGCCTGGATGCGCTTCACCGTGCCGGCGTGATCGGCGCCCCAGATGTCGATCAGTTCGTCAGCGGTCTGCGCCTTCTGGAAGTGATAGGCGAGATCGGCGCCGAAATAGGTCCACTGGCCGTTCGACTTCTTGATCGGGCGATCCTGATCGTCGCCAAATTGCGTAGAGCGGAACAGCGGAAGCTCGACCGGCTCCCAGTCCTCCGGCGTCTCGCCCTTGGGAGCTTCGAGCGTGCCGTCATACACCAGGTCGCGCGCACGCAGCCACGCTTCGGCCGCCTCCGGCTTGCCCGCAGCCTGCAGCTCCGCTTCGGACGAGAAGATCTCGTGATGGATGCCGAGCAGCGCGAGATCCGCCTTGATCAGGCGCAGCATGGCAGCGACGGCTTCCTTGCGGAACAGCGCCAGCCACTCGGCCTCGGGTGCGTCGACGTACCGATCGCCATAGGTCTGGGCGAGGTGCTCACCGACCGGGACCAGATAGTCACCCGGGTACAGGCCCTCCGGAATGGTGCCGATGTCGGCGCCCAGTGCCTCGCGATACCGCAGGTGTGCGGAGCGGGCGAGCACGTCGACCTGGCCGCCGGCGTCGTTGACGTAATATTCGCGGATCACCTTGTGCCCGGCGAATTCCAGCAACGAGGCAAGCGCATCGCCGACCACGGCGCCGCGACAGTGGCCCATGTGCATCGGGCCGGTGGGGTTGGCCGAGACATATTCGATGTTGACCGTCGTCCCCTGCCCGCGAGTCGAGCGGCCGTAATCCGCGCCGGCGGTGGCGATGGCGGCCAGTTCGGCGCGCCAGCTTTCGTCCGTCAGGCGCAGGTTGATGAAGCCTGGTCCGGCGACTTCGACGGCGGTGACATCCTCGAGCTTGCCGAGTTCCGCCGCGATCTTCTCGGCCAGCGCGCGCGGGTTCTGCTTGGCGGGCTTCGCCAGCACCATGGCTGCATTGGTAGCAAGATCGCCGTGTGCGGGATCGCGCGGCGGCTCCACCGTCAGGTTGCGGCGATCGACCGACGCATCCAGCGCGCCGGCGGCAACGAGGGCGTCGAGCGCAGCGTCAACATGCGCGGCGAAACGGGGATAAAGCGTCATGACTACCGTTCTGTCCGTGAAGCCGCGCCCGATAGACCAACCGGAGCGATGCGACAAACGGTGAGCAGCGCGTGCAGAAACTGCAACCGGATCGGCACACTTTGCCATCGCCATGTTGCAGCGCAGCACATACGCTGCATTGCAGAAGATCAAGGAGGGGTGCCGGGTTTTCCACTCAGGAGATATCCGATGCGTAAGCTGATCACCACCGCCGCTTTCCTGACCGTCCTGGCCCCCGTTGCAGCGCATGCCGACGATCAGAAGACCTTCACGCACGAGCGTGACACCTATGTCTACGAGACCGCGAACAACGCCGATGGCAGCACCGTAATCACGGGTCGCCGCATCGGTGGTGAGCGTTTCCGCCTGATCCTGAAGGGTCAGCGCGTCACGGGCAACGTCGGCAACACGCCGGTCGCGTTCCGCGCGCCGCCGGCCGGCGGCACCGCGATCGTCACCGCCGCCAACTGAGCTGAAGACGGGCGGGCTACAGCGCCCGCCCGGGTTCAGGCCACGAGGCCTGAGAGCGGCGCGCCCTTTCCGATCGCCGGGAACAGCGCCGCGCCAGTACGCGCGGGATCGAGCGCGAAATGGCCGGCGAGCGCGCCGGCGATCAGATCGTCGAGCCGCATGGTCGGCTTCAGATCGCGCCCTTCGTAGAGTGCCGCCGGGGCGAGCCCCGGCCAGTCGGCCAGCACGCGGCCGCCCTTCACACTCCCACCCAGCAGCATCGCCGCGGCGCCCGTGCCGTGATCCGTCCCGCCAGTGCCGTTCACCGCGACGGTGCGGCCGAATTCGGTGGCGACCAGCACCAAGGTGTCGTTCCACACCGGGCCGAGCCCCTGTTCGAGCGCGGCGATCATCGCGTCCAGCCCCTTGAGCTGCGCGGCGAGCCGGCCCTTCTGGCCACTGTGCGTATCCCACCCGCCGGTCTCGATCATCGCGATTCGCGCGCCATCCGTCGGCAACAGCAGGCGCGCCGCGAGTGCACCGGTCTGCGCAGCGTTCTGGCCGTTGTTCCGGGTGAGATCGCCGGCGAGCTCGCGCGTGCCGAGCGCCTCGCTCCAAAGCGCGTGAAGCTGCGCATCGCCCTGGTAGAGCATCGAGACGCGCTGGAGCAGGTCGTCCGACGCATCGGGCAGCGCTGACGGGGCGTAGCTCGCCACCTTGTTGTCGCCGCGAAGCGCGATCGGCACGGTGGAGGAAACCGCAATCGCGCGCGCGCCGTCCTGCGGCAGCAGGCCGAGTAGGCGATTCATCCATCCATCGCGCGACTGGTAGGCGGCGGCGCCCCCGGTCTCGAGCACGTTCTGGCCGTCGAAATGCGAGCGATCACGATAGGGTGAGGCAATCGCCTGGACGAACAGGGCCTGACGCTGGCGGTACAGCTGTGCCGCGTTCGTCATCGACGGGTGAAGCGCGAACATCCCGTCGAGCTTCGTCGCGGCGGCGGCATCCTCCGCAAAGGCACCGCGCAGGCCGGCGAAGGCGGGGTCGCCGACCGGCATCACGGTGGCGAGGCCATCGGCGGCGCCGCGCTGGATGATGAAGACGAAGCGGCGCTCGGTGGCGGCACGGGCGAAGGCCATGCGCGGGGCGAGGCCGGCGGCGAGCGTCGTCAGCGCGCCGCCGATGAGGAAGGAACGGCGATCGTACATGGCGTTACCTCCGCATCATTTCGGGCGTGACGAGCAGCAGCGCGAGCGCCAGCCCCGAGCTTTCCGCGCGGCGCAGCGCCTCCGCGCTTGCGGGAGACAGGGCATCGGGGAAGAGCCGGGTGGCGAGCGCGCGGGCGTCCACATCGCTGCTGCGCTGGGCCAGCCGCTCGGCCGCTTCGACCCGGCGCATCAGCGCGTCGGAGCTCGACCAGGTTGTTGATATGTCGTCGAAACCGCTCGGCTGACCGGGCTTCCAGACGGGCTGGCCAAGCTGGTTCAGGAGGCCTGCGCCGGAGCCGGCAGCGACCGCCTCCCTGCCTGTCGCGCGCATCGCGGCGATCGACCATTCCCACGGGCTGCGGAACTTGGCTGGCTGCGGCGACCAGGCTTCGGGGGAGGCGATGATCGCGCGATAGACGGTCGGCAAATCGCCGCCGGAGCCCAGAAAAGCCCGTTCCAGCCGTGCTATCATGGGCTCGGGCGGGGTATCGCTGGTGAAATGACGGGCAAGCTTGGTCGCCAGATGGCGCGCCGTGGCGGGATGATGCGCAAGATCGGACAGCACTGAACGGGCCTGATCCTCCGCGGCTTCGGGATAAGTCTTGCCAAGGATCGTCCGCGGGCCCGGTTCATGCAGATCGGCGGCGAAGGCGAAGCCGCCGGTTACCTCGCGTGCGCCGGTGCGGCGGCCGATTCCCGGCACCGTCCAGCCGGTGAGCGCGCGGGCAAGCTCCGTGACGTCGGCCTGGGAATAGCCGGTGCGCACGCCCATGGTGTGAAGCTCGAGGATCTCGCGCGCGAGATTCTCGTTCAGCCCGCCCTTGCGCGCCATGACGCGGGGACGCTGGCCGAAGCTGCTGCCCGGGCCGATCGATTCGGCCTGGTTGAGATAGAGCAGCATCGCGGGGTGCTGCTCCACCGCCAGCAGCAGATCGGCGAAGCTGCCCATGATGTTCGGCCGGATCGCCTCCATTTCGAAGACGCCGGCGAGCGCGGTGCTTGGCGCATTGTCCGCCGATACGGCGAAATGATTGGCCCAGAAATGCACCAGCCGCTCGGCGAACGGGGTAGGCGTGGTGAGCGCTGCGGCGATCCGCGCGTCGACCGCATCATTATAGTGGAAGCGAAGCGCGCGGCGCGCATCGCGGCGCAGGATCATCGCGGCAGTGACGTCTTCGTCCCCCGCCCCTCCCTGACCGGCGCCGTCGCCCTGATCACGGCCGGCGCGCCTCACCGCGCGGGCCTGCTCCTGATAGTCTGCGATGTCCTGCACCACGGTGGCGGTGGAGGACAGCGACTTGAGCGACGCGGGGCGCGGCTGATATTGTTTCAACTGCCGTTCAAGCCAGCCGCGCGGATCATCCGGCAGCGCATCTTCGGGACGCGCGCCGAGCCCAAAGCGGTTCAGCGCGATCGATCGTTCGCTCATTCTCACAAATCCTCGTGCGCCACCCCATGGAACGAATTTGTCGCACGATTATGTCAAAGAGGCGCGGCGGTACGCGCAAGCGCGGTGATCAGCCCTGCGCGCCGGCTGCGGTGGTCTCGCTGATCGGATGCTTCGGTTCGGGCGAAAGCGTGCGGGCGAGCGTCTCGAACCCGCCATCGGCGATGCGGATCTCGTTGAAGGCGGGCGGCGAGGTGCGCAGCCGCTTCGACAGCGTGCCGGCGCCGATCAGCCGCACCGTCCAGTCGCCGCGCTGATAGGGCACGTCGAAGGGATCGTGGACATGGCCGGTCAGCACCGCATGTGCGCCGGCATCGGCGAGCGCCGCCAGTGCCTCGGCGCCGTTGCGGGTGCGCGCCGTGCCGCGCGTCGGACCTTCGATCAACGGGTGATGCGCCGCAACGAAGATGAGATTGCCCTTCGGCGCCTGGCGGGTGAGATCGAGCGCCCGCTGCAGGGCGCCGTCGCTGACGCGACCCTTGGACCAGTTGAGACGAAGCTGCGCCCGCGCGGTCGTCTTCAGCGGGATGATGGAGACGCCGGGAAGGTCGAGCGGCTGTTCGATCAGGCGTTCGGCCGCGCCGTAGCGCTTGTAGGGGCTGAACAGGCGGCGGATCGGATCGGAATAATAAGGGATGTCGTGATTGCCGACTTCGACGGTGACCGGCACGCCCAGCGAGCGCAGCCATTTGCCGCCAGCGTCAAATTCGTGCGGCTTGGCCCGCATCGTCAGATCGCCGGTCATGATCACCGCGTCCGGCCGTTCTTCGGCGACGCAGCGTTCGAACCAGGCGAGCGCCGCAGGATCCTCCGCACCGAAGTGCACGTCGCTTACGTGAAATAGCTTCATTGGCATGGCCAACGCCCTGCCCGCCTAATGGTTCGCGGGCAATCGCGATGGTTGCAATCACATCATCAGATACGACGATGCTTCCCGCCATATTGCTTGCCGATATAGCCGCCGATGCGCGCCATCTGATCGGCCGCGGCACGGGCCGCTTCGCCGCAGCAGGGCAGCGGATCAACGTCCGCCTGGGTCGCGCGCATCGCGACGCGATCGCACAAGGTTTCGATATCAGCCCGGGTGAGGATGTTCTTTTCACGAAGCAGACACAGCAAGCTCTGCAGGATGACGACGGCTTCCTCGCCCGAGTGCGATTCATGCACCATGGGTTCTCTCCTATTTATAGTACGGGAGAGTAACCATTTGGTTCCGGGGTGCAAGCCGCTCAGTTGAGGCCGCCGCCGAGCGCCCGGTAAAGCTCCACAAGGTTCGTCGCGCGTGCCTGACGGGTCGTCACCAGCTGTTGCTGCGCCGCATAGGACGTGCGCTGCGCATCCAGTGCGACGAGGAATGAATCGACCCCGGCGCGGTAGCGCGCGTCCGAGAGGCGAGCGGCGACCTGTGCCGCCTCTGCCCGCGCGGTCTGCGCTGCAACCTGTTCCTCGATCGTGCCACGCTGCGCCAGCGCATCGGACACTTCGCGGAAGGCGTTCTGGATCGCGCGTTCGTAGGTGGCGACCGCCGCCTGCTGAGACGCGCGGGCATATTCGAGGTTGCCCGCGTTACGACCGCCATCAAATAGCGGCAGCGCAACCTGCGGGCTGCCCGAATAGGTGAAGCTGCCGCTGCCGAAGAGGCCGGACAGCGCGGTGGAGATGGTGCCGATCGCCGCCGTCAGCGATATGCGCGGGAAGAAGGCGGCGCGCGCGGCACCGATGTTGGCGTTCTGCGCGATGAGCTGGTGTTCCGCCTGGAGCACGTCCGGACGGCGCAGCAGCACTTCGGAGGAAAGGTTGCCGGGCAGCGCGTCACGCGTCGGCGTCTCGGCGCCGAGGCCGCCGGGCAGCTGATCGGCCGGAATGGTGGTGCCGGCGAGGAGGTTCAGCGCATTCTGATCCTGCGCCACGCGCGTTTCGAGCACGGCAATGTCGTTGCGGGCGGCCTGATAGTTGGTTTCCGCCTGCCGCGCGGCAAGCTCCGACGCGACGCCGATGCGGAATTGCGCGCGGGTAAGGTCCAGCGACTGCTGGAAAGCCTTCAGCGTTTCACGGCTGATTCGCAGCTGTTCCTGATCCGCCGCCAGCGTGAGCCACGCGGTGGCGATTTCCGCGATCAGGCTGATCCGGGCCGACCGCTGCGCCTCTTCCGAGGCGAAATACTGCTCGAGCGCGGCCTGGCTCAGGTTGCGGACGCGGCCGAACAGATCGAGTTCGAAGGCCGAAAAGCCGAGATTGGCGGTGTAGATGCTGAGATCGGACGAACCGCCGGTCGCCGCGCCAGCGCCCGCCCCTGCGCCGACCCCGCCGCCCACTCCGCCGCCGGCACCAGTGCCGCCGCCAGCGCCGGTGCCGCCACCCGCGCCCGCCCCGGCACCTTGGGCGCCGAAGATGTTGTTGGTGTAGGTCGCGCCGCCCGAGAGCGAGGTGGTGGGCACGAGATCGGATCGCTGGACGCGATATTGCGCGCGCGCCTGAAGCACGTTCGCCGCGGCGACACGCAGATCACGATTGTTGGCGAGGCCGGTCTCGATCACCTGCCGCAGGCGCGGATCGACGAAGAAGTCGCGCCAGCCGACCGCCGTGATGTCGGGCGCGTCGGTCGCGGCGCGCGGATAGACGCCGCCTTCCGGAAGCGTCACCGGCACGGCGCCGACCGGGCGCACGTACTTCGGCGCGAGGTTGCACCCCGACAGGGCAGTCGCGAACGCCAGGGTCGCAAGGAGGGAACGGCGCTTCATCGTAATCATGCTCCCTGCGGCGCCGGACCCTCGTCCTGCTCCCGCAACGGTGGGTAATTGTGCGGCTGCGGATCGTTGCCCTCGGCATCGTCGCCCTTACCGTGGCCGAACAGCCGCGCGATCACGACGAAGAACATCGGGACCAGGAAGATCGCCAGCACGGTGGCGCTGAACATGCCGCCGACGACCGAGCGACCGATCGCATGCTGGCCACCGGCGCCCGCGCCGCTCGACAAGGCAAGCGGGAGCACGCCGAAGATGAATGCAAGGCTGGTCATCAGGATCGGACGCAAGCGCAGCTTGGCTGCCTCCACGGCGGCGTCGAACGGCTTCATGCCTTCGGCAATCCGTTCCTCCGCGAATTCGACGATGAGGATCGCGTTCTTCGCTGACACGCCGATCGTGGTGATGAGACCGACCTGCAGATAGATGTCGTTGTTGAGCCCGGTCATCGCCGCCGCGAGCAGCGCACCGATGACGCCGAGCGGCACCACCATGATGACCGAGATCGGGACCGACCAGCTTTCGTACAGCGCGGCAAGGCAAAGGAACACGATCAGCAGCGACAGGGCATAGAGCGCCGGTGCCTGGCCGCCCGACAGCCGCTCCTCATAGGAAAGGCCGGTCCATTCGAGCTGCGTGCCGGGCGGCAGCTTGGCCTGCATTTCCTGCATCGCTTCCATCGCCGTACCGGTGCTGACGCCGCGCCCGGGCGAACCCTGCAGCTGCATCGCCGGCTGGCCGTTGTAGCGGGTCAGCTGGACCGGCGCGTTGGTCCATTCCAGCTTCGAGAAGGCGTTGAACGGCGCCATCTGTCCATTGTCACCGCGCACGTAGAAGGAGCCGATGTCTTCGGGGCGCATGCGATAGGGCTCGTCCGCCTGGACATAGACGCGCTTCACGCGGCCGCGATCGATGAAGTCGTTGATGTACGAGCCGCCAAGCGCGGTCGCGATCGTCGAGTTGATCTGGCCGAGATCGAGGCCAAGCGCGCGCGCCTTGTCCTCATCGACATCGACCTTGAGGCTGGGCGCGTCCTCCAGGCTGAGCGGGCGGACCTGCGCGACGCGCGGATCCTGCGCGGCCATGCCGAGCAGCATGTTTCGCGCCTGCGTCAGCTTCGCGTGGCCGATGTTGCCGACGTCGACGAGCTGCGCGTCGAAGCCGGTGGCATTGCCGAGCTCCTGCACCGCGGGCGGCACCAGGGCGAAGATCATGCCGTCCTTATACTGCGAGAACGGGCCCATCGCGGCGGCGGCGATTGCCTGGGCGCTGTTCTCGCCACCCTTGCGCTCGTCCCACGGCTTCAGGTTCACGAAGGCAAGGCCGGCATTCTGGCCCTGGCCGGCGAAGCTGAAGCCGTTGACTGTGAACACCGCCTCCACGCCCGGCTGGGACAGGAAGTAGTTGCGGACGAGTTGCAGGCCCTTTTCGGTGCGCGAGGTGGTGGCGCCGGCGGGGCCCTGCACCAGCGCGATCACGGTGCCCTGATCCTCGTCGGGAAGGAAGGCGCTGGGCAGGCGCGCGAAGAGCACGACCATGCCGCCGACGATCAGCAGATAGACGAGCATCGAGCGCTTCCAGTTGCGCGCCGTCTTGCGCACCCCGCGTTCGTATTTCGCCTGGCCGCGATCGAACTTGTCGTTGAACCAGCGGAAGAAGCGGGCGAAGATCCCGTTGCCCTGGTTCTTGTTCGGATCGTGCGGCTTCAGGATCGTCGCGGCGAGCGCCGGGGTCAGGATCAAGGCGACCAGCACCGAGAGCACCATCGCCGAGACGATCGTGATCGAGAACTGGCGATAGATGACGCCGGTGGATCCGCCGAAGAAGGCCATCGGCAGGAACACCGCGGACAGCACCATGCCGATGCCGATGAGCGCGCCGGAGATCTCGTCCATCGACTTTCGCGCGGCGTCCTTGGGACTGAGCCCCTCGTCGACGATCAGGCGCTCGACATTCTCCACCACGACGATCGCGTCGTCGACCAACAGGCCGATGGCGAGCACCATGCCGAACAGGGTGAGCGTGTTGATCGAATAACCCGCGATCGCCATCACCGCGAAGGTGCCGAGCAGCACGACCGGCACCGCGATGGTCGGGATGATCGTCGCCCGCCAGTTCTGCAGGAACAGGAACATGACGAGGAAGACGAGGACCACCGCCTCGATCAGCGTGTGGACGACCTGCTCGACCGACAGGCGGACGAACGGCGTGGTATCGTATGGGTAGACGACCTTGACGTCGGACGGGAAGCTCTTGGCGATCTCCTCCACCCGCGCCTTCACCGCCTCGACGGTGTCGAGCGCGTTGGCGCCGGCAGCGAGGCGGACGCCGAAGCCCGAGGCGGGCTTGCCGTTGTAGCGCGCATCGAAGCCGTAGTTTTCCGCGCCGAGCTCGACCCGGGCGACGTCCCGCAGGCGCACAATCGCGCCGTCCTGCGACGTCTTGATGCGGATCGCGCCGAACTGTTCGGGCGTCTGGAGGCGCGACTGTACCGAGACGGTCGCGTTCAGCATCTGCTCCTTGGGCGCTGGCTGCGCGCCGATCTGGCCCGCCGAAACCTGCGCGTTCTGGGCGCGCACGGCGTTCTGCACGTCCGCGATCGTCAGCTGGTAATTGTTGAGCTTGAGCGGATCGACCCAGATGCGCATCGCATATTGCGCGCCGAACACCTGGAGTTCGCCAACGCCGGTGACGCGGCTGACGGGATCCTGCAGGCGCGAGACGACCATGTCGGCAAGATCGGTCGCGCTGTGCGATTCATCCTGCGAATAGAGGCCGACGATGACGAGGAAACTCGCCGCGGACTTCTGCACCTGAAGCCCCTGCTGCTGCACTTCCTGCGGCAGCAGCGGCGTCGCGGCCTGGATCTTGTTCTGCACCTGCACCTGCGCGATGTCAGGATCGGTGCCCTGCTCGAACGTCAGCGTGATGGTGAGGATGCCGGCCGAGGACGACGAGGAGGAGAAGTAGCGCAGGTTGTCGATGCCGCGCAGCTGCTGCTCGATGATCTGGGTCGTCGTCCGCTCGAGCGTCTCCGCGTCGGCGCCGGGATAGGTCGCGGTGATCGACACCGCGGGCGGCGCGATCTCCGGGAACTGCGCGACCGGGAGCGAGCGGATGGCGATGGCGCCAGCCAGCATCAGGACGATCGCGATCACCCATGCGAAGATGGGGCGATCGATGAAATAGCGTGACATCTGGGGTTACTTCGCCTGCGCCTGGGCCTGGTTGCTGGCCTGACCCTGGGGCTGGCCGCCCTGTTGTTGCTGGGCGCCGCCGGGCGCACCGGGCGCGCCACCGGCGGGCTTTGCGTTGGGGCTCCAGGCGAACGGCTTCACCGGCATGCCGGGGCGGAGCATCATCGCGCCCTCGACGACGACCTTGTCGCCCGGTTTCAGGCCGCTGGTGACCAGCCAGTCCTCCCCGATGGTACGCGAGGTGGAAAGGACGCGCGGCTCGAGCTTGCTGTCCTTGCCGACGACCAGCACCGTGGCGCGGCCCTGCTCGTCACGCGAGACGGCGCGCTGAGGCACGAGGATGCCGTTCTCCTGCGTCCCCTCGATCAGTTCGGCGCGGACGTACATGCCCGGGAGCAGCAGCCCCTGCGGATTATCGAAGATCGCGCGGATCGTCTGCGTGCCCGTGGCCGGATCGACGCTGACGTCGGTGAAGAGCAATCGGC
The DNA here is from genome assembly GCF_045369135.1 of Sphingomonas sp. 179-I 2A4 NHS. Classification (NCBI taxonomy): domain Bacteria; kingdom Pseudomonadati; phylum Pseudomonadota; class Alphaproteobacteria; order Sphingomonadales; family Sphingomonadaceae; genus Sphingomonas; species Sphingomonas sp. 179-I 2A4 NHS. The sequence goes on along the minus strand of NZ_JBIQFL010000005.1, from coordinate 40,773 downwards.
CCTCGATCGGGTAGATCGACCCGTCCTCCAGGCGCAGCCGGACGCGCGCCGCGCCGCCGCCGCGGGCGAGATCGCCCGCCGCGATCTGCTGACGCAGGCGAAGGAGATCGGCGCTGGACTGGGGCACGTCGACATAGATCGGGTTGAGCCGCTGGATCGTGGTCAGCGCGCTGGCCTGACCGGAGGTGACCAAGGCGCCGGTCGTGGCGACGGCAGTGCCGATGCGGCCCGAGATCGGCGCGCGAACGGTAGTGCGCTCCAGATCGATCTGGGCGGAGCGAAGCGCGGCCTGCTGCGCGGCGACATCGGCCTGCGCCTGCTGCGCCGACGTGATCGCGTTCTCGTAATCCTGCCGGGCGATCGCGTTGATCTTGACCAGTTCGCCGTAGCGCCGCTGCAGCGCGCTGCTCGACGCGATCGCCGCGCGGGCACGGGCGAGCGAGGCGCGCGCGCTGGCGACCGCGGTGACATAGGGCTGAGGATCGATGCGGAAGAGCGGCTGGCCGCGCTTCACCATGTCGCCTTCGCGGAACAGGCGTTCGATGATGATGCCGTTGACCTGCGGGCGGACCTCCGACGTCTCGTACGCGGACGTACGACCCGGCAGAACCGTCGTGAGCGTCACCGGCTGGCTGGTAACGGTTACAACGCCAACCTCAGCGGGCCCCTGCTGTTGCTGTTGTTGCGCGTCGTTACCTTGCCCGCACGCCACCAACGGCGCCAGCATCAGCGCCGAAAGCGCGACCCTCTTGAAAGACATGCGATTCTCTGTGATTATTGTGAGTGATCGTTCACTCACGTTTTTTGCTACTGCGAACAGGCGCACGCGTCAAGAAGCGACAAAAGAAGCGACAGAGGAGATTTTGACATCACCGTGTGCTGCCCCTCAACGCAAAATGCGCGCGCCGGGCGTGCCACCGCTCGACGCGAAAAGGTAATCCAAGCGGCGAGAACGGCTTTCAAGGCGAATGGGTTCCATGCCACCGGCATTGCGCAGATCGCGCACGCCTCCGGCGTGGCCGTCGGCCAGATCTATCGCGACTTTGCCAACAAGGAGGCGATCGTCGCCGAGATCGTGACTCGCGATCTGGAGGAGTTCCTGTCCGAGGGCGGCCTGTGCGAAGCGGGCGCAAAGGGCGATGCCGCCGCCGTCCACGACTGGATCACGCGATTCGTCACTTGCGCGGACCCGGAAGGCGGCCGCCTGGTGGCCGAGATCATGGCCGAGGCATCACGCAACCAGCGGATCGCGGAGATCGTCCGCACCCTGCACGACGGCATGCGCGGGAAGCTGACCGCGGCGTTGCGCGTGCTGGCCGGGCCAGCCGCGCCATCGGAGCGGATCGAGCAGGTGGCGGAGATGATCCACACCGTCGCCGCCGGCGTGTTCCAGCGACGGCTGACCGCGGTCGACCAGCCTAGGGTTCAAACCCAATCAGCATCTTGAGGGATGACAGGTTTCCTGATTCATTGGGGTGTGGATCAGGAGAGGTGAGGCATGGCGCTGTTCTGGTTGTCGGATGAAGCGTGGGCGGCGATCGAGCCGCATCTGCCCAAGAACCAGCCCGGTGCCCGACGGGTAGACGACCGGCGGGTTATCTCCGGGATCGTGCATGTGCTGAAGATCGGCTGCCGCTGGTGCGACTGCCCAGCCGATTACGGGCCATCCACGACGATCTACAACCGGTTCAACCGCTGGTCGCGCCGTGGCTTCTGGCTCAACCTGCTCGACGCGCTGGTGGATGCCGGCGTGGTCACCAGAAGTACCGCGATCGACAGCACCTACATCAAGGCGCAACGCGCGGCCTTCGGCGCAAAAGGGGGCGCCAGATCCAGGCGATCGGTCGCTCGCGCGGTGGCTGGACGACCAAGATCCACGCGCTCACCGATGTCATCGGCCGCCCCTATGCGCTGATGCTGACGGCCGGCAATGTCAGCGACGTGAAGGCGGCGCCTGCGCTTCTCGAACGGGCTGGCCGCATGCGCTACCTCCTTGCTGACAAGGGCTATGATGCAGACCGGCTGCGCCGCTCGCTCCGCGATGCTGGAGCCGTCCCTGTCATTCCCGGCCGTCGAAACCGCAAACGCACCATCCGCTACGACAAGGACAGATACCGTGGCCGCCACCTGATCGAGAACGCCTTCTGCCGCCTCAAGGACTTCCGCCGTGTCGCCACCCGCTACGACAAACTCGCCGCCAACTTCCTGTCAGGCGTCGCCATTGCAACCGCGCTCGCATTCTGGCTCTGATTGAGTCTCAGCCCTAGTGATGCGGCGATCGATGGGCTGATGCACTGCATCGATGCGACGATCGAGGAGCTTCGCGCGGCACCGTGAGCTGGCTGCGCGTCCCCCACGTGACTATCTGAAGAGAGAAACGGCGTCACCCGGATCGGGCTTGGGGTGACGGACCTCAGCTACGGAAGCGCAGGCCGATCCAAAGCGTGCGTGGCATGGCGCGTTCGATGATGTCGGCGCCGCTGATGCCGGCCTCCACCCGCTCGTCGAAGAGGTTCTCGCCGCGCGCCTCGATCGCCAGCGCACGGGTGATCGGCAGCGCGAGATAGCCGTCGAGCGTGGTGGCCGGCACCAGGCTGCGGCTGTTCTGATCGTCTTCGAACTGGCGCGCCGAATGGCGCACGGTTGCCGACACCGTCAGCGCATCCTGCCGCAAGCCGAGCGTCGCGGAAACCAGATCGCGCGGCGTCTGCGCCGGGCGAAGGCCATCGAGCGGCGCGGCCGCGCCGGACGCCTCGACGCGCGGATCGACATGGCTCCACGACGCGATCGCGAAGACGGGCCCCGACGACCAGTTCGCGTCTAGCTCGAAGCCGGTCGAGCGGATCGCGTCCAGATTCTGCCGCACACGATAGACGCCGCCCGCGCCGACGAAGCCGACGCCCGGGAAATTGCCCGGCCCGCGGCCGGCGGTGACGTTCGATATCGCGCCCTTCAGCCGGTTCCAGAACACGGTGGCGGCGAGCGACACGTTGGCGGCCGGCGTGATCGTCACACCGCCGTCCACCCCGGTCAGCCGTTCAGGCGCGAGCGCGGCATTGGCAGCGACCGCGTCCGCGCCGACACGAAACGGACGATACAGCTCGTTCAAGGTCGGCAGGCGCCAGCCGCGATAGCCGCTCACCCGCAGCGTCACCGCGTCGCTGGCGGCAAAGGCAGCGCCGGCCCGGCCGGTCCATTCGGTCCCCTTGCGATCGGCGTAGCTAACGTCAGTGAGCGGGGCGAGCGTCGCGATCGTATATTCATCGAGGCGGCCATCGGTGATCCGCCAGCGATCGATCCGGCCGCCGAGCGTCAGCGTGAGGGCGCCTGCCTCCGCGCTGGCATCGGCGAAGAGGCCCAAAGTGCGGCTGCTGCCCCCCGCCACGCGGCGGCGGGTCGGCTCGCCAGCGACGAAGGTGTAATTCTCCTGCGTCCGCCCGGTCACGTCGCGGACATCGGCGCCGATGCGCAGCTCCCGCCCCTCGCCCACCGGTGGCACCAGTTCGACGCGGGCGCCGAGGCCGGTGGCGGGCGTGTTGTACTGGTCGAGCGTCTGCGTTGCGGTGGTGCGGCCGGCAGAGAGGCTGGCAAACTGCGAGGCGAAGGCGCGCGTCTGCAGATAGGCGAGCGCCGAGAAGCCCCAGTCGCCGCGGCCGACGAGGCGAAGGCTGGCGTCGGCGCCTTCGCTGCGGTTGCGCGTGAAGTCCGTCCCGCGGTCGCGCGTATCGGTGAATGCGCTGAGGTTTGCCTGCAATTCGGTGTCCGGGGCGACGGCAATGACGCCGCGGATCGCGGCCGACGCCTGTTCGTAGGGCGCCGGGCGATCGGCGGGGCCGCGGTCCTCCGCCACCGTCGGGATGAAGCCGTCGCCGCGGGCGTACGCTGCCGAGACGGTCGCGAAGCCCGGCCCGGAGAAGAAAGTGCCCGAGCCTTGCGCCTCGACCGAATCGCGGCTGCCGTACGCGAGGCTACCCATCAGGGCGGGGCGATCACGCGGATCGGCGCTTTCGAGCTCCACGGTGCCGGCGAGCGCGCCCGGACCGAAATAGCCGCTGCCGCCGCCGCGCGTGACGCGGACCCTGCCGATGCGATCGGTGGCATAGGCCGGGAACGGCACCCAGCCGCCGAACGGATCGGCCTGCGGCACACCGTCCAGCACCAGCAGCGCCCGGCTGGAGGCATTGCCACCGATGCCACGCAGCGAGATGCCCTGGCTCGTCGGGTTGGCGGAGCGCGAATCGGAGCGGCGGAACTGCTGCAAGCCGGCGACATCGGCGAGCACGCTTTCCAGCCGGTCACTGGCGTTGGCCGTGATCCGATCGGCATCGATCGTGACGACGTCCGCCGTGCGATCCCCTGCCCGCTCGTCGAGGCCACGGCCGGTAACGACGATATCCGGCCCGCTTTGCGCCAGCGCGGTGGTGGACAGGAATACGGCGCCGAGCGCGGCGGAGGACAGGCGGATCATCGCCCGCCTATGGGTTGGGTAGGCGGGCCGGCGCAACCCGCATGTCACGGGTTGCTCAGGCGAATTGCTCGGTCGGCTGCACGGCGGCGAGCGCGTTGGTGAAGCGTTTGCGCCACCAGATCACGTCATGATCGCGGACATTCTCGAACATCGGCTGCCAGCGTTCGATCCGCTCCTCGCGGGACATGGAAAGCGCACGCGCGATCGCGTCGGCGATCTCGTCCGGGCTGTAGGGGTTCACCAGCAGCGCGCCCTCCAGCTGGGCGGCGGCGCCGGCAAAGCGGGACAGGATCAGCACGCCGGGATCCTCCGGATCCTGCGCGGCGACGAATTCCTTGGCGACGAGGTTCATCCCGTCGCGAAGCGGCGTGACGAGGCCGATGCGCGCGGCGCGGTAAACGCCGGCGAGGACGTCGCGCGGCAAGCCGCGGTTGACGTAGCGAAGCGGCACCCAGTCGATATCGGCGAAGGCACCGTTGATGCGCCCGGACAGGGCATCGAGCGTGTTGCGGATATCCTGATAGGTCTGCACCGTGGCGCGGGACGGCGGCGCGATCTGCAGGAGCGTCACTTTGGTACGCTCCTCGGGCCGGGTTTCGAGGAAGCGCTGGTAGCCGTTGAAGCGTTCTTCGATGCCCTTGGAATAATCCAGCCGGTCGACACCGACGAGCAGCGCGCGCCCGTCCGCGCTCTGCATCATCCGCTCATAGGTGGCGGTGGCCGCGTCGCCGCGCGCGGCAGAGATGAACTCGCGCGCGTCGATGCCGATCGGGCAGGCGATCGCGCGGATCGTCCGCCCGCCAACGGTGACGAGATCGTCCGGCCCGACCGAGCCGCCCATCTCGCGCACCACATAGTCATGAAAGGTTTCCAGCCACTCGCGCGTGTGGAAGCCGATCACGTCATAGGCGAACAGCGCCTCCACCATGCGGCGATGATCAGGCAGGGCGACGAGGAGATCGGTCGGCGGCCAGGGGATGTGGAGGAAGAAGCCCAGCCGGTTCGACACCCCGCGCTGACGCATCAGCCAGCCAAGCGGGATCATGTGGTAATCGTGGACCCAGATGAGGTCTTCGGGCTCGACATGCGGGCTGATCACGTCCGCGAACAGCTGGTTCACCCGTTCGTAGCCGCCCTGGAAATCGCGTTCGAACTCGGTGAGGCCGAGGCGATAGTGGAACAGCGGCCAGAGGGTGCGGTTCGCATAGCCCTCGTAATATTCCTCCACGTCCTGCTCCGGCAGGTCGATCGTGGCGGAGGTGACGCCGGCGTAGGTTTCGAACTTCAGCTCGCCGGTCTCGCCCGTTTCGCCCGACCAGCCGAACCAGATCCCCTCCGCCTCGCGCAACGCGGCGGTCAGCGCGACGGCGAGGCCGCCCTGGGCGGTGGGCTGTTCCTTCGTGGGGGCGGAAACGCGATTGGAGATGACGATCAGGCGGCTCAACGGAAGGCACTCCACGGCTGGCTCAGCAGCACCGCGCAGTTGATCATGCCGACCAGCGAATAGGTTTGCGGGTAATTGCCCCACAATTCGCCGGTCACCGGATCAATATCCTCCGACAACAGGCCGGCGGGGGTACAGCGCGACAGCATCTCCTCGAACAATTCGCGCGCATCCGCGTCTCGCCCGGTGAAATGCAGCGCCTCGATCAACCAGAAGGTGCAGACGTTAAAAGCGGTATGCGGCAGGCCGAAGTCATCCTCGGTCGCGTAGCGCAGCATGTGCGACCCGCGCCGCAGCCCTGCCTCGCAGGCGTCGAGCGTCGAGCGGAAGCGGGGATCGTCCGGCGCGAGGAAGCGCAGGTCGAGCAGCTGAAGCAGGCTGGCGTCGAGATCGTCGCCGCCGAACGTCGCGGACATGCGATCGCTCTCCGCCCGCCATGCCGCTTCCTCGATGCGCACGCGCATGCGATCCGCGCGATCGCGCCAGAACATCTGGCGATCGCCAAGACCAAGCGCGCCGGCAGCGTTCGCGAGCCGGTCACACGCCGCCCAGCACATGGCGGCCGAATAGGTGTGGACATGGCTCTTGGTGCGAAGTTCCCACAAGCCGGCGTCGGGCTGGTCGAACTTCTCCCACGCGCGTTCGCCGACCGGCTCCAGCGCCTTGAAATCGTCGAGCCCGGCGATGCGCAGCAGGCGGTGGTCGAAGAAGGCCTGGGCGTTCGACAGGACGATCTGGCCATAGGCGTCGTGCTGGACCTGCTCATAGGCCTGGTTGCCAACGCGCACCGGGCCCATGCCGCGATAGCCGTTCAGCGCGGGCGCCTCGCGTTCGATCAGCGTCGCTTCGCCGCCGACGCCGTACAGCGGCTGGATATGACCGCCGGTGGCGTTGTCGACGATGTTGCGGAGATACTCGAGATAGCCTTCCAGCACATCGAGCGCGCCCAGGCGGTTCAATGCCTGGACGGTGTAATAAGCGTCGCGCACCCAGCAGTAACGATAATCCCAGTTGCGCTGAGATCCGGCATGTTCGGGGATGGAGGTGGTGAGCGCCGCGACGATCGCGCCGGTTTCCTCATGCTGGCACAGCTTCAGCGTGATCGCCGAGCGGATCACCGCTTCCTGCCATTCCGGCGGCGTGGCGAGGCCGCGTACCCAGTGGCGCCATTCCTCCGTCGTGCGATCGAGCATGTTCTCGAGCGCGGCCGGGATATCCTGCGAAAAGCTTTCGTCCGGCCCGAGGAAGAAGTGCAGCGGGCGTTCGACGCGGAACAGCCGCTCGTCCTCGATCCAGCCGACCGGCGCCGTCGTGGACAGGCGCATGACGCTATCGTCGAGGAGATAGCGGATGTGGTTCGAGCCGCGGGTCGTTTCCGGCCGCGTCTTGCCCCAGTCCACCGCCGGGCGCAGGCGAACGCGGATGCGCGGGCTGCCCGCGACGGGGCGGACGATGCGCACGAACGCGACCGGGCGGTACATCCGGCCGGTCCGATGGAAGCGCGGGCAGAAGTCGGTCACCTCGATCGCATTGCCGTGCACGTCCTCGTGCCGGGTGACGAGGATCGGGGTGTTGCGCTTGTACCGCTGGCTGACCTTGGCAGGCTGATCGATGTCGATCTCCCAGAAGCCATAGGCGTCCTCGCCGGCGGGTGGCTTGTCGTCGAGCAGCGAGCAAAAGGCGGGGTCGCCGTCGACGCGCGGCGTGCAGCCCCACACGAAGCGGCCGGCGCGATCGACCAGCGCGGAGACCTGACAATTGCCGATCGGCCAGAGATCGAGCGTCGCGGTCATGCCGCCTCCCCCAGCCAGCGCCGCACGGCCGCGACGTCATCGAGGCGATAGCGCGCGGCGGTGGGCCGTTCGGCGCCGACCAGCACGCCGATGCCGCCGTGATCGGCGACTGCGACGAACCCTGCCTCGTCCGTCACATCGTCTCCCGCGAAGACGGGCACGTGGCCGGCGAATGGCGGGTGATCGAGCAGCGCGTTGATCCCGCTTCCCTTGTCCTGACCGCCGACGCGCAGCTCGACCATCATCTTGCCGTCCTGCACCACGAGGCCGTCGGCACCGGCATATTCCGTCACCAGATGCCGCGCGGCGGCTTCATGCTGCGGCGCCATCCGGTAATGCGCTGCGACCCCCAGCGATTTCACCTCGATCACTACCCTGTCGTCCCCCCTGAATTCGTCACGCAGCGCCTGCTCCGCATCGACCAGCGCAGCCGGCCGATCCGGCACGATCAGCGCATCGCCGATACGCAGCTCCGCCCCGTGGCTGCCGACCACCGCGATCCCGGGCACCTTTTCCCCTAGGAACGCATCGACCTGCGCGATCGACCGCCCACTGACTAAGGCAATTCGGCCGGCAAAAGTTCCGCGCAGGCGACACAGGAGATCAACCAGCGGGGCATCGACGACGACCCCGTCGGGACGATCGACCAGATCGACGAGCGTGCCGTCGAAATCGAGCAGCAGGCAGTGCCGGGCGGGTTCGAGCGACGGCGGGGGCAGCAGGGCATCAGTCATGCCGCGCCCTTAGGATGGCCGCGGCGGGAGCGAAATGGCCGATCAACCAAGCGCCAGCTTCTCGCGCTCCGCCAGGAAGGGATCGGCGTATGGTTTGGCGGGCAAGGCACTACCGTCATCTTAGCCGGTCGAGCGATGGCGGAGCGGCAAAGGCAACGGCTGCCGTCAAAGCCCTTCGCCGCCGACCCATTGCGCATTCGCCAACCGGCGGGCGAGCGTCCAGTTCTGTTGCCGGATATCGGGCACCGCAACGACTTCCCACAGCCCGCCGCGGGTCATCGGGCCGATGCAGTAGAGCGAGTCCTGGACCGTGCCGTCAGCGGCAATCACCCGTGACTGGGCATCAACCTCCAGCCCGATCCGCAACGGATCGGGGCGGATCGCGCCGGCTGCCAGCAATTGCTTGATCAGCGGCTCGGGCGAGCGAAGAAGATCGCCCTGCGGCCCGGTGCAGTTGACGATACGGCGGGCGAGCGTTTCCTCGATGCGATCGATGCCGCGCGGGCGCCAGCGGAGGCGAACCCCCTCCCCTTCGGCAGCGGCCGAGACGATCTTGCCGGCAGCGAAGCGCAGCCGGCCCGCCGCGCACAAGCCGTCGATCCGCGCCGCGACCGACGGCGCAAGGCGGTGGCGGTGCACATCCCAGAACGGGCGTGCGTGGCGCAGGAAGCGCTGGCGTTCCTCGTCACTGAGCGCCCCCCACAGCATTTGCGTGACGGGACGAAGCTCGTCGACGGCGGTGCGCCAGTCGACCTCCTCGGCGCGCCGGCGCAGGGTAGCGACGAGCGCGGAGAGGCGCGTGCCTGGTCGTTCGCTGAGGCCAGTCACTGGCGGGATGGTGGCATGGGCGCGCGGCACCAGCCCGCGGCGCGACATCGACAGGATGTGGCCCTGAAAGCCGGATGCATCGAGCAGGAGCGCCGCATCGATCGCGGTGAGGCCGCTGCCGACCAGCACGACGGTATCGTCCTTCGACAGGCCCCGCGTAATATCTTCTGCCCAGGGATCGCCGGCATAGGTGCCGGGCGGCAGCGCATCGGGGTCGAGGCCCGGCGGGGTGTGCGGCGGAAGGTTGCCGAGCGCGAGCACCACCGTCTCCGCCTCGATCGTTCGACCATCGGCAAGCCGGACAGTGGAGACGCTTTCGCCGAGGTCCACCGCGATCGCTTCGCCATCCACCAACGTCAGGCGGTCGCCGTGCTCCCGCTTCGCCTCGTCCAGCATGTCGCGCAGATAGGCGCCGTAGACGCGGCGCGGCACGAAGGTGCCCCGGTTGCCAAGGCCGTGGTTTTCCAGCCAGGTGACGAAATGATCCGGCTCGTCAGGAAACGCGCTCATGTTGCCGGCGCGCACGTTCAGCAGATGCTCCTCGCTGGCGGCGCTATAGGCGACGCCGCGGGCAAGCTGCGGCCGGCGCCGCTCGATCAGTGTGGCGCGCGGGCCTTCGTAGCGCATGAGGTTGATCGCGAGCAGCGCGCCTGAAAAGCCCCCACCGACGATCACCACCCGATCGTCCACCATGAACTCGCTCCCTGCTACGCTCGGACCGCGACGCAACAGCCACAAAGCCGGGGCAGGTTCAACTCGTAGCAGGCCGTAGGGAGCGCATGGCCGGCCGCCGAAGCGTCACCGCTGACACGGAGCCGATGGTTAGAGAGCGACGCCGCGGACGCGCTGGCGCAGATCCGCCTTCAATACCTTGCCGGCCTGGTTGCGTGGCAGCTCGGTCATCAGCACCAGCCGCTCGGGGACCATATGCTCGGGCATGCGGGCGGCGGCGAAATGCGCCTGGATGGCAGCCAACGTGGTGGTCCGGCCGGGCTTGGGAACGACGAAGGCGCATACCACTTCCACCACGCCGCGATCGAGCGCGCCGACGACGGCGACCTCCGCGACGTCGGGATGCGCGCGCATATGTTCCTCCACGTCACGACTGGCGATGTGGTGCCAGCCGCGAATGATCACGTCCTTCTTGCGATCCGTGACGATCAGATAGCCGTCCGGATCGAGCCGGCCGATATCGCCGGTGCGAAACCATCCGCCGGGCAGGAACGCCTCCTCGTTCAGCCTCTCATCGTGATAACCAATGAATTGATCCGGGCCGCGCACGGCGATCTCCCCCTCCTCGCCGGCGGGCACGTCCAGCCCGTCCTCGTCGACAAAGCGGATCTCGACGCCGCGCATCGGGCGCCCTTCGGTGGTCAGCCGTTTTTCGAGCGGATCATCGGGATGGCCGATGGTGATCGTCGGATGTTCGCTCGACCCATAACATCGGAAGGTCCGCACGCCATGTGTGGCGCACCGGTCGATCAGCGTCGGTGGCACGGACGCGGCACCGACCAGACATTGTCGCAACGTCGCGAGGCTGCGCCCTTCCCGCTCCACTGCGTCGATCAGTTCGGCAAGATGCAGCGGCGTGAACGAACAGGTAGTGACGCCATATTGCTCGATCAGCCAGGCTGCCTGGGCAGGATCCCAGCGATCCATCATCACCATCGGCGCCGCCAGCACGGCAAAACGCAGCATCGAGAGCGCGCCAGCGACATGGCCAGGCGGCCAGGCGTTGAGCGACAGCGCGCCCGCCTGATCATCCCGTACGGATGCGAGCGCGAGCAATTCCTCCAGCAACGATCGGCCGCTGTGCTTCACCCCCTTGGGGCCTGCGACGGTGCCCGAGGTGTAGATCAGCATCGCCAGATCATCGGGCGAGCGCGGCTCGCTCGGCGTTGCGGCGATCGGCGCGAACATCGCCTCCCACGGGATCGTCCCTTCGGGTGCATCGACGATCACGATCTGCTGCAGCGATGCATCACGCGAACGATTGGGATCGTGCCTGACGGAGACGATCAGGCGGGCGCGGGATTCTTTCAGCATGAAGCTGGTATCCGCCTCGGCACGGCCGGGCACGATCGGAAGCAACACGGCGCCGGCATGAACGACGCCGATGGTGGTGATCAGCCACTCGACGCTGGCCGGCAGCTGTACCGCGACGCAATCACCCGGCTTGATCCCGAGCCGGCTCAGATGCGCACCGAAGCGCAAACCGGCGGCGTGCACCTCATTCAGACGATAGGGACCGGACCGCTCGCCACCGCTGACGACAAGCCGCGCATCGGGGTGACGCGCCGCCGTGACCGCCATTGCATCGGCTAGAGACTGCTCTGCCGTGAACCACATCTGCGCGGCGCTTTGAACGTGCATTGCTCCCAGGCCGATAGTGACTGCGTAATTGATACGGCAGCTTCACGTCAGGCGCCAGTCGGCCAGGACATGGCGGCGAGCGATAACGCGACCAAAATGAGACAAATCCGCCTAGGCGTGAAGCGCCCTTGGACGGTCCGGCCGCAAGTCAATTAGCTAGCAACATTCATGCTATGACAAAATGGAGCTGCTGAATTACTCGGAGCTCCACTCTGGTCTTCTCTCGACTTTGTCGAATATAACAACGACACACAATGATGTAGATTATCCCGCGAAGATTATACCGTGCCTGAACGCCCAGTCAGCGACAAAGGCTTGATTGATCCGTGCGCGGCAAATCCGCGTGGCTCGAAATAAGGTAACGCTTAACGAAATATCACCTCGGGTACATGCCCGAGGTGATATCCACGTTTTACTTGCAGTGCAGCAAATGAGCCGATCGACTTATTTGCCAGTCCAATTTGGCTTGCGCTTTTCGGCGAAGGCCGCGGCGCCTTCGCGTGCATCGGCACTGGTGAATACGGGGCCCATCAGCGCACCCTGACGGCTCCAGCGTTCCTCGACCGGCCAGCTCTTATACTCACTGATGATCTGCTTCGAGACCTGCACGGCGAGCGGGCCATTGGCGCTGATCGTCGCGGCAAGCTGAAGCGCTGCATCAAGCGCGGGGCCATCCGTCAGGCGATTGACGAGGCCAAGGGCATAAGCACGCTCGGCATCGATGAAGTCGCCGGTCAGCGCCAGCTCCATCGCGACGCGCGGCGGGATCTGTTCCGGCAGGCGGATGAGGCCGCCGGCACCGGCAACCAGGCCGCGCTTTGCCTCGGGAATGCCGAACTTGGCCGAGGCGTTTGCGACGACGAGATCGCACGCGATCATCAGTTCGAGCCCGCCGGCGAGCGCATAACCGTCGACCGCGGCGATCAGCGGCTTTTTCGGCGGGGCCTCGGTGAGACCGCCGAAACCGCGGCCCGCAACCGACGGCGTCTCGCCGCGCAGGAAGCCCTTGAGGTCCATGCCCGAGCAGAAGGTGCCGCCCGCACCGGTGATGATCGCCACACGCAGGGAATCCTCACTGTCGAGCCGATCGAGCGCCGCGGCGATGCCCTCCGCCGCCGCCTTGGTCATCGCGTTCTTCGCTTCGGGCCGGTTGATCGTGATGACCAGGATACCGTCCTGGTCGTGCGTCAGCAGTTCTTCGCTCATCACCCTCTCCTTTGATGTCGATCGGATCTTGGCAGCGGCCGTGGCGCTGAACATTCCGGCCGGTCAACTGGCGCGACTGTCAGGCGATCCGGCCAGCTGGTATCAGCCGGGCGCTGCTCAGGCGGCCGCTTCACTACGGCTGATGTGGCGCGCCTCACCCGTGTTGGCGGTGACGCCAAGGCCGAGAAGCTGGAACAGTTCTGGCGAGACCGCGCGCTGCGTTTCGGACGACAGCGCCGCGTTCCAGTTCACCTGCGGGCGTAGAAACGCCTTGCTGTAATAGCCGAAAAGCAGGGCGCGCTCCTCGTCCGCGGTGACGTTCGCGCCGGAGGTGTGCCACAGCCGACCGTCCATTGCGACGATCGACCCTGCCTTGGCCTCGAACGGCCGCAGACGGTCCTTCGCGTCGCCCGGCACGTCATCATGCGTCTGCCAGCGGTGGCTGCCCGGGATGAACAGCGTGGCGCCGTTCTCGAAGCGAACGTCGCTGAGGCACCAGATGATGTTGATCGCCCAGGCATCGTGCCAGGGCGCCGGCACGACGATCGACTGGTCGGAATGAAGCGCCATGGAGCGGGCGCCCGGCCGCGCGATATTGGCGGTGAAGTTCGAGATCATGAAGCCGCGGCCAAGCACCGCCTCGACGATCTCCAGCGCAAGCGGATGGCAGATCAGATCGCGGAAGACCGCATCATGTTCGAGGAGGTAGAAGACGCGCACGTTACTGTCGTTGGGATCGAGCACCGGCATGAAGGTGGAGATGCCGCGCGCCTCGCTCGCCTCCGCCGCGGCATAGAGCCGGTCGAGCGCACGGCGGGTGGTCTCCGCATCGATGACGTCGGGAAGGACGCACCAGCCCTCCTCGCGAAGCTGCTGCCTCTCCGCCGCCATCTCGCCGGCGGGCCGGGCCTGATCGTTCGCTGCGCCATCACCGGCGCGGATCATCGTCGCCATCGTCTCTCTCCCGTCGATCCGGCGATGACTGTGCGCCATCGCCGCGCTTTGTCATCAGGCCCTGAGCGCCAGCCCCTGAAGCTCGCCATTGTTGCGCCAGTCGGCGAGCAGCGCGTTGAAGGCGTTGATGCCGGGCGCATAGGTCTGCCCCGCCTGGCCGCCCTCCAGATCGCCCTCGTTGTTGTAATAGCCGGGCGTACAGCTTTCGAGATAGGCGCGGTTGACCACCGACAGCTTCTTGATCGTGGTGACCCAGGCGTCCTGCGCCTCCGGCGTCGGTTCCACTTCGGTCGCGCCGCGCTTCTTCGCCTCCGCGATGATATAGGCGATGTGCTGCGCCTGATCGTCGAACATCGCGGTCATGTTCACCGACAGGCCGTTCTGCGACACGCCGATGTAGAACCAGTTGGGAAAGCCGGTGGTCGCGAAGCCGTGCAACGTCTTGTACCCGTTGGCCCAGTGATCGTGCAGCAGCACGCCGTCCCGCCCCTTGATGTCGAAGCCGACGCGGCGCTTGAACGAGGTCGTAATCTCGAACCCTGAGGCGTAGATGATGCAATCGACCTCATATTCGCGGCCATTGGCGACGAGCCCCTTGGGCGTGATCCGTTCCACCCCCTTGCTTTCGCTGACGTCGACCAGAGTCACGTTCGGGCGGTTGAAGGTCGGCAGGAATTCGTCGTTGAAGGTCGGCCGCTTGCAGAACTGGCGGTACCAGGGCTTCAGCTTCTCGGCGGTTTCGGGATCCTTCACCACCTCGTCCACGCGCTGACGGATACGGTTCATCTTGCGGAAGTCGGCGACCTCCGCATGGCGGATCGCAGCCTCCGGCCCCATCGTCTTGGCATTGCGGATCACGAAGGACTGAACCTCGCGGAAGATCGAGGTCCAATTGTCGTTGACGAGATCATGTTCGAACGGGCGGCCTTCGATAATGTCGGCGAAATTGTGCCGCCGTGCGCGTTGCCAGCCAGGTTCAAGTGACTGCGCCCATTCGGGATCGGTCGGCTTGTTGCCGCGCGTGTCGACCGATGAGGGCGTGCGCTGGAACACGTAGAGCTGCTTGGCATGGCGGCCGAGCGCGGGGATGCACTGGATCGCAGTGGCGCCGGTGCCGATGATGGCGACGGTCTTGTCCTCCAGCTTCCAAAGGTTTCCGGTCGTGTCGCCGCCGGTATAGCCATAGTCCCAGCGGCTGGTGTGGAAGCTGTGCCCTTCGAAGCTCTCGATGCCGGGGATGCCGGGCAGCTTGGCGCGGCTGGCGGTGCCGAGCGCGGAGACGACGAAGCGCGCGCGGATCGCATCGCCATGATTGGTGCGGATCACCCAGACCTTTTCCGCATCGTCCCAGGCAAGTTCCGACACGCGCGTCTGGAACAGCGTGATCGGGTAAAGATCGTAGTGTTTCCCGATCCGCTGGCAGTGTTCGTAGATTTCGGTGACGTAGGAATATTTCTCCTTGGGGAGGTAATTCAGTTCCTCGAGCAGCGGCAGGTAGCAATAGCTTTCAATGTCGCATTGCGCGCCGGGATAGCGGTTCCAATACCAGGTGCCGCCGAAGTCGCCGCCCGCCTCGATGATGCGCAGGTCAGTGACGCCCTTTTCCTTCAGCCGCGCGGCGGCGAGCATGCCGCTGAACCCGCCGCCGATCACCGCGACCTCTACGAAATCGCTCAAGGGCTCGCGGGTGAAGCCGGGTTCGACATAAGGGTCTTCCTCGGCGTAGCGGGCGTAGTCGCCGGACAATTCCTTGTACTGCCGGTCGGCATCGGTGCGCAGCCGCTTGTCGCGTTCCGCCTTGTAGCGCGCGCGCAGCGCCTCGATGTCGAAATCAGCCTCGAGCGCCGCCTCCTGGGTCTCGCCGTTGCTCATCGTGCCTCTCCAGTTTCTTTGTTTGTGTCGCTGCCCCGTCGCTATTCCTCGGCGTAGGCAAGGAAATCGGGCTCGTAGGCGCGCTCGGGATCAGCGCGGACGCGGCGGTCGAGCCGGGTCACATCCTCACCGACGAGGATTCGCCAGCGATCCGCCTTCACGCCATCGAGGATGATAGTGGCCGCCTGCGCCGCGCTGGTCGGCGCCAGTTCCTCGAACCTTTTGGTGAGTTCGGCTTGCGCCGCCTCCAGCGCGGCATCGTCCATCGCCTCGGCGTTCGGGATACCGACCGCCTTCAGATGCTGGCGCAGCTTGCGCCGGCTCGCGTCGGTGAGGACATCGCCCGACAGGACGCGGCGCGAGTTGCGACCGATCGGGGTGCCGACGCCGCCGGGCATGACGATCGACGCCTTGATGTGCGGGGCATAGTTGCGCAGGTCCGTCACCAGCGCCTCGGTGAAGCCCTTCACCGCGAATTTCGCCGCGCTGTAGGCGGTGTGCGACACGCCCGGCATCAGCGCCGCCCAGAAGCCGTTGGCGCTCGATGTGTTGACGATATGCCCTTCGCTCGCGCGTTCCAGCATCGGGAAGAAGGCGCGGCAGGAATAATAGACGCCGAACCAGCAGATCTGGAACACGCGGTCCCATTCGGCGCGGTCATCGAGCACGAAGCTGCCGCCGCCACCGATGCCGGCATTGTTGAAGAGGAGGTGAATGTGATCGCTCTGGTGATCGCGCGCGACCTCCGCAGCGAAGCGCGTCACCTGATCCTCGTCGCCCACATCAGCAATGTGGCTGGTGATGCGCACGCCTTGGGGCAGCCCGTCAGCCTCGCACAGCGCCATCGTCTCGGCCATCGTTTCGGCGAACAGGTCACACATCGCGACGCTGGCGCCTTGCGCGACGAGCTGGCGCACCAGTTCGCGGCCCATGCCGGTGCCGCCGCCGGTGACCACCGCCAGCTTTCCGCCGAAATCCTTCATCGCGATGCTCTCCTTGTCGTGTTGGCGCGGCGCCGGATCACGCGGCGGACGCCGCGGCCTTGGGGTGGAGGCGCAGGAAGCCGGGCGCGCGCATCGTGTCACCCGGCTTCAGCTTGGTCGCCATGTCGGGGAAGTTGGGCAGCGACTTCGCCGCCTTGGGATCATAGTGCGTGCGCTCACCGAAGAAGCGCAGCGTCAGCGTGCGGCGGCGCTGGCCGGGGCGCGTCGGCGCGCCGCCGTGCATGGTGCGGAAGTGGAAGAAGATGACGTCGCCCGGCTCCACCGCCCAGGAGACGATGCGGTGCCGGTCACGCTCGCCCTCGACGTCGGGCAGGCGCGGGAGCGGCAGGCGATCGTCGATCGGGCGGGTGTCATCCTTCGGATCGAAGGCGGAGGTGTTGTACATCGGGCCAAGATGCGAGCCGGGGATGAATTCCAGGCTGTCCCCGCGCACGAGCGGATCGAAGGTGATCCAGGCGACGGCATTATCCTCGCCATCCATCGGGATGTACGAGCCGTCCTGATGCCAGGGCGTACGCCGCGTATCGCCGCCTTCCTTCAGGAACACCTGTTCGTAGATGAACCAGACGGGGTCGCGGCCCCAGAGCTGCGCGCACGCCGCCGGGATCGGCGAGCTTTCCAGCATCTCGCGATAGCCATCGAGCACATTGGGGTGGAAGGAATCGTTGTAGAACAGCGGCGTGCCGTCGCGCTTCAGCGCGGGGGCGTTGCGCGGCGTGGGGTTGGCGAGGCTCCATTCCCACGCCTTCAGCGTGGCGGCGAGCTGATCGGGATCGAGCAGGCCCGGGACATGGACCACCCCGTCCCGCTTATAGGCAGCACGCTTCTCGGCCCAGTCGACGACCATGGCATCCTCTCCCGTCTTTTCGGGAGAACATATAACACGATCGACTTAGAACCTAATCCCAAATCGCGGAGCTGCCTGGCGGCTCGCCAATCAGATCACCGGCTTGCCGCCCGTCACCGCAATTGTCGCGCCCGAGACGTAGCTCGCCTCGTCGCTTGCCAGCATCACATAGGCAGGGGCGAGTTCGCGTGGCTGCGCCGGCCGGCCGATCGGATAAGCCTGGCCGAACTCCTTCACCTGATCCGGCGGCATGGTGGAGGGGATCAGCGGCGTCCACACTGGACCGGGAGCGACGCAGTTCACGCGAATGCCCTTTTCCGCCAGCAACTGCGCCAAGCCGCCGGTGAAGTTCTGGATCGCGCCCTTGGTGGTGGCATAGGGAAGCAGTGTCTGCTTCGGATTGTCGGCATTCACCGACGTTGTGTTGATGATCGCCCCGCCCTCGCCCATGTGCGGCACCGCGGCCTTCGACAGATAGAACATGGCGTGGATGTTGGTGCGGAACGTCATGTCCCACTCCTCGTCCGGAATGTCCTCCAGCTTCTCGAACGTCATCTGGTGCGCGGCATTGTTGACGAGGATGTCGATGCGGCCGAACGCCTCCACCGCATTGTCGACGATGGTGCGGCAATGCTGCGGCGAGCCGATATCGCCCGGGACGAGCACGGCCTTGCGCCCCGCCTTCTCGATCCAGCGCGCTGTCTCCTGCGCGTCCTCGTCTTCGTTGAGGTAGGAGATCAGCACGTCCGCGCCTTCGCGCGCGAAGGCTATGGCGACCGCGCGACCGATGCCGCTGTCGCCGCCAGTGATGATCGCCTTCTTGCCGGCGAGGCGCCCGTGGCCCTCATAGCTTTCCTCGCCATGATCCGGCCGCGGGTTCATTGCCGCGGTGGTGCCGGGCACGGGTTGCTGCTGATCGGGGAACGGGGGCTTGGGATCGGCCATGTCGATGCTCCTTGTTGCAAGCGCTGCGCTCGTGGCAGCAGGACTGACACGTGCGCGAACACGCTGATGTTCTGGGCTTTCGCTGCGAACCATCGGCGCGCGGGCAGGGTTCCGAGCTGAACCGGCCGTCTTAACGTAAGTAAGTTGGTCAGGCCGGCGGGAGCGAACGGCGGCCCAGCGGCCGTTAGAACTGCTTGCCCGTGCCCAATCGCGCGAACCAGGCCGAGTGCATGCCGTCCCGCCGAAACAGCAGCTGGGCCCGATCGGACAGAGGATGGTGGTGGCGCCGGTCCACCCTCCTCTCGCTTTGACGGGGCCTCATTCGCGCCTCTGCACCCGCCAACGGCTAGGTGGAATTGCGAAGCGCCAACCGGCCGAGATCAGCGTAGCGATGCCGTCAGTTGCAACCCGTTATAGTTCATACGGAACCTGACAGGTGCTCCGGCATGGCTGATGAAGGAGCCGGATCGTTGACCCAGCGCGACCCACCGCAAGCCATGCCCAGCGCCGGTGCTGGCGTCCGCGGAGCCAAGGGCAGCCGCCGGGAGGCGGGGAAGGAAGAGCGTCGCCGGCGCATCATCCAGACGGCGCGCGAGATGATCCGCGAATCCGGCAGCACCGGCCTTTCGATGCGGGCGCTTGCCGCCCGTGCCGGAGTCAGCCTGGCGACACCCTACAACCTGTTCGGATCGCGCGGCGCGGTGATCCTTGGCGTGCTTCAGGACGTGCGCGAGTTCCAGGCGCGGTTCGCGGGCCTGCGCGACGCCGATCCGCTGGAGCAGATCTTCGCCGCGGTCGACCTCGCCGTCGCTTTCTACCTCGCCGATCCGCCGTTCTACAAAACCTTGTGGCGCGAGGTGTTCGCCGCGTCCGGCGAGGTGCGCAAGGCGATCTACAACCCCACGCGCGCCGCCTTCTGGCAGCATCTGGTGGACGAGGCCGCCGCCAACGGATCGATCCGGCCGGAGATCGACCCCGAAATGCTGCTGACACAGCTCGACCATCAGTTCCGCTCCGTGATGCTGGACTGGGTAGCCGGCGATCTCGCGCCAGACGCCCTCGGCCCGACGATCCGTCTCGGCTACGCCCTGCTGCTCGCGGGCGCGGCAAGCGATGCCGCGCGCGACGGCCTGATCGCGCGGGCCGTGCAATGCGAAGCGGAGCTTTCCGCTACAGCGCCGGCAACCTCAGCGCCTCCCGGTTGACGGTGATCGAGACGTAATCGGCACGCGCTGTCGCGAGCCGGTAATCGGCGTCGAGCAGGCGGATGCGGGCATCGGCGGCGGCTTCCTCACGCAGGTTGACGATCAGGAAATCACTTGCCCCCAGGCCGAACCGGCGGCGCTCGGCCTGGGCCATGCGTTCCGCCAGATCGGCTTCCTCGCTGGCCAGCGTCACCAGCCGCGCTGCCGCATCCACCGCAACGACGATGGCATTCACGTCGGCCGTCACCTGATCGACGAGCATCCTGCGCCGGCTCTGCAATGCATCGATTTCCGCCCGCACCTCGGCAACCTTTCCGCGCGCGACGCGGCGTTGCAGCGGCACCGAGAAGCGAACGCCGGCGATCGCGTCGGTCCCCTCACGCGATGGGCCGCCCAGACCAATCGGGCCGAGATCGCGCGCGCCTTCGGCGAAGACGTCCACCTTGGGACGCAGCTCGTTCTCGGCGAGCATCAAGCGATCCTCCGCCTGCCCGATCCGGGCCATGATCGTGTTGAAGTCCGGCCGATCGGGCAGGTCCATGCACCCGCCGTTCGCGGCGCGCGCGGAATTGCCGGCAGGGCGTCCGGAAGCCGGGCAGAATCGGGGACGATCGGCGTGCCGTTCGCGTCGCGGTAATAGAGCGAAAGCGTGTTCGCTGCCGTCGCCAGCTCCAGTTCGGTCCGCACCACCAGGGCACGCCGTCGTACGATATTCTGCTCGTTCTCGGTTTCCAGGATACGCGGCTGTGCGCCCAGCGCCACTTGCCGGCCAATGCTGGAGCGGCGCTGCACGGCAAGATCGAGGAGGCTACGGTAGATCGCGAGCCGCAGCCCGGCGGCGACCCAGGCTTGATAGGCCTGCAGCGCCCTGCTCTGCACGCCGATCGCGACCAGCTCGCCTTCGAACCGGGCGATGTCGACGTCCGCCGCCGCGAGCCCCAGCCGGGCGCGACGCTCGTCGATCAGTCGATCGCGCATGAGGGCGAAGGTCGCCCCGATCTTCACCTCGCCCCGGCGATTGGTGTAGTTGCGATCCTCATAAACCGGGAAGGCGCCGCGTGAGAGGCGATAGGCGCCATAGGCCTCGCCGCCGTTATTGCTGAGCGGGCGCGACAGCCGGCTCTCGACGACGCTCCCGTCATAATAGCCGCTCAGCCGGCTGCGCGCCTCGCCCTGGAACACCGTGTCGAACGCCCCGGCCGCGGAGAGCTCGCGCCCCTCTGCCGAGCGAACCCGCGCCAGCGCCTCGACGATCTGCGGCGAATGCGTGGCGGAGGATCGCAGTACCTCGTCGAGGGACAAGGGCGCGACGCCTGGCTGCGCGATCACTTTGGCGGGCAACAGCAAGGCCGCGGCGAGAAGCAGGAAGCGCCTCATTTCGCCTTCACCTTCACGATCGGCTCGACCTCGCCGGCTGGCTTGGCGTCGCTTGCCGGGCGGCGGAACTCGAGCGGGAAATCATTGAGCTGCCGCCACAGTTCGTAGCCGACCGAGACGGTTTCCATCTGGATCCAGCCGCGTGCCTTGGCGCCGACGCGGGCAAAGTCCTGATCCGGCCATGGCGGAAAGCCGGGACGGGGCTCGACGAGCACCCGGAACAGCCCGGTGGTCTGCGGCGCCGGATCGATCGAGCGCACGCGTCCGTCGAACATACCCCTTGCCACCGACGGCCAGCCGCTGAACTGGATGGCGGGCCAGCCTTCGAACTCCAGCCGCACCGGTTGTCCGCGCTTCACGAGTGGCACGTCGCGCCCGACGACCATCAACTCGACGACGCGGACCGGCGCTTCCGGTGCGAGCGTCGCCAGCAGATCACCCGCGCTGACCAGCGTCGCGCCAGCGGCGGCATTGATCTGCTGAATCCGCCCGTCGCGCGGCGCATAGACGGTCTGCACCGACTGGCGCTTCAGCGAGATGTCGACCCGCGTCAGCTTCGCGCGCGCGTCTGCGATCCGGGCCTGGCGCTCGGCCACGCCAATCTGGCGTGCCTCCAGGTCGCGCTGCGCGATCAACCCTTCCTCCAGCAATTGCCGGGATCGGTCGACGTCGACGCGGGCCACGGCCAGCGCCTGTTCTGCGGCAGCGATCTCCGCCACCACTTGGTCACGCTCGGCCGCCAGGCGGGTGAGCAGATCGGGATCGTTATCGACGATCCGGGCGATCGGATCGCCGCGGCGCACGGCCTGGCCATCCTGCACGTACCAACGCTCCACCCGCCCGGGCACGAGCGCGGTAATCGCCTGCACCCGGTCTCCGGGGTTGAGCGCCGCGACCTGACCGGCGCCTGCAGCGGTCTGAACCCAGGGGACGGCGAACAGCAGCACCGTCACCAGTACCATGCCGATCGCCAGCATCCAGCCGATCGCGGTGAGCGCCCGGGGCGGACGGAGCGACGCCAGCGTCTGGAAGTGCGTAATATGTTCAGCGCGGAAGGGCATCGTTCACCTCCACCCCACCAGTTCGGGCGGCAAGCGCCTCCGGATTCGCCACCCTCTCCTGTCGCTTGCGACCGAGCCACAGATAGCCGTCGAGCGCGATCTCCTCCGGACGGTTGGAGAAGAGCAGCACCGTCGTTTCGCTGGTGCGAAGCTGATCCAGCGCCGCAGTCAGGCACGCCTTGGGCAGCATGTCGTACAGCGGCGAGAGCATCAGCACCCGCGGCCGCCGGAGCAGCGCCGCGGCAAGTTTCAGCGACATCACCTCGTCGATGAGAAGAGGGCTGCCGGACGCGGAGAGCATGGTGTCGAGCCCCTCGGGAAGCTGCGCGATGCGCGTTTCCAGCCCGACCAGCGCGATCACGTCCATCACCGCCGCGGGAGGCGCATCGGGCTGCGCGAGCCGAAGATATTCACGGATCGTAACCTCGACGATGCTCGGCCGATCGAGCACGGTCACGTCCGATCGCAGCAGGTACATGTCGAGCGCCTCAAGATCGGCGCCACCAACGATCACCATGCCCCGATCGGGATGAACATGGCGCTTCAGCAGCAGCGCGACGGCATGATCGGCGCCCGGTTCGGCCACGGCGACCAGCCGCTCCCCGCTATCGAGCTCGAAATCGAACCGGTCTTCGCCGAACGCCACGTTGCGCAGCCGGACCGACCCGTCCCGCGGACGGCGCCCCTCGTGGCCCGCAGAGCGCTCCTGGGGGATCGCGTAGAGCAGCGACAGCTCCTCCAGCGATCCGGCAAGATCGTAGAAGGACTCCACATAGATGCCGAGCTGCGAAATGCCGTAGAAGACGCCCGAAAGGATCAGTTCGGCCGCCACCAGTTGCCCGATCGAAAGCTGGTTCTGGATGATAAGCCAGCCACCAAGCGCCAGCAGCGCCGCGCTTGCCACGGCATAGAGCAGCATGAACGCGATGTTCTGCGTGAAGGTGTAGCGGAAATGATGCCGGTGCGCCGCCACGTAAGCGGCGGTCATCGCGTCTGATCGATCCATCGCGAACGACAGGTGGCGATGCGACTTGTAGAAGCCGTTGGAACTGCCGACGCTTTCCAGCCACCGGGCGGCATCATGCTTGGCATGGCTGAGGCCGACCGCGGTTCGCACCCCGCCGCCGACGCCCAGTTGCCAGATCAGCCAGATGCAGAACATCAGCAGCAGATTGAAGGTGAGGAAGAAGGGGTGATAGAAACTCGTCACCGCAAGGCCGACCGCGGCCTGAAGCAGGATAGCAAAGCCGCCGATCAACAGGCTGGGAATCGCCTTCTGCACGGTGATCAGATCGAAATAGCGATTGAACAGGTCGCCGCGCCGTTCGTCGTTGAAGAACGGGTTTTGCGCTTGAACGGCGCGCAACGTGATCTCGGCCACGACCCGCGCAAATAGCCGGCGTTCAAACAACGCCATCAGGTGAATGCGGCACGCCGATAGTGCGACGAAAATCAACAACAGGATGAGAAGGATCATCGACAGCGTGAACAAGGGCGCAGGAAGGGCCGTGTTCGCAACTGAATTTATCAACAATTGAACAGATATAGGCGTCGCCAAGGATAACAAACTGATTGCGATGCCGTAGATGATCGCCATCCTCATGAAGGATGCGTCCGGCAAAAGGATCTGCGTGATCCACCGCCGAACATCTTTCAATCCTAACAGTTTGTTACTTTCCGTTGCCAAGAGACACGCTCCAGATTTTTTAAGCCTCCCCGAGGTCGCGGGCCCTCAGTCTCTGTTGCTGAATACGTTAACCGAAAACTTGTCGATCTGGCCCATCAGGCATCGACAGACTGCAAACCGGAACGCCGTGTTGATGCGATCAGCGCATGCTGTGGTCTGTTCAGCCTTGTCGAGGCGCGTTTCCGCCGGTTGCACGACGTTCCTGTCGACGTCGCGATCCGCCACGCCACGAGCTGGCGCTGAGATCTCGGGGTGGCGGGCGGGCGCCGAGGCGTTATGAAAAGAGCGCCTCTGATGTCAGCCCGGCACGCTGCGCCCTGTTCCGGATGCTGGAGGTGGCGACAGCGGGAGGCCTGGATGCAACAAAGCCCCGTCCGATGAGGGACGGGGCTGTTGTAATATCGTTGGTTGCGGGGACCGGCATCGATCACAACTTGCAATCGACGCCGGTAAAGATGGTTGCGGGAGGCTGCAACCACCATTACTTGCGACCTACTAACATCCATTTTCCTATCAACGCCAAATCCAACTCGGGGAGAATGGTTGCTAAAAATAGCAGCTTTCATTCCGTCCTATTCCGAACAGCAGCGTGAGTATCGGTTACACTACAATTCAACCGCCACGTCTTCCCGGCGAAAAATCCGGCACTGCGCGCCGAACGCGGTCAGCGCAGGTTCGTTTGTCATCTATCACCTCTGACCGACCTGGAACGGGACGCAGGACATCGCCATGCAACTGCGCCCTCAGTTCCAGCCAACGCGCCTTGAGAACCTGCCAGTTGTGATCGTCGTATGTGCCACTGACGACAACAGGGTGAACCCGAATGCGGGGCGGGAGACCATCACCATGATCCCTCCATTTCCGCCATTCGCGAAGCCAAAGACTGTTCTTGCGATCCACACGCCCAATCTGCTGCTCGACAATGCCGGGATTCCACTCCGCGTGCAGTAGAATCACTGTGCGACAGGCCTCATGCAGATTCAGGCCCTCACGCCCGACGCGGGATTGCGCGAGGAGCACCATCGGCCAACTGGACGACCGGTTGAATGCAGATTGCAGCATACGCCGCGTTTGCGGTGCGGTTGCACCTGACATCATCCTGGCGAAGTTGCCCTCGCGCCCGGAATAATCGTTCAGCCAGGCATCCAGCCGGGCTTTCTGCGTATCGTTGTTCTCTGCTTCATCATCGCCGGCAAGCTCCAGGAGCAGTTTTTCGAACAGCCCGAGCATTTCCCGCCCCGTCCAGGAAGCGCCCGCAACTTCCCGCCTGCCACCAAGTGCCTCGAGCAAAGCCCCGAATTGAAGGTCTTGTTTGCCGTCCTCATGGCGCAGAATCTCTGACAGAAATGCAGCAGCTCCTCCCTCCAGCGCAAGGTCTTCCAACTCCCGATGAAGCCGTGCGAGTTCAGCCCGTCGCTCGCTCGCCCACTCCTGATAGCGGGTTTTCAACATCACATCGATTTCGTCGACCCCACCCGCCACCGCAAGATCAGGATCTCTCATCGCCGCAATGACGGCTGCTATATTGCTTTCCCCGATCCCACTGGCAGGCCAGTGCTGTCCGTCTCGCAAACGACGCAGCATCTCACGCGCGTCCAGCAGTCTGGTCAGCACATTCATCGGCGTCAGGAACCTGCCGAAGACGAGCACTTTCTCGCCGGCCCGTGTATAGGCCTCGATTTGTCTCACTGCCGCCAGGATCGCAGGGTGGCTATAGATGTCGTTGCTCTCAGCGGTAAAAGCTTCCGTCCAAAACCCCGCCGGACCAACGAGGTTTGCATCTGTCATGCCAGAATGGCTGTCTTCCTCATCCTCTCCAAAGCCGAACCCATACCCCTGGGCAACGGCGAGCCTGACCCGTTTCACACGCGGATCATCCTGAGGGAGTAACGACAGCGCCTCAGCCGCACAAAAGCGGCGCAACCAGTCACGGGTAAAACCCTCTGCCTCCGGTGAAACCGGGATATCGGTGACCTCACGATAATCACCATGACTGTCTTTGAAGACGCAGAATTCGGGGTCACTTCGTTTGTCCCGGCGCAGGACGTGTGGTCGCAATGCTGCGTAGAACTGCCGGGCGGAGGTCTCGAATTCCCCGGTCAGCGTCTCGTCCAGTTCTTCGGTTTGAATCCGACGAACAACATCCACATAGCCGGTGATCCATTCCGTCAGCTCTGCGAGCGCAGTAATATCCTGATCATCATCGCGACCATTGAGTCGCTCCAGCGTGTCGATCCACTGGCTGGAGTCCAGCTCGACCGGGGTTGCGGTCATGCCCAGACGAAAAGGATCATCCGCTTCCCAGCTTACCGGGCCGAGAATGCGCGAAAGGCTTGAATCTGCGCCGCGCGCCTTGTGGGCTTCGTCAACGACTATGAGATCAAACTGACCCAGGCCATAGCCGATCAGCGGCAGGATCCTGTTCTTGTAATCGTCCGCCGAAAGCCATTTCTGATCGCCGTTAATGGCATCGCGCGGCAGTTCGTGGTCCAGAATCGTTTGGGCAATGTGCTGCGCCGCACGGCGACTGGCATATACATAGCCCACCTCACCCGAATGGAAATTTTCGCGCATGAAGTTGCGCCGTCGGCCGTCAATCAGGCGGGCGACGTTGGGTAAGAGTTCCCGGCGCCAGCCTCCAGCGGGGCCTTCTCCACGATTGGGAAACTGCATGTTCGCGAAGGAATGAGATATCATTATGATCTCTTCGGCGGCCCAGCCGTTCTCCGGCAACTCACGCTGCTTGCGGCGATCCGAAAGCCACTCCTTATGGCTGTGTAACCGTCTTGCGCTCCCCTCCGCATCGGTATCGTGCAAAAAACCGGAGATGAAACCATCATAGCTGCGCAGCGGCAGCAATGTCTTGTCGTCGGTGTTGAACCGTTTCAGTTCCTGTTGCCATTGTGCCCCAAGGCCCGCGGGCAGAACAATGGCGCTGCGCCCGCCCGCCTCCCGCACCGCTGCGATCAGCGCCGCCGCAATGCGGGTCTTGCCCATACCCACCTCATCAGCCAACAGGGCCGAGCGTTGGCCCGCCCGGATACGGCACGCTAGTTCTGTGACACTCGCCTTCTGGCCATGATCTAGCACGGTATCATCAGACGTCCCTGCGATACGATCCAGAATGCTCGCGACTTCGTTCCAGTCCACCATCACGCGGCCTCCCGTTCCCAGAGCGATGGGTAAGCGCTGAGCTCCCACGCGACGGACACTACCAAAAGCGCATCTCTCAATAGGTCTGGCGAAACCCCTTCCGGGCGCATACGCGGATCTGCCAGAGCAGGCAGAGGATTTGCCCTGGCGTTCCGGAAGAACTCGAGCATCGTTTTTTCGCGAGACGCGATAGCGCAAAGTTTCTGTTGCAACTCCCGACACCACCTTTGCCAGTCCCGCGGGTCCAACCTTGCCTGTGTCTCACAAAGACGCACCAGAAGTTCCATCATCCTGCGAATGGGATAGGCAGCTGGCGGAGCTTCGGTGGTATCTGAGGCGTCGGTGAGCGGCTCTTCGCCTTCCTCACCCTCATCTTCGCTGTCAGCATCACCAGGCTCGGGAAATGAGCCAAGGCTGGCAAGGATATCTTCGACCGACATATCGGAGGGGCGAGCGACAACAAGTGCGCCGGAAGAAATGACAGGCAGCCGCCAGCCGCTCTCCGCGAGGGTCACAATCGCTGGAGCCGGTGCAGGCCATGGACAAGGTGTCTGGGCCTGAGCCGCATCGACACCAATCACCATCACCGATTTGTCTTCGGGGGCCGAGAGCACCCCGTCTTGCCATATAAACCACGCAACTGGCGGCTGGGTTTCTGGCTCATCGGGGCGCACAAAGCCTTCCCCTTGCTGCAGGGCCTCGGGCGTCACCACATCAGTGAACTGGATCGGAAAAACAGCGGCGATACCGTTCCGCGTGTCTCTGCGTCGCGGCCATTTCAGTCCTCCCGGCAGATCGACGATCACACCTGCCTCAAGGTTTCCCCCGGCGCTTGCGGCACGCTCAAACCCGTTCATGCTCAGATTGCCGGATCCAAGATAAGCCCGTCCCGAGGCCTCGGTCTCGCCCGACGCCAGCACCACAAATTTTGCATGCAGGCACCCATCAGTTCCATGCAAGACAGAGCGCGGAGGGCGCAAGTTCCAGCCTGCGTCAATCAAGGCACCGGCCCGGGCAGCAAGCCCCTGACAGGAGGACGGGTTGAGAAACAGGTCGAGAGCCGCTGTTTTCGTCAGGGATTTCTCCTGCACCAATGCGCGGCGCAGTCGCTCTGGCAGGCCAGCAGCACCATCGCCGTCGCTCTCGAAATAGCCAGACCCGAGGATGAGACGGTCGGCCTTCTTTTTGGTACCCAGGCGCTCGACCACCTGAGGAAACAGCGCCTGATTGCGGCTGTCGATGAAGCGGGGACGCGCGGATGACGTGGGCAAGGCTGTGATCGCGGCCTCCAGCAGGGCGTCTGGCCGGTGCCCGTCAAAACTGCGTTCGATCAGGGCGCAATCTGCCCGCTCGCGCAGCCATCCAAACATCTCATGCGCAGCGCGGATATCGGCAATGTCCTGTGCGTCAGGCACAGCAGAGTCCAGATCGATCGACCAGAACAGGTCGATGCTGCGAGTAAGCGGATCCTGTGTCCAGTTCCCCGTGCTGACAGCGAGGCGAATGACATAGCCATCTCCGCCGCGCTTGCGAAAACCCAGAAGCGCCACCTTGGCATGGAGAAGGTTGTAGCCGCGTCCCTCGAGGCGCATCCACATCCAGGCAAGTCCCGGAACGTCCGAGATCGCATTCATGGTTGGATGGATGAAGGCGGCCAGCACCGGGCGCGCCATCTCGCCTGTGAATGTTCGGCGGATCTGCCCCAGGACCTGCCGCGTCGCGGTGAAGCCGCACATAAGACCAAAGTCGCCATAACAATCTTCGGGCGGCATGAAGAGGGAGTAGAGCGTCGTGTTCTGCATCAGACGGCCTCCGATCCCGCGTCACGGCTGCCCGGGTTCACCTTTCCGGACAGCTCTGTCACCAGACAATGAAGATTGTGCAGCCGGAAAAGCTGCGGCGCGAAGGCCTCGTCCTGAGGGGGCCGGTTCTCGTCCTGGGTCTCCGAGCTGCCCCGCAACTCGCTCGCAGCCGGCCCGAGAAAAATGTGGCCTTCGCGCTGACAAATCACGGTAGAATCGCGCTCGGCCAGCCTCTGGATCAGCTGTTGATCGGACAGATGTCGGATTTCCGCGATAAATCTGCGGCTAGTCTCCTCATTGCCCTGATCGACAAGCGCGCCTTTTGCCGAGGCCAGATCTCGCAATTGTTTCAGCGGCTCGGCGGCGACTTCGGCTGCCTCCGCTTCTGACAGGCGCACAGGCTGATTATCGTCGCGAAGCTTCAGCAGGTGCTGTTCCAACTGGTCCAACACCGTCAACGCGGCATCGCGAATATCCATAAAAGCCGCTCCGGCGCGCAGATCCGACCAGTGATCCGGCGCAACCCCCGCCAATGCGGTTTCCTGGTCCAAATGCGTGGAACTGGGGCCCGTGCCGAGGCGCGCCAGCTCCCGGCGCCGGGTCGAGCCGGGATCATTTCCGTCGAGCAATCGGGCAAGGATCAGTTTACGCACCGCTTCCGGGACAGCCCCAACCGGGGAAAGCACTGCTAGGGCCTCCTTCAGGCCATGTGGCTGTCTGCCATGCGCCCAGGCACCAAGCAAACGGCGCGGTTCTTTCATCGCATTCAGCTCCAACAGCTCTCTGCCAGCGCTATGTATGCGGAACGCGCCGTAGCGGCTGCCCTGCACGAACCCGAGTGCGACCAGAGGCTGCACCATCGCCATGCGGATCGGCTGAACCACATAAGTTCCGCGACGCCTGAGATTGTGGAAACTGCTATCCTTCAAGCCCTGCATCTTCCTCGCCCCTCGCACGCGGCGATCCTGCGGGCCCGCGATGACTTCAAGCATGACGCGCGCTTCGACCGCGTTGCCGACAGGCAGTGCCGGCACACCAAGTTCCTCGGCGATAGAGATCGCCAGAACCGACCAAAGGATGGGCATGGGA
Source organism: Sphingomonas sp. 179-I 2A4 NHS (assembly GCF_045369135.1). NCBI lineage: Bacteria > Pseudomonadati > Pseudomonadota > Alphaproteobacteria > Sphingomonadales > Sphingomonadaceae > Sphingomonas > Sphingomonas sp. 179-I 2A4 NHS. Next base: position 10,931 of record NZ_JBIQFL010000005.1, on the reverse strand, counting down.
AACCACATGCCGCCGATTCCGGGGACCGCCCGGTCATTGAAATGACGAACCGCCGCCGCAAGCCCAAGGTTCTGCTGGCGTCGTTGCGAAACCACGGTATCGGGCGCAAGTATTCCCCAGGGCATCAGTTAACTCTGGCCTGTGCGCAAGCTCCCGCTGACGCGCCCTCATCTGCCAGTTCCAGCCAACCGTGATCGACCCAGAACACCGCCACGCCCTGCAGCGGATGCTGCGGGTATAGTCCGGCCAACAGTCCGGCATAGCTGGAAAGCTGTGGCCAATAGGGGCCAAACCCGTCACCGCCGCCGCCGGATTTATGGTCGATCAGCATCGCGCCTGCCGGGCCGATGGCGAGAAGGTCGAGGGCACCGGGGATCTCTGCACCCTCGGGCGTGTGGCCAAGCACCGGAATCTCAGCGCGCAGATCCGTATAGCCCTGATCGGCAAGCCAGGCTTTCAGCGCCGTGGCGCGCTCGGCCACTAGCGCAAGAGTGGCGTCGTCAAGCCCGGTCGCGAGAGGCAAAGCCGGGGCCAGATCGGGCCGGGTCAGGTATGTGCGCAGCGCCAGATGCAGTGCTGTGCCGCGGTAGGCATCGTTCAGTGCCTTTGGCCAGGGTGCTCCGATGTTGATACGGCGGGACACGGGCGGCACCCCCGCACTACGGGTTTGCGAGGGCTGCAGCCGCCAGGGCGTTAGCGGTGTCACGGGCAACGGCGCAGCGGCACCGAATCGCAGCGCTGACGCTGCCGCACCGCCTGCGTACTCGGTAAATCCCGCCTCTTCAGGCAGTTGCGTGATCAGCGCCGGGCAATCCACGCCATTGATGCGCAGGCTGCCCGCCCCGATCTGCGGCGCGCAAGTATCGGACAGGATATGAAACAGGTTCGTAGCCTCGGGCGCGTCTTCTTCGCGGTCCTTCAGAAAACCCGGCCATTCCAGCACCAGCCGGTCACGGGCACGGGTCAGAGCGACATAGAGAAGGTTTTTCGCATTGGCTTCAAAATCGGCGCGACGGTCTTCGATGAAACGGCGGGTCGCCTCGGGCGCGGCAAAGCCGGGCGTTTGGATCAGGCTCGCGGACCCCAGCACCACCGCCATATCGTCGATGCGGTCCAAGGCATCGAAACGGGTCGCAGTGGCCCCCGCACGTTCCTCGATACCATAGTCGAACTCTGCGACGACAGTGATCGGCCATTCCCGCCCTTTGGAGGCATGCCAGGTGACGATCTCCACGGCCTCGGCGCTGTTGGCGGAAGGATCGGGATGACGGTCGAAATCGCGCTCGCCCCCACGGGCGTCGAGCCAGCCGAGAAAGACCTTGGCAGTCTCGCCGTGGAACCCCGAGGCGGATTTGAGATCGCGATGCGCGGCTTCGAACTCACCCGCCTCAGCCTCTAGCCGCAGAAGATCGGCGCGGGACTGGGCGGCATCGGGCTGACGTTCGGCCCAGAGACGCAGGTCGGCGGCATCCAGCACCAGATCAAGCCCCGCCCCCACTGGCGAGCGGGCCAGAATGTCCGAGAGCGCGGCCAGCAGCATCAGCACCGGGTCATCCACCAACCGCCCTTCGATCTGGGCGGATAGCGCCTCCTGCAAGGGCAGCGGGTCCGGGCCAAGCGTGCGCAAGAGCAGCCCGGCATGGATATCCGCCGGATTGGCGGCAAAGGCCAGCGCGGCGCGGGCGGCAACAATCACCGGGCTTTTCGCCCAGCCATCCTCGGCGATCCGCACCGGAACGCCGCGCGCGCGCAATTCCTCGGCATAGCGGGCGGCGGTGGTGTGGCGGCAGACCAAGAGCGCGATATCCGAAGGCCGCGCCGGCCGGACGGCCTTCGTGTGGCGGTCGGTGATGGTCTCAGTATCAGTCAGGATACGGGCGATGCGCTCGGCGATGTGTTCTGGGGGCTGCGAATACTTTTGTGAGCGCCGTCCCTGCGTAGCGTTCAGAACCTCGATCGCGGGAGCTGCGACCGCATCGCGGGTCGGCGCCAGCGGGTTATAGCCCTGCCCAAAGAGGCCAGCCCCCATCGCATTGACGAATTGCATGATGGCTGGGGTCGAGCGCCAGTTGCGGTCCAAAGGCTGGGTCGCATCGGGATTTGCCGCCGCCAGCGCTGTCGATAGGCGCGGATCGGCACCCTGAAACCCCATGATCGACTGTTTGACATCGCCCACCAGCAGTGTGCGCGGCGCGTGCTGGCCCAACTGCCATAAAAGCGCGAATTGCACGGGGTTGGTGTCCTGGAATTCGTCGATGATGACGCAGTCGATCTCGTCCAGCACCGCTTGCCGCACGGCGAGGTCGGTGCGGAGCAGGTGCTCAGCCCCGGTGATCATGTCAGCAAAGTCGATCAGGCCGAGCGCCTTCTTGCGGGTCTCATAGGCCGCCATCACCTCTTGCGCGCAGGCGATCAGGCAGGACAGGTGCAGCTTAGCATCGGCCAGCGGGCCGGGATGGCAGGGCAGCACATCCGCCGCCGCCATGATCGCCGTGGCAAGGTCGTCATATCCCGCAGGCGTCTTGCTGGAGCGGTTAGAGATGAACAGGCTGCGCAGATCGTTCCAGACCTGCCAATCCCAATCCAGAAGATCGGGCGCGCGATCAACACGTTTGAAAAGCGCGAGGTTTTTCTCCAGCTTCTCGACATTGGTTTTGGCGGTGATCCCGGCCATGCCTCCCTCGGGAAAGGCTGCGATCATGACCTGCACGGCCGTCTGCAACGCGGTGGTCGCGGCGATAGGTTCATCCAGAACCGGCCCGTAAACCGCATCCAGCCGCGTCAGTGCCGGAGCGATCAGGCCAGCGTCGCGCCCCTTGTCCCCAAGGCCGCGCAAGAGGTCGATCATCGATAGCACCCGGGCGCGCAAACTGTCTTCGACCGTCTCGCCCTTCACGAAGTTCGGGGCGTAACCGAACCGCTCGGGCGCGGCCTTGATCGGGTCCAGCGCCTTGGCATGTGCCAGTGCCTGACGGATCAGCAGATCCCGCTCGGCATCGCCCAGATGACGCGGCTGCGGCGAGGCGCCAGCCGCCAGAGCATGTTCGGTCAAAAGCCGCAGGCCCAGTCCATGTATGGTCGAGACATAGGCGCGCTCGACCGCCATCGCCTCGGCGACCAGTCCATCGGCCAGAAGGCCGGCACGGATCCTTTCGCGCAACTCGCCAGCCGCGGCCTCGGTAAAGGTGACGGCAAGGATACGTTCGGGCCGGACAATGCCGCGTTTCACCCAATCGGACAGCTGGGTCTTGATGCGGTGGGTCTTGCCCGCGCCGGCACCCGCGGGAACGATGACCAGACCTTGATCTGCATTGACGGGGGCCATGGTCATTCCTCCTCGAGCGTGCGGATGAAGGCGGTGACCAGGGCCGAGCCATCGGTCAGCGCATAGGGGGTGAAGCCGGCTTCTTTCTTGAAGAAGGCCGCATCCTCAGAGGTGTTCAGCACGACCCGGCCTGCACCAAGTTCGGCCAAGCGTTCCGCCAGCTTGGCTACCGCCCCGGCATTCACCGCATCGCCCATGTCGCGAGCGGGCGAGCCCTCGGGCAAGACCAGACCCGAAGTCAGCAGCCCGCCATCATTCATCAGGTGATAGGCGACCGCCACCTTGCGGCCGATCAGCGGGTCCATGCCGTCACCCTCGCGCCGCATGGGCCGCGCTATCATATCGGCGTAAAGCCCTGCCTGCAGATCCCAGCCCGCCTCCATCCGCTGCCGCCGGCCCTTGGTGCCGCTTTTCTTGTGATCGATGATCAAGAGCGCACCATCAGGCAGTTCAAGGATCGCGTCGGCCTTGCCATGCAGATTGATGCCATGCGCCTCACCGGCCAGCCAGATTTCATTGCCGATGATCTTGGCATTGAGCGCCAGCAAGTGGTCGCGCCAGCGCAGGGCCGCCGCCATGATCTCACGCTCCAAACCGCGGCGCTCCATCTCCCATGACGGGCTGCGCAGATAGCCCGCGTGACGGGTGAGCGCGCGGTCATAGGCCTCGGGGATCAGTTCTGCCAGCGCCTCGGTTTCCGGGAACGGCTGATCCTTCAGGAAGACATGCTCAAAGACATCATGGGCGATATTGCCCCTTGCCATCACGTCGAGTTCTTCGGTCGACCAAGACATATCCTCGGCCCCAACCTCGGCCAGAAGCCAGGCGAGCGGGCTGACAAGCAGCGTCTCGAGCCGTGAGGGCGATTGCGGTTTGGCGGTGCCGTCATCGCGCCGACGAAGGGACAGAAGGTGATGCCCCGGGAAAGTAAGCTCCTCAGGCAATTCCGCGGGTTCCGACACCGGCATCAGATGGTGATACGCAATCGGCCATTCCGCAGGGCTCTGACGCGACAGATCGGTGATCAGATCGCTGGCATCCTCAACGCCCGCCACCGCCCGCGCCACCAGCGACAACCCGGCCGAAGGTTGCAAGCGCCCGCCCGCCAGATCGCGCCATGGGATGAGGAAGGTGACGCTGCCGGAAACCGCCTGAAGCTGTTGATCAAGTAACGCGAGGCTTTGCGCCAGCCCCTCGGCCCGACCGCGAAGGTGAACGCCGGTTCCCGCGTGTATCGCAGCGATCTCGCTGTCAAGAAACAGCGGATTGGCACGCGGGCGAGTTGGGTAAAGCCCGTCGGTGAAATCGCTGACGATCAGATGGCGGCATGGGCGCCACGGGCTTTCATGCGCGGACCAGAGGCTGACGCCTTCAAGATTGCGGTCGGGGTCCGCAACCATGGGCGGCGCGATCTGAATGCCACGCAGGATTATCTCCCAATCCGGCGTGCCTTCGCCGGGGGGGACAGTCAGCCGCGCGCGGACCTGATCGCCTTTTCCGATCCGCTCGCAGATCCGGTCCAGCAGGAATCGCAGCTGCGGCAAGCTGCCGGCCGAGGCGCTGATATCGTCCCACAGTTCCTTATGTGCGGGCGTGTCCGTGAGGATGGCGCCTCGGAAATCGCCACCCATGAGGCTTTCGGCAAGATCGCGTCCGGTCTGTGCCGCCCAGGGCATCAAAGGAGAAAGCGCGAGGCTCGCCAAGACCATAGCCGGAGTTGGCGGTCGCTTGGCCAGCGCCAGATGTAGCGCGGTCTCGCCAATGACATCTCGCTCGGGTAATTGGCCCGGAAGGCCCGAGAGCGGCACTCCCTGGGCTGAGAAAGCGCGCGCGATCTGGCGCAGATCATCGCCCGACAGCACGGCGATTTCACGGGCCGAAACGCCGGACTCAATCAGCGCCCGGGCTTGGGCGGCGGCGAAATCGGCGCAGGCAGCGGGATCGCGCAGACCATAGAACGCGAGGCTGTCATCCAGAACCCCGGCCTCGATATCCTGCGCTGAAACACCGCCCTGCAGCGCGTGCAGACGGCTGCCGATTGCGGCCCGGGGCGTATAGGCGCTTGCGGGAACAGTGCCGAACTCGTCCCGCAACCGGGCAAAAAGCGCCTGCAGCGCCGCAGGAGCTAGAGGATCCAGCGAACCTTCAACCACCGGCAACGAGCCCAGGAACGCCCCATGCGGCAGGGCCAGCACATGGGAAATCGGTGCCAGCCCCTCTGGCAGCGCATCCCCCAACCTTTGCCACAACGCGACCAGCGCCAAGAGATGCCGCTTGGCGCGGCTGTCTGGCAGGTGATCGACGTTCGGCACCTTCAGATCCGGCGTTGCCAGCACAAGATCCGTCAGCGCGGCGGTCACCGCCGAGATCGTCTCGACAGGCGCATTGGCAAGACTTTCGGCCCAGACCGGGTCAGGCGCCTCGGCAATGGCACGCCCCGGCGCCCATTCGGCAGAAATGGGGGCAAGGGACAATTCGGCAAGACCGGTATCGGTTAGGCGGTATTGCAGGCCGGAGCGCGGATCAATGACGAGGAAGGGGTAGTGCATGAATGGCCTGCAATCTGCTGATCAGGAAAACTGTAACGAGGATGAGGGCTTGGGCATCGAGGTCGACTTCTCGCTTCCCGCCGAGCGCGTAGCCGGACCTGCCCCGCCAACACGACCGACGAAGCTAAAGGTTCTCGACATAAGTCACGTAGAAACCACGGACCATCCGGTGCTCCTGCATCCGTTCTCCGAGCGAGAAACCGTTCATCTTGCGAGGCGTTGGCTGGAAAATATCCAATCCGCGATCCAGAACCATCTTCCAGCCGTTATCCGTCGTGATGTCGCGTGCATGGAGAGTGCCGCTCCCATCAAAGGCCCATGTGAAATCGACGCCCGTGCCTGTGCAGGCTTCAGCAATCCCGTCCAAGCACTCTCGCTGCTCCTGGATGTTCCCATCGTCCGGAGCCGTGACAAGATGCACAGCGATCTGATCTTCAGGCTGTTTACGCCGGATTAGCATCTCGATCAGTTCCATCACGTTGCGTGCCTGATGGAACTTCCGGATATAGGGGTCTGTGATGATAATCCGCGTCGCACCATCCGTCCAAGGACCAAAGATCTTGTCGAAACTGATGCCCTTGCGGTTTTCTGTGAAAACGACATGTCCGGGAGTTGGGGGTGAGTGCGGGGCAGCGGCAACGGCAGGTGCTGCGGAAGCAGCCACCGTTGAGACCGGTTCTGCCGTTACCAACCCAATCTCTCGTTGATTCACACCTTCACTTCCATCGTCGGTTGATCGACGGTGGTAGAACTGGGGGAACTCCTCTTCCTCCAGCGTGGCGACGGCGCGCTTTGCGCCATCCGACGCGATGTAATGGAAATCTGCTGCCTCAAAGGTGCTGTCGATCCGCAGGAGCTGATCCTTCACCCGCTTTCGGCATTCAATCGCAAAGCGCAGCAGTTCTTCAACTTCGGCTTCAGTCTCGCCTCCATTCGGGAAGATCAGCTTCAGCAGACCTGACATGGTCTTGTTGATCGCCGCACGGTCCCGGATATGGGTCTGAACCGGAATGGTGAAATAGCGATCTGGCCGGTGTGAGAAATCCTCCGCACGCAGATGGCGCAGGATTTCGGCCAGATAGTCGACGATGAACCCATAGCCAGATGTGAACATCTCGCCCCGGATGATATCGACCTCCCATCCGGGCAAATAGGCGTGCAACCGATCGATAAAGGCGCTGTCGTGGAACTGCGGCGGCAGAGCCTCGAACAGGTCCGTATTTTTCAACATCCATGGGACATTATGATCCGTGTTGCCGACGAAGGCGAAGCTGGCCTCGGCACCCATCGGATTTACACCGCGCGAGAACTGCTTGTTCGCCATGTAGTTCTTCATGATATCGACAAGCGCCTTGTTGGCTGTCTTCTCACGGCCTGCAAACTCATCAAAGGCCACGACGTCCCAATAACCCACCAACCCAATCCGCCCATTGGAGTTGTTCACGAAGAGCTTGGGAACCGTAACTTCGCCGCCAGAGATCAGCTGACCATGGGGTGAGAACTCGGAATAGATATGCGATTTGCCCGTACCCTTGGGACCAAGCTCGATGAGGTTGTAGTTCCGCTCGACGAAGGGGACCAGGCGCAGCAACTGCAAAAGTTTTGACCTGCGCCCGAACAGGGACGGATCAAAGCCGATGCTCTGCATCAGCAGATCGATCCATTCCTCGGTGGTGAATTTGTCACGCGTTTCGCGATAGCCGTCATAGTCGACGCGGGCGATCTGGATCGGTTTCAGCGTGTCGATGATCCAGGGAGAAATCCGGCTATCTTCCGAAAATTCGTACTGCACATCGGCGATGCACCAGATACCCGTTACCAACAGTTTCGGGTGCGCCTTGACCGTGGCGCTGTCGATCGCGACGCGCTTGATCCCTAGGTTTTCGAACACCGCCTCATAGGCATCGGTCTTTTCGTTTAGCGCCACGCTGACCTGATCGATGACCTTGTAACGGCCGCTCTCCTTGATCGTCGACTGGACCAGCCCCGCTTCGGAACGATGGACGTAGTGCTTGCGCAGGATGTCCTTGACCGTCTCAATGCCTGTCGCAATCGAGGCTTCGTCGTCGGTCGCGCAATATTGGCCGAGCAGGTATTCGAGCACATAGGTGGGAACAATGGCGTTCCCCTTCACGGCCTTCACCAGGTCCTTGCGAACCACGAAACCGGCAAAATGTTCGTTGATCTTGTCATCAAGGGTCGACATCGGCACCTCAGAAATCGAAATCTGTGCTGATCCCGCGTTTCAGCAGCAGCGGCTGCGATGCGTGATCTTCGAAATGGCTGGTCTTGCCGATGCGCTTACGCAGCTTCAGGAAGACTGTCTGATTGTTATAGGCGTCCGCCGCCTTGGACAGCAGGAAGCTCCGCGATAGCTCGCGCTCACGCGGGTTCTCGGACGCGAAATCGAATTCCAGCTCGGCTTCGTCAGAGATGAGCGTTCCATCGTTGGCAAAGATGGCTGCATGCACCTGCTGGGGCTGCTGCTTCTCGGTCACCGGCTCTGCCTGATAGAAGGTGACCTGGATCTGGCCCGTGGTGATCTGGGCACGGGCTGGCGGAATGATCTGCACCGACACCTGTCCGACATCCTCCTTGCGCTGCTTGCCCACACGCAGGACCGGCAGGACGATCTCCTGCAGGCTTGCTCCGCCATGGACAAAGCGGCTGCCTGATCCTTTCACGCGCAGGCGGTTGATCGAGTTCGGGATCAGGATATCCTGATCGCCTTCTAAGCCAAGTTGGGCAGCTGTGAACTTCTTCATTCCGCCACCGCTGTTGAGGCCCCGGCCGATGACGAAGCGCCGGTTTCGTGTAACGATCTCGCCTTCCGGCTCGCTCAGCGCGAAGCCGCTTTCTTCCAATGCCTTGTGCTGCCACAGAAACCCGTGATCGGCGGTGATCAGGATGTTCGAGAAATTGGCCGAGGTCAGCTTGCGCACCAGCTTCACCAGATCCTCGACGGCGGTCTCTGCCGCCGCGGGAACATTCTCCTCGGTGGCGAGCTTGTCGCCGATCGCGTCAATCTGATTGTGGTAGAGATAGAGGATGTCATGATCCCGAAAGAGGTCCTTGCCCTCCGACGAGCCAAGGTTCATGAAATCCTTCGCCGCCAGAACCTTTACCCGGTCTCCAGCCCTACCAGCAGCCAGCGCCTTTTCACGAGCGGCGGCACCCATGGTGCTCTCGCCGTCCAGAAGCACCAGATCATTGTCATCGCGGATCGCCAGTTGCCGGTGCGGCAAGAGCGCCGCCATGCCGAGCTGGGTATAGCTGGGCAAGGCCCCGATCATCGGCTTCAGATCGGCATCGAACCGGTTGAGCTTGCGGATCTCGCGCAGCGCCTCTTCGGCCACCTCATAGCGCAACGCATCCGAGATGATGACGACGACCTTCTGGTCTTTGCGCCTGAACTCCGCGGCCTGTTCGCGGTAGAAATCCATCTGACGCGGGAAGCCCGGAATCGCCCAATCCGTGAGGCGGGCAACCTGATCCTGCCAGGCGTCGTTCAGTTTCAGCACGAAATTCGTAGTGTAGCGATTCTCGACCGCCTCATAGAGCGCGGACAACAGGCCCGACTGCCCGCTTTTCTGCATGTGATAGATGAACTTGCGATAGAGCTGGTCCAGCCGGAACCAGCTTGCGGAATAGCGCTTCACGCCATCGGACAAGCTGGTCATCGTCAGGTCGGCTTCGGCCAGCGCCTGCTGGAACTCGGTCGCATAGCCGATGGCCTGATAGACATCGGCGTAACGGCTATACCAATGGCTCTGGCGGCGGTCGCGCACCCATTTCAGCACATCTGTCGCCGGCAGGCTCTGCTGGGCCAGCCCCTCAACGATGGCGACAACAATGCGCCGGTCCACTTCCTCGAAATGGTCATGCGGGATCAGGGCGCGAAAATCGCGAGAGGCCAGATCATCCCTGATCTTCAGCACATCCTGATAATCGCCCGACAGCTTCTCGAACGTCTCACCCCACCGGCGTGAGGCGCTCCAGCGACGGAACATCAGCGCGGCATCGGTATTCAGGGACGCAGTCTCTCCCATGGCCCGCGCCCAGGCGCTAGAAAACAGCGTGATGGCAAAATCCTGAAAATCCGGCTCGGAAGCCGCATAGCCATAGCGCGCCGAAACCTCTTTCCAGAAGAACTCCGCCAGCCCGATCCGATCCACCAGCTTCAGCGCGTCATCACGGTCTTCGGCGAGCTCGGCCAGCAACGCCTCGATCACCGTATCGAGATCGCCATCCGCACCAGCGCAGACCGCCAGCATCTTGCGGCGGACATCGTTGGCGCTTTGCGAGGGCCGCTCGCGCTCGATCGTGCGCAGCGCTTCCAGCCTTTTGACTGAACGGTAGAATTCGGCGTGATCGCGCACGGCGGCTTCGTATTTCGCCGGAATGCCGAGATCCGCGACCCAGATAGCTGCCTGATCGGCGCGAAAGATGGCGCTGGCCAGTTGTACATCCAGCAGCCAGTTCTCAGGCATCGGCGGCTCGGGGCCGTCCTTGTAGAGCAGAAACCGCCCCTTTGGTTCCTTCCGCAGCATGCGGTATTTCAGGCCGAATTCGTTGTTGGCGATCTCCACCTTGGTCACGTCGGGCAGGTCCACCGCATCGAACGCCCCGCGGAGATCACGGGCGGCGTCATACCAGAAGACGATGCGGTGCCCCTGATCCTCATAAAGGCGCATCAGGCCGGCGGTGATGCGGTCAGTCATCCGCAGCCTCCAGCCCCTTGATCGGCTTCAGAGCACCGGCGAACAGCGGATAGTTGCGCTTCACCCCGTCATCGAGATCGATGGCGATCTTCTGCTGCGCCATAGGATAGACGACTTCGCGTTCCCATTCGGTCAGCTCGGCGATCTGCTTGATGACCGTGGCCGTTTCCTTCTGCGCCTTTGTTTGTTGGGCGGGCGTAGCGGCAGGATCGACAGCCAGCTTTTCCAGTCGAGCGCGCTCGACTTCAAGCTTATGGATTGTCCGCCGTCAGCACCTATGGCACAGATTTGAGGTTGTGAATTAAGGAGGGTTGGGGCTTCGTCGTAGTGACGAAG
>NZ_JBIQFL010000004.1:0-346473 GCF_045369135.1 Sphingomonas sp. 179-I 2A4 NHS | reverse complement strand
TCCATATCGGTCCCATCAGCGGGGAAGGTCCCGCATCGCACGAAGGATCATTACGGATGAAGCGTATCATCATCGCCGCCGCGCTCGCAGGCACCACCACCACCGGCATCGCCGCGGCGCAGACCGCTGGCCAGACGACCGCGCCGACCGCAGCGGGCAAGTTCCGCGGGGATCGCGGCATGGGCCTCGATCTTAACAAGGACGGCGTGATCACCCGCGCCGAAGTCATCGCCGCCACTGACGCGCGCTTCGCGAAGCTCGATGCCAACAAGGACGGCAAGATCACCGCCGACGAGCGGTCCGGCCGCCGCACCAACATGCCGGACATCACGCAGGAGCAGATGCGTCAGGCGGCGCTTGCCCGCTTCGACCGGGCGGATGCCAACAAGGACGGCAAGATCGACGCGACCGAACGCCAGGCAATGCGCGGCATGCACCGCGGCGGGCGCGGCGGGCCGGACGGCATGCGCCACGTCGGGCGCGGCCACGGCGGCGCGATGGCCGCAATGGCCATGGCCGACACCAACCGCGACGGCGTCGTCACCAAGGCCGAAGCCGTCGCCGCAACCCAGGCCATGTTCGACCGGCTCGACACCAATCGAGACGGCAAGATCGACCAGGCCGAACGCGACGCCGCCCGTGACGCCATGAAGGCGCGTCGCGGCGGTGGCGCAGCGCAGCCCGGCGGCGCTCGCTGACGCCGGCGCGCGCCGGGCGGGGACCTCTCAGCCCGCCCGGCGCTTCCCGCGGGAGCATGACATGCTAGACACCGACGCCATGGCCGAACTGCCCCACCTGCTGCTCGTCGACGACGAGCGCTCTATCCGCGAGCCGCTGGCGCAATATCTCACCAAACAGGGCTTCCGTGTCACCCAGGTGGGTGATGCCGAGGCTGCCCGTGCGCGGCTCGGCGCTTATGCGATCGATCTCGTGGTGCTCGACATCATGATGCCGGGCGAGGACGGGCTCAGCCTGTGTCGCCACATTCGCGAGACCAGCGATATCCCCGTCATCCTGCTCACCGCGCGTACCGAGGAGACCGACCGGATCGTCGGCCTGGAAATGGGCGCCGACGATTATGTCGTAAAGCCCTTCTCCCCGCGCGAGCTTGCCGCCCGGATCAAGGTCGTGCTGCGCCGGCTGCGCGGCGGCGGCACGCGGCAGCATGCACCTGACGCGAGCGCCTATGCCTTTGCCGGCTGGGTGCTGAAGACGGGCGAGCGCACCCTGGTCGATCGCGAGGGCGTCGCCGTCCCGCTGTCGACCGGCGAGTACAACCTCCTCCACGCCTTGGTCACCCGGCCGCGCCAGGTGCTGACCCGCGACCAGCTGCTCGATCTCACGCAAGGGCGCGAAGCGGCCGCCTTCGATCGCGCGATCGACAACCAGGTCAGCCGCCTGCGCAAGAAGATCGAGGCCGACCCCAAGTCGCCGCAGCTGATCAAGACGGTATGGGGCGGCGGCTATACGCTGGCCGCGGAAGTAACCCGGCTGTGACGGCCCGAGCGTGAGGCTCCCCTTCCCTCGCAACCTGCCGGGCCAGTTGGCGCTGCTGCTGGCGATCGCCCTGTTCGCCGCGCAGGCGATCAATCTTGCGCTCGTGCTGCGCGATCGCGCCAACTTCCGCCTCGCCCAGGCCACCCGTCCGGCCGCGGTGCGGATCGCCGACGCACTTGAACGCGCGGACGAGCGGCCGATCTTCGAGGACCGCGGCCGCGTCCGCCGCCGCGCCGCCAATCCGCTCGAGCCTGCCTGGGAACGTCACCCTGACGTCGCCGAGGAGCTGCGCCGCCAGCTGATCGAAGCCGGCGTCAGCCCCGGGCGGATCGAGGTCGGCCTTCGTCCGGCCGATGCCCGCGAGCCGACGACCCGCGTCTCCGACGAGCGGCAACGGCGCCTTGGCCGCGCGCACCGCGCCCGAATCGCTGACACGTTGGTCATTGCGGTGCAGCAGCCCGACGGCAGCTGGATCAGCACCAACGCGCCCTGGCCGCGCCGGGACATGCGCATCATCTGGGCGCTCTTTGCCCAGACGCTGATCATCTATGTCCTGATCCTCGTCCCTGTCCTGTGGCTGGCGCGCCGCATCGCGCGCCCGCTGCGCGCGCTTGCGGTGGCAGCCCGCAACTTCACGCCGGGCAGCGCGCCCGAGCCGCTGGCGGTCGACGGGCCGAGCGATGTGCGCGACGTGGTCGCCGCGTTCAACGCGCTTACTCGCCGCGTCACCGCGATGCTCGAAGAAAAGGACCGGATGCTCGGCGCAATCGGCCACGATCTGCGCACGCCCCTTGCGGCGCTTCGCGTGCGGATCGAGTCGGTCGAGGACGAGCAGGACCGCGCCCGCATGGCCGACACGATCGAGGAAATGAGCCGCACGCTGGACGACATCCTCTCGCTCGCCCGCCTTGGCCGCCCGAGCGAAGCGATCACTGAAGTCGATCTCGCCGCGCTGGTCGATGCGGTGGTCGAGGATTTCCGCGACCTTGGCGCCGATGTCTCATTCGAGGAGGCCGATCGCCTCCGCATGCGGCTTCGCCCCACGCTCTTCCGCCGCGCGGTGCGCAACCTCATCGAGAATGCGATCAAATATGCCGGCGCCGTCGAGGTCTCGCTGCAGCAGACACCCGGCCGCGTCCTCGTCTGCGTCGCCGATCGCGGCCCCGGCATCCCGGCCGATCGCATGGAGGCCGTGTTCGATCCCTTCACGCGCCTCGAAGGATCACGCAACCGCGATACCGGTGGCATCGGCCTTGGCCTGGCGCTCGCCCGCGCCATCGTCCGCGATGCCGGCGGCGACATCACCCTCGCCAACCGCGACGGCGGCGGCCTCACCGCCACGATCACCCTGCCGCGGTGACGGGCGGCGGCGCAGTGCTTCGCCGATCGGCAGCGGCCAACGCAGCAGCGCCGCGCCAGCAGGCATGATCCCCACGGCACCATTCGAGGCCAACATCTGGCGCCTGCTCGATGAAGCGCTCATCAACACACCGATGGCGCCGGCAAGGGCGCCGAGCGGCCGGTTCCACCATTTTGGCCAGATCGCCATCTATGCGTCGCTAAGCCCGGAGGGCGCGGAGCTCGCCATGCGCCGCTACGCCGCCGATGGCATCCGACGCATCCTCGTTCCGCTACGCCTCCTGACGAACCGTGCCGCGGACATTCGAGAGGTGACGGCGGCCTCGGCTGACTGGCAGGATTTCATCAGGCGAGGCGAGACGCCGCCCACCTGGCCGTTGTCTGACGCGGCAAGACAGCTCGGCGCGGAAGCGATGGTCTACTCGTCGCGCTCGAGCCCCCGCCTCTCGCACGTCGTGGTCTTTGAACCTCGCTGCCTGACCCCCCTCGACAGACCGTTGGCGCACGGCAGCTGATCTCCACGAGCCGGCCACATCCTCTCGCACCGCCACACGCACCAGCACCTTGCCAAGCCGCGCGCGGGCGGCGAAGAGCGCGGCGGAGGGAGCGCAACAATGTCCGTGCAGTCAGACCGGTGGATTCGCGAGCAGGCGCTCACCAACGGCATGATCGAGCCGTTCGTCGAGGCACAGCGGCGCGATGGCTGCATCAGCTACGGTCTCAGCTCCTACGGCTATGACGCTCGGGTCGCAGACGAATTCAAGATCTTCACCAACGTCGATTCGGCGACGGTGGACCCGAAGGATTTCGCCGCCAACAGCTTCGTCGATCGCAAGACGGACGTCTGCATCATCCCGCCCAACAGCTTCGCGCTGGCGCGGACGGTGGAATATTTCCGCGTGCCCCGCGACGTGCTGGTGATCTGCCTCGGCAAGTCGACCTATGCGCGCTGCGGGATCATCGTGAACGTCACCCCGCTGGAACCCGGCTGGGAAGGCCATGTGACGCTGGAGTTCTCGAACACCACCCCGCTGCCGGCCAAGATCTACGCCAACGAGGGCGCGTGCCAGTTCCTGTTCCTGCAAGGGAACGAGCCGTGCGAGATCAGCTACGCCGATCGCGCCGGCAAATATATGGGCCAGCGCGGCGTCACCCTGCCGCGGCTGTGAGCGGAAGGCGGTAAGGCCCTCCAACGACAAGGGGCGAACCACAGAACCCGACAAGACTGATGCCCTGCGGGAAGCCAGGTGCAGTCAGGACGCGCTCAGGTATTCTGACGGCTCCCCGGCGCGGCGCCACCTCGTCACGGCCGCCCCGACGGAGGAGATTTCTTCGGGCACGCCGGCACCGGTGAACGATCATCCACGCCCAAGCCGATCGGTCATTCCGCCTGGGCCAGAAAGCGTCCGGGCGCATCTTGCCGATAGTGCCGGGACGCCCCGGCACCCCGGGCTGGACCCGGGATCCCGCTTCTACCTCGAGCTTAGCTGAACGCCGGCAGCATTCAGGGGCAAGGCATGCGCCGTCAGCGCCCTCAAAGCGACCGCGCAAACCAGCTTACGCGGTTGATCAGCGCCCCGCGAGCGTCACCCCGCCCAGCCGGTCGAGCCCGCGTTGTGCCACCTCGCGGGAGGACTCCACCTCGCCATTGGGCATCGCCATCTCGACATCGCTCGCGTTCAGTGCCGCACGGTACAGCGACGCCGCCTCGCCGATGCGGCCGGTGCGGGCATAGACGGTCGCAAGGTTGATCATCAGCTCAGGCCGGCGCGGGAAGATGCGCCGCTCCGCCACAAGCGTGGCTTCCGCTGCCTGGTAATCACCGGCCGAGATTGCCTGGTAGCCGGTCCGGTCGCTCGCCGCCGCCGGTGTAGCGGCGATCGCAGCACCGCAGAGCGCCAAGAGGATAACGCGCATATCCATTCTCCCAGCATGACAGGCGGATGACGCCTGCGTTTCATTTTTGTGACAGGAGAATGTCACTTTTGAGACAGTGATGCAATGACTCCAGGGGCCGACGCGCGACGCACATAAAAAAAGGGCGGCCCGCCAGGGGCCGCCCGTATCGTTCGCAGATCGCCGCGGACTTAGAAGTCGCGGTAATACTGCTCGTTGCCGATGAAGCCGAGCTTCGTGATGTTCGACCGCTTGATCACCGCCAGCGTCTGATCAACGACGTCGTAGCGCACCTGCGGATCAGGCTGGAAGTGCAGCTCCGGCTCCGGGTTCATCGCTGCCGACACGTCGAGGTACTGACGCAGCCGCACCGCATCGACCGGCGAACCGTTCCACGTGATCGTGCCATCGGCCGCGATCGCGATCTTGTTCTTGTCCGGCTGGACCGGCGGCGGCGCGTTGTTCGGCGAATTCTGCGGAAGATCCACCTTCACCGCGTGGGTTTGGATCGGGATGGTGATGATGAACATGATGAGGAGCACGAGCATGACGTCGATCAACGGCGTCGTGTTCATCTCCATCATCGGCTCGCCATCGTCTTTGCCGCCACTCATTGCCATTTCGATTACTCCTCGTGGCTGTGCTTAAAGACGCGAGACGTTCTCACCCGGGGGCGGTTCGGAAATGAACCCCACCTTGGCGAAGCCTGCCATCTGCATGTTGTAGATCGCGCCTGCCACGCACTTCCACGGCGTGTTTACGTCGCCGCGCACATGCGCTTCCGGAAGCTCCAGGCCCGGAGCATTGACCCCGCCCTGGCGCTCGATCTCGGCCTTCAGCTTGGCCACCGCGCGATCGAGCAGCTCCTGGTGGGTCACCTTCGTCATGCCCCAGTACACGGCGCACTGACCGTCCTCCGAGGTGATCGAGAGCGAGACATTCTCAGGCTTGGTCGTCGTCGGGTCGAAGCGGACCTGCGGCAGCTGCACCGGGACCGTCTGGATCACGACCGGGACCGCGATCAGGAAGATGATGAGGAGCACCAGCATGACGTCCACGAGGGGCGTCGTGTTGATGTCCGACATCGGGGTTTCTGCGGCGGAGTCTCCACCAACGCTCATCGCCATAAGTCAGGCTATCCTATGTCTTCGTTCCCGCCGGTCATCCGGCCGGGAAAGGTGGCGGGGCCGCCGAGCGGCAACCCCGCTTTCCCCCATTACGAGCGGGTCGGCTGCACGCCGCCGGTCTGACCGGCCGTGGTGGTGCCGACCGGCTTGGCAGCAACCGGCTTGGCCGCGCCGGCAACCGTCGGGCGCACCGCGCCGTTCGACGCGAGGTAGCCGAGCACGTCGTTCGAGAAGGCCGACAGCTCTTCCGCGATCGACTTGTTGCGACGCTGCAGCCAGTTGTAGCCGAGCACCGCCGGAACGGCCACGGCGAGACCGAGCGCGGTCATGATGAGCGCTTCACCGACCGGACCGGCGACCGCGTCGATCGACGCCTGGCCAGCCGCACCGATCTTGATGAGCGCGCGGTAGATGCCGATAACCGTACCGAACAGGCCGATGAACGGCGCCGTCGCACCCACGGTCGCGAGGAACGCGAGGCCGGTGCCCAGACGCGAGTTGATCATCGCTTCCGAGCGAGCGAGCGAGCCGTGCAGCCAGTCATGTGCTTCGACCGGATCGGTCAGCTTGGCGTGCTGCTCCTGCGCCTGCAGGCCGTCGTCGACGATCTGCTTGTAGGCCGAGTTCTTCTCCAGCTTCGCCGAACCTTCGCGCAGCGAGGTCGTCTGCCAGAACGAGGCGCGCACGCGCTTCGCCTGGTTGATGATCTTCTGCTGCTCGAAGAGCTTGGTGAACATGATGTAGAACGAGACGACCGACATCAGCACGAGGATGCCGAAGGTGCTCTGGGCGATGATGCCGCCCTGCTCGAGCGCGGCGGCCAGGCCGTACGGGTTTTCGCCGCCGTGTGCGGCCGGGTCGGCGGCTGCAGCGAGGATGGTGGTGATCATTCGATTGGTATCCCTCTGAAAAGCGCAAATTCTGGCGTGTGAAGATCAGTCCCGCGGCAGGCGCCAGACCACGCGACGGCTCTGCGTCGTTGCGATCGGGTTACCCGCAGCGTCGGTCGCCGGCGAATAGCGCGCCCGGCGGGTCAGTGCCCGGCAAGCCGCCTGGTCGAGGGCGTTGGATCCGCTCGATTCCGTCACGACACAGTTCTCGACACGTCCCTGCGTATTGATTGTCCACTTGATCGCAGTCGTGCCTTCTTCCTCGGCACGGATCGAGCTGGGCGGATAATCGTCATTCGTGATCCACTGTGCCGGATCGCCCTTGGCACCCGCAGCCTTGCTGACCACCGGCGGAGCCGGGGGAGCGGGCGGCGGCGCAGGCGGCGAGACCGGCGTCGGCACGTATACCGGCGGCGGAGTCGGCACGGTCGCGATGACGACGGGCGGCGACGGAGTCGTCACGATGGGCGGCGGCGCCACGACGGGCGGCGGCGTCATCGGAATATCCGGCGGCGGGGGCGGCGGCTCATCCGGCGGCGG
Source organism: Sphingomonas sp. 179-I 2A4 NHS (assembly GCF_045369135.1). Classification (NCBI taxonomy): domain Bacteria; kingdom Pseudomonadati; phylum Pseudomonadota; class Alphaproteobacteria; order Sphingomonadales; family Sphingomonadaceae; genus Sphingomonas; species Sphingomonas sp. 179-I 2A4 NHS. Next base: position 339,164 of record NZ_JBIQFL010000004.1, on the reverse strand, counting down.
GGGAGGCGGCTCCTCCACGTCGAACGTATTCAGCTTCTCCGAAACCTTTTTCACGTATTGGAACGCGAGGCCGGTGACGAAGGCGTAGCCGAGAGCAGCATGGATCAACGCGACAATAACGATCGCGACGATCTTGCTCCCGCTCATCTTCTGGTCAGAGTAGGCCATTCAGCAAAAGCACTCCCTAATCCCTATGGCCCGAAGGGGCCGGGCGGCCTGCCACGGCCTCCGCGGGGGGCGGAGTAGGCGTGCCGGTCCGTCCGCAAGGGCTAAACGACACCCCTGCGGTGTGCGAGTCCTAACTTGCGCCTTAACGACACGCAAACGCTTTGTCGGACGCAACAAACGAACAATCGCCTTGCTGCAGATTTATTTCTGTATCACGGGAAGGGGATCGATTAACCGAAGGGCATGGCTTCCCTAAGAAAAAGTTCGGTTTGGCTGGGCCTCGCGATGGCCACGGCGCCGCTCCAGATTCCCGCCGCGCTCAATGCGCAACAACCGGGACCCGCGATGGTTCCCGCCGCCCCCGCGCTGTCCTATGCGCGGATCGCGGACATGGTGATCGCGAGTCCGGTGATCGTTGATGCAACGATCCGTTCCGCCACGCGCATCAAGGGCGCGGAGGCCGCCAATGTCTCGCCGGGGTACACACGCTATTATATAGAGGCCGATGTCCTGGCGCTGGTCCGCGGCCCCGGGGCCATCCCGCCGCGCGTCGGCTATCTCCTCGATGCCCCGCTCGGCCCCGACGGGCGCCAGCCGAAGCTGAAACGCGCCCGCGTGCTGCTGTTCGCCCGCCCGGTTCCCGGCAGCCCGACTCAGCTCCAGCTCATCTCCCCCTCGGCGCAGCTATGGTGGTCGCCCGAGGTTGACGCCCTCACCCGCCGTATCGCGCAGGAAGTGATCGCCGGTGATGCGCCTCCGGTCGTCACCGGCATCGGTAACGCCTTCCACGTGCCCGGCTCGCTGCCGGGCGAAGGCGAGACCCAGGTGTTCCTGACGACGCAGGACAATCGCCCCGTCTCGCTATCGATCCTGCGCCGTCCGGGCGAGCAGCCGCGCTGGGCCGTTGCGCTGTCGGAGATCGTGGACGACGCCGCCGGCCCGCCGCAGCGTGACACGTTGCTATGGTATCGCCTCGCCTGCGCCCTGCCCCCGGCCCTGCCGGCGCGCAGCACGCAGGCGCTGGAGCCCGCCGACGCCGCCGTCGCGCGCGAGGATTATCGCTACGTGATCCAGCAGCTCGGCCCGTGCGATCGCGGCGATCAGGGCCCGGCGCAGTAACGTTGAAGGCCTCGCCCTGCGCCATCGCCGGGCGAGGCGGATACCCGCCGCGCCTTAACGGCGGTGGCGGACCAGCGTGATCCCGATCGATTCGCCCGCCTCGGCGATCGCCAGCTTGACGATCTTCACCTTCACCCGCCGCACCCGCTTGTCCTGCAGGAACAATGTCTCGGCGATATGATCGGCAACGCCCTCGATCAGCGTGAAATGCACACCCGGCGGCAATGCGTCGGTCGCGGCATGCTTCAGGTCGAGATAGTTCTTCGATGCCGTCAGCGGCGTATCCGGCGCGAAATGCGGCAGGGCATCCAGCAGCACCGTCAACGATATCCGCAGCGGCTGCGGCAGGTGCGTCTCCTCTGAATAGACGCCGGTCAGCACCGGCACTTCCAGATCGTGCACTTCGAGTTCGAGCGTGTCTTCCACCCCCGCGCGCTTAGCGGCACTTTCGCCGCGGCGCCATTCCGCTTGCGTTCAGGCCTGCAGGGTCTAAGGCGCGCCACCCCCTGATTCTGGGGCGGGAGGCAGGCATGATCGAGCTCGTGGGGCTGGAAACGGTGGAATCGCAGGCGGTGGAGCAATTGCTCGATCGTGCCTTCGGCGCCGACCGCCACGGCCGCACCGCCTATCGCCTTCGCGACGGAGTCGCCGCCCTCACCGGCCCCAGCCTTGCTGCGGTTGACGATGGCGCGTTGGTCGGCTCGATCCAGCTCTGGCCGGTGCAATTCACCGGCGATGACGGGCGCTGCGTGCCCATGGCGCTGGTCGGCCCGGTGGCGGTGGAGCCCGCCCGGCAACGTGACGGCATCGGCCGGATGCTGGTCGCCGCGGCGCTGGAACGGATGGGTGATGCGCCGCTGATGCTCATCGGCGATCCCGAATATTACGGCCGCTTTTTCGGCTTCTCCGCCGATCGCACCGGCGAATGGCGCCTGCCCGGCCCGTTCGAGCAGCGGCGCCTCCTCGCCCGCGGCGCCGGGGTGCCTGCGGGCGCCGGGACGATCGGCCCGCGCGTCGCGGCGCTGGCGTGATCGTGGGCGGCATCTTTACCCGGATGCCGCGCTTCCCTACCTCGGGCTCATGCCAATGGCGCCTCCCCCCGAATTCAGCACGCTGACGATCGCCGACATCGCGCGGCTGACCGAAGCGGATCGTCTGCCGCCCGTCGATCTGTGGAACCCGGCGCATTGCGGGCACAGCGATATGCGGATCGCGCGTGACGGCACCTGGTTTCACGAAGGCTCTCCGATCGGCCGCATGGCGATGGTGCGCGCGTTCAGCCGCATCCTGCGCCGCGAGCCCGATGGCGGCTATGTCCTCGTCACCCCGGTCGAGAAGCTCGATATCGAGGTGGAGGACGCGCCCTTCGTCGCGGTGGAGATGAAGACCGAGGGCGAAGGCCGCGAGTCGCAGATCGCCTTCCGGCTCAACACGGGTGAGATGGTGACGGTATCGGCCGATCATCCGCTGCGCTTCGAAGAACGCGAGGACGGCCCCCACCCTTACGTCCACGTGCGGGGCGGGCTGGAGGCGCTGATCTCGCGGCCGCTCTTTTACGAGCTTGCGGAACGCGCCCTGTCGGGTGACGACGAGCCGCCCGGCATCTGGAGCGGCGGGGCCTTCTTCCCGATCGAATCATGACCGCACTCATTGACCGGCTCGGCCGCGCGCTCACCGCCGGCATGGGCCAGGAGACGGTCCTCTTGGCCGGCGACCATGTCGATCTGCCGCGCGCGTCGGACGGCAGCCTCAAGCCCGCCGCCGTGCTGGTGCCAGTGACCGATCGGGCCCGCCCCGGCGTGATCCTCACCCAGCGCACCGAGACACTGCGCAGCCACGCCGGCCAGGTGGCGTTCCCCGGCGGTCGGCTTGATCCGGGCGAAGATGCCGTCACCGCTGCATTGCGCGAGGCGGACGAAGAAATCGCGCTGCCGCCGAGCGCCGTGACCGTGCTTGGCGAGGCCGATCGCTACCGCACCGTCACCGGCTATGCCGTGACGCCCATCGTCGGCGTGGTGCCGCCCGATCTGCCGCTCCGCCCCTCGGAGGCGGAGGTCGCCAGCGTGTTCGAAGTGCCGCTCGATTTCCTCCTCGATCCCAAGAATCAGATCGAGGCGAGCGTTGAGTGGAATGGCCGCCAGCGGCGCTATTACGAGATCCTCTGGGAGGATCGCCGAATTTGGGGAGCGACTGCCGCCATGATCGTCAACCTGTCGCGGCGGCTGCGATGGACCGCGTGATGCTGCCCGACGCCGCCTGGCGTCATCGCGCTGGCCTTGGTCGTCTCGCTGAGGCGCTGGACGCGGCCGACGGCGGCGCGCGCTATGTCGGCGGCGCGGTACGCGACACCCTGCTCGGACATGACGTGTCCGATCTCGATCTTGCGACCCCGCATTCGCCGCAGGACGTGATCGCACGGCTGGAGGGTGCCGGGATAAAGGCAATCCCGACTGGTATCGCCCACGGCACTGTCACCGCCGTGTCGCAAGGCACGGTGGTGGAGGTGACGACGCTGCGGCGCGACGTCTCCACCGATGGCCGGCACGCCGTGGTCGCCTTCACCGATGACTGGCGCGAGGATGCGGCGCGGCGCGATTTCACCATGAACGCGCTTTACGCCGATCCGGTCTCCGGCGAGGTGTTCGACTGGTTCGACGGGCTCGCCGATCTTCAGGCGCGGCACGTGCGCTTCATCGGCGATCCCTATCGTCGAATCGCGGAGGATCATTTGCGGATCCTGCGCTTCTTCCGTTTTCACGCGCGCTTCGGCGACGTGATCGACTCCTCCGGGCTCGATGCCTGCACCGATCGCGCCAACGATCTCATGGCCTTGTCGCGCGAGCGAATCGCGGCAGAATTGCTGAAGCTCCTCGTCGCGCCGCGCGCCGTGCCGGTCGTGCGCCTGATGGTAGAGCGCGGCATCTTCCGCCCCGTCCTCCCTGAGATCGCCGATGTGACGGCGCTCGAGGATCTCGCCGCCGCCGAAGCCGCTGCTGGCCTCGCCCCCGATCCGATCCGCCGCCTCGCCGCGCTCATCCCCGCCGCCAGCGCCGAGTCGGTCGGTGCGCGGCTTCGCCTGTCCAACGCCGATCGCAAGCGCCTGATCGCGGCCAGCGACGGCCCCGGCAGCGAAGGCCCGCGCGGGCTCGCCTTCCGCGTCGGTCGCGAGATCGCGATCGATCGCCTGCTGCTTGCCGGCCAAAGCATCGATGCGCTGGCGGACTGGACGCCCCCGCGGCTCCCGATCTCCGGCGGCGATCTCGTCGCGCGCGGCATTGCCCGCGGCCCTGAAGTCGCCCGTGCGCTGCGCCAGGTCGAAAGCCAGTGGATTGCTGAAGGCTTTCCGGATGCCACCCGCGTCGCCGAGATCGCTGACGCGGTGACGGCTCAGCTGTTGGTCGACACCAGCAGCCGGTAAGCTTCCTCCGCCGGCAGCGGTCGCGAATAGGCGTAGCCTTGGCCGTAGGTGCAGCCGAGCGCGGCCAGCGTCTGCCCCAGTTCCTGTCCCTCGATCCCTTCCGCGATCGTCTCCATGCCCAGCGCCTGGGCGAGGCTCAGGATCGCGCGGACGATGGCGATCTTGTCGCGGTCGCCCAGCATCCCGGTCACGAAGCTGCGGTCGATCTTCAATATGTCGATCGGCAGCCGCTGGAGATAGGCGAGGTTGGAATAGCCGGTGCCGAAATCGTCCATCGCGATCGTCGCGCCCGTCGCCTTCAGCGCGCGCAGGATCTCGGCATTGCCGTCCGGATCGGCGATCAGCGCGCTTTCGGTCAGCTCCAGCTTCAGCCGGTCGCCGCTCAGCCGATGCTGCGCCAGCGCCTCGGCCACCACGGGTGCGATCCGGTCGCGCTGCAGCTGGATCGGCGACAGGTTCACCGCCACCTTGACGCCGCATGTTCCGCCCGACCGCTGGTCCCATTGCGCCAGCGTGCGGATCGCCTCGTCGATCGCCCACCGGCCCAGCGGCACGATCAGGCCCGATTCCTCGGCGACGGGGATGAAATCGTTGGGCGGTATGTCGACGCCGTTCTCGCCCGGCCAGCGCGCCAGCGATTCGAACGCCACGATCCGCCCGGTGCCCAGGTCGCAGATCGGCTGGTAATGAAGCTCCAGCCGGTTCGCCTCGATCGCACGGCGAAGCGCGGTCTCCATCACGAATTGCTCGCGTGCCCGGTCCAGGGCCCGCGTCTGATAGGCTTCGGCCTGCCCCGTCTCCTTGGATCGGCGCACGGCGAATTGCGCATGGCGGATCACGTCCTCCGCATCGCCCGTAGCCTCGCTGCCGAAGGCAATACCGATCGCGCAGGAAATGCGGATCTCCAGTTCACTCAGCCGGAACGGCGTCGACAGCACCGCCCTGATCCGCTGCGCCGCCCGGTCGGTTTCGCTCCGATCCGAATCGATCGCCAGCAGGATGCCGAATTCGTCCCCGCCGATCCGGCCGAGCACGTCGTTCGTCCGCAGCGCACCCTTGATCCGCCTTGCGACGGTGATGAGCAATTCGTCACCCGCCATGCTGCCAAGGCAGGAATTCACGCGGCCGAAGCGGTCGAGATCGATCACCAGCACCGCGTAATCGCGCGCTCCGGCCTCGATCATCGCCTCCAGCCGGTCACTGAACCCGGCGCGGTTCGGCAGCCCGGTCAGGCTGTCGGTGCTCATCTCGCGCCGCAGGCTCAGCTCCGTGCGCACTTCGCCGGTATGATCGATCAGCGTGACGAGGCAGCGCGCCCGCGTGCCATCATCGAGCCGCGCCAGCGTCACGTCGAAATGGCGCTGCTCCACCGCATTGCCCGTCCGCCACGGCAGCTGGTCGCGTACCGCGCCACCGCCGAGGAAAGCGATGATCCGCCCACCCAGATCGCGCGCCAATGGGGAGGTGACCGGGTCCATGCCGAGGCCCAGGCTGCGGAATACCGCATTGGGCAGGTCGAAGGTCAGTTTGCCCTCGACCAGCGTCGCCACCACCGCCGCGATCGGCAGCAGCTCTAGCGCGCGTTCGGACGCCGAGAGCCCGTCGGGCGTGGCGAACGCGTCATGGTCCGGTCGTGCTGCGGCGGTGAAGCGCATCGGCCGACGCCTAAGGCTCTGCGGTAAAGTTTGGCTTAACCGCGAAAAGCTTGTCAGGCGAAGCGGTTGTCGCGCGGGAAGCCGGTCGGCGGCATCCGCCCGGCCGCGCCGCGCGCGGTGCGCCATGGCGACAGGTCCGCCTCGGTCCGCGTCCGCCCGCTGTCGCCGCCCATCGGCCAGCTCAGCCCGTCGCTGAACTTGAACGTGATGGCGTCGCTCAGGCCACCGTCGCGATAGCGCTGCAGCTGCGATCCCTGCCCGCGCGTCATCTCGGCCAGCTCCGCCAGCGGGAAGACGACCATCTTGCGATTGTCACCGATCGCAGCGACGTAATCGTCGTCCTTCGCCACCGGCCGCACCACCGCCAGCTTCGCGCCGGTGCGCGGCGTCACCACCGTCTTGCCCTTGCGAGTCTCGGCCAGCACCTCGTTCACCGGCACGATGAAGCCGCGCCCGTCGCTCGCCGCTACCAGCAGCTTGCCGTCGCGCTCCGCCTTCAGCAGCCGAACGATGCCGATCCCGCCATCGAGGTCGATCGTCGCGCGCACCGGCTCGCCGAAGCCGCGTCCGCCCGGCAGCTTGTCCGCCGCCAGCGTGTAGAAACGCCCGTTCTCCGCCGCGAGCAGCAGCTTGTCCGTCGTCTGCGCGTGGAAGGCAAAGGCGGGTCCATCGCCTTCCTTGAACTTCAGCGTCTCGGCGGAGGCCAGCTCGACATGCCCCTTCATCGCCCGGATCCAGCCGCGCTGCGACAGGATGACGGTGATCGGCTCGCGCTCGATCATCGCCTCCAGCGGGATGTCGCGCGCCGGCGCGGCTTCCTCGATCGTCGTGCGCCGTTTGCCCAGCGCTGTCTCCGGGCCATAGCGGTCGCGGATCTTCTCCAGATCCTTCTTCATCCGCGTCCGCTGGCGCGCGTCCGATCCCAGCAGCAGCTGAAGGCTCGCCTGCTCCTTCTCCAGGGCCACCTGTTCGCGCTTCAGCTCCATTTCCTCAAGCTTGCGCAAGCTGCGCAGCCGCATGTTGAGGATCGCCTCGGCCTGCCGGTCGGTCAGGTCGAACTCAGCGATCATCACCGCCTTGGGCTCGTCCTCGGTGCGGATGATCTCGATCACCCGGTCGAGGTTGAGGAAGGCGGTGATATAGCCCTTCACCAGCTCAAGCCGGTCGGCGATCTTGTTCAGCCGATGCTCGGTGCGGCGGCGAAGCACGATGAACTGATGTTCCAGCCACGACGCCAGCGCCTGCGCCAGGCTCATCACCCGCGGCGTGCGCTGCGCATCCAGCACGTTGAGGTTGAGCGGCACGCGCGTCTCGAGATCGGACAGGCGATAGAGCCCGTCCATCAGCACTTGCGGATCGACCGTCCGGCTGCGCGGCTCCAGCACCAGGCGGATCTCCGCGTCGGATTCGTCGCGCACATCGGCCAGGATCGGCAGCTTCTTGTCGTTCACCAGGCCGGCGATCTGCTCGATCAGCTTGCCCTTCTGCACGCCGTACGGGATCTCGCTGACGATGATCTGCCAGCCCCCGCCCTTCTCCCGCTCCACGCTCCAGCGGCAGCGCACGCGGAACGATCCGCGCCCCGTGGCATAGGCCTCGCGGATGATCGCCGGCGGATCGACCAAGAGGCCGCCCGTCGGGAAGTCCGGCCCCTGAACGAACGCGAGCGGATCGGCGGCGGGATCGTCGATCAGCGCGATCGCCGCGTCCAGCAGCTCGGCCGCATTGTGCGGCGGAATGCTGGTCGCCATGCCCACGGCAATGCCGCTCGCGCCATTTGCCAGCAGGTTGGGGAACAGGCCCGGGAACAGTTCGGGCTCCTGGTCCTCGCCATTGTACGTCGGGCGGAAGGCGACGGCATCCTCGTCCAGCCCGTCCATCAGGTCGATTGCGACCTGCGTCAGCCGCGCCTCGGTGTAGCGGTAGGCCGCAGCATTATCGCCGTCGATGTTGCCGAAATTGCCCTGCCCGTCGACAAGCGGATAACGCAGCGCGAAATCCTGCGCGAGGCGGACCATCGCGTCATAGACCGACTGGTCGCCGTGCGGGTGGTATTTACCGATCACGTCGCCGACGACGCGGGCGCACTTCTTGTAGCCCTGCGTCGGATCGAGCCGCAGCAGCCGCATCGCCCACAACAAGCGGCGATGCACCGGCTTCAGCCCATCACGGACATCGGGCAGCGATCGCGCGGTGATCGTCGACAGCGCATAGACGAGATAGCGTTCGGAAAGCGCGGAATCGAACGGCGCGTCCAGCACGCCGATCGGGGGGTCATCACGAAGATCGGTCATTGTCGCCGACGATAGCAGCGGGTGCGGGGCGCGGCTATCGCCCGCTTGCGATCTCCGCCAGCAGCCATTCCCGGAAACGCGCGATCTTGGGCACGCGCCGGCGATGCTCCTGGCAGACCAGCCAGTAGCTGAGGCCAAGCTCCGATACCTGGGCGAACGGCTGCACCAGCCGGCCGGTCGCGATCTCGCCTTGCCACAGCTTCGGCGTCAGCATCGCGATGCCGTGCCCGGCCATCGCCGCCTGCCCCTCGCTCGACTGGGAATCGTAACGAATGGCCGGGCGTAGCGATGCGGCGGCAAAGTCCACCCCCGCATCGCGCAGCCATTGCTCGATCCAGGGATCGTCCGGGCTGATCAGCGGCAGCCGCAGCAGATCGGCCGGCACCTTCGGCCCGCCGTGGCGCTCGAAGAACTCGGGGCTGCACATCGGCGTGAAGTCGACCGCCATCAGCCGTTCCTGCGTCAGCCCCGGCCAGCCGCCCGTGCCACTGCGGATCGCCAGATCCACCTCCGCGGTCGCGAAATCGATCATCGTGTTGGTCGTCTGGATGCGCACTTCCAGATCGGGGTGCGCCGCCTGAAACCCGCCGATCCGCCGCGCCAGCCACGTCGAGCCGAAGGTATTGGTCGTGGTGATCGACAGCACCCCGGCATCCTCCGCCCGTACCATCGCGAAGGCGGCGTCGATCGCATCGAACGCCGGGATCAGCTGCGCAGCGACCCGAGAACCGATATCGGTGAGCGCGACGCGGCGCTTTTCCCTGCGAAACAAGGTAGTTGCAAGCCGTTCTTCCAGCACCTTGATCTGATAGCTGACGGCCGCCTGGGTCATGCCCAGCTCCTGCGCGGCCGCGGTGAAATTCTGGTGCCGCGCCGCCGCCTCGAACACCCGAACGGCAGCAAGGGACGGCAGGCGTCGCATGGCCGAAGATGATAAGCTCCGCTTATCGAAATGGTCCAGCGATTTGTTGGCCGCGCGGGGCGGCAAGCGTCATCTTCTTCTCGTCACGAGAGGAGGCAACAATGCGCGACGATTTCCTTAGCCGCGACTGGGCCGAGCACCACAGCAGCATGTCGAGCGGGATCGGCCGGCTGATCGATAACACGATGGCCGCCTTCGCCCGGCTGCGTGCCAGGCAGTTCGACGCCCCCTGGAAGACGGCGCGGCGCGAGCGCTGCGGCTGATGCGAGGATTACGACAGCCGGTACGAACAACACACATTCCGGCTTGTCGAATGCCCGCCGCCCTGCCCCGCGGCATACGGGCCGATGCGGCCGGCACTTCGACAAGCCCGGTTACGAAACACACCAGCGCGCACTTCTTCATAGTATCGACGGAAAAGCCGACGTAGCGTAGCCGCGTGATCGCCCTGCTCCTGCCGCTGCTGCTCGCCGCCATGCCCGAACCCGAAGCCAAACTCCTCACCTGGCCCGATCTGCTGTCGCGTGCCCGGCCCAGCGCCGACGCGACGATCGTCTACGGGCCGGACCCGTATCAGAAGGTGGATCTGTGGCGCCCCGCCGGCCCCGGTCCCCACCCCGTCGTGGTGATGGTCCACGGCGGCTGCTGGCAGACCAGCATCGCCGATCGAACGATCATGGACTGGATTGCAGACGACCTGCGCGGTGCCGGGATCGCGGTGTGGAATATCGATTACCGCGGCGTGGATCGTGCGGGTGGCGGCTATCCCGGCACCTTCATAGACGCCGCGAAAGCTGCCGATCAACTCGCGGCAAACGCACGGAAATATAATCTCGACACCAGCCGTGTCGTCGCCGTCGGCCACTCCGCGGGCGGGCACCTCGCGCTGTGGCTCGCCGCCCGCGGCAAATTGCCGGCGACCAGCCCGCTCTACACGGCCGCACCGCTCAAGATCGCGCATGTCATCAGCCTCGGCGGCCTCCCGGATCTCGAAGCCACCGCATCAAGCCCGGACAATGGCTGCGGCACCGAGGTGGTGGGCAAGCTCGTCGGCACCGATCGCTCCGATCCGTATGCCGACACGTCCGTGCCCCGCCTCTTCCCGCTCCGCGTCTCGCAAACGCTGGTCAATGGGCGCGAGGATCGCATCATCCCGTTTCGCATGGCAACCGACTATGTTGCCCGCGCGAGGAACGCCGGGGACGCGGTTGAACTCATCGAGGTGCCCGCCACCGGCCATGTCGAACTCGTGACGCCGGATACCGGCGCCTGGGCTGGGACACGCCAGTTGATCCAGTCGTTCTTCGCTGGCTCCCCGGCGACGCGCCACTGATCTTCAGGCCCGCCGTGATTGCGCCATCGGCACCCTTGGCCTATACGCGCCCCCATTCCCGCCCCGGCCGCGCCGCTTCCGTCGCGTCGCCGGGGCTGTCCATTTCAGGGGTGATGCGATGGCGCGGCGCCGGCAGATTTACGAAGGCAAGGCGAAGATCCTGTACGAGGGTCCCGAACCCGGCACCTTGATCCAGTATTTCAAGGACGACGCGACGGCGTTCAATGCCCAGAAGAAGGGCACGATCAACGGCAAGGGCGTCCTCAACAACCGCATCAGCGAGCACATCTTCACGCTGCTCGATGCGATCGGCGTCCCGACGCACTTCATCCGCCGTCTCAACATGCGCGAACAACTTATTCGCCAGGTTGAGATCGTGCCGATCGAGGTGGTGGTGCGCAACGTCGCCGCGGGTTCGCTGACGAAGCGGCTCGGGATCGAGGAAGGCACCAAGCTGCCGCGCACGATCATCGAATATTATTACAAGGACGATGCGCTCGGCGATCCGATGATCTCCGACGAGCATATCGCCGCCTTCGGCTGGGCCAGCCAGGAAGAGATGCACGACATCGCCGATCTGGCGATTCGGGTGAACGATTTCCTCTCCGGCCTGTTCGCTGGCGTCGGCATCCGCCTTGTCGACTTCAAGCTCGAATTCGGTCGCATCTGGGATAACGACTACGGCCGCATCATCCTCGCGGACGAGATCAGCCCCGATGGCTGCCGCCTGTGGGACATGACCACCAACGAGAAGCTCGACAAGGATCGCTTCCGCCGCGATCTCGGCGGCGAAGTCGAGGCCTATCAAGAGGTTGCACGTCGCCTTGGCCTTCTCCCCGAAGGTGGCGAGACGGCCGTGCTCGACATGGCCGAACACCGCGAGAAGCGCGGAAAGTAACGACGAACAGGCTCTCGGATCGTAGCCGGAGCGATGCTCCGACGGTTGCGATCCGACAGCGCATCGAATAGCGGACCGCCATGAAATTGCGCATCCATGTCACGCTCAAGCCCGGCGTCCTCGATCCCCAGGGCAAGGCGATCGAACACGCTTTGACCGGGCTCGGCTTTGCCGGTGTCGAAGGCGTCCGCGTCGGCAAGCTGATCGAGCTCGACGTCGCCGATAATGTTGACGATGCGCAGGTCGACGCCATGTGCCGCCAGCTCCTCGCCAACACGGTGATCGAGAATTATCGGATCGAACGGGCATGAAAACCGCCGTTGTCGTCTTTCCGGGCTCGAATTGCGATCGCGACATCGCCGTCGCGCTCGAGGACGTCACCGGCCGCGCGCCGGAGATGGTCTGGCACCGCGATACCGAGCTGCCCGACGGCGTTGGCCTCGTCGCGGTTCCCGGCGGTTTCTCCTACGGCGATTACCTGCGCTCCGGCGCCCTCGCCGCGCGCTCGCCGATCCTGCGCGCGGTCGCCGAACAGGCGAATCGCGGCCTGCCGGTGCTTGGCGTCTGCAACGGCTTCCAGATCCTCACCGAATCCGGCCTCCTGCCCGGCGCCTTGATGCGCAACGCCGGCCTCAACTTCGTCTGCCGCGATGTCGCGCTGACGGTCGAGAATGCGCAGAGCAGCTTCACCAGCCGCTATAATGCCGGCGAGACGATCGAGATCCCCGTCGCCCACCACGACGGCAATTACGTCGCCGACGCCGAGACGCTCGACCGGCTCGAAGGCGAAGGCCGCGTCGCCTTCCGCTATGCCGAGGAAGTGAACGGCTCCGCGCGGCGGATCGCCGGCATCCTCAATTCGGCCGGCAACGTGCTCGGCATGATGCCGCACCCCGAACGCCGCATCGGCCCGGCCCATGGCGGCGACGATGGCCGTCGGCTCTTCGAAGGGCTGCTGGAACTGGTCGCATGATCCCCGCCGCCACGCTCCCGATGGAGTGTGGCGGCGTTCCGATTGCCCGGCCCGGTCGGTGAGCGCCGCCGCTACGGTTCGCGTCGGCATCATCCTCTATGTGAACCGCTCGGGCTCGACGCTCCTGTCGCGGCTCCTCGCCGAATCGCTGGAGGACACCTTCGTCTTCCCCGAACTGCGCTTCACGCTCGACGTGCTCGTGGCGCTCCGCCGTGGCCGCACGATCCCGCCACCGGAGTTGCTCCGCCTGATGCGCGAGGACGTTCGCCTCGCCAGCCTCGGTCTCGCCGACGAGCAGATGGCCGCCGCCGCCCGCGATCACGGCGCCAGAGATCTTCGCGGCCTCCTCACCGCGCTCGCCACCGCCGCTTCCGGCCGGCGCCCGAAAGCGATGATCCTTAAGCTCGAGCCCTATATTGGCTTCATCCCGGAACTGGACACGGCTCTGACCACGCCACTCCTCATCCACGCGCTCCGCGATCCCCGCGCCGTCGCGCGATCGATGCTCGAAACGCCAGTCCCGGAAAAGCCCGGCTTCGATATGGCCCGCGGCAGCATCGTCTACGCCGCCCGCCACTGGCGCGACAATATAAGGCGCATCGACCGGCTCGCCGTCACCCGGGATGTCGTCACGATCCGCTACGAGCGCCTAACCGATCCCAACGCTCTACCATTGACGGCCATCGCTGATCGTCTGGGAACCAAGATCGCGCAAAACGCACCATCCGCATTCCAAATCGCGCCATTGGACACCGCGATACACCCGCATGTGCACGCCCCTTTCGATGCCGCTCGCGCCGATCAATGGCAGCATGACCTTCCCACTTCGGACGTCGCCTTGATTGAGACGATCTGCGCCACTGAGATGGATCGCGCAGGCTACAAGCGTACTACCCCGTCCCTCGGCCCTGCCGCGCTGACCATCGCTCACCTCCGCCATTGTCGCGCGATGACCCGGCATCTCTTGCGAACCGGCAGGATCTACGCAGAGCGCCCCGATTCCCTCCGTCGCCTCGCTGCCCGGCTCCAGCTCGCCCGAAGCGCGGGCGAATTGTGACGCCTACACCTGTGCACGGAATGGCGTGAAATCAGTGCCTTCGTCGTAAACGTCGATGCCCTCCGCCCGCTTCAGCCACCCGACAACGAGGTAGGTGACGGGGGTCAGCAGCACCTCCCAGCCAACCTTCAGCACCCATTGCGTGAACAATACGGTGATTACCAACTGCGTCGTCCATCCTTCCGCGCCAAGGAACGCGAGCGGGTAGAAGATCAGGCTGTCCACCCCCTGACCCGCGATGGTCGAACCGATGGTGCGCATCCACAGATGCTTCCCCTCCGTCATCACCTTCATGCGGGCGAGCACGTAGGAGTTCACGAACTCCCCGGCCCAAAACGCGCAGATGCTGGCAAACACGATCCGCGGCACCTGGCCGAACACCGCCTCATACGCCGCCTGGTTGGTCCAGTCTGGCGCCGGGGGCAGCGCGACGACGACCCAGGCCATGAAGGCCATGAAGATCGTCGCGGCGAACCCTGCCCAGATCACCCGCCGCGCGCGGGCATAGCCATAGACCTCGGTCAGCACGTCTCCGATGACATAGCCGACGGGAAAGAAGAGAATGCCGGCGCCGAACGGCCAATATCCGATCCCCGGCAACCACACCTGTGCAACTTTGCCTGCGCCCAGAACATTGGACAACAACAGGATGGCAACGAACGCTGCCATCACATAGTCGTAGTAGCGCAGGCTCTTCCCGTGCAGCGCAGCCGCTGCGACACGGTTCGGCAATTCCTCGTCCCTCATGGCCAGGCATCATGACGACGGTTTCCCGAGCCCGCAATCCACGCTAACAGCCCTTTGGTGGCGCCCGTAGCTCAGTTGGATAGAGCACGAGCCTTCTAAGCTTGGGGCCGCTGGTTCGAATCCAGCCGGGCGCGCCATCAGATGTTGTGACTCACCCGCGCAGAGAGAGGCGGGCTTACTCAGGCCGCGTGCCACTTCGGTCGCGCAAACGAAAATCTCTGCGCTTGGTGAACGATCCTCCTTGATCTGCATTAAGGTTTGATGCCGGATCAACATGCTCCCTTTGCAGTTGTCGTCGACGACGAACCCCTCATCCGCCTCGATGCATGCGACATCCTTGATCGAGCAGGCTTCCGCTGCCTTGACGCAGCGAACGCGGAAGAGGCGATCGACATCCTGGAGCGGCATGGCGGCCAGGTTGCCTTGCTGTTCAGCGACGTTGATCTCGGGAGCGGCATGAACGGCTTCGCGCTGGCGACAATCGTTAGCGAGCGCTGGCCGGACGTCGGCATTCTCGTCGCATCGGGCGCTTCGGTGCCTGATGAGGGGCAGCTTCCGGAAGGCGCCGTCTTCATCCGCAAGCCATTCTCCGCGGAGGTGGTGCATGATCGCGTGGCCGAAATTCTACCGGACGGCAAGAAACCCGCGCCGCTGCGTCGTGAACAATCCGAGGCGCGGCCGGCCCGCTAGCTTATCGCGTCTGGGTCACTCACGCGGCGCGCGCAGCAACCGCGACCGACAGTGCTGCACATAGCTCGTCCAGCCGCTTCGCCTGAAGGGCCATCACCTCGGGGATGGCACCCTCACATGTAAGCGGAAGCAGCATGTTCTGGTGCAGATACTCCAGGCACTCCTTTGACAGAAGGCCGCCTCCTGCCATTGCTGCTGCGAGTGCGAAGACGCCGTTGAAAGCCGACTGGCTAAGCGCGATTGCCGTCTGCGCCGCTTCGGCAATGCTCGCCTCGAATTTCTCGTTCACACTCGGAACTCCTGTCGCATCGGGCAACCTTGCGATGGTTGCTCCCTGCACACGCGACCAGCCGAGAATTGGCCAAGGCCGGATCGAACCGCAATCGGGGTTTCCCGTAGTTTCGGGCGCCAAAGATGGCGGCCGCATCGCCATTGACTCATTGTGCAACTCACTCGTACCTGTCGCAGATTAGGTCGGTCGACTTAATTGAGCTGATCCTCTGTCCACGATGACGGCGGGCGGTCTGGAGAGCGGGCATGGCGTACGACATCATCGTGATCGGCGGCGGGATCGGCGGGTCAGCGCTGGCCGCGGTGATGGCGCGAGCGGGACGGTCCGTTCTGCTGCTCGAAAAGACCACCGTTTACGAAGACAAGGTCCGCGGAGAGTGGATCGCGCCTTGGGGCGTGACGGAAACGAAGCGGCTGGGCCTGTACGACACCTTGGTCGCCGCCGGCGGCCATCACTTGACCAGCCATGTCACGTACGACGAGACGCGCGATCCGGCCGAGGCGGAGGCGCGCACCCTGCCACTTGGCATGTTCGCACCGGATGTGCCGGGTCCCTTGTGCATCCGGCACCCGGTGCACTGCCAGACCTTGTTCGACACGGCCGCCGCATCAGGCGCGACCGCACTGCGCGGCGTCGAGGTAAAGCAGATCGAACTCGGCGCCTCCCCCCGCGTCACCTATGCCCATGATGGCGCGGAGCATGTCGCGCGCGCATCGCTCGTGGTCGGCGCCGAGGGCCGCCAGTCGGCGGTGAGGCGCGCGGCCCGCATCGCGCTCCATCAGGACAAGCCGCATCACTGGTTCGCTGGCCTCCTCGTCGACGACGTGAAGGGCTGGGACGATCGCCGCCAGGCCATCGGCACCGAAGACGATTTTGCCTTTCTTGCCTTCCCGCAGGGCGGCCATCGGGTGCGCGTTTATGGTGGATGGTCTCTCGCCGACGCAAAGCGCTTCGCCGGGCCGGAGGGGCCGGCACGTTTCATACAGGCGTTCCGCATGCAGTCCGCGCCGCACAATGAAGCGATCGCTTCCGGCACGCCCGCCGGCCCGCTGTTCGCCTACCACAACAATTGCAGTGCCGCGGAGCGCCCGTTCGCCCCCGGCGCAGTGCTGGTGGGGGATGCGGCTGGATGGAACGATCCTATCCTGGGCCTTGGGCTGTCCATAACGTACCGGGACGTCCGGTTCGTCAGCGACATTCTGACAGAAACCCCGACCGGCGCTGCACCGGATTTCCGGCCCTACGCCGAAGAGCGCGCCGAGCGGATGCGGCGGCTGCGCATCGCGTCGGAAATGCAGGCGACGCTCGACATGGAGTTCGGCGAGGAGGCGCGCACCCGCCGGCGACGCTATCACGAGGCAAGCGCGGCGGATCCGATGCTCGGCCTCCACGGTGTCGCAACCTTGGCGGGGCCAGAGGCCGTGCCGCCCGAGGTTTTCGAACCAGCGCATGTCGCCCGCGTGATCGGAGCCTGATCGATGGATATTGCCCGCTACAATGCTGACTGGCTTGCTGCCTGGACAGCCAAGGACGTGGAAACGCTACTCGGCTTCTACGCCGAGGACTGCCGCTATTTCGATCCGCAGACCGCGGCCGGCATCATCGGCCACGATGGGCTGCGCAACTATCTGACGCAGCTATTCGCCGCGACGCCCGCCATGACCTACACGCCCGACGAGACGTGGCCGATCCCGGGCGGCTTTTGTGGTCGCTGGTATTGCGACGTGGCCGGTGGCGGGCGCCTGCGCGGTTTCGACATGGTGCTGCTGGACGGCGACCGGATTTCCCACAACGAAGTGTACGTTCACCAGCTTCCTCAGGAATAGGAGAGGAATCGATGCAGTTCGATTTCAGCGAACAACAGAATGAGTTCCGCGCCGAGGCTCGTCGTTTCCTCGCGGCGGAATGCTCGACGGAGCGAGTACGCAAGGTTCTGGAAGGCGGCGGCTTTGATCGCGCGCTATGGAACGGCGTTGCCGAAATGGGCTTTCTCGGGATCGCGGTTCCGGAGGAGCATGGCGGTCTCGGCCTTGGCTATCTCGAGCTCTGCGCCGTCGCGGAGGAGTTTGGCCGCGCCCTTGCGCCGCTGCCGATCCTCTCGTCGGTCTACCTTGCGGCCGAGGCCATCAAGTCGTTCGGCAACGCGCAGCAACAGAGCGAATGGCTGCCAAAGATCGCCGCCGGCGCGGCGGTCGGCTGCCTCGCCACCGCCGAAGGGGAGCGGCTGACGGAGAAGACGGTCCGGGCCACCTTCGCCAACGGCGTGCTGAACGGAAGAAAGGCGCCGGTGCTCGACGGCGATATCGCCGACGTGGCGATCGTACTGGCGAAGGAAGGAGACGCGCTGAGCCTCGTGCTCGTCGATCTGTCGCAGGATGCCGTCACCCGCCGGTCGGTCGAAACGATCGATCCGACCCGCGGCCAAGCGCATCTCACCTTCGATAATGCCGCCGCCGAACGGCTCGGGGAGCGCGGCGAAGGCTGGGCGAACCTGCAGATCCTGCTTGATCGTGCGGCCGTTCTCGTCGCCTTCGAACAGATCGGCGGCGCGGATCGGGCGCTGGAGATGGGACGCGACTATGCGCTGGAACGCATGGCGTTCGGCCGCCAGATCGGCAGCTTCCAAGCGATCAAGCACATGCTGGCCGACATGTATGTGTCGGCGACGCTGGCGCGCTCCAACGCTTATTACGGGGCTTGGGCACTTTCCACGGGCGCGGCCGAGTTGCCACGTGCCGCGGCCACGGCGCGCGTCTCGGCGACCAACGCCTTCCGCCACTGCGCCAAGAACAACATTCAGGTGCACGGCGGGATGGGCTTCACGTGGCAGATGGATTGCCACCTCTTCTATCGCCGCGCGAACCAACTGGCGCTGGCGCTCGGCAGCCTGCCGGACTGGGAAGAAAAGCTGGTCACCCGCCTCGCCGCGGCAAACGAGCCACTCGCGGCGTGATGTCGGCCACCTCCCCCTACAGCTAACCATCATCGGAGGCCTAGAGCCATGAACTTCGACGATACTCCCGAAGAAGCCACCTTCCGTGCCGAGGCCCGCGCCTGGATTGACGCGAATGCGCCCAAGCACCTTTATCCGCTACTGTCGGGCTCCGGTCATGGTACGGCAGGCGACATCGCGGATTTTGACATGCTTGCCGAGAGCAAGGCGTGGCAGAAGAAGAAATATGATGCCGGATGGGCCTGCCTTCACTGGCCCAAGGAGTACGGTGGCCGGGGCGCGACGCCGATGCAGCGCGTCATCTGGAACCAGGAGGAAGGCGTCTATGCCCAGCTCTCCTTCACCTTCATCATCGGCCAGGGAATGTGCGGCCCGACGGTGATGGCGTGGGGTAGCGAGGAAGACAAACAGGCGCTTCTTCCACCGCTTGCCGCGGGCGAGGACATCTGGTGCCAGATGTTTTCCGAGCCCTCCGCCGGCTCAGACCTGGCGGGTTTGCGTACACGCGCGGTCAAAGATGGTGACGAATGGGTCATCAATGGTTCGAAAATATGGACCTCTGGTGCCCATATCTCGCAATATGGCATCCTCCTGACCCGCACTGATCCGAGCGTCGCGAAGCACAAGGGGCTGACGATGTTCTGGGTCGACATGCGCTCGCCCGGCATCGAGGTGAGGCCGATCCTGCAAGCGCACGGCCAGTCGGGCTTCAACGAGGTGTTCTTCACCGATTTGCGCATCCCGGACAGCCAACGCCTGGGCGGCGTCGGCCAGGGATGGACGGTGTCGCTGACGACACTGATGAACGAGCGGCTTTCGATCGGGTCGGGCATGTCGACCGGGTTCGAGACCTTGCTTGATTATGCGGTGCGGGCGCCGGGTGCCGATGGGGGCCGGCTGGTGGACGATCCCGCGATCCGCTCCAAACTGGCGGACTGGGCGACGAAGGCAAGCGGACTCAAATACACCTCGATGCGCGCGCTCACTGCCCTGTCAAAAGGCCAGGAGCCAGGACCGGAGAATTCGATCGGCAAGCTGGTAGCCGGCGCGACGAGCCAGGAAATCGCCACCTTCGCGATCGACCTGCAGGGAGAGGCCGGCGTGTTCACCGATCCGGCACAGGCGGCGCACGCCGCACGCTTCCAGGCGACGCTGATGCGAAGCCCCGCGACACGGATCGAAGGCGGCACGGACGAGATCCTGCGCAACATCATCGCCGAACGCGTGCTTGGCCTGCCGGGCGACGTGCGCGTCGACAAGGACGTGCCGTTCGAGAAGATTCCTACCCGCGCCTGAGACGCAGCAAGTGGCGGGGCGCCCTCAGGCGAGCGGCGCCCCGAGATCCGGGTCAGCAGGCAAGATCGCATCCGGCAGGGCGATCACATCCCGCAACCTCGATCCGATCATGAACGGGCGCGTGTCAATCTCGTTGCCGGCGCGACTATCGGGCAAGCGAAACATCGCGATCTCGTGCTGCATCGCAAGTTCGAGATGGGCTCGGCGTGCACGTTCGTCGATCGCATGAGCAGCAGCTCTTCGCTCGCTGAGCGCACGTTGGCGATGATATATAGCGGTAGCGCCGTCGAATTCGCTGCCTCGCATTCGCCTCCGCCCTTCCTGACATTATCTCCTGGAAAACAAAGATCACTGCTGACGCTTAACGATTTGCTGTTGAAACTGGTTAACTCCCTTCCGCGAAGGATCTCGATTTCTATTCTTGGCGCTTTCGGCGAAGTGGCAGTGACGAACATGCTCGGCGGGTAATTGATGCGCAGATCTCTACATGCATTTGCTGTGCTTCAACTATGCGATGGGGCTCGCTGTCGGGTGCATTGCTGCACCGCGATCCGGTGCCGCGTTGCAGGTGATACCCTCAGTTCTCCCCCCGTGGCCCCTTCCCCGGCGCGGATCTGGCGTTAGGTTCGTTTCGCACGTCCAATGCCACGCCTTCACAAAGGGCGCGTGAGCATGCCGCGATCCAGGGGAAACGACAGCGAATGAAGGTGACCGTCTTCAGCACCAAAAGCTATGATCGCCGGTTCCTGGAAGCAGCCAATCAGGACAAGGCACATGCCCTCGTCTTCATCGAGGCTCGGTTGAACCAACACACCGCTGCGCTTGCCGCCGGGTCCGAGGCGATCTGCGCCTTCGTCAACGATCAGCTGGATCGCGAGACGCTGATCCAATTGGCAGACGGCGGCTGTCGGCTCGTGGCGCTGCGCAGCGCGGGCTTCAACAATGTCGATCTTGCGGCCGCCCGGGATCTTGGCATGACCATCGCGCGCGTGCCGGCATATTCGCCAAGCGCGATCGCCGAACATACCGTCGCGCTGATCCTGTCGCTCAATCGCAGGATCCACCGCGCCTATGCACGCGTGCGCGAAGGCAATTTCGCGCTGGACGGCCTGCTGGGCTTCGGCATGCGCGGGCGCACGGTCGGGATCGTCGGGACAGGCGAGATCGGGATCGAGGTGGCTCGCATCCTCGACGGCTTTGGCTGCCGCCTGATCGGCAGCGATCCCCTTGAGAGCGAGGAGTTCGTTCGCCTTGGCGGCAGCTACCTGCCGCTGGAGACGGTGTTTGCCGAAAGCGACATCATCACGCTGCATTGCCCGCTGACACCGGCCACCCGTCACCTGATCGATGATGCCGCCATCGCGACGATGAAGCCAGGCGTCATGCTGATCAACACCAGCCGCGGCACGGTAGTGGACACGCGGGCCGCGATCGAGGGGCTCAAGTCCGGCCGCATCGGCTACCTTGGCCTCGACGTCTATGAGGAAGAGGAAGAGCTCTTCTTCGAGAACCTGTCCGACCAGATGATCCGGGACGATCTGTTCGCGCGGCTGCTGACCTTTCCGAACGTGCTGATCACCGGCCACCAGGGCTTTTTCACGACGGAAGCACTGACCGCCATCGCGGAAACGACGATCGCCAATATCAGCGCCTTTGCCGCCACTGGTCGGCCGCTCCATGCTGTCTCCACGGAACGCCTGGCCTGACGCAATAAAGCCACCGGAACCGCGCATCCGGCCGCGGGGAGATACGTATTCCCCCACTTTCTGACCAAAGCTACGCCTCCGGCAAGCAATATGACAGGAGGTCTCCGTGGCTCGTGATATGGCTGTTCTCCCCTCCCAGAAGCGACAAACTCCGAACATCCAGGTTCTGGCGCCGCTCGCGCGGCTGCGTGAGGAAATGGATCAATGGCTCGGCGACTTGCCGCAGTTGATGCAACATCTTCAGTCTGGGAAGTTCCGCCTCCCCCTCGCCGCCCCTGCGGTAGACATGAAGGAAACGGAAACCGGGTATCAACTCACCGCCGAAGTACCGGGCATCGACGCGAAGGATGTCGAGGTGTCGGTGGTGGACGGGATGATCAGGATCGCTGGCGAGAAGAAGGAAGAGCGCCAGGAGAAGGACCGGGACTATACCTATTCGGAGCGTTCCTATGGCACCTTCGAACGCCAGATCGCAGCGCCGCCTGACGCTGATCTCCAAAAGATCAAGGCGAAGGTGAAGAAGGGCGTGCTGGAAATCACCTTGCCCAAGGACAAGAGTGCCGAGGATCGCAAACGGCAAATTCCGGTGGAGGCTGAATAACCCCTGCCGGAGCGGCGGGACGGTTGCGCCGCCGCGCGCTGCTTCGACGATCTCGCTACCCAATGATCGGCCCCGGTCCAGCGAGACGGGGCACCAAAAGGATCAGGATGCAACGCAGTCACGCAGCCTATACACGGCTGGTCGATGCCGCCGCGTCCTCGGGCGAGCCGTTGCGCACGGCAGTGGCGCATCCATGCAGCGCCGGCGCACTTCAGGCGGTGGCAGAAGCATCAGGGGCGGGGCTGATCGATCCGATACTGGTCGGGCCGTCCGCGCGCATTGAAGCGGCAGCGCGGGAAGCCGGGCTTCGCCTCGACGAATTCACGATCATGCCGGCACCGCACAGCCACGCGGCGGCAGCGGAAGCGGTGAGCCTGGCGGCCCGCGGAGACGCCGCGCTGCTGATGAAAGGCTCGCTCCACACCGATGAGTTGATGCACGCAGTGTTGGACAGGGGAACCGGCCTGCGCACCGAACGCCGGATCAGCCACTGTTATCTGATGGACGTCGAAGTTTACCCGGCGCCGCTCATCATCACCGACGCCGCGATCAATATCGCCCCGGGCCTGCTCGAGAAGGCGGACATCGTCCGCAATGCGATCCACCTTGCCCATGTGCTGGGGATTGCAGAGCCGCGCGTCGCGATCCTTTCCGCCGTCGAGACGATCAACCCTGCCCTTCAATCCACGATCGACGCGGCTGCCCTGTGCAAGATGGCGGATCGCGGCCAGATCACCGGTGGGTTGCTGGACGGCCCGCTCGCGTTCGACAATGCGGTGAACGCCGAAGCAGCGCGGGACAAGGGCATCATCTCGCCCGTCGCGGGCCGGGCGCAGATCCTGGTCGTGCCCAACATCGAGGCAGGTAACATGCTGGCCAAGCAACTCACCTTCCTGGGCGGTGCGGATGCCGCCGGAATCGTCCTTGGCGCACGAGTGCCGATCGTGCTCACCAGTCGCGCGGACGCCGTTCGTACCCGGCTCGCTTCCTGTGCCGTGGGCGTGTTGCTGGCACGCGCGTCCGCCGTGAAAACACCGGGTTCACCGACGGGCGCTATCGCATGAGCGGCGCAATCCTCAGCCTCAACTCCGGCTCGTCCAGCATCAAGTTCGGGCTGTTCACGATCGAGCCCGACGGGCCGTGCCGCACCGTGCACGGCAAGATCGAGGGGATCGGAACCGCGCCACACCTCGTCGTGCGCGAGACCGGCGGCACGATCCTGATCGATCGGGCCCTGAGCGCGGGAAATACGCACGATTCCCTGCTGGGCTTGCTGATCGATCTCGCCATCGAACAGTTGCCGCAGCACAGGCTGGCCGCGGTCGGGCATCGCGTCGTTCATGGCGGCCCTGACTTCAGCCAGCCGCAGGTGGTGGACGATGCCCTGCTCGACGCGCTTGACGCACTGTCTCGTCTCGCGCCGCTGCATCAACCGCACAATGTCGCCGCGATCCGCGCCCTTCGCGCGCGCCGACCCGATGTGCCGCAGATCGCCTGTTTCGACACCGAGTTTCACACCCGCCGCCCCGCGGTGGCCAAGCGCTATGCCGTGCCGGCCAATTGGGAGGCGCGTGGCATCATGAGCTACGGCTTTCATGGCATCTCGTACGAACACATCGCACGGACGCTTGCGCTTGAGGAGCCGGAACTGGCGCGCGGGCGTGTTCTCGTCGCTCACCTCGGCAACGGGGCCAGTCTCTGCGCGATGGTCGACGGACGAAGCGTCGACACGACGATGGGATTCAGCGTCCTTGACGGACTGGTGATGGCGACGCGCTGCGGATCCCTCGATCCCGGCGTCGTCCTTCACATGATTCGTGAGGAGGGCCTGTCGCCCGACGAGGTGCAGGCAACGCTATATACGAAGTCAGGCCTGCTCGGCGTCTCCGGCATATCGAGCGACATGCGGGTGCTCCAGGCCAGCAGCGAGCAAGGCGCGGCAGATGCAATCGCTCTGTTCCTGTGGCGGATCGTCCGAGAGCTTGGCGCGCTGGTGGCGGCGATGGGCGGGCTGGATGCGATCGTCTTCACCGGCGGCATCGGGGAGAATGACGCGATGATCCGAAGCGCCATCTGCGAGCGGCTGGCGTGGCTCGGGGTGCGTCTGGATGCGGCAGCCAATGAGGAAGGCAGCCGGATCATCGATACGCCGAGCAGCGCGGTGGACGTGCGCATCATCCCGGCCGACGAGGAGCAGATGATCGCGATCCACTGCCAGCGGCTGCTGGCGCTTACCTGACAGCGGAAAATGATACGGCCAGCCGTGATCGTCACCCCGGGCGCCGCGCCCGGGGTGACGAACAGAAGGCCGTTACTGCTTGGGCATCTGGATCGTCGGGCCAAGGTTGGCGAGCACCTGGCGAGCGTCGAACGTCGTCCGGTCGTTCGGCGTCGTGCCCTTGCTCATCTTGATCTCGGCCGTCGCCTCATATTTGCTGACGGTCGAGATATCGATGTTGTCCGCCCAGAACGGGCCGCCGTACCACGGATCCCACGAGCGCCAGCCGAAGCCGCCGTAATAGCGCCAGCTCGGCCGCCACCAGCCATAGGGGCCTGCAAAGGCAGGATCGGTGTTGATGCGGGTTTCCACATTCCGGTCCGTCGCCCGGTTGACGATGGTGAAGCTGTCATAGCCCTGCTGAACCGTCAGCTGCGCGGCGCGATAGAGCAGATAATTCTCCACCGTCTGGCGCGAGGTCAGCGTGTTGCCGACGAAGGTGACGCGCCAAATGTCTGAAGTGATCTGCTGATCGGAATAGCCGCCGCTTGCGCCGGTGCCGCGGGCGCCCAGCGGCTGATAGGGCGTTGCCGTTTCGCACCCGGCCAGCATCGCCGTGGCTGAGGCCATTGCAGCTACGATTGTCGCCTTTTGGAACCGGTTCATGGGAGACACCTATCCTTGAAACTGAAGAAGATCCGACTTCCGGCGCGCCGGCAATCAGGGCGGCTCGTCGCGCGTCGTGCCACCGCGGCGCGCGCCCGGCGGCCCGGTCGGCCCCGGGATTTCAGGCGCGGTTGGAGGGCATGGAGGCACGATCCACCTCGTCAGTGCGACATGAACAGGCTGCACGGGCTGTGCTGCGAAAAATCGAGGGTCACCCCGCCGAACATCCGTTCGCGAAGGTGGGGGCGGCCATAGGCGCCCATCACGATGTAATTGGCCTCGAGCTCCAGCGCGGCGCGGCGCAGCGCGTCATGCACCATCTCATCGTCGCGCGGCTGCTCGCGTATTTCTGACTTGATGTCGTGATAGCTGAGATACTGCGCGGCATCGACCAGCGGACGACCTGCACGGTCCTCCGCAATGCGCACGATCGTGACGTTGCGGGCGAACTTCAGCAGCGGCACGGCGTGGCGCAAGGCGCGGCTGACTTCGGGCGAGCCGTTCCACGCCACCATGACATTACCGCCGACGTCGATCCGCGGCCCGTCCGATGCGACCGCGAGGATGGGCGTGTCGGTGCGGGTTGCGAGCTTTGCCGCAGCCGGTGCGTGATCCGGGAGATCCCCCTCGCCGCCGGTGCTGACCACCGCGAGGTCCATGAGATCCATGCGATCGAGCGCGGCGCCCTGCGGATCGCCGTTCTCGTTGATCCAGGTCCATGATGCGCCAGCCCGTTCGAGCCGGGCCTGCAGCTCATTCTGGTTTTCGATCTCGCGCTCGCGGATGTCGGCGAGCATCTCCGCCATGCCATAGACGCCGCCAAACGGGTCCATGACAACGAAGTTGTTGTAAGGAGTTACCTGAAGACAGTGAATATGGCTGTTAAATGCAGCTGCGACAGTGAGCGCCACCTCAAGCCGGTCGATCGTGCCAGCATCACGATTCGCGTAAAGCAGAACCGACCTCATATTCCACAGTCTTTCTAAGTGGTTTCACTGTTGAAGATGGTGGACTTCAGATCGGTTATATATACGTAACGATCCCTACGCTTGATAATGACCACGCTAAATCATCGTTCTACCAAGCGAGCGTTCAGGCATCCTCTTCCTTGTTCAAGTCCCATTCGGCATCGTAGACGATGCGCAGCAACTCAGAGAGACTGTGCACGTTAAGCTTCGACATCAGGTGAGCACGGTGTATCTCCACGGTCCGTGAACTGATGCCCAGATCGTGGCCGATCGTCTTGTTCGGAAAGCCGCGCGCCAGGCCGAGAAGAACATCACGCTCACGCGGCGTGAGACATGATAGTTTTCGCTCCGCCTCGGCCGGCACATCGTGCCGCCAAGCGCCTTTCTTCAAGACGACTTCGCTTTGCTCAATCGCGGACGCGAGTGCTTCCGTCTGCGGCGGCTTGATGAGGACGTCGAGCGCCCCAAGCTTCATTGCCCGAACAACGGCACCGATGTCGCTGAGCCCCGTGATGATCACAACGGGAAATGTCGAACGGCGGTCGTAGAGCTGTTCAAGGATTTCTATGCCGCTACCGTCCGGCATGCACAGGTCAAGCAGAATGCAGCCTGGCTCTAGGGTGCCTTCCTCAACTAGGCTTCTACCTGAAGTGAAGTATTTCACATTGTAGCCCAGGCGCTGAACCGTCATTCCGATGGCTCTTCTGCTGACACTGTCATCGTCAACGATATACACGATCATGTGTCTTACTCCGTATCCGTGCAGCGTCACGCAAGGCGCGACCAGTTAGCTATTTCAAGACCATCCCTTTTCATTCCAATGGAGAAGGCAGTTATCGTTTGTAACAACGCCCGTTAGTGCCCCTTCATGAAAACACCGCGAAGCACCGCATAACAATGTTGGCGATTTAGATAGGTTCCGTTTGAGACCAATCTGCAATGCTGATCTTAAAAAATAAAGAATCGTCAATGACTTGGGCGACACCCAAGTCACCGGCGCAAGTGGACAATCCTTCTCGGCGTTGCAAGGAAGACGCACTCGGATCGCTCGTTAACCATTGCTTGCACGCGAACCATGGGCGGGACATGACAGGTTGGCGCCCGCCCGACACTGAAGGGGCCAGCCCGATGATCAATGTTTGAAGCCGAGACGACTTAGCGCCAAATAACGTCGGGCCAGTTCAAGGTGAATGACCCGAGCCTCGATACATCGCGCTCGCGCCGCCATCCGTGTTTCGGAGCGTGCTCGCTCCCGGGCATATTCCGTGTCCATCATCATGCAGCCCCCTGCAGAAAATGAGACCCACCGTATGATAGCAACAATTCGACGCAATTACGTAGTTTCACGTAAAGCACTGATCGTTCTCGTCAAAATCCGCCAACATCAGCGGCAGAAACATCGAAGAAGTCCGATCCGGCGGAGGTAAATCGCACATTTGCTCGCGTTTCAGCAGCTTCCGTTACGGAACCGGGACAACTTTGGGGAAACTTCGCCTCACGACTCGGAGGTAGGGGACGGCCAGTTGTCGATTCGCTGATCCCCCCGACGCCGCAACATTCGCTTGGCGATCTCCGCAGCGACAGCAGTGACGACGGCGCCGCCCAGGCAGGCGATCAGGCTGTCACTGTCCGGCATCCGTATACCCAGCAGCTTCTCGACCGGCGGAAACGTCATTGCGAACACCTGCAGCCCAAGGGCGGCGCCCACACCGCCAATGAGCCAAGCGATCCCCCCCGGCGGGCGGTCCCACAGAGGTCGTCGGTCGTTCCACAGGGCGAGGACGAACATGTTCTCGAACAGGATCACGCCGACGAGCACGCTGTTGCGCGCTGTTTCCAGGCTTTCGCCACGAGCAAGCTCCCAGCCGAACAGCGCGGCCAGGAACGCAGACATGGCAACCGCCGGGATCGCCATCAGAAGCAGCGCGGATCCATCGATCAATCGCCGGTCCGCGGCGCGGGGCGGGCGACGAAGCTCGTCGCCCCTGCCCCGCCCCATGGCCAGCGCGACCGCCTGCGGCGTTTCAGTAATGAGATTGCTCCACAGCAGCTGAACCGCCGTCAGGGGCGGCGGAAGGCCAGCCGCTATCGCCAGCAGGAAGAGCGCGATCTCCGCAATGCCGGTGCCAAGCAGGAAGATCGCTATCTTCCGCAGATTGCCGAATGTGATGCGTCCTTCTTCGATCCCAGAGACAATCGACGCGAAGTTGTCGTCGACGATGATGAGGTCGGCCGCACCACGCGCAACATCCGTCCCAGCCTCGCCCATCGCAACACCGATGTTCGCCGCATGGAGCGCCGGACCGTCGTTCACCCCGTCGCCCGTCACGGCAACGATGTGCCCGCTATTGCGCAAGGTCTCGACAATCAGCAGCTTCTGCGCCGGATCGGTACGCGCGAATACTTTTGCCTGCCCAATCGCTTCCGCCTGAGCCTCACGTTGACCCGAGAGCGCAGACAATGCCGCACCCGACAGGACATCAGCTTGCGAGTGGGCAAGGCCAAGCTGGCGCCCGATGGTGAGCGCGGTTGCCGCGTGATCGCCAGTGATCATCCGCACCTCGATCCCCGCGTCCCGACACGCCGCGACCGCGGCAGCGGCTTCAGGGCGCAGCGGATCGAGTAACCCGACGCAGCCGAGGCACCGCAGCCGCGCCGGGTGGGCGAGATCAACCATCTCAAGGTCCGGCACCGAGCGTTCGGCGAGAGCAAGAACGCGGTATCCGTCTGACGCGAGACCATCGGCAGCGCCGAGGAGCGACGGATCGGGTTCCGCGCACATCGCAACAATCGTCTCGACGGCGCCCTTCGCGACGACGCGCACCTCATCGTCGGCCTCGATCCCAACGCTCGAAAAGCGGTTTACCGGTTCGTAGGCGAAAAGGCCGATCCGCGGGTGATCCTCGATCTGCTCCATGTCTTCGGCGAAGCGTAAAAGCGCGACGTCGACACTGTCGCCAATCACTTCGCCCCCGGCGACGCGGTTCGCCTCGTTGCAGATCGCCCCTGCACGCGCCAGACGCCTGACTGCGGCTAAGTCATCCTTCCACTCGCCCGCGTTCAGCCGACGCCCATCGGGGGTGATGATTGCGCCCACGGACAACCGGTTGACGGTGAGCGTGCCCGTCTTGTCCGTCGCGATGATCGTACAAGCGCCGAGCCCCTCCACGGCCGGCAGGCTTCGCACGATGACGTTGCGCTCCGCCATTCGGCGTGTCGCCACCGCGAGCCCGACCGTGACCGCGACCGGAAGCGCCTCCGGAATTGCGGACACGGCCAGCGCCACGGCAACGATCAGGATCTCCGCCGGCGCAGCCCCCCTCACCAACAGGAGTAGCGCCAGCACGGCCACCAAGGCGGCCATCCCGACGGAGATCTGCTTCGACAAACGCTCCAGATACTGGATCAACGGCGGCGGGGTAGGCTCAGTCTCACGCAGCGAAACGCCGATCCTGCCCAGTTCGGTGCGCTCACCGGTCGCGACTACCACCCCTCTGGCACGGCCGGCGAGCAATGTGGTGCCGGCGTGCAGCATCGTGGTGCGGTCGCCGAGCGGCACGTCGACATCCAGCGCGGCATCAGCGCTTTTGGCGACCGGCAGCGCTTCCCCCGTCAGCAATGACTCGTCGGCCTGAACGTCTGAAGCCGCAAGCAGCCGAGTATCCGCAGGAATTTCCGCACCCGGCTCCAGCAAGATGATGTCTCCGGGCACCAGATCGGCTGCGTCCAGCTCGCGCACCGCCCCATCCCGTTCGACGCGGGCCGTGTGCTTCACCATTTGCTGCAACGCGTCGGCGCTGGCGCCAGCGCGCCCCTCCTGGACAGCTCCGATGACCGCGTTCAGCACAAGGACCGCGACGATGAACAGCGCATCCGTCCGTTCGCCCATCCACAGCGACAAAGCCGCCGCCCCCAGCAGCAGGTAGATCAGCGGGCTGCGGAACTGGCGAACGAAAAGCTCGGGCCAGGAGGCGCGGCGATGGCGCGGGAGTTCGTTGCGGCCCCAGTGCTGGCGGCGCTCGACGACTTGCCGCTCGGTCAGTCCCTCCGGATCCGCGCCAAGCCTGGCAAGACACTCCTTGCCGGAAAGCGCAAACCACGGCGTTGTCGCCGCCGCCGTGCCTCCGGCTGGCGGTTTGACGAGATTACGGGGCATGGCGAAGTTCTTGCTGGCGACCGGGCGAAATGGCGCTGCTGTTGAAGCAGGCCCGTGCCGGATCGCCGACGTAGGTCACAGCGCCGGATGGGGCACGGCCCTCCGGTGTCGTTCGAAGCGCGATCGCTGAGATCCGTTGCTTGCCGGCCGGGGGCTCATCTATGGCGCTTCGCTGAACTTCTGCATCGTCGAAAGACCTCGTTCGATCCCTTGGCGCTCAACGCTCGGTTCGACTGACGACCAGCGCGGTACCGTTCGGATCCACCGTGATAAGGTGATAGGTACCATTGTCGCAGCGCGCGCGCCATTCAGGCCTGGCCGGGTTCGTGTTGATGAGTTGTGCGCCGGTGACGCTCTGGCACGGCAGGCCGGCATCACGAATGGCGCGGAACAAGGCGATCTCGCGGGATTGCTGGGGTAATGCCAGCATCTGGGCAGCGAAATTCGTGGTGGGTTGGTCGACCACGGTCACGTTCTTCGTATCGCTCGGCTTCCCGCAGCCTGCGATCAGCATCAGGACAAGGAGATATCCCTTTTTCATCCGCATGCTCCCCAAGAGCGCACCACGTTTCGCTTCCAGAAGGAATAGGTTCCAGGCATATCATCGGTAATCCGGGATACTACGGATGCTGACCAGATTGCTTGATCAAGAAGCACGGAGATTGTGGCTTTTCGTACAATTTTTCGAATGAGATGGGCCGCGAGCAATAAAGAAAGCCGCGCGAGATCATCGCCTCAGCAGTAGTCATACCTATTCTATATATCACCATTGGCGTTCATTCTTGCCTCAATTATCCGACGCCTGCCGTAAGGGGCAGGGGTGTCATTCAGTGTTGTCGCGTAAGGTGACCGTCATGTACCGGACGCTTTGTCTTGCATCAGCCGCGATCGGCTGCCTCGTCGCAACCACCGCAGCAGCACAGGATGGCCTGATCGGAACATGGCAGGATCCGAAGGACAGCGTCCACGTCCGAACGCAGCCGTGCGGAAATGCAATCTGCGGGGTCGTCATCTGGGCAACCGATCAGGCGAAAGAGCGCGCTCGTCGCGGCGGCACGCAGCAACTGATTGGCACCACGGTGTTCCGCGATTTCCGGCAACAAAAGACGAACCAGTGGCGCGGGCGCGTGTTCGTGCCCGATCAGAACACCACCTTTTCCGGCACGATCACATTGGTCGACCCGAACACGATCCGCGGCACGGGATGCCTCATCGGCCGGATCATCTGCAAAAGCCGGACGTGGCATCGAGTGCCATAGGTCCTGGTCGTCACGCAGGCGTCGCCGGTTCACGGTTGAGCCGGCGCACCCGAAGCAGGAAGCCTGCGGTGTAGCATGCGGCAAGCACTGCCATCACACAGAACGGCCCCCATGCCTCCGCCAAGCTGGCCCCCATCTGGTTGAAGCGGATGAAGAGATGTGTCGCCGGCGTTGCCGGGGAGAACCAGGCGATGGTCGCAAGCCATTGCGGCATGGCGTAGAGTGGCCAGGCGAAGCCGCCGAGGAACAGCAGCGGCAGCGACGTAGGAAGGATTACCTTCAAGGCATCGTCACCGGTGGGAAACAGGCTGCCGAGCAACTGGCCGAGGCTTGACACGGCGACCGCAAACAGCGGGATCGCGAGCAGCAGCCCCGGCATGTTGCCGCCGCGTGGCACGCCCTGGGCCCAGTAGACGAAGCCGAAGTAGAATCCCGCGGCCAGCGCGCCGACAAGGGCAGCAGCGGTCACCATCCCCAGCGCCTCCGCCCGGCGCATCACCGTCCATCCGCGCTGGCGCCGATCCGCCACCAGACGCGCCGAGGCGGCGAGCAACGTCTGCTGCAGAATGATGTTCGCAACAGCAGGAAAAACGTAATCGCGGTATCCGCCCGTTGTGAAGATCGGCTGCACCAGCACCTCGGGCGCGCGCTGCCGTGCAACCGCGGGCACGGTATCCGCCAGCTCGTTCACCGCGTCGAGCGCCACCTCGGCCAGCGTCTCCCCGATCGCCTCCGCGCGAACGAAATAGGCGCCGTTCAGCCACAGCGCGATCCCCGTCCCTGTACCGCGCGAAAGGACGCGCTGTTGCAGGTGCGGGGCGAGGTACACGACGCCATCAGCCTTGCGCGCACGCACCAACTCCCGTGCCTCGCCCAGATTGCCTGTTTCCACCACGACGAAGACGGCGCGGGTATCCGACAGATGACGCACCAGCGCGCGCGACAAGGGCGAGCGATCCGCATCCACCACCACCAGCGCAATGTCGGTCGCGGTCTGTTGCTGGTACGGTGCAGGGTAATAGAAAGCGTAGAAGAGCACGGAGATGATCGCGAGCATCAGCAACTCGCGCGTGCGGAGGATCGTCAGCAGTGTCTGCTCGATCGCGCCGATGAAGCTCATGCCGGGCGCTTCGATCGCAGGATCAGCACCATGCCGGTGACGCCGCCGATCAGCGGATAGAGCAGCAGCGCGATCATCGGCGTCAGATCGGCCCGCGCGGTGACGCCGATCAACTGATCCATCTGCAGTATGATGAAGTGAGTGAGCGGCAGCACCTTGCTCCAGTCCTGTGCGAACCACAGCCCGCCGCTGAGCGGAAGCGTTGCCCCGGAGTACGCAAGCGCCGAGCCGGCAACGATGACGGCGCCGGAGAAGGAGGTGCCGACTTCCTTCGTCACCGCGATGAACAACAGGCCGATCGCCGCGCTCGCTACGAACAGGAGGACGAAGCCAACGACGATCAGGGCAACGCTTCCTTCAGCACGATAGCCGCGCGCCAACGTCATCCAGAGCAGCCAGGCGATCGCCCAGAGGATGCCTGCCAGAACATGAACCGCCAACCGCCCCGACAGCGCCGCCACCGGCGCCTGCGTCTCGCGAACGTAGGCGCCGAACGACTTGTCCCGCATCAGCAGCCCGAGCGAGCCGATGCACGAGATGGCGATCACCAGATGGAGGATGCTCGGCCCGATCAGCATGCCCAGGAACCACTCCAGGCTGAGCGTCGGATTGCCGAGCAGCGTGATCTGGATCGTCGGCAAGGTGCGGTCCGCGACTGATGCGCCAGCGACGCCGAGGTTGCGCGGCGTCTGCCGAAGCAGGGTCGCCGTGGTCACGAGCCGCAGATAGGTGGAGGCGACCGAGCCGGTCGACAGGAACACCGCCTCGTAGAACACCGTTACGGGCGGGGAACTCGACGAGCGGGCGCTGATGCCCTTGGGAATGACCATGAAGGCCACGGCCTGTTCGCGGCGAACCATGGCCAATGCCTCGGCCCGCTGCGGCGTCTGCGCCACCACCTCCAGATAAGGCGTCGCGTCGATGTTGCGCGTAATCGTGCGGGCCAGCGCACCGCCGTCCTGATCGACGATAACGACCGGCAAGTTGGTCAGCGTGCCGCCCCATATCATCGCCGCCATCGATCCCAGCATCACAAGCGGAAACAGCGTCAGCAGCAGAAGGTCGACCGGGGTGCGGGCGATCCGTACGGCTTCCTGCCAGAAGGACGCCGCGAACACCCTCATTGCGGCCAATCGAACAGGACGCTCATCCCCGGCCGGAGCCCAGTGGCGCGCTGCATCGGCTCCAGCTTCACGGCAAAGGCGTGGACATCGTAACCGGTCGACTGCCGCGTCGCGCGAAACGTGGCGTAGCTTCCTTGCGGTGCGATGTTCGTCACGCGGAAATCGATCGTCCTTCCCAGTGCCGGCACCTCCCCGCGCAGCACCATGCCCTGCTTCATGCCCTTGTAATCGTCTTCCTGGCCGTTGACCGTCACCCACGGCCGATCGATCGCGATCAGCTGGATCGCGGGAAGAATGGGGCTGACGATCTCGCCGGGCTGCACCAGCCGCCGGGACACTTCGCCGTCGATCGGCGACACGAGCTCGGTCTCGCGTTGCATAGCCGTGGCAGCGGCAACCAAGGCTTGCGCCGAGCGGACCTGAGCGGCCGCGACCTCCTTGCTTTCCGGTCGTGTACCGGAAGCGAGCTTCTCATACTCCAGCCGCGCCGCTTCCGCGATGCGCGCCGTCGAGATCTGGGCCGCGCGTGCTTCGTCGCGACGCTGCGCGGAAACGACGCCCTGCGCGTACAGGCTGTCGGTTCGCCGCCTGGTCACCTGCGCCAGGTTGGCCGTCGCCTTCGCCGCTTCCCAATTGGCACGCAGAGCAGCGACGTCCTGTTCACGGGCGCCCTTGTCGGCGATCTCCTGCAGCGCCCGGGCACTTTGCAGGGCGGCATCGGCCTGTTGCGCGCCGCTCTCCACCTCCGGCGCGTTCAGGATGGCGAGCACTTCACCACGCCGCACGCGATCACCTTCGCTGACCTTGATCTCGGCGAGGCGTGACAGAGCCTTCGTGGCGACGTTGACCTCCTCCGCCTCCACCTCACCTTGCAGCGGCGGCGCGGCGGGGCGGCTCGCCAGCCACAAGCCGATCGCAACCCCGATTGCGACGATCGCGATGCCGCCCCATAGAAGCAACCGCGCGCGTCGCGACGGCGGTCGATCGGCGCCGATCGCCGGGTCGTGGCGCGCCGCGTCCGTCACGGCTTGGCCGATACCGGGATACGTACATTCGCCTGCGCCAGATACTGCGGGAAGCTCTCCAGCCGACCAGCAGCCGTGAGCAGCGCGGCAAGCGCCAGATCGTACTCATAGGCCACCGCCACGCGCTGCGTCCGCGCCGCGGCTAGCGCCGCCTCTGCCCCGGTCACCGCCGTCACCGTCCCCTCCCCTTCGCGGAAACTGATCTGCTGAACGCGCAGGTTCTCGGTCGCGGCGGCAAGGCTGCTGTCGAGCGAAACGAACGAGCTACGAGCGCTTTCGACGAGGTTCCACGCCCGCAACGTCGTGGAACGGCTGGTCTGCCGCGCGCCCCGTGCGGCCTCGTCAGCGGCGGCCTCCTGTTCCCGCGCCGCAGCCACCGCGCGCGAACGGCCGATATTGGAGATCAGGGTGTAGCGAACGCCGACGCCGACGATCCAGTCCGGCTCGACCGGCAAGGCATTGGAGCGATTGGCGTTATATTCCCCGAAGGCGAACGCCTGCGGGCGCTGCTGGGACTTCGCCAGATCGACCGACGCACGCGCGATCGACTTTGCTGCATCGGCTTCGCGCGTCTGCGGCAAATTCTCCTCGCCGCCGACGAACTCGCTCGACGGTGGCAAGGGCGCAGTCTGGACGAACAACGGCGTGGTCGGCGTTACCGCGTCCACCTCAAGCAGGCTCGCCAGATCTGTCCGCGCGCTGTCATGCGCCAGTACCGCGCGTTCGTGCTCACGCTCCGCCGCGTCACGGGCTACCTGCGCCTCCAAGCGGCGCGCGCGCGGAATGAGACCGCCCATTTCCAGCTTGATCGCGTCCGACAGCAGGCTGTCGAGCGCCTCCAGCGACTCACGGGTAGAATCCTCGAGCGAGGCGGCGGCCAGTTGACCGAAATAGGCACGGATCAGGTTCACCTGCGTCAAATCGCGTGCCGATCGCGCCCGCGCTTCGCTCAGGGCCGTTCCCGCCTCAGCACCGCGCTTGATCGCGGAGATCGCCCCCCCGGTATAGATCGGCAGAATACCCTGGATGGTCGGGCGGAACACGTCCTGGCGGAAGCGATAGGACAAGTCGCTCGGCAAGGCAGCGAACAGCCCCGGCAGTGCCTGGGAAATCCGCCCGACGATGTCGCTTGCGATCGCCTGGAAGGCCGGGGCGACCGAGCCGGGAATGGAATTGAGGAAGCTGTTGGTGCTGTCGAGCGCATCCTGCCGCGGCCCCCTGAGGTCCAAGGACAGCGTCTTCTGATACTCGACATATTGCGCGGAGACGGTGACGATCGGCCGGTTGAGCGTCGACAGCGACTCTTCCGTCAGCCGCGCGGCATTTTCGCTGTGCTTCGCCGCGGCAAGCGCCGGCGCGACACGATCCGATCGCTCGAGCGCTGCGCTGAAGCTCATCGCGACGGGCTGACCGGCAGCGGGGGACGGAGCGCAGAGGGTAGCCGCGGTGGCCATCGCCACCCAGAAACTCTCTCCCCAGCTTGCGCCTCGACCGTGCCCCTCACCGCTTTGGGGTGGCAAGTCGAAGCCGCGGGGAGATCCTCTCCACATCAGCTTAGCCTACCCCTCTTCATGGCTGATTGCCAGTTGAAGCAAAGTGGCGCCGCGGAACATGAGTGGGATCCAGAAGAGCTGACGAAACAGCCATAGTCACCGCCGATCCGGAGACCGGCAGGTGACTGGCCGTGCGCCTCGACAGTGCCACTTCTGCCGCTTCGCTCCTAGATCTTGTCACCGTTGGCAGCCGCAGTGGACGAAGACGCGCCGCTGTTCGTCGCAGAGGACAATGCAGCCTGCAGCTTGGCCTCCTGTTCCGACGAGAGCGAGGTCCGCAAGACCTTCCCGTGCACGCCGGAAAGCTCCGCAAGAACCTTTTCCGGCTGCGCCTTGCGCACCAGGACGAACAGCGCAGACGTATTCGGCTGCAGGGTTTCCGCCAGTTCCTTGATGAAGGAATCGTTGATCCCGTAATCGATCAGCGATCCCGAAAGCGCGCCGGTACCGGCCCCGATCGCACCGCCGATCGCCATGCCGGCGACAGGGTTGAGGAACAGCAGGCCGACCAACGTGCCCCACAGGACCCCCGAGAGGCCCCCCGAGGCGGCGCCAGTGCCGACCATGCTGACGCTCTGCTTCAGGTTCACCTTGCCGTCCGGCTGGCGGATCGCGACCACGGCGTCCTCGAGATCGATGAGATACTCGCGCTGCATCAAGTTCAGCTTGCTGAGCACGCGATCCGCTTCCTGTGGATCATCGAAGCCGACCACCACCAAGTCTGCCATTGCCACTCTCCTTCATGCCTGTCGAAAGCGCGAGCGACCGCCGGCGGTATGGCCGCTCAAGGGCATCGCCGCCTGCCCTCGCGCGCCGCCGCAGCGCTCATCGATAGTCTTGAGGATCACCCAAAGAAGTCGCCCCGTCGCGCCGGCTAGGGCGCGGCGGGGCGAAGTTCCCCGTCTTTCCTTCTTGGGGGGAGGGAGGAGGTGCGGCGGGGATACGGGAGATCCTTGAGATGTTAATCGTCAGCTGCCAATCTGGCGATGTCGCCTAATAGTCGCCTCGCATCGGTGACTACTTACATCGGTGTTATCGGGATACCATCCGCTAACAACTTGCTTTTACCGCCCTTCATACTGGCAATTCGATACGCAATTTTCCGTATCGTTTCATAAATTTGATGAAGCAACTCTGGACACTGTCGCCGTTCGCGACAGACTCTAGGCAACCGTGCGCCACGCATAGGCGCATCCACCCGAAATCACGCCATCGTCACCAACACTTTGCGGAACCGGGCCAGCGCAGTGAGGTAGAAGACCGAACCGATCACCATCAGCGCAAGGAACTGCGGCCATACGGCGTCAAGGCCCGCCCCCCTGAACAGGATCGCCTGGCCAAGCTCGACGAAGTGGGTCGTCGGCGCAGCAAGCATCACATCCTGCACCACCTCGGGCATGCTCTCGCGCGGGGTGATGCCGCCCGACAGCATCTCGAGCGGCAGCAGGACAAGCACGGTCAACATGCCGAACTGCGGCATGTTGCGCGCGACCGTCGCCATGAAAATGCCGATCGATGTCATCGCGAACATCGACAGCGCTGCAGCGATGAAGAACAGCAGCAAAGATCCCGCGATGGGTACGTGCAATAATCCCCGGACGACGAGCTGGATCGACAGAAAGGAAGCGAGCAGCACGACGAGGCTCATCGACCACACCTTGCTGGCCATGATCTCGAACGGCCGCACCGGCATGACGAGCAAATGTTCGATCGTCCCACGCTCGCGCTCCCGGATCAGCGCGGCGCCGGTGAGGATGATCGACAGCAGGGTGATCTGGTTGATCACTTGGGTCAGCGCGCCGAACCATATCCGGTCCAGCGTCGGGTTGAACCGGGCCCGCAGCTCGAGTTCAACCGGCAGGCCGCCCTGCCCCTGGCGCCGCGCGACGAACGCCGTCACCTCCCCCAGCGCGATCTGCTGGATGTAGGCGCTGCCGGAGAAAGCCTGCGTCATGCGTGTGGCGTCGGTATTGAGCTGGATCTCCGCCGGCCGGCCGGCCAGAACGTCGCGCTGAAAGCCTTCGGGGATCTGCAGCACGAATGTGTAGCGGCCCGCATCCATGCCGGGATCGATCTGCGTGCTGTTTATCATCACCGGGGGCGCGAACAGCGGCGGATAGAAAGCGTCCGTGATCCGCTGTGACAAGGGCGAGCGATCTTCGTCCACGATTGCGATCGACGCCATGTTCAACGTCTCCGGCATTGCCTTGGCTGACGTGTAGATGACACCGGTGAAGGTGAAGAGGATCAGCACCAGCATGATCGGATCGCGCCACAGGCTCCACAGTTCCTTGACGCCCAGCCGATAGATCGCGGAGACGGCGCGCACCGATCAATGCTCCTGCTTGCGCAGCGTGAGGATCGCCACCCCGGTGATCACCGGCCACGTCACCAGCAGCGGCCACAGCGATGGCCACAATTCGTGGAAGCCCAGCGCCTTGTTGAACACGCCGCGGGTGATCGTGATCATATAGGCGGACGGATAAAGCTCCCCGAAGATACGGGCGCCGCCCTGCAGCGACGTGACCGGATCGATCATCCCGCCATACGTGAGCGTCGGGATCAGGGTGCCGATCATGGCAAGGAACATCGCGGCGATCTGGCTTCGCGTGACCGCGGAGGCGAGCAGACCCATGCCGGTCGCGATGAAGGAGAAGACCAGCGCGCCGACCGTAAGAGCCGCGAAGCTGCCCGTAATCGGCACGCGGAACACCCACTCGGCCAACGCCACCATGACGAGGTAGTTGATCATCGCTATGCCGACATAGGGAAGCTGTTTGCCCAGGAGGAATTCGGTGCGCGTCACTGGCGTCACGTAGAAATTGATGATCGAGCCGGTCTCCTTCTCGCGCACCACGGCCATCGCTGCGAGCATGGCGGGGAGGACGAGGAGCAGCAGCGGAATCACGCTCGGCACCATCGCCAGCAAGCTGCGCACCTCGGGATTGTAGCGATAGCGGTTCTCGATCGAGACAGTGGCGCCCGCGCCTGCGCGCGGCCCGCCGGTCAGGCCGGCCGCGCGCATTTCCTGGCTCAACCAGCGCTGGTGCATACCCTGAATGTAGCCGCGCACCGTTTCGGCGCGAATCGGCATGGCGCCATTGAACCAGGCGGCGATCGGCTGCGGCCGCCCGCGGCGAAGATCGCGGCCGAACCCGGGTGGAATCTCGATCGCGAGCGTCAGCTCGCCGCTGCGCAGCCGCTGGTCCATGTCGGCGTAATCGGTGATCGGCCGTTCCCGGATGAAATAGCGTGAGCCGGACAGTTCGAGCTCGTAGCGCTGGCTGGCGCTGCTCTGATCGCGGTCGAGCACGGCGAAGCGGATGTCGTTGACGTCGAAACTGATGCCGTAGCCAATCACGAACAGCAGCACGACGGACCCGGCGAGCGCGAGCGCCCCGCGCACCGGATCGCGCTGCAGCTCCAGCACCTCGCGCCACAGATAGCTGTACATCCGCCGGAGGCTGAACGGGCGGCGGCGGCCGGCGCCGGCCGTCTCCTCCGGGTCCTCAGCCGGAAAGGCGATGGTATCCGCCGCCCCGTCCTCGCCCCCCGCCTCGACCAGATAGGAGATGAAGGCTTCTTCCAGCGTCGCCGTCCCGCGCTTCTCGATCAGCCGCTCCGGCGTGTCACTGTCCAGCACCTTGCCGGCATGCATCATCGAGATGCGATCGCAGCGCTCAGCCTCGTTCATGAAATGCGTCGAGATGAAGATCGTGACCCGGTCACGCCGGGAAAGCTCGATCAGCAGGCGCCAGAAGGTGTCGCGGGCGACGGGATCGACGCCGGAGGTCGGCTCGTCGAGGATCAGCATCTCCGGCCGGTGCACCATCGCCACGGCGAGCGAGAGGCGCTGGCGGGCGCCAAGGGGCATGCCGGGCGGGAGGCTCTCGGCGGCGCTTTCCAGGCCGAAACGATCGATCATCTCTGCGACGCGCCCGGGGATCTCGTGCGCGGCCACCTGGAACAGTCGCGCATGAAGCTCGAGGTTCTGGCGGACTGTCAACTCGCTGTAGAGCGAGAAGGCCTGGCTCATATAGCCGACGCGGCGCCGCACCGCGATGTCGTGCGGGTCGATCGGCTTGCCGAACAGCAGCGCCTCCCCCTCCGTCGGGGGAAGCAGCCCGGTCAGCATCTTCATCGTCGTGGTCTTGCCGCAGCCGTTCGAGCCGAGAAACCCGAAGATCTCGCCGCGCCTGATCCGGAAACTGACCTGGTCGACCGCGGTGAAATCGCCGAACCGCATGGTCAGATCACGGGCTTCAATGGCGATATCTGTATCGTCGTTGGTCAGCGGTGGCTTGGTCGGCGGCGTGTGATCGCGCCGCTTCTCCTCCGGTAGCAGGGCGATGAAGGCGTCGTCGAGCGACGTGCTGCCGGTCCGCTCCAGCAACTCCTGCGGCGTGCCGGTGGCGAGCACCGCGCCGTCGTCCATCGCCACGAGCCAGTCGAAGCGCTGCGCCTCGTCCATGTAAGCGGTGGCGACGATCACGCTCATGCCCGGGTTCTGCTGCCGGATGCGCGCGATCAGCTCCCAGAAACGCGCGCGGGCGAGCGGGTCGACGCCGGTGGTCGGTTCGTCGAGGATCAGCAGCCGCGGTTCGTGAATGAGCGCGCAGCATAGCCCCAGCTTCTGCTTCATCCCGCCCGAAAGCTTTCCCGCGGGGCGGCCGGTGAAGTCGTAGAGCCCGGTGCTGCGCGTCAGATCGTCGATCCGTTCACGCCGCTCGGCCGCATCCTGGCCGAACAGCCGGGCGAAGAACTGCAGGTTCTCCTCTACCGAAAGCGTGGGGTAGAGGTTTTTGCCCAACCCCTGCGGCATGTAGGCGATGCGCGGGCACACGGCGTTGCGATGCGCGCGATCCGCCATGCTGCCGCCCAGCACATAGACCGAGCCTTCCTGCACCGCGCGCGATCCGGCGACGAGCGAGAAGAGGCTCGATTTGCCAACCCCGTCCGGCCCGATGAGGCCGACCATCCGCCCCGCCGGCACATCGAGATCGAGCCCGCGCAGTGCCTGAGTCCGCCCGTAATGCAGCGTGACACCGGACAGCTGGACCACCGGCTCCGCGGCAGGAGCGGGTTCTGGCTGAGCAAAGGCACCGGGCTTCACCCGTGCTACTCCGAAATGACGTTCGACAGGTTCTTCGGCCAGGGAATGGCGGGATCGAGACGCAGGTAGGCGGTGCCAGGAAGCCCCGTCTTCACCAGCGTGATGTGCCGGCGAAGGAGCGCGGGATCGATTCGAGCCTTCACCCGGAACATCAGCTTCTGGCGCTCGCTTTGCGTCTCCACCGTCTTCGGCGTGAACTGCGCCACGTCAGCAACGAAGCTGACCCGCGCGGGGATGACGCGACCGGCCAAAGCATCCAGCACGATGCGCACCTCACTGCCCAGCGCCACGCGGCCCGCGACGGTTTCCGGCAGGAAGAACACCATCGATACGTCGGAGAGATCGAGCATCGTCAGCACGCGGCCGCCAGCGCCCACCACTTCACCCGGCTGCGCGACGCGATACTGGATCCGCCCGCTGCGCGGCGCTCGAAGGTCGGCGTCATTGATATCGGCCATGATCCGCTGAACGGTGGCCCGGGCGGCCTCGACGTTCGTCCCCGCACCCGCAACCTGGCTGCGCGTCGCGGCGATGCCCGCCGTCACGGCCGCAACCTGCGCCCGCGCCGCCTGCACCGCAGCGGACGCGCCTTCCACGGCGGCCTGATCATTATCGCGCTCCTGCACGGGTGTCGCGCCCTCGCGCGCCAGCGTGGTCGAGCGCGCGAGCCGCTTCTGTGCGGCGTTGAGCTCGGCAACACGCTGGCGGACGGTCGCTTCCGCGAATGCGCGGTCGCTCTCGCGCTGCGCCACCTGGGATTCGTTTGTCCTCACCGCATTCAGCGCCTGCGCCAGCCGCGCCTGCGCCTCCGCGAGTTGCGCGACTAGCGTGTCGGTATCCATTTGCGCCACGACTTGCCCGGCCTTGACGAACTCTCCCTCGCTGACGGTGATGTCGCGAATCCGCCCCGGCATCTTGGCCGCGATATCGACCTCAACTGCCTCGATCCGGCCGTTGCCACTGACGATCCCCTCCGGCATCCCAGAGGGGCGAAGAAAGAACCACGCGAGCGCGGCGGCGATGACGATCGCCACTGCCACCAAGATACGGTTGCGCCATTGGGGCGTCAGCGTTTGCGTCATGGCTCAGGCGCCCTTCGGTTTTCGCGCGGATCGGAATCGAACACCGTCGGCGGCGTGAACCCGCCCCCCAGCGCAGCGTAGAGCGCAACCGCGCTGGCCAGATCGGCGCGGCGCAGCTGAACGAGCAGCTGCTCCGTTTCAAACAGGTCACGCTGCGCTTCGAGCACCTCGAGATAGGTGGAGCGGCCATATTCGAAGCGAAGATTGGCGAGGCGGGCGCGCTCGGTGAGCGCATCGAGCACCTGCCGGGTCGTATCGATCTGCCGCGCGAGCTGCTGGCGGCGCACTAATGCATCCGCCACGTCGCGGAAGGCGACCTGGATGGTGCGTTCATATTCCGCCACCGATCGCACCTGCCGCGCGCGTGCGACATCAAGGTTCGATCGCAGCCGCCCGCCGTTGAAGATCGGGACGCTAATCGTCGGCGCGAAGCTCCAGATCGTCACTGGATCGCTGAACAGATCCCCCAGCTCCACGCTGCCGATCCCGAGTTCGCCGTTGGAAACACCGACCCCGCCGGTGAGCCTGATGTTCGGGAAGAAGGCAGCGCGGGCCGCACCGATATTGGCGTTTGCGGCGCGCAGCTGGCGTTCAGCCGCGATGATGTCCGGCCGATTGACCAGCAGCTCGGAGGGAAGCCCGGGCGGAAGCTGGATATCTTCCGAAATCGCCGCCAGCCTGCGGTTGGAGGACGCGACGGTCACTGGGCGACCGACCAGCAGCGCCAGCGCATTGCGATTCACCGCCTGATCCTGCTCCAGCGCGTAAAGGGCCGTCTGCGCCTGGCCCAGGAGCGTCTGCGCCTGTGTCATGTCCAGCTTCGAGCCGGATCCCACCTCGAAGCGACGGCGAATGATCCTGAGCGATTCCTGCCGCGTGCGGATCGACGATTGCGCGAGCGCGGCGCGCTCTTCGTATTCGCGTTCGAGCAAATACCCGTTGGCCACTTGGGCGACGAGCTGGGTGGCGACGCCGCGCCGCGCCTCTTCCGACGCAAGATATTGCCAGCGCGCGGCGTCCCGCAGGTTGCGCAGCCGCCCCCAGAAATCGATCTCCCACCCCGCCCCCACCTCGACGTTGATCAGCCGAACGTCGAGCGGGACACTGCGGGCAAGCGGCAGGTCGACCTCCGTGCGTCCGAACTGCCCGCTCGCGGCAACGTTCAGCTGCGGATACAGTGATGCGCCCTCGATCCGCCAAGCTGCGCGCGCTTCCTGCACGCGCGCGGCGGCAATGCGAATGTCGCGATTATTCTCCAGCGCCAGCGCAATCAGCCGGCGCAACTCCGGATCGCGGAAGAAATCCTGCCAGCCGAGCCGGGCCACCGACTCCCCAGCCGGCACGGCGCCCGGGTACTGCGCCGGTACCGGCAGCTCAGGCTGAACATAGGCCGGCGCAAAGGAGCAGCCGGCCAGCAGCAACGCCGGCCACCCCCTCCACAGAGGTCCCGTGACGCGCGTGGAACAAAACGGGCCGAGATACGGCTTCGGCTTCGCCTGGCACTGCCCGCGTCGCGATTGTGACGCGCCGGCCACCACCCTGCCCGCCTATTGCCGAAACAGGATGCCGATGCGGCCGACGAAGCCATCGTACCGCCGCGTCGGAACGTTCGATTTGTTGCGCGCATAGCCTGCCTCGCCGAACAGACTGAAGCGCTGGTCCAGGCTCTTCTCCAGCCCGCCCGTCAGCCGCAACTGCGTGTCCTTCCTCTTGTAGGGATAGAGCGTCGAGAACTGTGCCTTGTAATCGCGGTGCACGAGATACAGGCGGCCATAGGCCTCCAGCCCCTCGCTGAGCGGCGTACGCGCGGTCAGGAGCGTACCGTAGCCGTTGTAGCTGAAGCGGTTCGCCTCAGCGTCTGCGAAAAGACCAAGCAGCGAGGCGTTGATCCGCGTTGGCCCCCCGCCGGGGCGCCAGAAATGGCGGAGTTCGGTGAGCCATTCGCTCTGGTCATAGCCCGAGAAGCGCCGCTCGGTCTGATTGCGGTAGCCGTAGCGCACCCGGAAGGTAGTGATGTTCGACGGATTGTGTCGGTGGATGAGCTGCGCATCGAGCCGCAGCCGATCGAACACGCGGCCGTCATCGCCGAATACATATTCGTAGCTCGGCAGCAGCCGCAGCCTCGTCCGCCGATCCTTCGACAATGGCACATCGAAGCGCGCACCGATCGTCAGCGGGTAGCGGTTGTAATCGCTTTCCGAGGGGAAGACGCGGGCACCTGCCGACGCGCGGACAACGGCTGGACCGATGTCGTAGGAGACCCCGAACTCGCCCTCCAACATGCCGCGGATGCGATCCTGATCGGGCGAGGTATCGACAACGTCCGGCGGCACGACGTCGAGCCCGTAAGCCAACAGTCCGTCAAGACTGAGGCGCTTGTCCTGTGCCCAGGCGTATTGCGGTATCGTCACGCAGGCGGCCACCGCCACCAAGGCTATCCTGTTCATACGGCCTCCGTGATGCGTGGCCTCGGCGGCGTTTTCGGCCAAGGCTGGCGCCCGATCTGGATCCGGGTCGACGTCGAGGTGATCGGGATGCTGAGGGTCGATTCCAGCGTGTACCAGGAGCGCAGGGCGCGGAAGA
This sequence comes from Sphingomonas sp. 179-I 2A4 NHS, assembly GCF_045369135.1. Classification (NCBI taxonomy): domain Bacteria; kingdom Pseudomonadati; phylum Pseudomonadota; class Alphaproteobacteria; order Sphingomonadales; family Sphingomonadaceae; genus Sphingomonas; species Sphingomonas sp. 179-I 2A4 NHS. The sequence goes on along the minus strand of NZ_JBIQFL010000004.1, from coordinate 294,175 downwards.
GGATGTACGCCGGCAACGATAACAGCGCGCCCGGTCGCCCGTTCACCAGGATGGCGAAGGTCGCTGCCAGCATCGGCGAGCCGACCAGGACCGCGGCGACCGCCTGCCAATGCGGCAGCGCGATCGTGCCGGAGGTAACCAGAAGCTCCAGCAGACCGAACACGACCAGCGGGATCATCATCGCGCGCCGGGCGGTGTTCAGCAGCATGTACGGCAGCACCAGCTTGCCGCGAACGCTGAAGTTGGGCGAGCTGATCAGCGAGTGGGCGCGCGCGCTGACATGATAGACCGATCGGAACCAGCGGAGCCGTTGTTCGCGCAAATGTGCAAAGCTGGCCGGCACTTCCGAAACGAAGGTAATGCGCTGATCGACCAGGGTACGGTAACCGCGCTCGGCGATCCGCAGCGACACGTCGGTATCCTCGCCATTCATCCCGCTGGCGAAGGTGCCGACGGCATGAAGCGCCTCGGCGCGGTAGACGACGAACATGCCGGGAATGCCCACGAGCCCCGAGGCCGCACCAAGCGCTGGCGAGTAATAGCCGTGCTTGACGATCACCTCGATCAGCCGACCGGCGTCGAACATCGCGCCGCCGGGAGGCAGTGGCACGCCACCAACCGCACCGACGTCAGGATCACCGAAACTCTGCATGGCGAGGGTCAGATTGTCTTCGCCTACCAGCGTATCCGCATCGATCCGCACGATGAAATCGTGGCTCGCCTCAACTACCCCGCGGTTCAGGGCCTCGGCCTTGCCACCGGATGCGACCGTGATGATCCGGACGCTGATCGAGTGGCAGATGGTGGTAACCGCTTGCACCGTCTCGACCGTCTCGTCGGTTGAGGCATCGTCGACGACAATCACCTCGACGGGCGCGCCATAGTGCGCGGCGGCACGATCGATGTACCGGATCGTGTGGCCGATCACATATTCCTCATTGTAGGCGGGAATGACGACCGACAGCGGCGGCCGGAAATCCTCACGCGATCGACGGCGGCGCTCGACAATCCCGATGATGTAAAGCTGCGCGAAGAGCACCAGGAGAAAGAGGATGACGCCCGGCCCAAGGCCGCCCAGCAGCGCCAGGCGGCGCAGTTCGTCGAAGAGCGGGATCTGAGACACAGCCGCCCAGGTGGACGCAACCAGTGCGACCGTTCCCGTTACGCCGAGCCGTAGGAAGGCACGCAGTTGCGGCTGGGTGCCACGCACCACTTCCTCCGGCGACGGCATGGCACCGCGCCGGATGATGACAAAGGCAAAGACGCCCATCCCCGCGAAACCCGCCATCACCTGGATCGCGACCATCGGGAATGGCCTGCCGGTGTAGGTGTACAGCGCGATGCTGCCGGCATCGAGGATGCCGCAGAGCAGGATGAAGCGGAAGCACAGATCAAGACAGAACAGGGTGCGGGCCTTGGCGGTGCCCGAAGTGAAGATCGAGAAAGCGATGAAAAACGACAGCATGAACGTACGGATCGACACCGCACTGATCCCGGTGTGCGGCCCGGCCACGTAATCCCCGACGCTGAAGATCCTGTTGAAATAGCCCAGCTGGAACGCTGAAAGCTGAAGCAGCGACAGGATCGAGAAGGTCAGAAGAAGCGCCGGTGCCTGCAACAGCGACACCGGGTCGGCGAGCCCGCCGGCCAAGCTGTCGGATGATCCGAAACTTGCGCGCTTCCGATCAGATTCCGCTGGCGAGGCATTATCGCGCAGCATCGGCTGTGGCGCGGGGCCGGGCGGTCGCAGACGCGGTCGGCGAGGGTGCTGGAGCGGGCTGAACAATTGCCGGCCGGTTGATCGTGACCAGCAAGGCGACATCGGTATCGCCGAGCGCGGGGCGGGAAGAGAATGGTACCACCCATGCGCCCTCGCGCTCGTCCGTCGGGAAGTACATCAGCCACTGTTGGCCGGTCGGCTGGACGCGACGGATCGCCGCATCCAGGTCACCGGTGATCGCCTGCACCGTGGCGACGGGTTGCGCCCCGCCGAACGTCAGCCCGTCGGGGTGCAGATCAGCCAGCAGCAGCGCAACACTATGAGCTTGCGGGGCGCTGAGTTCGCCCGTCCTGAAGGCAACCGCTGCCTTCGGACCGAGTGCAGCACGCAGCCGCGCAGCCTCCGTCACCAGGCGCTCACCGCCGCCGCGAAGGACGCTGTCGGGGAGCATCTCGGCCGCGATCAACCGCATCGCGCCGCACCGTGTTTCGTCCTCCAGCCGCGACGTCAGCGTAATCTCAAGCTCGTTACGGTCGAGATGGTCGGCTGCCGGCAGCGCCAGCGAGTTGGCAAAGCGCTCATCCGTGTCTCCAAGGGCGCGGGTGAGCAGCAGATGGTTGTTGAGCGTCACGAACAGCGAGGTGCGCGTGCCGGCGACCGGGCCCAGCATCATGCGCAGGTCGACCGCGGAGGGAAGCTCGCCGTTGGGAAGCTGCGACGCATTGTAGCGGAAGCGCCACGTCGTCTCACGATCGAACCGCCGCGCGCCCGCGTTTTCCACCTGGGAGACCAGTGAAATCGGGTAGGTCAGCTGCGGCAGACCATCGACGCGCAGCGGCGCGCCTTTGGTGATGTCGGCGAGAGAAGCAGCCGAAAAACCACCGTCGCCGAAGTAAAGCCCATAGCCGCGTTCCGCGAGCCGGGCCGCATTGAGCAACGTTCCGGTATCAGCCGCCTTTTCACCATTCCACTTCACCGGGATCAGATCACCCCAGAGTGCCAGGCGATCCCGGATGCTCTCCGGCGACTTGTCGAGCCGCAGGCGCAGGCCGGTCTCGGGGAGCACCGTCAGCACAGCTGCGATCGCCTGGTTCGGCGTGCATTCGGCCATCGGCCCCTGCCCCACCAGCGCCAGCCGCACGTCGAGCTCTCCTGCCGCCAGCTCGGTCGGCGTCAGTTCGACTCGAACGCGCTGACGGAAGGTGCCGTGCTGCAGCACGGTTTCAGCGCGCTTGATGCCGTTGATGGTGATCCGAAGCGCACCCTCTGCGCCATTCACCGCATCCGCCGCGAAGCTGATGTCATACGTGCCGCTCTCCGGTCGACTGTCGACCGGCAGGCGGAACTTGGTGCTGGCGTAGGACGGGAAGCCGGTGAGGATTTGCGGGCTGTTCGGATGGATCTGCGCCACGAACACGCTCTTGCCATCAGCATCGACGAACGGGATCGAACCGCGCTCATAATCCTGGAAGATCGGCGCGTTGTTGCGCACGTTACGGCCTGTGACCGTGTCGAAAAGCCCGCTTTGCTCCACCGCGACCAGCAGGCCGACCAGCAGTAGCGCCAACAGACATAGCACCCATAGTCTCATATGCGCGCTCCCTCCGATTTTGCGCTGCGTTCGGCGGTCTGCCGGTCGAGCCCGGCCTGCTGCGTCCGGTTCCAGGCCGAGCGGGCGAGGATGTGGCTGCGATCGACGCGATCGGCGTAGCGCGCGGCGATCTCCAACGTTTCCGTCGTCAGGCCGTCGGACAGGCGGATCGGCTCAAGGCCCAGCCCGCGGAACGTGGCGTTGCGCATCTCCAGTTCGTTTTCGGCGGCCTCGTTGCGCGGGTTCGCCACATGGTCGATCGTCGCGCCGGTTACGCGCGCCACCAGTTCCGCGAGGTCCTGCACCCGCAGCGTTTCGGCCACCTGGTTGATGATCTTCACCCGGTCGCCGCGCCGCGGCGGATTGTCGAGCGCCAGTTCGACGCAGCGGACGGTATCCTCGATGTTGATGAAGGCCCGGGTCTGGCCGCCCGTGCCGTGCACGGTCAGCGGGTAGCCGATGGTCGCCTGAACCAGGAAGCGGTTCAGCACCGTTCCGTATTCGCCTTCATAGTCGAAGCGGTTGATCAGCGCCGGGTGCAGCCGGGTTTCCTGCGTCTGCGTACCCCAGACGATGCCCTGGTGCAGATCGGTGATCCGCAGGCGATCGTTCTCGGCGTAATATTGAAACAGCAGCTGATCGATCGACTTCGTCGTATGATAGACGCTGCCTGGCTTGGTCGGATAAAGGATCTCGCGTTCATGGATCGTGCCATGCTCGTCCTTGACCATGACGGGCAAATAGCCTTCGGGGATCTCGAAACCCGCGCCGGCATAGCCATAGACGCCAGTCGTCCCGAGATGGACGACATGGCAGTCGAGATCGGCCTCCACCAGTGAAACCAGCAGATTGTGCGTGCCGCGCACATTGTTATCGACGGTGTAGCGTTTCTCGACCTGGCTTCGCATTGAATACGGCGCGGACCGCTGTTCGGCAAAGTGCACCACCACGTCCGGCCGTTCCTCTGCGATCAGCGCCGCGAGCCGCGCGTATTCCTGCGCGATATCGATGTACTGGTAACGGATCTCCTTGCCGCTGGCTTCGCGCCAGGCCTGAAGCCGCATGTCGATCGGGGTGATCGGCGTCAGGCTGCGCACGCCCATCTCGGCGTCGATCCGGCGGCGGGAGAGATTGTCGACGATCAGCACGTCGTGGCCCAGCGCAGACAGGTGAAGTGAGGTGGGCCATCCGCAGAAGCCATCCCCACCAAGAACGAAAATCTTCTTTGCCATCAACTGGTCCTCACCCGCTCGCGACGAGCTCGGCCGACGACCAAGCAGCCTGATTGGAGCAACTGAGTTTTGCGTTGTGCAGCGGTTATGAATATAAGGAATTGTACGCACTTAGCGCGCAGACCACGTCTCGTTCCTTGTACATCCGGGGTTTGAGACCTGTCTAAGTCAACAGGATAATTGCGCCGCTTTCACCTTTCTCGACTTCCTCCGCGGCATGAACTTCCGGTTTTCCGATACCGGCATCAGGGACTGATCCGCTTTGCTAGTTCCAGACAGCCGTAGCAGCCAAAATCGCCCCTAAGGAACATTACTGACTGTATTCACAAGTTAAAGCGCGGATGACGACGGCTGTCGGAGACCTTTCGACGGCTGGGGATGATGACATCCATGTCGGAGGATATTGCACGAGCGAAAGAAGGCGCGGGTCGTGCGCTCTGGACAAGCACGATTGCCTTCACCGTCTGCTTTGCAGTCTGGACCATCTTCTCCATCGTCGGGCTCGGCGTGAAAGAGGAACTGGGCCTTTCGGACACGCAATTCGGCCTGTTGACCGGCACACCGATCCTCACCGGATCGCTGGTGCGCGTGTTCCTGGGCGTCTGGTCGGACCAGATCGGCGGGCGGCGGGTGTTCGCCGCGGTCATGGTGCTGTCGGGCATCGCGACGTTCCTGATGTCGTACGCCCACACCTATACCTGGCTGCTGATCGCGGCGCTGGGCGTCGGGTTGGCGGGCGGCTCCTTCTCGGTCGGCGTCGCCTATGTCTCCAAATTCTATCCCGCCGAGCGGCAGGGCACCGCGCTCGGCATCTTTGGCGCGGGCAATATTGGCGCCGCGGTGACCAAGTTCCTCGCCCCGTTCGTGATGGTGGCGATGGGCTGGGAAATGGTGGCGAAGATCTGGGCCGCGGCGATCATCCTGATGGGGGTGATCTTCCTGTTCGTCACGCCAGAGGACCCAGACCAGCACGCCCGCGAACGCGGCGGCCAGAAGGCCGAGAGCATGGCGAGCCAGCTGAAAGTGCTGCGCAACGTCCAGGTGTGGCGGTTCTCGCTCTATTATTTCTTCGTGTTCGGCGGGTTCGTCGCGCTGGCGATGTGGCTGCCGCGCTACCTGATCGGGGTCTATGGCCTCGACATTCGCACGGCCGGGATGCTCGCGGCCTTTTACTCGGTCCCGGCGAGCCTGTTCCGCATCTATGGCGGCACGCTGTCGGACCGCTACGGCGCGCGCAAGGTGATGTACGCGACCTTCATCGTGTCGGTGGCGTGCACGTTCCTCTTGTCCTACCCGCCAACGTCCTACGTCATCGAGGGGGTCGACGGGCCGATCACCTTCAGCACCTCGATGGGGCTGGTGCCGTTCCTGATCGTCATCTTCCTGCTCGGCTTCTTCATGAGCCTGGGCAAGGCGGCGGTCTACAAGCACATCCCGGTCTATTACCCCAACCATGTCGGCGCGGTCGGCGGGCTGGTCGGGATGATCGGCGGGCTGGGCGGGTTCATCCTGCCGCTGGCCTTTGGCGCGTTGCTTGACCTCACGGGCATCTGGACGAGCAGCTTTGCGCTCCTGTTCCTGATCGTGCTCGTCTCGCTGTTGTGGATGCACGGCGCGATCCAGCACATGGAGCGCGACGCGGCGGTGGTGGCGAACGTGCCGCAAAGCCCCGAGCTGCCCGAGTTCCGCGGCATGGGCGAACCCGGCGCGAAGCGCCCGGTGGTGCGCGCCGGGCCGATCGCCGACTGGCGCCCCGAGGACCCGGAATTCTGGGAGGCGACCGGGCGGCCGATCGCCAAGCGGAACCTGTGGATCTCCACCTACTGCCTGCTGCTGTCCTTCGCCGTGTGGATGGTGTGGAGCGTGGTCGTCGCGCGGCTGCCCAGCATCGGTTACACCTTCACCACCGACCAATTGTTCTGGCTGGCCGCGGTGCCCGGCATTTCGGGCGCGACGCTGCGCATCTTCTACGCCTTTCTGGTGCCGATCTTCGGCGGGCGACTGTGGACCACGCTGTCGACCGCATCGCTGCTGATCCCCGCCTTTGGCATCGGCTATGCCGTGCAGAACCCGGGGACGCCGTTCTTCATCTTCCTGGTGCTGGCGCTGCTGTGCGGCTTTGGCGGCGGCAATTTCGCCTCATCGGTCGCCAATATCAGTTTCTTCTACCCCGCGGCCGAGAAGGGCCGCGCGCTGGCGATCAATTCCGGGATCGGCAACCTTGGCGTCAGCGTGATGCAGCTCGTCGTCCCGGTGGCGATCACCATGAGCCTGTTCGGCGCGCTGGGCGGACAGGCGCAGGTGGCGAACGACGGCACGAGCCTGTGGCTGCAGAATGCCGGCTTCATCTGGGTGCCGCCGGTGATGCTGGGGACGGTGCTGGCCTGGTTCGGGATGAACGACATCCTGAGCGCCAAATCCTCCTTCGCCGACCAGGCGACGATCTTTGGCCGGCGCGACAATTGGATCATGTGCTGGCTGTACACCGGCACGTTCGGGACGTTCATCGGCATGTCGGCGGGCTTCCCGCTGTTGTGCAAGCTGGTCTTTCCGGAGATCGACGCGCTGCATTATGCCTTTGTCGGCCCATTGGTCGGCGCGCTGGCGCGGGCCGGGAGCGGCGGCCTGTCGGACCGGATCGGCGGCGCGAAAGTCAGCTTCTGGGTGTTCATCGTCCAGGCGATCGCGATTGCCGGCATGATCTGGTCGCTCGACGCGCGCAGTTTCGGCGGCTTCTTCGGGATGACGGTGCTGCTGTTCTTCGTCAGCGGCGTCGGCAATGCCTCCACCTTCCAGATGGTGCCGGCGATCATGCGCCGGGTGTTCGACGCGGAACATGCCGACATGCCCGCTGACGAGCGGCGGCTGCATGCCGATCGCGAGGCGGCGGCGATCGTTGGCTTCATCTCGGCGATCGCGGCCTATGGCGCCTTCTACATCCCCAAGGCCTATGGCTGGTCGATCAGCAGCAGCGGATCCGCCGATGCCGCGCTGTGGGCGTTCTTCGTCTTCTACCTCAGCTGCGCGGCGATCACCTGGGTCGCCTACAGCGGCCCGCGCGGCATGTTCGGATCGCGCCCCCGGCTTGGCACCCCCCCTTCCGGCGCTGGCAAGCGCAACCTGACCAGCGGAGCCTATACATGAGCCATTTCCTCGACCGCCTGACGTATTTCCGCCGAGCGCAGGAGAAGTTCTCCGATGGCCTCGGCATCACCACCGATGAGACGCGGGCGTGGGAGGATGCGTACCGCAAGCGCTGGGCGGCGGACAAGATCGTGCGGTCGACGCATGGCGTGAACTGCACCGGATCCTGTTCGTGGAAGATCTACGTCAAGGGCGGGATCGTCACCTGGGAGACGCAGCAGACCGATTATCCGCGCACCCGGCCCGACCTGCCCAATCACGAGCCGCGCGGCTGCCCGCGCGGCGCCAGCTACAGCTGGTATCTCTATTCCGGCACCCGCATCAAATACCCGCTCGTCCGCGCGCGGCTCGTCCGCCACTGGCGCGAGGCGCGCAAGACGATGGCGCCGGTCGCGGCCTGGCAGTCGATCGTGCAGGATGGCGACAAGCGGCGCGACTGGGTGTCGAAGCGCGGGCGCGGCGGCTTCGTGCGGATCGGCTGGGACGAGGCGACCGAGATCATCGCGGCGGCCAACGCCTATACGATCAAGGAATATGGGCCGGACCGGATCGCAGGATTTTCCCCGATCCCCGCCATGTCGATGATCTCCTATGCCGCGGGCAGCCGCTATCTGTCGCTGATCGGCGGCACGCTCTTGAGCTTCTACGATTGGTATTGCGATCTGCCGCCATCGTCGCCGCAGACCTGGGGCGAGCAGACCGACGTTCCCGAAAGCGCCGACTGGTACAATGCGGGGTTCCTGCTGGTCTGGGGATCGAACATCCCGATGACGCGGGCGCCCGACGCGCATTTCTATTCGGAGGTTCGCTATCGCGGCGCCAAGAGCGTCGTCATCGCGCCCGATTATAACGAGGCGGCGAAATTCTCCGACATGTGGCTCCACCCCAAACAGGGGACCGATGCCGCGCTCGCGCTGGCGCTTGGCCATGTCGTGCTGAAGGAATTCTACGTCGATCGGCAGGTCGAATATTTCGCCGATTACACGCGGCAATATTCTGACTTCCCGTTCCTCGTCCGGCTGGTCGAGCGCGACGGGCGGCTGGTGCCCGATCGCCTGCTGCGCGCGGCCGATCTCGACGGCGCGCTGGGCGAGCTCAACAACACCGACTGGAAGCCGGTGGCGATCGACGACGCCAATGGCGAACTGGTCGCGCCGCGCGGCACGATCGGGTTCCGCTGGGGTGAGGTCGGCAAGTGGAACCTCGAGGAAAAGGACGCCGAGGGTAACCAGGTGCGGCTGCGCACCACGCTGGCGGCGCATAATGACGGCGTCGAGCCGGTCGCCTTCCCCTATTTCGGCTCCACCGCGCCGCACGATTTCGTCGCCACCAACCATGACGAGGTGCTGCTGCGCAACCTGCCGGTGCGGCGCATCACGCTGGCCGGCGGCGTCAGCGCGACGGTGACCACCGTGTTCGACCTGATGTGCGGCAATTACGGCGTCGACCGCGGCTTCGGCGGCGGCAACGTCGGCTCAAGCTTCGACGACGACGTGCCCTTCACTCCCGCCTGGGCGGAAAAGGTGACGGGCGTGCCGCGCCAGGCAATCATCCAGGTGGCTCGCGAATTCGCCGCCAATGCCGAGGCGACCAGTGGCCGCTCGATGGTGATCCTCGGCGCCGGGCTGAACCATTGGTACCATATGGACATGAGCTATCGCGGGATCATCGCGTTGCTCGTGATGTGCGGCTGCGTCGGCCAGTCGGGCGGCGGATGGTCGCATTATGTGGGGCAGGAGAAGCTGCGCCCGCAGACCGGCTGGCTGCCGCTGGCCTTCGCGCTCGACTGGGCGCGCCCGCCGCGCCAGATGAACGGCACCAGCTTCTTCTACGCACATACCGATCAGTGGCGGTACGAGACGCTGCGCATGTCGGAGATCCTGTCGCCGCTGGCGCCCGAAGGCGACTGGTCGGGCAGCATGCTGGATTACAACGCCAAGGCGGAGCGGATGGGCTGGCTCCCCTCCTCGCCCCAGCTTCAGATGAACCCCCTGGATCTCGGTCGCCGGCTGCACGAGAGCCAGACCGATCCGGGCGCTGCCGTGGCCGATGGGTGGAAGACCGGCGTCATCAAGCCGGCCAGCCTCGACCCCGACAATCCGCAGAACTGGCCGCGAAACATGTTCTTCTGGCGGTCCAACGTGCTGGGCGCCAGTGGCAAGGGCCACGAATATTTCCTGAAGCACCTGGTCGGGTCGCTGCACGGCATCGTCGGGACCGATACCGACATCGACCAGATCGACCGGCCGCGCGACGTCACGTGGCGCGACGAGGCGCCGGTCGGCAAGCTCGACCTGATGGTCAACATCGATTTCCGCATGTCGACCACCAGCATGTATTCGGACATCGTGCTCCCGACAGCGACCTGGTACGAGAAGCACGACCTCAACACGTCGGACATGCACCCCTTCATCCACCCGCTGACCGCCGCGGTCGATCCGGCGTGGGAGAGCCGGAGCGACTGGAACATCTTCCGCTCGATCGCCGAGAAATTCTCGGAGATCTGCCCCGAGGTGCTGGGGGTCGAACATGACGTCGTCCTCTCCCCGATCCAGCACGACAGCCCCGGCGAACTGGCACAGCCCTATGAGCCGCAGGATTGGCTGAAGGGCGAATGCGACCCCATTCCCGGCAAGACCATGCCCAACGTGCAGATCGTCGAGCGCAATTATCCCGAGACGTTCGCGCGCTTCACCGCGCTCGGCCCGCTGCTCGAGAAGCTGGGCAATGGCGGCAAGGGGATCAGCTGGGACACGGCGCACGAGGTGGAGCTGCTCGGCAACCTCAACGGGCGGGTGCCCGGCGGGCTGACCGAGGGACGGCCGCGGATCAATACCGATATCGACGCCTGCGAGACGATCCTGATGCTCGCGCCCGAGACCAATGGCGAAGTCGCGCTGAAGGCGTGGGAGGCGCTGGGCCATACCACCGGGCGCGATCACCGGCATCTGGCGGAGGGCAAGGAGGAGGAGAAAATCCGCTTCCGCGATGTCGCCGCGCAGCCGCGCAAGATCATCTCCTCGCCGATCTGGTCGGGGCTGGAAAGCGAGAAGGTCTGCTACAACGCCGGCTATACCAACGTCCATGAACGCATCCCGTGGCGAACGCTGACCGGGCGGCAATCGCTGTACCAGGACCATCATTGGATGCGCGCGTTCGGCGAAAGCCTGGTCACCTGGCGACCGCCGATCGACACCAAGACGGTGCATGATGTCGTCGGGCAATTGCCCAACGGCAACAAGGAAATCCTGCTCAACATCCTCACCCCGCACCAGAAATGGGGCATCCATTCGACCTATTCGGAAAACCTCCTGCTGCTGAGCCTCAGCCGCGGCGGGCCGACGGTGTGGATCAGCGAGGATGATGCGACCGCCGCGGGGATCGAGGACAATGACTGGATCGAGGTGTTCAACATCAACGGCGCGGTGACCGCGCGGGCGATCGTGTCGCAGCGGATCATGCCCGGATCGGCGATCATGTATCACGCGCAAGAGAAGCTCGTGAACACCGTGGGGTCCGAAATCACCGGCCAGCGCGGCGGGGTGCATAACTCCATCACGCGGATCAACATGAAGCCGACGCACATGATCGGCGGCTACGCCCAGCTTGCCTATGGCTTCAATTATTACGGCACCGTCGGCGCGAACCGCGACGAATTCGTGATCGTGCGCAAGATGAGCCAGGTGAACTGGTTCGACAAGCGCGCCGACGATGCCGCCAATGTCACCGGCGGCACGGCCGACTGGGGCACCGGATCAAGCGTGGAGGCCGCAGAATGAAAGTCCGCGCACAAATCGCCATGGTGCTCAATCTCGACAAGTGCATCGGCTGTCACACCTGTTCGATCACGTGCAAGAACGTGTGGACCAACCGCGAGGGCGTCGAATACGCCTGGTTCAACAATGTCGAGACGAAACCCGGCATCGGCTATCCGAAGGACTGGGAGAACCAGAAACGCTGGAAGGGCGGCTGGATCCGCAAGAAGAACGGCAGCATCCAGCCGCGCCAGGGATCGAAATGGCGCATCCTGTCGAAGATCTTCGCCAATCCGCATTTGCCGGAGATCGACGATTTCTACGAACCCTATACGTTCGAATATGAATGGCTGCAGGCCGCGCCCGAGCTTCAGGCGCAGCCCACCGCCCGCCCCCGCTCGCTGCTGACCGGCGAGGCGCTCAACAAGATCGAATGGAGCGGCAATTGGGAGGACATGCTTGGCGGCGAATTCGCCAAGCGCAGCCAGGATCAGAATTTCGACGGGGTGGAAAAGGAGATCTACGGCCAGTTCGAACAGACGTTCATGATGTACCTGCCGCGTCTGTGCGAACATTGCCTCAACCCGGCCTGCCTCGCCTCCTGCCCGTCGGGCGCGATCTACAAGCGCGCGGAGGACGGCATCGTCCTGATCGATCAGGAGAAATGCCGAGGCTGGCGGATGTGCGTGTCGGGCTGCCCGTACAAGAAGATCTATTACAATTGGTCGACCGGAAAGTCGGAGAAGTGCATCTTCTGCTATCCCCGGATCGAGACGGGGCAGCCCACCGTCTGCTCCGAAACCTGCGTCGGGCGGATCCGCTATCTCGGCGTGGTCCTGTATGACGCCGACCGGATCGAGGCCGCCGCCTCAGTCGAGGATCCGCAGGACCTGTACGAGGCGCAGCTTGGCGTGTTCCTCGATCCCAACGACCTCGCCGTACAGGAAGCCGCGCGGCGCGACGGGGTGCCCGAATTGTGGCTGGAGGCGGCCACCCGCTCGCCGGTGTACAAGATGGCGGTGGAATGGCGCGTCGCCTTCCCGCTCCACCCCGAATATCGCACACTGCCGATGGTCTGGTACGTGCCGCCATTGTCGCCGATCCAGTCGGCGGCGGAGGCGGGCAAGATGTCCTCGCGCGACGGGATGCCCGACGTGCGCAGCCTGCGCATCCCGCTTCGCTACCTCGCCAACCTGCTGACCGCGGGGAAGGAGGAACCGATCGCGCTGGCGCTCGAACGGATGCTGGCGATGCGCGCCTATATGCGGGCGAAATCGATCGACGGCCGCATCGACACCGCCATTCCCGAACGTGTCGGGCTGACCCGCGCGCTGGTGGAGGACATGTACCGCATCATGGCGCTCGCCGCCTATGAGGACCGCTACGTCATCCCGACCACCCACCGCGAGCTGGAGGAGGACGCCTATGTCCTGCGCGGCAACAGCGGCTTCGGCTTCCGCGAGGACAGCAACGGCTCGACCAAGGTGAACCTGTTCGGCGGGGCGAAGCGAACGCCGCGCAAACGCTATATGGATGCCCCGACATGAGGATGACGCTGAAGGCGCTGGCCGCCCTGCTCGACTATCCCTCCGCCGAGCTGCAGGAAAATGCCGCCGCGATCGGCGCGCTGCTGCGCGAGGAAGGCGCGCTGCGCAAGCCGGTGCTGGCGCGGCTCCAGCCGCTGCTCGATGCGATGACGAACGACGATCTGCTCGACCTGCAGATCACCTATAGCGACCTGTTCGACCGTTCGCGCCGGCTGTCGCTCCACCTGTTCGAACATGTCCATGGCGACGGGCGCGAACGCGGCCAGGCGATGATTGACCTCGGGCAGCAATATGCCGCCAGCGGGCTGCTGCTCGACACGCGCGAACTGCCCGATTTCGTACCGGTGTTCCTGGAATATGCGTCCAACCTGCCGCCCGGCGAGGCGCGCGACTTCCTGGGCCAGCCGGCGCATGTCTTCGCCGCGCTGGCCGAGCGGCTGGACGAGCGCGAGGCGCCTTATGCCAGCATCTTCCACGCGCTGCTCGCGCTGGCCGGGGTGAAGCCCGATGCCGGCGCGCTGGCGGAGCTCAAGGAACGGCAACCGTCCGAGGATCCGGCAAAGATCGACGAGGAATGGGAAGAGGCGCCGGTCAGCTTCATGGCCTCCGCCGCGCACGACATGGGCGGGCCGACCGGCGTCGTCGCCAAGATCCGCGCCTCCAATCGGGCCCAGAAGAGGGACACGGGAGCATGAACGCGTTCATCAACCAACTCGCATTCGGCTGGTACCCGTATCTCGCCGTCACCGTGCTGATCGTCGGCAGCATCCTGCGCTTCGACGCCAGCCAGTTCAGCTGGCGATCGCAGTCGAGCCAGTTCCTGCGCCGCCGCCAGATGGTGCTGGGATCGAACCTGTTCCACATGGGGCTGCTGATCCTGCTGTTCGGCCATTTCGTCGGGCTGCTGACCCCGGTGACGGTGATCGACCGGCTGGGGATCGGGCATGAGTTCAAGCAGCTCGCCGCGCTGATCGTCGGCGGAATCGCCGGGGTCATGGCCTACATCGGCTGCACCCTGCTGCTGCACCGCCGGCTGGTCGATCCGCGCATCTGGCGCAGTTCGTCGTGGGGCGACATCGCGGTGCTGGTGCTGATCTGGTGCCAGCTGACGCTGGGCATCCTCACCACCTTTTGGACGATCCGCCACCTCGACGGCAGCGAGATGCTTCGGTTCATGAACTGGGCAAACGGCATCCTGACGCTGAACCCCGGCGCGCCGGAGGAAATCGCCGACGTGGCGCTGGTTTACAAGCTGCACATCATCCTGGGGCTGACGCTGTTCCTGATCACCCCGTTCACCCGGCTGGTGCATATCTGGAGCGCGCCGGTCTGGTTCCTGTTCCGCCCCGGCTATCAGATCGTCCGGTCGCGGATGCCGATCGGCAAGCGCTACCTGTCGCCGACGCGCGGGATGGCCGGGGGCGCAGCGAGCTACGGCGGAGATACGATGCTTCGCCAGCAGGCCGAGGAGAGCCAGGCGATATGACCCGACAGGCAGACACGCTCGATCTGACGCCGCGCACCGGCATGCCCTCCGCCTGCGCCAGCGGCGGCTGCGGCGGGGCGGAACCCCTGCTCCCCCGGCCGCCGAGCTTCGGCGACGTGCGCGTCAACGGCGTCGAGATCGACCCCGAGAGCATCGCCCAGGAAATCCAGCATCACCCCGCGCCCGACATGGAGACGGCCTGGACGGAGGCGGCGCGCGCGCTCGCCGTGCGCGAACTGCTGTTGCAGGAGGCACGCCGGCTGGATCTGACCGCCGATCCCGAGGAGGACGAAGCCGGCCGGATCGAGCCCGAAGACGACGCGCTGATCCGCTGCGTGCTGGAAACGGAGGTCAGCCCCGAGCTTCCCGACGATGCGGAATGCCAGCGTTATTATGCGGCGAACCAGCAGCGGCTGCGCACGCCCGACTTGTTCGACGCGGCGCATATCCTGATCGAGCCTGACAGCGACGAACCCGATGCCTGGGCCGCGGCGGAGCAGCGCGCTCGCGAGATCGCGCAGACCGTCGGCGATGATCCCGCCGCCTTCGCCGTCGCCGCACGTGCGCATTCCAGCTGCCCCTCGGCGCAACAGGACGGATCGCTCGGCCAGGTCCGTCGCGGCGAATTG
Source organism: Sphingomonas sp. 179-I 2A4 NHS (assembly GCF_045369135.1). Taxonomy (NCBI): domain Bacteria; kingdom Pseudomonadati; phylum Pseudomonadota; class Alphaproteobacteria; order Sphingomonadales; family Sphingomonadaceae; genus Sphingomonas; species Sphingomonas sp. 179-I 2A4 NHS. Next base: position 279,071 of record NZ_JBIQFL010000004.1, on the reverse strand, counting down.
GTCGGCGAGATCCATGCGGCTCTGGAGCAACTTGCCGACGGCGCCACCATGCCGCGCCCGGTCCGCTCGCGCTTCGGCTGGCACGTGCTTCGGCTGCAACGCCGAATTCCTGGCCGAACGCTTCCCTATGAAGTGGTGCGGCCGAAGATCGCCGAGATGCTGGAGGCGCGCAGCTGGACGATGGCGTCGGCCCGCTACATTGCCGCGCTGGCCGAACGCGGCCATGTCGAGGGCATCCGGATCGGGGGCGAGTGATGGCAACGCTGGGCGACATCCTTGCTTCCGCCCGCCGCTCGTCCGACGGGCTCGAACAATGGCTCGGCCACACCGATCCCTCGCTTGCCGGGGAAGCCGCCGCCGCGGCCGACCGGTTCGGCCTCAGCGTCTCGGGCTATGCGCGCATGGCGATCGCCGACTTCACGCGCCTTGCCGGCGAAGAGGATTGGGTGACCTTGATGTCGGGGCTGCGCGACAGCAGCGATCCAGGCACCAGCTGCCTTGCGGCGATGGTCCACTGGCGGCTGACCGCGCCCGACTGCCGCTCGCGTTCAGACACCATCGAAGCGGGAGCGACCCATGCCTGACGGACAGAAGACGCAGCTCAACCGCGCGCTCAAAAGCAGCACCGAGACGCAATACGACACCGGCGCCAGTTCACCGGCACCGATCGACACCACGTCGGCGACGGAGGGCGAGGGCGAAAGCTGGCCCGTGATCTGGATCATCGTTCTTGCCATCTGCCTGGTCATCACCGGCTATCTGGTGATCTGACGCGACGGGCGCCGCTCGCCGCCAGTCCTGCACCGCTCAAGACACAAAACGTCGCGCCAATCATTATCCAGAAGCGATAGGGTGCGGCGAAGGGGACAGGTTTGACCAGCGAGGTGGCGGTGGTGACCAGCGGTGGCGCGGGAACGGGCGCGGTTAGGGTGGCGGCCAGCTATTGCGGCATGCCCCCGCTCCCGGGCGAGCTCTGGCTGCGGTGGAATCTCGATCCGGTGTTGCTTCTGGCGATCGCCGCTGCGGCCGTGCTTTTGTGGCGGATGACCGCGGGCGATCTGGTCGCAAGGCGTTCAGCGATGGTCGGCATCGGCGCCCTCCTGGCCGCCTTCGTCTCTCCCTTGTGTGCGCTGACGAATGCTCTGTTCGCCGCCCGCACCGTCCACCACCTGCTGATCGTGCTGGTCGCGGCGCCGCTGATCGCCCCGGCATTCATCACGCATCGAAAGGGCGCCGGCTCCCCCATCCCTGCCCTCCTCGCCGCGACGGTCACATTGTGGTTCTGGCATTGGCCGATCGCCTATGATGCAGCCCTGTCGCGCACTACCGTCTATTGGGCGACGCAGGCGGGCCTGCTCGCCAGCGCAACCTGGTTCTGGCGGCGCGTGCTTCATCCGGCCGGCGAACCGGTGACAGCGCTGCTCACCATCCTCGCGGCCATGGCGCAGATGGGGCTGCTCGGCGCGATCCTCACCTTCGCGCCCGATCCGCTCTACGCCGCCCATCTGGTGACGACGGCGCCGTTCGGCCTGTCCCCGCAGGAGGACCAGCAGCTTGCCGGGCTCATCATGTGGGTGCCGGCGATGATCCCCTATTTCCTCATCGGTGCGCTTATCGCGCGGCGGGCATGGCGGCGGGATCTGTCGCCGGCATGATCATCACGCTTCTGAAGGCAATCCACATCATGGCGCTGCTGCTGTGGACGGCTGGGCTATTGTCGCTGCCGCTGATGCTGGCGCGGCACGAGGAGGGCGAGCACCAGTTCCGCTACGCCCGCATCCGCAAGTTCACGCATTACAGCTATACCCGGCTGGTGACCCCAGCCGCCGTGATCGCGATCGCCGCAGGTACGCCGCTCATCTTCCTGCGCGGAATGTTCGTGCCCTGGCTGTTCGCGAAGCTGGCGCTGGTGGCGATGCTCGTCGCGCTTCACGCCTTCGTCGGTCACATCGTACTGAAGATGGGCGAGGAAGCCGGCGAGCAGCAGCCCCCGCCCGCCTGGCCGATGATGACGGGGCTCTGCGTGCTGATCCTCGGCATCCTGATCCTGGTGCTGCTGAAGCCGCCGCTCGACGTGCAGCAACTGCCCGATCTGCTGCGCGCGCCGGTCGGCCGTCAGTTGCCGCTGGAAGAGGTTCCCAATTGATAGTCGAAGACGAGCTTCCCCCCATGCCAGCCGGTGAAGCCGGTGAAGGCCACGCACAGGAACGACAGCAGGATGCCGAGCGGCAGCACCGCCTGTTCGTAGCCGCCGAGGCGATAGCCCCAGTTCGTGCCGAGCAGCGCCAGCAGCATCACCGCGATGATGAAGTGCGTCCAGCTGGCGGCGCGCGCACGGATGCCGGGTACCAGCAGCAGCTCGACGGTGCCGGACAGGCCGGCGAGCAGCCCCATCAGGAACGCCATGCCGATCGCCCACAGTCCGGCGCGCGCCCAGAAGGCGTCGCTCGTCCACCAGTAGAACAGGTCCGCCCCCAGCGTGCAGACGCTCATCGCGATCGGAAAGGCGACGAGCATGGCGTGGATCGGATGGCCGGCGATCGCGATCTTCGATTCGGACCGATGGAAATGGGGCGAGGCGCTGATCGGATCGATCAGTTGGGCTTCGGGCGTCGGTTCGTTCGTGGCCATGTGCCTTATCCTACGCACGCCTTCCGCGTCCTGACACCCCCTGCCGTGCTGCTCGCCGGGATGGCGGCGGCGGGGTGCAGTGGCCCGCTGTCGACGCTCGACCCCGCCGGGCCGTCAGCGGCGGCCATCGCGCGGCTGTGGTGGATCATGCTCGCCGGGGCCGCCGCGATCCTCGCATTGGTGCTCGGGCTGCTCGCCCTCTCCTTCCGCCGCCCGCCGCAGCGCAGCCCGGAGCGCTTGTGGCTGATCGGCGGCGGCATCGTCTTTCCGATGACGGTGCTGACCGCATTGCTCGTCACCGGCGTTGTGCTTGGCGAACGATCGATCCCGGCGCGCGCGGACGCGCTTGACGTAAGTGCGGAGGCGAGCCAGTACCGCTGGCGCTTCGCCTATCCCGGCACCGCCGCCGCACCTACCGAAGGTGTGCTCCACATCCCGGCCGGGCAGCCAGTGACGGTTGCGATCAGCACCGCGGACGTCATCCACAGCTTCTGGGTGCCACGGCTCGGCGGCAAGCTCGACGCGATCCCCGGCCATGTGAACCGGCTGTCGATCCAGGCGGATGCGCCCGGCATCTATTATGGCCAGTGCGCGGAGTATTGCGGCACCGGCCACGCCCGGCACAACTTCCGCGTTATCGCCCATGCCCCGGCGGAGTGGCGCCGGTTCGCCGCGGGAGGCGCGCGATGAAGGCGCTTCGCCTCCACCGTGAGCTAGGCGCGATCTGGGGCGCACCGCCCGGCTGGCGGGGCACGATCAGCACCGTCAACCACAGCGACATCGGCCGCCGGCTGATCATCGCCGCCTTCACCTTCTTCGCGATCGGCGGCGTGCTCGCGATGCTGATCCGCGCGCAGCTTGCCACACCGCGCAGCGCCTTTGCCGGGCCGGAAATCCACAACCAGCTCTTCACGATGCACGGCAGCATCATGATGTTCCTGTTCGCCATCCCGATGTTCGAGGGGCTGGCGATCTACATGCTGCCCAAGCTGCTCGGCACGCGCGACCTCGCCTTCCCGCGCCTCTCCGCCTACGGCTGGTGGTGCTATCTCTTCGGCGGCTCGCTGCTGATCCTCTCGCTGCTGCTCGGCGTCGCGCCCGACAGCGGGTGGTTCATGTACACCCCGCTTTCGTCACGGCCCTATTCGCCGGGGATCAACTCGGATTTCTGGCTGCTCGGCATCACCTTCGTCGAGATTTCCGCTATCGCCGCCGCGGTGGAGATCACCGTCTCGATCCTGCGCGTGCGGGCGCCGGGCATGTCGCTGGACCGGCTGCCCCTCTTCGTCTGGTACCTGCTGGCGACCGCGCTGATGATGCTGATCGGCTTCCCGCCGCTGATCCTGGGATCGATCCTGCTCGAGATCGAGCGCGCCTTCGACTGGCCGTTCTTCGACGTGGGGCGCGGCGGGGATTCGCTCCTGTGGCAGCACCTGTTCTGGCTTTTCGGCCACCCGGAAGTGTACATCATCTTCCTGCCCGCGGCGGGCGTGGTCTCGACCGTGCTGCCGGTGATGGCGCGCACCCCGATCCTTGGATACCGCATCATCGTCGCCTCGGTGCTGACGCTCGCCTTCCTCAGCTTCGGCCTGTGGGTCCACCACATGTTCACCGTCGGCATCCCGCACATGGCGCTGGCCTTCTTCTCTGCCGCCTCGACGTTGGTCGCGGTGCCGACGGGGGTGCAGATCTTCGCCTGGCTGGGCACGCTATGGGCCGGCCGGCCGCAGATGAAGCTGCCGATGCTGTACCTGATCGGCTTCTTCGTCACCTTCGTCATGGGCGGGCTCACGGGCGTGATGGTCGCCGTCGTCCCGTTCGACTGGCAGGCGCATGACACCGCCTTCGTCACCGCCCACCTCCACTATGTGCTGGTCGGAGGATTCGTCTTCCCGATGCTGGCCGGCGCTTATTACTGGCTGCCGCATTTCACCGGGCGCCAGCGCACCTTCCGGCTGGGGGAGCTTGCCTTCTGGCTGATCTTCGTCGGCTTCCACGCGACCTTCCTCCTGCTCCACCTCGCCGGGCTGCTCGGCCAGCCGCGCCGCGTGGAAACCTACCCCGGAGACGTCGGCTGGACGTGGATGAACCTCATCTCGTCGGTCGGGGGCTTCGTGATGGCTATCGGCTTCGCGCTGTTCGCGATCGACGTGGCGCTTCAGCTATTCCTGTCGCGCCGCTCGCCGCGCAATCCTTGGCACGCCGGCACGCTGGAATGGGCGATGATGATCCCCCCGCCCGCCTACAACATCGCCAGCCTGCCCATCGTCGCCTCGCGCGAGCCGGGCTATGACACGCCCGATCTCGCCAACCAGTTGGCGCGCGGCGAAGGCTACCTCGGCGAGGTGCGGCATCGCTGGCGCGAGGTGCTGGCAGTCGACCTCAAGGGCCGTGTCCGGCACGTCATCGTTCTGCCCGGCAACACGCGGCTGCCGATCGTCACCGCGCTGGTCACCGGCACGTTCTTCGTCGCGCTGCTCCTCAAGCTTTACTGGTTTGCCCCGATCGCGCTCGTCGGCGTCGCTGCGCTCGGCTGGCGCTGGGCCTGGGCACTTGGCCGGCGCGAGGATCTGGGCGAGCTCCCGATCGGCCATGGCGAAACCGCGCCCACCCATGCCGAGGTGGATGATCCGCCGGGCTGGCTCGGCAGCGTCGCCCTGTTGCTGGCCGATGCGACGCTGTTCGGCTCGCTCCTGTTCGGCCAGGTCTTCCTGCTGACCGTCGCGCCCGGCTGGCCGCCGCCGCTGCCCTTCTCCGGATCGTGGCTCGTGATCCTTGGCGCCGCCGCCGGAGCTGCCCTCGCCGCCTTTGCGCCGCGCCGCGCCGGTGCGCAGCCGGAGCAGGCGATCATCGGCCAGCTGCTGTTGATCGCGACGCTGGTAGCGAGCCAGGTCATCGCCCCGCCTCCTACCGTGCACGCCGCCGCTGCGCTGATCGGCATGATGAACGGCTATGCATTGCTCCACGCCGCGCTCGCCGTGCTGATGCTCACCTTCATCCGCGCGCGGCGCCGGGCCGGCTATCAGTCCGCCGCGCGGCGTGGCGAGGTGCGCATCGCAACGCTGTGGAGCAACTATGCCGCCGCCGCCGGCCTGATCGCCGCGCTCGCCACGCAGCTTCCAGCGCTGCTGCGATGACGGCGCTGCTGCGGGCCATTTCGGGGCTGATCGGCTGGGCGCTCGCCTTCCCGCTGATCTACGGGCTGCAGGGCCTCGTCTGTTCGCCGCAGCTCGCTGGCGTGATGACGGCGCTTCCGCTCGGTGGGCGCGAGCTGCTGATCGCGGCGTGGCTGCTATGCCTCACGCTGCTGGCGTCGCTCGCCTGGGTGCTGTGGCACCGCGCCACGCGCGAGACTCTGCTCGACTGGCTCGCACCGACACTGGCGCTGACCGGCCTTGCCGCGACGACCTTCACCGGCTTTCCGGTGGTCTTCGCTACCACGTGCAGCTGAGGCCGCGGCCTTGTGCTGCCGCCGCATGCAGGCCATCTTCCTATTGGAAGGTAGATGATCGTGAAGGCACCCGGAACTACGGCAGGTCGGCTGGTCGACAGCGCAACGGTAATGATGATGCGCGGCGGCTATGCCGGGTTCAGCTATGCCGACCTTGCCGAGCATATCGGCATTCGCAAGGCGAGCATCCACCACCACTTTCCCTCCAAGGCCGATCTGGTGGTCGCCGCGGTAGAGCAGGCGCGTGCCGCGATCCGTGCGCAGATCGCGGCGCTGGATGAAACCACCTCCGTCGCGATGGATCAGCTGGGCCTCTACACCGGCTATTGGGAACGCTGCATCCGCGACCAGACCGCGCCCTTCTGCCTCGCCGCGGTGCTCGCCGCCGAGCTGCCGAACCTCCCCCCGCAGGTCGGCACGGCCGTGCGCGGACATTTCGATGATCTGTCGACGTGGCTGGAGCGCGTCTTGGCGCTCGGCGTCGCGCAAGGATCGATGACGCTACAGGGGTCGCCGCGCGCGGAAGCGGAAATCTTCATGGCCACCACGTACGGCGCCATGCTGGCCGCGCGCGCCTATGACGATCCGGCGCGATTCGCGATGATCGTCGAGGCGTCGATCGACCGCATCCGCGTCTGACGCGCCGCTAGCCTCAGCCCGCGCTGTCGGCGGGCTCCAGGCTCAGCAGCACCGTCGGGATCAGTTCCGACACGGTCGGGTGGATCGGCACCGCCCACCGCAAGGCCTCGATCGTCTGGCCGGCATTCATCATGTCGAGAATGCCGTGGATCGCCTCGTCGCCGCCCGTGCCGAGGATCGCCGCGCCCAGGATGTGGCGGCTCTTCGCATCGGCGACGATCTTGATGAAGCCCTGCGTCTCGCCCTTCTCCACTGCCCGCCCGACGCGGGTCATCGGCCGCTTGGCGTGGAGCAGGGGGCGGCCGCATTTCGCCGCTTCCGCCTCGGTCATGCCGACGCGGCCCAACGGCGGGTCGATGTACAGCGCATAGCCCGGCAGCCGATCGCTCACCTTTCGCTGCTCGCCATCGAGCAGGTTGGCAGCGACGATCTCGAAGTCGTTGTACGCAGTATGGGTGAAGGCGCCGCGGCCGTTGCAATCACCCAGCGCGTAAATGCCAGGGACATTGGTCTCCAGCCCGTCATCGACCTTGATGTAGCCGCGCTCGTCGGTCGCGACGCCGGCGACGTCGAGCCCGAGATCGTCGGTATTCGGCCGCCGCCCGACCGCCACCAGCACATGGCTGCCGATCGCCGGCGCATCGTCCTGACGGCAGCTGACCGTGACCGACACGTCCTCGCCATGCGGCGCGAAGCCGATGCATTCCGCACCGGTGCGCACGCGAATCCCTTCGCGCTCGAGGATCGCGCGCACCTCGTCCGACACGTCCGAATCCTCCCGCGCGATCAGCCGGTCCGATCGCTCGACCACCGTCACTTCGGCGCCAAAGCGGCGGTACATCTGCGCGAACTCGAGCCCGATATAGCTGCCGCCGACGACGACGAGGTGGCGCGGCAACTCGTCCAGCGCGACCATGTCGCTGTTCGTGAGGACGCGCACCTGGTCGATGCCGGGCATATCGGGCAGCACCGCCCGCCCGCCGACGTTGATGAAGATCTGCGGCGCCGTCAGGCGCTCGCCGTTCACCTCGATCGTCCGCTCCGCCACGAAGTGCGCATGGCCACGGATCAGCGTGACATTGGGCATGCCTTCCAGCCACGTCTCGTTGCTGCTGCGGGAATCGAGGATCACCTTGCGTGCCCGCGCCGCCGTCGCGGTCATGTCGACCGCCGGCTCGCCGCCCAGCGTGAAGCCATAGTCCCCGCCGCGCCGCGCGGTGTGGAGCGCATAGGCGCTCGCCACCAGCGTCTTGGTCGGCTTGCACCCGGTGTTGACGCAGGTGCCGCCGACGAGATGCCGCTCGATGATCGCGACGCGCTTGCCCGCGTCGTTCAGGCGGCCGGCGAGCGGCGGGCCCGCCTGGCCTGCGCCGATGATGATCGCGTCATACTGCCGTTCGCTCGTCATGTCGGAAGACCTCCCCCGGCCAAACCGCCGGTCAGCTCAGGCAACATCCAGAGCCACGTCGATGTTGCCGCGCGTCGCCGTCGAATAGGGACATATTTCGTACGCCGCCGCAACGAGTTGTTCCGCCATCGTGCGGTCGATCGTCGGCATGGTGGCAAGGATCGTTGCCTTCAGCGGGAACCCGCCGAGGTAGGGCTGCGTGATGCCGATCGTCGCCGTCACCAGCGTGCCCGCGACAAGGGTGACCCTGCGCTGCGTCGCCACGCGTTGAAGCGAGGTGAGAAAGCAGGCGGCGTAGCCGGTCGCGAACAGTTGCTCGGCATTGGTGCCCGGCGTCCCCGGCCCCGTCAGCAGCACCTCCAGCGCGCCGTCCTCGGTGGCCGCGGTGCCGGTATGGGCGTCCAGCACCGTGGCAGTGGCGCGATAGATGATGTCGTTCGACAAGAGGGGCTCCTTTCCTGTCTGAAGCTTCGTGCGCTGCCGCCCCTCGAGGAAATAAGGGGCGGCAGCGCACGGCGGGGGCGTAGCGCGCTCAGGGGGCTAAACGCGGGGCGCCTCCCGACCCGGATCAGCGGGACGGCACCTGGTGCGGCGCCGAGGCGCGCGCGCCAGTCACCGTCAGCCAGACAGCGGAAACGAGGAAGTAGAAGGCGCCGAAGGCGGCATAAGGCGCGACGGTCGTGATCCCGATCGGCATCGTGCCCGCGGCCATCTTGACGAAGAAGACACCGGCCAGTGCCGATTGTGCCCCGCTCAGGATCATTGCCCATTGCGCACCATAGGAGCGCCACCGGCGTGCAGCCGTCGCCAGTTGGAGGACGCCGGCAAAACCTGCCCAGACGCCGAATACCACCAGCACGCTGTTCATCGACTGACGCAGCGTGACCGCGACCGCCACGGCGGTGAGCGTGCTGACGACGACGTTGAGCAACTGTGTCGGATTGCGCCCCAGTCCGCCGCTGTGCCGCGCATCTATATAGTTCGCGGCCGCGTCCCACGTCGGATAAGCGATCAGCATCACCGCTGCGAGCGTCGGCATGTGCGCAGCCAGCGTGAAGGCAACGGCCACCCACGCGGCCGCCACCGCAAAGCGCAGGAAGTAGTAGGTTTTGAGCCATGCTGCGTTCGCATCGGCAGCCGGAAGTCGAACGTTGGTTGCGGCCATGACGGCCTCCTCTTTGTTGCCTACCAACTGATAGGTAGATCAGGTTTACGAGGTTGGTAACTTATACCTTGGTTGCGGGTGGTAGCCGGGGCGCGGCCGCGCTCAGTGACGGCGATCCAGCCCCGCCATCAGGACGTATTTGACGTCCACATATTCCTCGATGCCGTAATGGCTGCCCTCGCGGCCGTAGCCCGATTCCTTCACCCCGCCGAACGGAACCGAAGCGGTGCCGACCGAACCGGAATTGAGGATCACCATCCCCGCCTCGAGTTCACGGGAAAGGCGGAAGGCGCGTCCGAGATCGCGGGTATAAGCGTAGGCGACCAGGCCATAATCGGTGTTATTCGCGCGGCTGATCACCTCTTCCTCGGTGGTGAAGCGATAGACCGGCAGCACCGGGCCGAAGATCTCGGTCTGCGCAGCCTTGGCGCGTTCATCCATGTCCGCAAGGACAGTGGGCTCGTAGAACAGGCCGCCCAGCGCATCGAGCTTGCCGCCGGTCAGCACCCGCGCGCCGTGATCGCAGGCATCCGCCACCAGCGCCGCGACCTTGTCGACGCCGGCCTGATTGATCATCGGCCCGACGACGAAGTCCTCCCGCATTCCGTCGCCCACTTCGATCCCCCAGACCTTCTCGGCGATCGCCGCGACGAAGCGGTCATAGATCGCGTCCTGGACGTAGAAGCGGTTGGGCGAGATGCACACCTGGCCGGAATTGCGCAGCTTGGCCGCCACCGCGCCCGCCACTGCTTCATCGAAGTCCGCGTCATCGAAGACGATGAACGGCGCGTTTCCGCCCAGTTCCAGCGTCATCCGCGTCAGCGTCGCGCCGCTTGCGCTGGCAAGCAGCTTGCCCACCGCGGTCGATCCGGTGAACGAGATCTTGCGGATGCGCCGATCGGAGATGAAGATCTCGCCGATCTCCTTCGGGTCCCCCGTCACCATCTCGAACACGCCCTCCGGAATGCCGGCCTGCCGGGCGTAGTCCAGCAGCTTGTAGGCGGTGAGCGGCGTCTCTTCAGACGGCTTGATGATCATCGTGCAGCCCGCCGCAGGAGCGGTCGCGATCTTGCGGCAGATCATCATGAACGGGAAATTCCACGGCGTGATCGCCGCGGTCGGCCCAACCGGCTCCTTCGTCACAAGGACGGACGCCCCCGCCGCATGGCTGGGGATCGTGTCGCCGTAGACCCGCTTGGCTTCCTCGGCATACCATTCGATGAACCCAAGGCCGTAGTCGATCTCGCCCAGCGCCTCGGACAGGCACTTGCCATTTTCCTTCACCATGATCTCGGCAAAGGCGCGCCGGTCGGCACTCACCAGATCGAACCAGCGGCGCAGCAGCGCGCTGCGATCGCGGGCGAGCTGGCGCGACCAGACCGGGAAGGCAGCGCAGGTGCGGTCGACCGCCGCGCGAACCGCGGCCGCATCCATCTGCGGCGCTTCACCGACCACCGATCCGTCAGCGGGATTGTAAACGGTAATCATAAGAGCCTCTGTTTCTGAATTTTGGAGCCCGGCGCCATCAACACGGCGCTCCCGGGCGGTGCCGGCAAGTTGGGAAGAGGCCGCCAAACCGTCCAATATATCGAATATTATTGTTGATACGTCCGGCGTATCATTTCGCGGATGGAGCTTCGCCACCTTCGCTACTTCCTGGCGGTCGCTGACGACCTCAACTTCCGCCGCGCCGCCGAGCGGCTGGGCATCGCGCAGCCGCCGCTCAGCTCGCAGATCCGCGATCTCGAGCGCGAGCTTGGCACGCCGCTGTTCCGCCGCACGCCCAAGGGCGCGGAGCTTACCGAGGCCGGCCACGCCTTCCTCGCCGCCGTCCCCGCCGTGTTCGAGCGCCTCGACCGCGCGGTCCGCATGGCAAAGCGCGGCGCGCGCGGCGAAGTCGGCCTGCTGCGCGTCGGCTATACCGGCTCGACGACGTTCAATCCGCTGATCCCCACCACGCTGCGCACCTTCCGCCGCGCCTATCCCGAGGTGGAAATGGTGCTGGAGGAACTGAACAGCGCCGAACTGCTGGTCCGTCTCGGGCAAGGCCGCTTGGACGCCACCTTCTTCCGCCCCGGCAAGGAGCCGCCCCCCGCCTTTTCCGTGCTGCCGCTTGCCGAAGCGAAGATGGCGATCGTCGTGCCCGCCGAACACCGGCTCGCCGGCCGCGCATCAGCGACGCTGCGCGAACTGGAGGGCGAGCCGCTGATCCTCTTCTCCCGCGTCCTCGGCCCCGGCCTCTACGACGAACTGATCGAGGTCTGTCGTGATGCGGGTCTCGATCCACTCGTCGAGCAGGTCGCGCCCCAGATCACCTCGATCGCGAACCTCGTCGCGGTCGAGCTTGGCGTGTCGATTATCCCGTCCGAACTGGCGAGCGCGCGGCTCCCCGGCGTGCATTACCTGTCGATCAGCGGCCCGGGCCCCGTCGCCCGCATCTCGCTTGCCACGCGTCCCGATGATCGCAGCGTCATCACGATGAACTTCCGCACCATCGCGCAGCAGGTCGCCCGGCAATGTGGAACCGCCGGCTAGCCCGCCGCCAACGTAAACCAGCGTATGATTCCACCAGCGTCCGCCCCCGCGCGATGATGGCGACACCATAACGCCTGGGGGCTGACGATCATGGACACCATCGCTGCCGATCCATCAGCCGAGTGCATCGTCCTCCCGGCGCTGCGCGAACCGGACATGGTGGACGAAAGCAATCACCGGATCGCCAATAACCTCCAGCTCCTGATCCAGATGATCGCGCTCGCCGCGCGCAACCTGACCGACGAGGTCGCGCGCGACGTTCTGCACATGACGACGCACCGCATCGCCGCCATGGCGAGCCTCCATCGCCACCTGCACCAGACGCGCCGGGCCGACCGCGTGGCGCTCCACGATTATCTCCGCGCGATCGTGACCGGACTGGAGCAAAGCTTCGCGGACCCCGCGCAGGGCCGCCGGGTGCATCTGACGGCGGACCCGGTTGAAGTGGCAACCGCCAGCGCCACCGCAATCGGCGTGATCACGTCCGAGCTGGTCGCCAATGCCTGGAAGCACGCCTATCGCGCCGATGAGCCGGGCGAGGTGCACGTCACCCTGCGCCGCGAGCGCGGCGAATACGTGCTCCAGGTGGCAGATCGCGGATGCGGCTTCTCTGCGGAGGCAGGCGCCCAGTCCCCCAGCCTCGGCATGCAGCTCATCACCATGATGTCGGCGCGGATCGGCGGCCGGTTGACCTGGGCGGACGAACAGCCCGGCACCCGCTTCATCCTGCGCGTGCCGCTATGACCGACGCCGAACTGCGCGACCGGGCGGAAAGCGGTTCCGTCAGCATCGATCCGCCATCCGCGGCACCGGCAGAGTTCATCCCGGCACCGCCTGCGTCCGCTACGGGTGATTGCCGGTTGCGCATCGACGAACCTCGCGTCAGCCTCCCTCCGCTCGGCCGTGTAGCCGGGCTGATGGAGGCGATGATGCGGGAGGACCCCTCAGGCCAACGCTTGCTTCAGCGGGTGTACGGCGGCGCGGCCATGCTGCTCGCGCTGGTCATCTTCCTGCTCGACGTTCTGAGCCCGCTGCAGGGCGCGGTCGCCGTCCTCTACACCACCGTCGTGCTGCTGATCGCGCGCACGCAACGCCCCCTGCTCATCATCGGCACTTCCCTGTTCGTCATCTGGCTGGCGCTTGCGGGTTATCTCATCAGCCATTTGTACGAGCCGTTCGGCTCACCCGCGGTGCGCCTAGCGGTCAGCCTGGTGGCGATCGGCATCACCACCCTGCTGTGCCTGCGCAACCAGAAGATCGCCAAGTCGCGGCGCGAGTCCGAGCTTCGCTACCGCACGATCTTCAACGCCGCCGCGCTGCCAATCTGGGAAGAGGACTGGTCCGACGCGTATCGCACCTTGCGATCGGGCGAACTGCACGATCACCGGGTCCTGCAGGAGGCGGCGCGCAGCGGCATCATTCGCGATGCGAACGATGCAACCGCGACGATGTTCGGCCTTGACGATCGCGCCGCGCTGATCGGCAACACCATCGCCGATCACCTAACACCGGCGGCGGAGTTTGCGTTCGGCCGCATCATCGCGGCGCTGATCCGCGGCGAGACGACGATCGTGGAAGAGGCGCGCTTCCGCACCGCGCAGGGTGATCTGGTCGACGTGGTGGTCCACGTCACCCTGCCCCCCAGTGACGGCCAGTGGCAGCGCGTGCTGCTGATGGCGATGGACGTCACCGAAAGGCGCCGCGCCGAGGCTCGCTTCAAACAGGCACAGGCGGAGCTCACTCATGTTTCGCGCGTGACGACATTGGGGCAGCTTGCCGCCTCGATCGCGCATGAGGTGAACCAGCCGCTCTCCGCCATCATGGCCTATGCCATGTCGGGCAAGCGCTGGCTGAACCGCGACGTGCCCGAGACGGCTGAGGCAATCACGTGCCTGGAGCAGATCGCCGCCAACGGCGGCCGCGCCTCGGACGTGATCGCCCGCGTCCGGGCGCTCGCCCGCAACAGCCAGCCGCAGCAGCGACTGATGTCGCTCGGCCGACTGGTCGAGGAAACGGCCGCGCTGCTCAGCCTCGATCTCAACGCGAACGGCGTCGGGCTGCAGCTCGACATCGCGCCCGAGCTCCCGCCCGTCAAAGGCGATCCGATCCAGATCCAGCAAGTGGTGATGAACCTGATGCTGAACGCCGAGCAGGCGATGATGGAGCTGCCCGATGACGCGCGCACCTTGTGCGTGAAGGCCGTCGCCGAGGATGGCGAGGTGATCGTCAACGTCAGCGACTGCGGCACCGGCATCCAGGGCGATCCAGAGGCGCTGTTCGCGCCCTTCTTCACCACCAAGCCGGCCGGGCTCGGCATGGGCCTGTCGATCTGCCGCTCGATCATCGAGCGGCATGGCGGACGGCTGCTCGCCGCCAACAACCCCGAAAGCGGCGCAACCTTCACCTTCCGGTTGCCCGCCGCTCGAAACAGCGAGCTGACGACATGACGACAACGCCTTGCATCTGCGTGATCGACGACGATCCGGACGTGCGCGCCTCGCTCGGCAGCCTGCTGCGCTCGGCCGGGTTCGACGTGATCCTGTACGATTCGCCGGAGGCGTTCCTCGAAGGCGGGCATTTGGCCGGCGCTTCGTGCCTGCTCCTCGACATCCGGCTTCACGGGCAAAGCGGGCTCGATTTCCAGGACCGGCTGGCAGCGCTCGGCCACTCGCTTCCGGTCGTGCTCATCACGGGTCACGGCGATATCCCGATGACGGTGCGCGGCATGCGCGCCGGCGCGGTTGACGTGCTGCCCAAGCCGTTCAGCGAGGAGCAGATCCTGAATGCCGTCTCGGCCGCCGTGGAGGCGGATCGCGCGCGGCGCGCTGCTGCTGCCGACACGGCTGCGCTGCACCGGCTCTACAGCCGGCTCACGCCGCGTGAGCGCGAGGTGATGGCGCTGGTCGTCGCCGGGCTGATGAACAAGCAGGTCGCCGGCCGGCTGCAGCTTTCCGAAATCACGGTGAAAATCCACCGCGGTAACGTGATGCGCAAGATGGAGGCGCAGTCGCTCGCCGATCTCGTGCGCATGGCGGAGGCGCTCGCCGTCCGCGACGAAAGCGCCCATCGCTATCAGACCTCCGTCTGATGGAGCGGCAATGCGCGACCGCGCATCTCTATCGTATCGGCGCCCGGCGCCGCAGTTCCGGAGTACCCATCTGTGCAGCCTGTGCAGCGATCCGCGCTCATTGCCATCGTCGATGACGATCCTGACGTACGGGCAAGCCTCGACGCACTGATGCGCTCCGCCGGCCACGGCGCGCGCTGCTTCGCCCGCGCGCGGGATCTCCTCGGTGATCTGACGGCGGACGCCCTGTCTTGCATCGTCACCGATGTGCACATGCCCGAGATGTCAGGGCTGGAGCTCCAGCGCGAAATGGCGCGTCGTCACTGGCTCCAGCCGTTGATCATGATGACCGCCTATCCCACCGACGAGGCGCGCGACGAGGCACTTGGCCATGGTGCGCGTGCCTTCCTGTCAAAGCCGATCGACCCCGATGCGCTACTCGCCGCCATCGAGGGGGCGATCCACCCCCGCCCCTGATGCAAGCCGGTGCGCGACAGCGCTCAGGCCCCGACCGGTTCGCCCGGCCGCCCATCGTTCCTCTTGCGCAGCGGGATACGGCGCCCGATCGTCAGGCAGCGCCACACCCATTCCAGCGGCCCCATCTCGAACCGGGCCAGCCACCAGGGGGACCAGGCGAGCTGCAGCGCCCAGACGGCGATGGTGATCGCCCATAGCCCTGGCCGGTCAACCTCTCCCATCACCCCGCCGCGCCCGCCGTAGAAGATCGACGTCATGATCAGCGACTGGCTGATGTAGTTGGTGAAGGCCATCCGCCCGGCCGCGGCAAGCGGCGCCAGAACGCGCGCCGCGCCGCCGTTCAGCAGCAGGATGAGCGCACTGACATAAGCGAGCGACACAAAGGGTGACAGAAGCAGCACCGCACCATGCGCGCCGGGGATCGGGCGCTCCAGCACCGCGACCTGCCAGGCGATCCAGCCCGTCGGGATCAACGCAACCGCGCCTGCCGCCAGCGCAATCAGGTATCGCCGGCGGCTCGATCGACCCGCTAGGAACCCGGTCTTGAACAACCCGAGCCCGGTCATCATCAGCCCGAGCGTCGACGGGATCAGCCACGGGTCTCCCGACAGCAGGTTGCGATACTCCTGCGCATTGAGGCTGTAGGCCCCGGCCCAGGACGCCTTCGCCTGCTCGATCCGCGTCGCGACAACGGCCTTGCGCTCGGCGATCGCCTCCGGCTTGGGCGTCATCGCCACAATCGCGTCCTGCCGGGCCTGCGGGGAGGCGAAGGGCAGTGCGGCACCCGGAATGGTCGCGATCGCCATCCCGCCATAAAGCGCGATGCCGCCCAGCAGCAGCAGTTTTGGCCGCCACCCGCGGGCCAGCGCCATGAGGAAGCCGGTCACGGCGTAGAGCGACAGGATGTCGCCCCACCAGATGGCGAAGCCGTGGATGAGGCCGAACAGCAGCAGGACGGCAAGGCGCCGGACGAGCATCCTGTTGCGTTGTCGATCACTGCCGTCGCCTCCGACGAGGAACAGCGACACGCCGAACAGCATCGAAAAGATGATCAGGAACTTCTCGTGGAAGAAGGTCTCCATGATCCAATAGGAAAAGGCGGTCCAACCCTCATTCGGGTACATCCACAGCAGCGGCTTGAGCGACGCCGATTGCGGTGCGGCAAAGCCGTCCGCGTTGACGGCAAGGATACCGAGGATCGCCATACCGCGGATCACGTCGAGCGATTGGATGCGCGGCCGGCGGGCGGTCGTATCGCGCGCGGGGGGTGAGTTCATGCCTTGAGGGGTCACGCCTGCTCCAACGCTTGCACATGGTCCGGGATCGGGCCGTGAGACCCTGGCGGGGGATCTAGGCCCCGCCAGTCTGCTTACGTATAGCTACCTAGGTATAGGCTTGATCTGCTCTTCCCTCACCAGGCGGACGTCTTCAGCCGCACCCGCGCCACCTTGTCGCTCGACGCGAGGAACAACGTGCGCCCATCCTCGCCGAAAGCGCAATTGGCGATCGCCTTGCCGGTCGCGATCAGCCCCAGCTTCCGCCCCTCCGGCGTGATGACATAGATACCGCCCGGCCCGCTCGCGAACAGATGGCCGGATGCGGCAACCTTCAGCCCATCGGGCAGCCCCGGCAGCCCTCGGGCATGCTCTGGGGCGAAGTCGACGAACTGCCGTCCGGGTCCCGTCGCCAGCCCGTCCTTCCCCAGATCATAGACGCGGATTTCCGGTGCCGCTTCATCCGAGCAGGCGACGTACAGCCGATCTCCGGCCGGCGACAGCGCGACGCCGTTGGGCCGGCGAAGGCTGCGGTCGATCAACTGCGGCGCGTCGCCGGGCACCACCCGATAGACGCCGTTGAACGCCAGCTCCTTCAGCGGCGACGCGTCACCATCGGCAAGGCCATAGGGCGGATCGGTGAAATAGATCGCGCCGTCGCGCGCGATCGCGACGTCATTGCAGCTGTTGAACCTTTTGCCCTCGAACCGGTCCGCCAGGATCGTCTTGCGCTTCGTCGTCAGATCGACGCGTGCGATCGCGCGCGTGCCCGAGTCCGCCATGATCAGTGCGCCGTCCGCGTCGATCGCCAGGCCGTTCGCCCCCGCCTCCCGGATCCCCGCCGGGACCGGCCCGGCGAGTCCCGACGGCGCCAGGAACGGCCGCGCCCCCTCGCCCTTCCGCCACCGGTGGACGACATTCGCCGGCACGTCGGAGAACAGCAGGTAACCGCCCTCCCGCACCCACACCGGCCCCTCTGCCCACCGCAGCCCGTCCGCGATCACCTCGATCGGACTGGCGGTATTGAGCAGTTGATCGAGCGCAGCGTCGAAACGGGTGATCTTTCCCGTACCACCCGTGCCCGCTCGCGCGCCACTGGCGACCAAAGTCGAACCAATGCCGATCAAAACCGACCGTCGAAAAACCGTCATACCAACGCCACTGCACGCCGTTCCCGGGCCGAACGATAGATCGCCTCGATCAACTTCATGTCGCGCAGCCCCTCTTCGCCGGACGCGCGCAGCGGCACCCCGGTCAGGATGCTCTCCGGCAAATGATCGAGTTGCGCCACGAACTGGTTCTTCTTCGGCGTCGGCAGCGTCACCTGCTCGGTCTTGCCGTTTTGTCTGGTCCACATCTGGTGGCCTTCATAGGGCGTCGCCGGTTCCATTCCCACCCAGCCCCTGGTTCCCGTCACGCGATAGGCGTTGTGCCCGGAGGAATAGCTCGACACGCAATTGGCGATCACGCCCGACGGAAATTTCATCTGGAAATCAATGCGATCCTCTACGTTTCGGAAACGCGGATCATTACGATCGGTCGCCTCGGTGGCGACCACTTCCACCGGCTCCTCACCGGCAAGATAGCGCGCCGCGTTGAGGCTGTAGATGCCGATGTCCATCAGCGAACCGCCGCCCGACAACGGCCGGTCGAGCCGCCACTGGTTCGGCTGCGCATTGAACCCGTGTTCCGCGGTGATCAGCGTCGGCCGCCCGACAAACCCGGATTTCACCAGCGCGATCGCCCGCTGATTGTACGGCTCGAAATGGCTGCGATACCCGATCATCAGCTTGCGGTCCGCCTTGCGCGCCGCCGCGATCATCGCCTCTGCTTCTGTCGCGGAAACCGCCATCGGCTTCTCGCACATCACATGCTTGCCGGCTTGGCTTGCCCGGATCGAATACTCGGCGTGCATCGAGTTGGGCAGCACGACATAGACGATGTCGATATCCGGATTGTCGCGGATCCGATGGTAATCGGCATAGCTGTAGCGATGCGTCTTAGGCACGCCATATTCGCTGCCAAAGCGCTCCAGCTTCTCGGGCGTGCCGCTGACCAGCGCGGTGAGCCGGGCGAACTCGCAGTCCTTCAGCCGCGGCATGATCTGCCGCGTGGCGTAGCTGCCAAGGCCGACGATCGCATAGCCTAGCTTGCGCGGCGGCGCGCCCGCCTGAGCCTTAGCACCCGCCGGCAGCGCGACGCTCGCCACGCCCGCACCGATGCCCTGCAGCACGGTTCGCCTGTTCCACTCGATCATCGCCCTCTCCCTCTCCAGGCGTCAAAGTTACGGGCGGACGCGATAGAGCCCGCCATGCGCCAGCATGAACAAGGTGCGCCCATCGGCCCCACCAAAGACCAGCTGGATCGGCCGTTCCGGCATATCGATCCGCCCGATCTCACGCCCGTCCTTGTCGTGAACGAAGATCTGCCCGTTGGCGATGAACACGCGTCCGTCAGGATGGGTTGCGACGCTCTCGCCGCCGCGATCCGCGAAGACCTTCAGATCCGTAAGCGCACCGGTCGGAGTCACCAGCGCGCTATATGTCCGCGCCTCTGACGCATTGCTGACGTGCACGCGGCCGCCTGGCTGTCCGGCGACGAAGCCATAGGTATCGAGCATCGGGGAGAAACGACGTGCGCGGAAATCAGCTGGCCCCTGCTGGAACACACGATAGGCAGGCAGGACAATGCTGCCATCCGTCGAGACATATTGCTGGGCGGGGGGCACCGCAACATCGCGGGCGAACATCTCCGCCAGCGTCGGGAACTGCAGCGTCTTCGTGTCGAGTTGGTCCTTGAACTCGCCATTGTTCCACCAGTTGCCCGGCAGTGCGATGCGCGCCTCGCCAAGCGGCCGGGCCGGCGTCGCTGGCAACACCGTGAGCTCGGTCTCGGGCGAGCCAGGGCGGAAGCTGTAGACCGTGCCGTTGCGCCCCGAGGCGGAGAGAACCAGCAGGTTGCCGGACTGGTCCGCGGCAAGGTTGATCGCGTCGAGCGTGTTATCGCGCTCAATGCCGAGGCCGCGCGCTTCGTCCCAGCGAAAGATGCGCTGCTGCGTGCGATCCACGAAATAAAGCGTGCCATCCGGCGTCGTGACTGCGCCGCCCAGCGCATCGAAGCCACCGGCGAGCTTCTCGACCACGCCTTCGCCAATCCGGGCTGGCGTAGGGGCTGCCGGCAGCTCCGATCCGATGTCCAGCATGGCGAACTCGCGCTCGCGCACCTGGAGCCCGCTTGGCACGTCGACGATGGCATTTTCGTACGGGAACTTGTTCGCGCGCAAATAGGTCGCACAGCCATTCTCGTCGCAGGTGCCGAGCCCGCTTTCGGCGTTCACGTGGACATTGCGGAAGCGGATGTTGCGACTGTTGTAGAGCGTCACGGCCGCCGGCTTCGCCTTGCTCGTGCGGGTCACGCGATAGGCGTGGAGATTGGCGACCAAGACGTCGCGGGAGTCGCGGATCTCCAGCGCCACCGCATCGCGACTTTCCCCGCCCTCCTCTTCGGTTTGTGGCGCGAGCAACTCCCAGTTCGCGACGCGGTTGAGCGCGATCTCGACCCGGCCATGATGTTCGGCTGACATCTGATAGAGGTGGCCGGGCGTTTCGGTATCGGAGACGTAGAAGCCCGCCTGCGAATAGGTGTTCGGGGTCCAGATATTGTTGAACGTGCCGCCCCCGCCCCGTGTAACCCACAGACTCGGATATTGCGCGTCCCAGCGCTTGGCCGGATCGGGATCGCCGGTTGCAGTTGCGTTATAGGGGTTGAAGCGCTTACCGCCGGCTAGGTCGGTGCCGTGGCCACCCTGGAACTTGACGTCGTCGACCAGCGAATTCTCGCCGGCCATCCACAGCAAGGCCGTCGCGCGCTGGTTGATGCCGCCGGTGAAGAGCCCGAGGCCGGAAACGATCGCGTCTCCGCCCCGCGCCGTTTCCACCAATGCTTTCGGCGTGCCGACACCCTGAAATGCGGGCGTACCATCCGGCAGGATGATTTGCGTCAGGTTCGGATGCAGGGCGATGAGGACGCTGTCCGGCCGCAGCTTCAGCGTATCGGTGACGACGTAGCGGCCGGCCGGAAAATAGACGACGCGATTGCCGC
The DNA here is from genome assembly GCF_045369135.1 of Sphingomonas sp. 179-I 2A4 NHS. Lineage (NCBI taxonomy): Bacteria > Pseudomonadati > Pseudomonadota > Alphaproteobacteria > Sphingomonadales > Sphingomonadaceae > Sphingomonas > Sphingomonas sp. 179-I 2A4 NHS. Next base: position 258,323 of record NZ_JBIQFL010000004.1, on the reverse strand, counting down.
TGATCGCTTGCTGGATGGCCGCGGTATCGTCGGTGCGATCGTCGCCCTTGGCACCATCCAGCCTAACATTGCGCCACTCGCTGGTGGGCGGAAGTGCGCGGATCGCAGGGGCGCGGCGCTCTGGCAGCGCCGGTAGCGGCGATGCGTCCATCACCGTCTTGTACGTTCCCATCCGGCCCAGCGCCGGCACGGCGAGGCCGTAGTTGAATGCGCTTACCTTGTAGGAGGCACTGGGCCCGGCAACCGTCCGGCCGCTCTCGCGAAAGCGGGCGAAGACCGGGGTGCCACTGGCAAGCGCGTTCTCGAACCCGATCTGCGTATAGACGTTGTTCTCGTTCGAGATGACGACTGCCGCCTTGCCGATATTCTCGAAGCGGACATCCTTGCCCCAAAGCCAGTCGCCATAGCCCTTGTCGATGTCGACCCCGACTGGCGTGTCGCGGATCGAGACGTTGACCAATGTGAGGCCCGCTTCGTGCTCCCGGATCGCCGCGTCACGCTGCCCGTCAAAAGTCGCGTCGATCAGTGCGAAAGGCCATGCGGGCGACGGCTTCTCGGTCAGTATACCGTAGCGGCCACCGCGGAAATGCAAGTCTTGGCCAATGTTGCCGACTTGATAGAGCCCGGCGAGGCCGGAGCCGAGATCGAACCGCATGTGGCTGACGAAGGCGTGCTGCGCGACGTGGAAGCGAATGGCGACGGCAGCCGGATTGCCCTTTCCAATCACGATATCGACATTGCTCATCGCGGAGTAGAACGTGGTCGGGTTGGCGTCTGCAATGTTTGGATCGAACGGCACGCTGCCGGGCGGCGGGAACGGGACGCGCACCTGCCCCGGCTCGACCCGCCGTGCGCCCGCGAAAATGATCATGTTCGCAAGCCCGCGCTGATAGCCGGGGGTGCGGTCCCCAAGTACGATCTTGGGCCGCGCATTCCCGACGCCGAACAGTCGCACGCCCGGCCAGATGTAGACGGTGCGCGTGATCCGATAGGTGCCTTCAGGCAGGAACACGATGCCACCGCCACCCTGGTCCGCAGCTTCGTCGATCGCGCGCTGGATCTCTGCGGTGTCGTCCGCCCGCCCATCCCCAATGCCGCGAACTGTGGTAGCACGCGCGTCGTTCGGCGCGGCGAGAAAAGCGGAAGCCTGCGCCAGAGCAGAAGTGCTCGCGACGAGCGCTGCGGCGAACGCCGCCATGGTGCAAACAATGCGACGCTTCACGCCGGCCTCCTTGATAAAAAAGTGTCCCGGCCGGGGCGCCGGGACAGTTGGGGGATCAGCGGCAGCCGAACCCGGCTGCCCAGCGGTTAGAACTTGAAGCGGACGCCTGCGCGATAAACACGGCAAGTGATGTCATAGAGTTGCTGGTTGATGCCATACCGGTGTTGCTCTGCGGTGAAGGTCGCGGATCGCGGTCGAACAGATTGTCGACGTTGAAACCCGCGTTCAACAAGTCGAGAGATCGTAGACGCGATTTACGTCGAGAGAGCCGGCGTCAGCAGCGTCGTCGCCAGTAGAGCCGTGGTCCGCATTCTCCCTCCTATGTACGAGTGATACGTGCCGCCGCCCCATGGACGAGTTGATAAGCCGCGCCGGGTGGCAGAGCATCCGCGACCATGGTCGTAGTTCCGGCACGCGAGAGCCGCAGCTAGTCAGGCGGCGAACCCACTCGTCGTCCGGTGATGGGCGGGCAAGCCAGCGGGGTGCCGACGTGGACCAACAAGTCGCGAACAGGAACGCGCCGATGGCGATCGTGGTCATGGGCGTCAGCGGCAGCGGCAAGTCGACGCTCGGCAGGCTATTAGCCGATGCGCTCGGTTGCCCGTTTCTCGAGGGCGATGAGTTCCACGACGCAGCCGCGATCGCAAAGATGAGCGCGGGACAGCCGCTGGACGATACCGATCGCTGGCCATGGCTTGATCGCGTTGGGCATGCTCTGGGCGAAGCGGCGGCGACAAACGGTTGCGCCGTGGCGGCCTGCTCGGCGTTACGTCGATCCTATCGCGAGCGACTGGCAGCCGCGGCCGGAGGGCATATGCGCTTCATATTGCTCGATAATGATCGCGATGAACTGGTGCGCCGATTGTCCGACCGAACGGACCACTACATGCCCGCGAGCCTCCTCAACAGTCAGTTGGCGACACTGGAGCGACCAACGGCTGACGAGGCAGTGCTGACGTTACGATCGAGCGCAGCTCCGCCGGACTTGTGCCGCATGGCGCTGGAATGGCTGGACGCAGGCGGCGCCTGAGCGTCGCAGCTTGCATCAACCACTCCCATACCAGTCGTCTTGGTGCGCTGGGTAAGTGACCGTCAGGCTAGCTGTTTTTCCAGCAGAAGGGTCGTCAGGCCGCTGTTCCATTCCTGATCGGGATATTCATCGATCTCGCGATAACCGCGGCGAGCATAAAAGGCGCGACTTCGGCTGTTGAACGTATCCGTTTCGAGGCGGGCGGAAGGGAAGCCGGCGGCGGCAATCTCGGCCTCCGCCTTTTCCATGAGAATGGTGCCGACGCCGGCACGCGCGACCGACGGGCGGACATGCAGCGCGTGGACGAAGTTCGCATGGAAATCGAGAAGGCCAACGACCGCAGCCTCGCGAACTGCGACCCAAAACAAGTGGCCGCGCTCCTCAACATATTCGACCGACCTGTCCAGGTAGCGGGCAGCCGCTTCGCTCGTCACCTCTGGCTCCCACGTGCTCGTGAAGGTTTCACGCAGCACCAGCTTTAGAGTCGGAAAGTCGGCCGCCTGAGCGCGCCGGATCGTGATTGCTGGCTTCATCATCATCAAATCATATCATGGCTTCAGCCGCATTGTCGCAATCGCGGATCAGGCAACATGATTTGGTCAGCGCTTCGCGGGCTGATCCGCCGATGCCAGCCGCGGCAGTTTCATTCCCAGCAGTACTAGTTTGCCCTCGATCCCGAACCAGTGCGGCACGCCGGCGGGGATCAAGATAATGTCTCCCGGAGACAGTGTTCGGGATGTGCCACCCTCGATCCGGCGTCCCTCGACCAGCCCTGGCTTGGTCGTGCGGGGCGCCACTAATGTACCGCCCGAGACCAGCGTCCCCGCGCCTTCGATGACAATGGCATATTCGGCCGCATCAGGGTGAACTGCCGGCTTTCCCGGTGCCTTCCAATACTCCAGCGCGGCGACCGTCTCGCCATCCATCAACAATGGATCATAGGCAAAGCTGCTGGCGCCCATCCTCTCGGCAAGCACAGCGACGCGGGCGCGGATTTCGGACGCGCTTGCCGCGTCGGCAGGAATCGTCTGCGCGATCACGGCCGGGCTGATCGAGACCGCGCTGCCTAGGCAAAGCAGATGGGGAAGAAGGCGCATCGTGACGATCTCCGCAGCAAGAAGCTCGGGCGTAGGGAGCGCATTGCAGTCACCGCAAGTACGCCAAAAGTCGCGGCTGCGGTGCGTCCGGCTGCGGCCTAATTACCTTGCACGAGCGAGGCAGGTCGACGGGACAAGCCGGGGCAAAAGGTGGCGCCAGAGGTCTGGCCTTCCAATCCGGCGTCTGACCGGACGCCGACGATCGAGAGAAAACGGTCGACCCAGATTCAGACCGCAGGTTATCTGAATGACGCGGATCGGTCCAGCCCGCGCCGCCGGCCAATGGCGCCGTTTGCCGACGCCCGGCTCGAGACGCAGCGCCCCGCCGACAACTCGAACCAGCCTCATCTCCGATCGACCATCCTGCAACCTTGCGAAGCCATTCGCTCTGCCACGATCTGGCGACTCGAATCGGCGCGGGATGCTCTGCGCTACTGAATTCGTTCCGGAACCTCTGCTGCGTCCTCCGCAATTGCCTCTTTCGATGCGAGCGCCTCCCATGGGAAGACGAACCAATCCTTGACCACACGGCGATCAATGGTTCTGGCGCAATATTCGACCCGCTCGGCCGACACCTCATTGTCCAGCAACGTCGCGAAGCGGACGCTGCCCGGCGCTGCGTCGAAATCGGAGAGGCGGCGGCGCAACAGGCCGATGGTGCGGCCGCTGTCGTTGATATCGTCCACGAAGAGAAGCCGGGTGCCGTCGCGCGTGCGCTCCGCGAGCCGCGCTAGCGTCGCATCCGCGAACGCCGTCGCGTGGCTCGACAAGTCACAGGAGATCATCGGCAGATCGGCTGCATGACTTAGATACACGGCGGGAACCAAGCCGCCGCGCCCCATGCCGATGAGCAGGCTGGGTTGCCAGTCAGGCGTGGCCGTCAGCGCCGCTGCAAGCGCACGCACATCCGCCGCGAAAGCATCATGGCTGATGAAAGTAAGGGTGGGCGCCACGATACCTCGCTTGTGGTCGAAAGATCTTAAGCCACGGCGGCAACTGTCGGCGACCCGATAGGTGCCGCGAACGTCGACGCTGATGTGCGACGACCGATTCCTACACGAAGCCTGCCCCGACCGTCGAGCCAGTTCAGATACTCACGCTCGAGAGAGTGAGTGTTGACACATGTAACCATTTCGGGCACCCAGAAACCCAACAAGCTCAGGCTTGGGTTTAGGGAGGGGATCGATGAGGGCCATGTTGCTGGCGTCCGCTGCGGCGATGACGCTTATCTCAATTGCACCGGCAGCTGCGCAGGACGCGCCGGTTTCAGATCAGGTTGGGACCGATCAGGCCAGCACTAATCAGCCTGCGGGCGATCTGACGGCTAGCGCGAGCGATGATGCGATCGATTCCGGCGACATTTACGTCACGGCGACGCGCCGGGCCGAGCGTATTCAGGACGTGCCGATCAGCGTCAGCGCGTTTCAGCAGCAGGAGCTGACCGAAAAAGGCATTGTCGGCTTCGAAGGGATCGCACGCGAGACCCCGGGCGTCGTGCTCAACCGCCCAACGCAGAATTTCAACAACTTCACCGCCCGCGGCATCGCGACAAACGGCTATAACGCCAATCTGCAAAGCTCGGTCGCCGTTTACATTGACGAGCTGCCGGTCTCGACGATCGGCAACACTACCGTTGTCGATCCGAACCTTTTCGACGTCGAACGCGTCGAATTCCTGCGCGGTCCGCAGGGCACACTGTTCGGTTCGGGGTCCCTGTCGGGCGCGATGCGCATCCTGACCAAGAGCCCGGATCTCAATCATTTCGACACGTCGGCGCTCGTCGACATCGGCCTGACCGGCTCCGACAGCCTGCGCCAGCGCTACAACCTGATGGTCAACGTGCCGATCGTCAGCGACAAGCTCGCGATCCGCGGCGTCGGCTTTTACCGCCATGAAGAAGGCTATCTCGACAACGTCGGGACCGGCGTGCGCAATTCTAACACGCTCGTGGACTGGGGGGGCCGGCTGACGATGCTGTGGAAGCCGACCGATCGTTTGTCGATCAAGCTGCTCGGCTCCTACGAAGACAGCGACCCGAAGGACTCATCGCTCACCAGCCCGTCGCTCGGCCGCGAGAAGCGTATCTCCGACCAGCCGGACCGGTTCACCGGCAAGCAGCTGATCGCCAACGCGACGATCGATTACGAGTTCGATTTCGCACGTCTGACCAGTTCCTCGACCTTCTCTGACTTCGACCAGCGCTTCTGGCTGGATCTCGCCGGCACCTTCCCGGCAGGCTCCTTCCCGGGCGCGCCGATCGCCTTCGGGCTCGATGCGAATGCCTATGACAAGGTGTTCGTGCAGGAGACGCGCTTTGTTTCGACGCTGGATGGGCCGCTGCAGTTCACGCTGGGCGGTTTCTACCTGAAGCGTCGCCGCGATACTGATTTCCTCTATCGTTCGAACCCGGAGTTCCTGGCCGCGCGCGGCATGGCTGGGTTGCCGGACCAATATTACCAGAAGCAGTACACGCACCAGATCAACGAGGAACTCGCCGGATTCGGCGAGCTGACGTATCGCTTCTCCGATCGCTTCTGGCTGACGGGCGGCATGCGTTATGGCCGCATCTCGGCGCAGGCGTTCACCGAAGCCGGCGGCTATCTCGCGATGGCGACGTATCCAGAGTTCGGGGTCGACCTGAACTATCTGCAGCTTGCGCTGGGGAACGTGCGCAACCTGCCATTCAATCGCTTCCCCGCGTACGAAGCGGCCGAGGGTGTGAAGGCGAAAGGCCAGAAGCCGCAGTGGAAGGCGAGCGCCTCCTTCAAGCCGACGGACACGGTGACGACCTATGCCACCTTCTCCACCGGCTTTCGTGCGCCGATCGTCAACGCCTTCGCAGGCCGCGCGAGCGTCGTCGACCAGAATGACATCATCATTCCCAATGGCGCATCGTCGGACCGGCTCGAAAGCTATGAGATCGGCGCAAAGGGCCGCTGGCTCGACGGACGCGTGACGATGAACGTCGCCGCGTACCTGATCGATTGGAGCAATATCCAGGCGCAGGCCAACCGCGTGTCGGACTCGGTGCAGTTCGCCACCAACATTGGCGCGGCGCGCAGCAAGGGCTTCGAGGTGGAGATGGGGATCATCCCCGCCACTGACGTCTTCATCGGCTTCAATGCGGCATACAATGATTCCAAGATCACAAAGCTGACGCCGGAAGAGGCAGCGATTTCCGGCGCGGTGCTGGGACATCGCCTGTCAGCGCCGCGGCTGCAGGGCGCAGCCTATACCTCGATCGGCTTTGATCTTGGCGAAAGCACCAAGGGCACGTTCGCGGTGAACGCGCAATATGTGGGATCGTACAACAGTTCCTTCCCGAACACGCCCGGCAATCCGAACCTCCGCCTGTCAACGTTCGGCAAGACCGACGAATATGTGAACGTGAACGTCAACCTTGGCGTGAAACGTGGTGCATGGACGGGGCAATTGTATGTCGAGAACGTCTTCGATGATCATTCGATCACTTACATCCATCCGGAGGCGTTCCTCGTCAGCCGCTTCGGCACATTGCGGCCGAGGACCGTGGGGATCCGCCTCGGCTACGGGATCTGATCGATGACCGCGGCCACCAGCGCGGCGGTTGAAGCGCACGGGGCGAGCCCCCGTGCGCAGCGGCCGGCCTTCGTGCTGGCGACGTTGACGTTCGTCTATGTGCTGAACTTCCTCGATCGCCAGTTGATCGGCATTGTCGCCAAGCCGATCCAAGACTCGCTCGGCGTTACAGACGGCCAGCTGGGCCTCATCGGCGGCTTGTATTTCGCGATGTTCTATTGCTTCATCGCGATCCCGGTGGGCTGGCTGGCGGATCGATCCAGCCGTGTCACGGTGCTGTCGCTGGCCTGCGCGATCTGGAGCGGCGCTACCGTCGCCTGCGGGCTGGCACAGAACTACACCCAGCTGGTGATCGCGCGCATGACCGTCGGCTTCGGCGAAGCGGGCGGCGTGCCGCCATCCTATGCGATCATTACTGACACCTATCCGCCGGGCAAGCGCGCCGCCGCGTTCGGTATCTTCAATCTCGGCCCGGCAATCGGCGCTGCGATTGGCGTCGCATTCGGTGCGCTGATCGCCGAGCATTTCGGCTGGCGGATGCCGTTCATCATCATCGGCGCCGTAGGCGTCGTCACTGCAGTACTGCTGCGCATCTTCATGAAGGAACCTCCGCGCGGCGCGACCGACCCGGCGGGGGCCAACGCCATTGCAGCGGTGCCGCCTGCCGGCTTCTGGTCCACCGTCCGCATGTTCCTGACAAATCCGGTACTGATGTTGGCGGCGCTGGGCAGCGGAGCGACCCAGTTCGTCACTTATGGCCTGGGCAATTTCGCGGTCCTGTTCCTGATGCGCGAAAAGGGCATGGAGCTGAGCGACGTCGCCGTCTGGTATGCGCTGGTGCTGGCCATCGGCATGGGCGGCGGCATGGTCGTCTCCGGCCGCGTGATCGACCGAATGGCACGCCGCACACGCGTTGGCTATGCGACCGCTCCGGCGATGTCGCTGGCGATCGCAATGCCATTCTACCTCGGCTTCATCTGGGCCCCCACCTGGCCGATGGCGCTGATGCTGCTGTCGGTGGTCATGGTGTTCAACTATTTGTACCTCTCTGCGTCCGTGGCGCTGGTGCAGGAAGAGGTACGGCCAGACCAACGCGTGCTGTCGGGCGCGCTGCTGCTGCTGATCATGAACTTCATCGGGCTGGGTCTGGGGCCGACGTGGGTCGGTCAGGCGAGCGACTGGTTCAAGGCGCAGGGTGACGGCCATGCGCTGCAGACCGCGCTTTATACTCTGACGCCCTTCTATCTCATCGCGATCGCGCTGTTCCTGTGGCTGGCGCGACTGCTTCGCCGCGAGGAAACGCGCGCATGACATCATCAACTGGCACCGCACTCGCGGCGTCCCTGCTGGCAGCTGCCATTCCTGCAGCGGCCGGCCCTGCATCCGCCAATGCTCCCATCGTCCGCGCGCCAGATGGCGCGGTGGCGGGTACCACACAGGGTAAGGTGCGGGTGTTCAAGGGCATTCCTTATGCGGAAGCGCCGATCGGGACGCTTCGCTGGAAGCCGCCCGTGCCCGCCAAGCTCTGGACGGACGTGCGCCCAGCGAACGGCTTCGCTGCAGCCTGCGTACAGCCGACCTTCCCGGGGACGAACATCTACGCCAATCCGCCACAGCGGATGAGCGAGGACTGCCTGGCGCTCAACATCTGGGCGCCGCAGGACGCCAAGGACCTGCCGGTGGTCGTGTGGATCCATGGCGGCGCGCTGGTCAGTGGCTATGGTCATGAGGCGATGTACGACGGTGCGAGGATGGCCGCTCTCGGCGCCATCATCGTCTCGATCAATTATCGCCTCGGCATCCTTGGTTATTTGGCACATCCGGAGCTGAGCAAGGAATCTCCCGACGGCATCTCCGGCAACTACGGCCTGATGGATCAAATGGCAGCGCTTCGCTGGGTGAAGCGCAACATCGCGGCGTTCGGCGGCGATCCCGCCAATGTCACCATCGCCGGCGAGTCCGCCGGGGCACTCAGCGTCATGTATCTGATGACGAGCCCGGAGGCGCGCGGCCTGTTCCACAAGGCGATCGCGCAAAGCGCCTACATGATTACGGCGCCGGAACTGAAGCAGGCCCGCCACGGCCTTCCGGCCGCTGAAGACGCTGGCAAGCAGATCATGACGACGCTGGGCGCGAAGGATCTTGCGGGCTTACGCGAGATGGACGCCGGAACGCTGACCCAGAATGCGGCGATGAAGGGCTACGGCCCGTGGGGCACCATCGACGGCAAGCTACTCACCCGCCAGCTGGTCGACACTTGGGACCGCGGCGAGCAAGCGCGGGTTCCGGTGCTGACCGGCTATAATGCTGGTGAAGTGCGCTCGCTCCGCATGTTGCTACCCCCCGCCCCCGCCAATGCTGCCGCTTATGAAGCGACGATCAAGGATCGCTATGGCGATCTCGCCGAGCCGTTCCTGCGGCTTTACCCATCGAGCAGCATCGGCGAATCGATGCTCGCGACGACGCGCGACGCGCTCTACGGCTGGACGTCGCATCGGCTGGCAATCGGCCAAACCGCGATCGGGCGGCCAGGGTACCTTTATTATTTCGACCATGCCTATCCGGCGGCGAGCGAGAACGGCCTTCACGCCTTTCACGCTGCCGAAATCCCCTACGTCTTCGGTACCAACGGCAACACGCCGCCGTTGTGGCCGAAGGGCCCGGATGGCGTGGTCGACCGGCGGCTGTCTGCCGCGATGATGGAATATTGGCTGTCGTTCGCGCGCACCGGTCAGCCCGTCGCAACTAGTGAGCCGCAATGGCAGCCGTTCGGTGATGCCGGCCATTACATGGCGTTTACCCAGGCACCCAAGCCCAGCACGAGGCTGTCCCCCGGCATGTTCACGCTGCACGAGGCGGCGATGTGCCGGCGCCGCGCTGCGGGCGACCAGCCATGGAACTGGAACGCGGGCCTCGCCTCACCGGTCTTGACGAAGGCGGCGGGCTGCCGATGATCGACGGATCAATGCAGGACTTTCCGCTGACGCTGGACAAGTTCCTGACGCATGCCGCCAAATGGAACCCCGAGGCGGAAGTGGTCACGGCGCAGGAGAACGGAAGCGTGCGACGGATCGGATACGCCGCGCTGCATGACCGCGCTCGGCGAGTGTCCGGCGTGCTCTCCGACCTCGGCATCGAGCCTGGCGATCGCGTCGCCACGCTGGCATGGAACAGCCAAGCGCATGTCGAGGCATGGTATGGCGTCATGGGCATGGGCGCGATCTGCCACACGCTGAACCCGCGGCTGACGGCGACGCAACTCGCCGAAATGGCCCGACAGTCGCAGGCGAAGCTGCTCATTGCGAGCACTGACCTTCTTCCTCTTGCGCACGACATTGCGCGTTTGGCGAGCAACATCGGGCAGGTTCTGGTCATCGATGGCGAAGTGACGCCGACTGCTCGGGCGCAAGCGCTTGAGCCGCTGATCGAAACGGTGACGACGAGTGTCGCCTGGGGTGCCTTCCCCGAGACGGCGCCCTCCGGACTGTGCTTCACGTCCGGCACGACCGGCGCGCCCAAGGGCGTCACCTACACGCATCGCTCGAGTTTCCTCCACACGCTGCGCACGCTGCAGACGGATGTGATGGCCATCGCGCGAACTGATGCGGTGCTCACCGTGGTACCGATGTTCCACGCCAACGCCTGGGGCCTGCCATTTGCCGTTCCCGCCGCTGGTGGCCGCTTGGTGCTGCCCGGGCGACGCAACGACGGCGCGAGCCTTGCACGATTGATCAGGGAGGCTGGGGTAACGGTGGGCGTCGGCGTGCCGACGGTTTGGCTGGGGCTGGTGGAGCATCTTGACGCAACCGGCGAGGAGGTGCCGACCCTGAATCGCATCATCGTTGGCGGCGCTCCCATGCCGCCGGCGTTGATGGAGCGGCTCGAGCAGCGGCTTGGCGTCTCCGTCCAGACCAGCTGGGGGATGACGGAGCTGTCTCCCTCCGGCACCGTTTCGCCGCCGCATGATCCAGCACGCTCCGCTGCCGCATCGGGCAAGCCCGCCATTGGCGTTGACCTGCTGCTTACCGACGCGGACGGCACCCCCCTGCCCCAGCAGCGCGACATCGAAGGGCATCTACGCGTGCGCGGCGCCGCAGTGATCGAGCGCTATTTCGGCCAGGACACCCCGGCCACCGATGGGCACGGCTGGTTCGCCACCGGCGATCTGGCGCGGATCGATCGTGACGGCAACCTCATCATTACGGGCCGGGCGAAGGACCTGATCAAGTCGGGCGGCGAATGGATCAACCCGGCCGAGATCGAGGCGATCATCGGCGCGCTGCCGCAAGTGGCGCAGGCCGCGGTAATCGGACGTACCGATCCGAAGTGGGGCGAGCGACCGATCCTGCTGGTTGAAATGCGCGACGAAGCTCTAGGCGACGATGGCCTGCTGGCGGCGCTGGCTGGCCGCGTCGCGCCCTGGTGGGTGCCTGACGCTGTCGTCAGGCTACCGGCCCTGCCGCTTGCCCCCACGGGGAAGATCGACAAGATACGGTTGCGGGCCGAGCATGGAGGCGCTTGAGGAAAGCGGCGGGCAAGGCGCGCCAAGCAAAGGGACAGTCGACCGCGTGACCGCTATCGAAACGCCGCAGAAGAAGCCCCGTCGCCGTACCACCAAGGCCGAACAGCGCGCTGACACGATGGAACAGATCCTCGACGAAGCCGAGTTCCTGTTCTCCAAACATGGCCTTCATGGCGTGACACTGAAGGACGTGGCGAAGCGCGTCGGTGTGCATCACACGCTGATGAACTATTATTTCGAGGACAAGAAAAAGCTGTTCGATGCGGTCTTTGCACGTCGCGCCGTGGTGACCAGCGAACAGCGGATGCGCGCGCTCGATGAATATGAGGCTGCCAGCGGCGACAAGCCGACCGTCGAAGGGGCGCTTCACGCGTTTCTCGACACCGACCTCGATCTCTACATCAAGGGCGGGGAAGGCTGGAAGAATTACGGGGCGCTCGGCGCGTTGGTTGCCAATACGCCAGAATGGGGCGCAGAACTCATGGACGAGCATTTCGACCCCGTGGTGCTGCGGCTGATCGCGTTGCTGAAGAAGGCGCTGCCGGGTTGCGCCGAGGAAGACATCTACTGGGGCTATCACTTTGTGACGGGCGCGCTGATGGTCACGCTCGCGCGCACGGGCCGCATCGACAAGCTTTCGAACGGGCTGTGCCGGTCCGACGATTTCGAGGCGGTGAAGGCGCGCATGGCCGCATTCATGGCCGCTGGGCTGCGCGACATCTGTCACGAGCGAACCAAGAACTGAGGAGGCGGGCTAACGCCGCGCCACACTTCCAATACTCACTGGCTAGTTAGTGAAATGCGAGAAGGATGAACAGGATGCTGGACGGGAAGGTCGCAATCGTCACCGGATCAGGCGGTGGGCTGGGCCGCGCCCATGCACTCTATCTGGCCGGCAAGGGCGCCAGTGTGGTCGTCAACGACCTTTCGCTTGAGTCTGCCGAGACGATTGCAGCCGAGATCACCGCGCGGGGCGGCCGCGCCATGGCAGTTGCCGCTTCGGTGACGGACGAGGCGGCCATCAGCGCGATGGTGGCAAAGGTCACCGACGACTGGGGGCGGATCGACATCCTGATCAACAATGCCGGCATCCTGCGCGACAAGAGTTTCGCCAAGATGACCATGGATGATTTCCGCCTCGTGGTGGACGTACACCTGATGGGCGCAGCGATCTGCAGCAAGGCCGTGTGGGATACGATGCGCGCGCAGAGCTATGGCCGGATCGTGATGACGACGTCCTCCTCTGGCCTGTACGGCAATTTCGGCCAGTCCAATTACGGCGCGGCGAAGATGGCTCTCGTCGGCCTGATGCAGACGCTGGCGATCGAGGGCGAGAAATACGGCATCCGCGTGAACAGCCTGGCGCCGACCGCGGCGACCCAGATGACCGAAGGCGTGCTATCGGACGAAAGCCTCGCCGCGCTCGACCCGGCGCTGGTCAGCCCCGGGCTGCTCGCGCTGGTTGGCCCCGACGCGCCGACCCGCACGATCCTGAACGCCGGCGCGGGCCATTTCGCCTGCGCCAACGTGACACTCACCCAAGGCGCCCACATCGGGGGCGGCCCGGAGGCCGGCGAGACGCTACTCGCCAAGTGGCAGCAGGTATCCGATCGTGCTGGCGAGATCATCCCGGATTACGGCTTCGTCCAGGCCGAACGAGAAGTGGAAAGCGCCCGCGCCGCTTGCGCGTGAGGTAGCCACATCTTCCTGCCGTTCTTGTCGGCAGCCGATATTGGCGGCGGCGCTGGACTGTGCCTAAAAGCTGTAACGAAGCGACGCGCGCACTTGTCGCGGCTCAACCGGATGGAGGTGATAATCCTCCACCCCCTCCTCCGGTTCGCCCGGCAGGCGCGACGCGTAGAAGTAAGTGATGTCCGCCTTCCGGCTATTGAAGACGTTGAGCACATCGAGCCCGACGCGCAGTTTGCCGATCCGGTAATAAGCACCGGCGTTGACCAAGGTGGTAGGATCAGACCGCGCGCTGTTGTCCTCCACGAGCGGCGCGGCGCCGAAGTGCCGCAGTCGCGCGGTCAAGGTCAATGCCGGCACGGGTGTCCATGTTGCGCCACCCGAGATTACCTCGCTCACTGCGTTGGGGATGCGGTTCTCGCTTTTCGGTACGCCCCTGAAACGGGCATTGGTGAGCGCGCCCTGCGCGTCGAGCACCAATGTGTCGTTGATGCGCCAAAACAATGTCGCCTCCGCGCCGTAGCGTCGCGAGGCGGCGTTCGGCTCAGTTGTTCCTGCATCGCCGACAAAGACGAGCTCGGACGCGAGCGTCAGATGATAGGCCGCGAAAGTAGCGCTCATTGCCCCCGTCTCGACGCGCGCGCCCAGTTCCTGGCCGCGGGCACGTACGAGCAGCGGAACGGGATCCGCCGGCGTGCCGGTCGCGGGGTCGATCCTCGTGGTTGCACCACGCGCATCGTTGGAATGGTAGCTGTCGCCGTAATTGGCATAGAGTTCTACAGCCGGCGCAATTCTCCACGCGAGACCGGCCTTGGGTGACAAAAGCGCATCGCTCCCGGAGCCCGAATTGGCGGCCAGTTCTGACCGCACGTCATAGCCGTAGAGCGCGAAATTGCCGCCGAGGATCAGCCGTAGCGATGGCGCAACCCGTGCTTCGATCTGCGCCCAGGCATTACCGCTCACCTCATCGACGCGGTCTTGGCGGATGGTGCCGGTGCGCATGCCCGCCGTGCTCGTGTAGAGACCCACTTTGTCGATCAAATCATATCGAAGATTGGCACCCGCGAGGATGGTTGCTGGCGCGCCGAACACCATCGCCTCTCCAAAGGTGTGTTCCACGGACCCGCCAAAGATCCCGCGCCGATCCGCCTGCTGGAATTCGTCTCCGTTCACCGGATCATTGAGGAAATAGGTAAAATTGGAGGTCAACTTGAAATCATAGTAGGTCGCGTAGGCCAAAGCGCGCGTGCTGCCGCTATGCCACTCGCCTGCGAGATCCAGCCTCGTTGTTCGACCGCCCAGGTCAGGGTCGATGTACCCGTACCGAGAGATCGCGCCGCTTTCGATCGCCCGCAACGGCACCTGATCCGTCGACGTCCAAGTGGCATGATAGCCACTGAACTTCACGCTCCAGCCGCTGGCGTCCGTGCCAGATGAGAATTTCGCAAGACCGTTTACCTTGCGCAGATCCTCGGCGAGTGTCCAAGGCCCATCGTAGAGCGTTCCATCAAGCGCGAGCAGCAACGTACCCTCGCCCACTGGCGTGCTGCCTGCCGCCAGCGCGCGTGCATAGCCATTGCTGCCGACCATAACCTCGGCGATCGTAGTGGGCAGCGCATCGGAGGTGCGGAAGTGAACCGTACCTGCCGCCGAAAAGTCGCCCGCGTCCGCGCTGTATGGCCCCTTCGAGTAGTCGATCCGCTCGACTAGTTCGGGGATCAGGAAGTTGAGATCGAGATATCCTTGGCCGTGGCCATGGCTGCGCATATTGATCGGAACGCCATCGACGTAGCCTGCAAGATCCGTCCCGTGATCAAGGTTGAACCCACGGAGGAAATACTGATTGGCCTTGCCCGTGCCAGAGTGCTGCGTTGCTATCAGACCTGGCACATTTTCTGCCAGTTCGCCTACTCGCGAAACGGGTCGGTTAGAGAAGTCTTCGTAACCGACCGTACCTTGAGATGCACTTGTGGCGATGCCGATCTGCGGTAGCGCCCGCCCATAAACAACGATGTCGGCTTCGTTCATGGCATCGCGGTGCTCGTCCACGGATGCCTCGCTCTGCTGGGCATCCACCTCATTGGCGAGCAGCATTGCGGTGGCGCATACCGCGCAGATTACAAAGGAAAGGCGCAGTGGCGCGCGTGGCGAAGTTTCCTTGCGTCCGCAGGCCCATTGTTCACTGGGATGCAGAAAAGAGCGGAGGGTGCTTGGGTTCGGATCGACCAGAAGTCCCTCCCAATGGTGTTCGACGCGGATCAGGCCGCTTCATCCACGCGCCGACCCGTCGCGTTCTTGCTGGAGAGCAGGTAAGCAACACGCCTGTCGCCATCAGTGCAGTATTCTGCGGCACGTTAGGCGCGAATAAGGGTAAACACGTAACGATCTTAACACCGCGATTGTAATATTACCGCGACCGGCGATGCGCGCCCGAATAACTGGCATTTGCTAATGTTTGTCAGGCAATATTACCTGCCGCGGTCCATTAGAGCGCCAAATCCCGCTCGGCGAAAAGCTACCTGAGGTGACGCGCCTAAATCGACTAAAATTCTTGGTTCTCGGCGCGGATCCAGCGCTTTTCGCGCTTCGGCTTTCGAGCGGCATGATCGTTGCAATGGCGCTCGTTTGCGGCATCCTGTCGCTCATCGGGAGGTGGTACCCGATGCCGCGGCCAGCTTTCGTCCTGGCACTCATCGCGACCATGCAAGGCGCTCTGCAGGTCAACGATAGCTCGGCTTCAGCGCGCGCAATCACCCGCATCTGTGCCGCTTTATCGGCTTTCGCCGCCATCGTCACCATCACCGCGGTTCACGGTTCCCTGGAACAAATCAACATGGTCCTCGTGATGATCGCGTTCGCTGCCAGCTATGCGGCTCGGTTCGGCGTGCGATGGCGGGGCGTTGGAACCTTCACATTCATGTGCGCCGTTATCGCTTCCTATCTACGGGAGGACGAGCGCGATTTGTGGACGGTTGCGAGCGCGCTGCTGATCTCCGGCGTTGTCGTCCACCTGGTCCGCAATGTCGTCGTGCCCGATAGGCCGGCGCTGGAATTCAGGCGCCTTGTCAGCGCGGCCCTCTCAGTATCGCAGAAGCTCAGAAAGTTAGTTCACGCTGTCGGGAGGGCTGAGCCGCGAGCCTCGGACCTGCGGCTCGTGATGACCGCCCTCAGCGCAGAGATCAGGGCCTGCGAATCCGCCCTTCCTCTCGAGAATCCCGGACTTGACGACAGCGAGACGACCATCGCGCTCAGGCTGCTCGACCTCCAGGTCGCGGCCGAAACGCTGATCCACGAGGCGTCGCGACAGCAAGCTGAGAACCGGCAAGCGCGACCCCGAACCGACGCAGCAATCAGCGAGGTGCTGAAGGCAGAGACTGCTTTGCAAGCCGGGCTTGCCGCCCTTCCCGCAAGTTTCCCGTCATCCGTGGGCAATGACACGCCCGTCACAAAAGCAGACTGGTTCCCGAAGCGCGGGGAATGGCTGCGGGACCAAACCCTGCGCCGCGCTCTTCAGGTGACCCTCGCCTGCGCGATAGCCGCTCTATTAGGCGAAGCAATCTCGTCTGAGCGCTGGTTCTGGGCTGTGATCAGCGCGTTCATGATCTTCAACAATGCGCAATCCGGCGCGGCGGTGGCCGTACGTGGCTTCGATCGAGCCTGGGGAACTGCAATCGGCATCGTCATCGGCATCATACTCGCCACGCTGACGCACAATCATCTCCTGTGGCTCAGTGCAGCGCTCGCGATCTCCGTTTTCATTACCTTCTTCGTGGCGCGAGTTTCCTACGTCGCGATGAGCCTGTTTCTCACCATCTCGCTGTCCCTGATTTACGGCTTGATCGGCATCTTCACGCCAGAGCTGCTTGTCCTTCGTCTCCAGGAAACCGCGATCGGCGTCGGATCAGGCGCCCTCGTCGCGCTGCTCCTGTTCCCGATCAGCCTGCACCAGCAAATTGCGAAGGCCATTAACGCGCTGCTTATCGCACTTGCAGACCTCCTCGAGGCGATTTCGGACGTCGGAAAGCAGGATCGCGGAAGATCACTCGCGCGCAATGCCGCAGCGGTGGACCGCAATGTGGGCGCAGTTCTGACCACTATTGGCCCGCTCCGGAGCACATGGTCCGTCGGGAACATGATGACCGCCGGGCGCGATGTTCTGCGCGAGGCCTATGTCATGGCCTATGCTGCCCATCAGCTGGAGCGCACTTTCCGCACCAAGGAGCCGAACGAGCAGCAGAGGGGCGCACTGCTTGCTCTGAGCCGCCGTCTGCGAGCCACGGCAGCGAACGGCTCAACCAGCGGCCACCCCGTTCCGAACCCCGCCGAAACGGCCTCCGCTCAAACACTGGAAAAGGATGGACAGGCAGGATCATCGGCAGTGATCCTGTCGCGGATGCTGGACGCCATCGAAAGGGAACGGCGTTCCGGTTGATGCCGGCGGCGCAGTGAATGCGGTGCGTCCCATTCAGATCATCAGCCAGATAATCGCGATGATCATCGTAGCCCCCGTGACCAAAGCTCCTGCCTTGGAGAATTCGGTAGCGGAAATCCTCACCCCGCGGTCCTTCGCCTGTTCGACCATGATGATCCCTGCCAGACTGCCGAACACGACCAGATTGCTGGAAAAGTGCGTGCCGAGCGACAGTGCCGCACCCAGGTAATTCGCGTCCCCTTCGGAATGAAGATAAGGCACGAGCATCATCACAGCTGGATTGTTCCCGACCAGATCGCTGATGACGCTGCTGATCAGGAAGAGGATCGGCGGATTGTTTAGGTCAATCCCCTCCGCCGCAAGGCCGGTCACCAGATGCTGTGGCAGCCCCGTCGCAGCGAGCCCGGCGTTGACGATGAAGAGCCCCATGATGAGGAGGATGAGTTCGCCATCCACCTCATGTAGCAGTGATTTTGAAGAGATCCGCCTGCTGAGCAGAAGAAAGCCCGCCGCGGTCAAAGCAACGGTCTCGCGCGGCCAATCGCTGAAGATGAAGGCGAACACGACGATGATCGCGGTGAACGCGGCCTTCAGTGTCTCACCAAGCGAGAACGGTGGCGGCGCCGGCGCCTGGCCGGCATCCTCGCCGCTGCCGGCTGGAGCAGCCAGTTTCCACCGATTGCGGTACAGAAAGGTGATCACAAGCCAGATTACCGGCAGCGACATCAGCGCCGGGATGGCGGTGATTGCGGACATGCCGGCGAATGACAAGTTCAGTTTCTGCGCCGCGATGATATTCTGCGGGCTGCCGATGATCGTGCCGGCCGCTCCGGTATTGGCGGCGAAACAGAACCCGAGGAGAAACGGAACCGGGTTCAATCCCCTTGCCAAGGTTATCGACAGCAACAACGGGCACATCGATACCGCGACGACGTCATTGGTCAGAAAGGCGGCCATGACGCCGCCGACGACGATCAGGATGGCCAGCAAAGCGCGCTCCGACACGTTGGAGCTTGCTGCCTTGCTCGCCAGCCAGCCGTAGAAGCCGGAGACCACAAACGCGGCTGAGACTACCATGAGGCCGAACAACATCCCCATGGTGGAATAGTCGATCGCATTCCAGGCCTGTCGCGGCGTGATGCTCCCGATCGTCAACATTGCCATGCCGCCGATAACTGCAGCGCCGGTCCGCCCCACCCGGAAGAAGGGAAGCGAGCCCAGCCCCATGGCGAGGTAGACGAGGAAGAAGATGACGAGCGTCAGTTCCATCGCAGAGGCGATCCAACCCAGGCGGGAGAAGGAAAATGCAGGCGGCCGGTGCTGCGTCACGGCCCCCGGAGCGGCGGCTCAGTCCGGCTTCCCCGCCTTCATGCCCCACAGGCTGTAGGCGCTTTCTCCGTAGAACGACTCGTCCAGGCCCTCGCGCTGGACCTCCACCGGCACGCGCAGCTTGCTCAGCTTGTCAAGCAGGAACAGGATGATGGTGGTGACGATCACGGCGTAGATGACGACGACCGCCACCGCGATTGCTTGAACCGACAGCTGCCGGCCTCCTGCCGCGACGGCATTGATCGCGGGGCTCGCCAATACGCCAATCAACAGCGAGCCGGTGATTCCGCCAATTCCATGCGCGCGGAACACCTCCAGCGTGTCCTCCGCCTTCAACCACGATTGGATGTACTTGGCGAAATAACAGCAGGTAGCGCCGATCGCGCCGATCAGCAGCGCCGACATTGGCTCAACATATCCCGATGCGGGGGTGATCGTGGCAAGACCCGTCACTGACCCGACCAGCACACCGGAGAATGTCGGGTGCCCGGCTTCCCGCCACTCCCAGAACATCCACACCAGCATCGCCATCGCTCCGGCAAGCATGGTGTTGGTGAAGGCATAAGCCGCAAGGCCGTCGGCGGCATAGGCGCCGCCCGCATTGAAGCCGAACCATCCGAACCACAACAGACCTGCGCCTAGCGCGACCAACGGCAGGCTGGCCGGAACCGGCCCGCTGTCACCGGTTGGCCGGCGCCCAAGATAGATGGCGGTCACCAGCGCGGACGCGCCGGCCGAGGCATGGATCACGATCCCGCCAGCAAAATCGACGACGCCCAGCTGCGACAGGAAACCGCCGCCCCAGATCCAGTGCGCTACTGGCAGATAGACGAAGATTGTCCACAGCGCGACAAACCACAGGAAGGGGCCGAACCGCATCCGGCCGACGAACGCGCCTGTCATAAGCGCCGGCGTGATGATCGCGAACATCATCTGGTAACCGAACACCAGGATAAACGGGACGTTCGCCGCATAGGTGGGATCGGCCGCCACACCCACCTCATGCATGCCGAAATAGGTACGGATATCGCCGATGAAGCCGCCGATCGACGGGCCAAAGGCAAGGCTGAAGCCGCCAAATACCCAGATGATCCCGACCACGCCGATGCAGACGAAGTTCTGGATCATGACGGACAGAACGTTGCGTTCCCTCACAAGCCCCCCATAGAACAGCGCCAATGCGGGCGTCATCATGAGGACAAGCGCAGTGCAGGCTAGCAGAAAGGCGGTATCGCCCGGTTCGATTCCTCTCATCAGCGCTTCCTCTCAGGGTAATTGGCTCAGGCAGGAGCTTTCATCTTCGGTCGGCTAACCGCCTACCGACTGGGTTTCTTGGCCGCGGAAATTGAAGTGAGATTGGCCGGTCCATGATCGGCTGGCTTGAGCGCATGCTCGGCCACGGGCTTGTGCGGATGAGGCGGCGCGAATTTGCGCGGCGCGATGAACAGGTACATCGTCAGCACATAGGCCGCGGTGTAGGATGGCAGCCCGATCGGCGCGAGGATCAGGTCGAACGCCGCCTGCAGGATCACCGTCACGATGACGCCCAGCGCAGCGTAAGCGATCACCATCGCTGATGGCTGAACGAAAACCACGCTCAACGCCATTGCAGTCAGTACCGGGCTGAAACCGTACAGCCCCTGCGACACCAAGCTGGGATCTGCCCGCATCACGAACGCCGTCCCCATCGCAAGAAGCGATCCGCCCACCGCCGCGATACCGGCAGGACGGGAGGCGATGAAGATGCCGAGCAATATGATCGCGCCCGAGATCCAGCTGCCCAGCAGAAAGACCTGGCCGATGTTGCGGAAAAAGATCTCCCCCGCCTCCACCGGCCCGGGCAGCGATACCGCGCCAAGCTGGTAATCGGTCGCGAGCTTCTGTGTTTCGCTCAATATGTGGAGGGACCCGAAGGAATAAGCGCCGGCAAGCATCAACCAGGCAATCAACACGAACGGACCAGTCGATCCGGGGACGCCCCAACTCTTGGTGAGGGTCGCAGCGAAGGCGGCGGTCACGACAGTGGTGAAGGCTGCGCCAACGATGATGTACAGCCACAACTCGGGCGACGGTGCGACGAATGTCGGCAGAGCGATGCCGATGAGGATGCCGTTGAAGCCGAACAGGCCCGAGGCGCGCGAGCTTGCGTCGAAATTGAGCATGTAGGCGACAGCGCTGGCAACGACGACGCCGACGAGCGCGCCAATGAATGTCGCGAGCGACTGGCTCATCACGGCGGCATAGAAGATCGCAACGAGGAACAGCGCGCCCGTGATCACATTCTCCATGAAGAAGACCTGCGAGGCGCCCTTCAGGCAGACTGTGATGAAATTGCCGTTCTCACCTCGCATGATCATTCCCTCAGGATGTCACTGCCACAGGAAGTCTTCGGGCAGGGTTCGCCCCCGCGCCTCTTCGCGCACCACGGTCCAGAAGCGCTTCACCTCCGCCCGCACGTCATAGCTTTCCACCCCGACCGCCCGGAACATGAGACCCGCGCCATTGGGCAGCCGCGACACACCCGACATGGCGCGGGGATGGCCCGGCGCAGCGTTGATCGTGATCCGTTGGTCGATCCGCGCCGCCGTCTCGGGCGGCGTCAGGCACAGGACATTGGCAAAGGCGTCATAGCCCCGCGCCACGGCGGGAAGGTCGAGCGTGTCGTTGCCCTGTTCGATCAGCAGCTTCTCGGCGAACAGCAGCCGCCCGTCCGGGCGCCGCGCGCGCACCCGCATCGACAAAAGGTCGAAGCCGAACCGCTCCATTGCATTGTGATGCTTGCGCCCGGTCATCGCCATCTCGGCGTAGAGCACGGTCGCGCTCTCATCGGCGATGATCTCGGTCTCGCTGACGAAGCGTGAGGTGCGATAGGGGATGGTGAAGTTCGGCAGATATTCGAGATAGGATCCCGCCGCCGCGCGTATCTCCTGATGCTGCGAGGCGTAATTCGCGTCCATCTGGTGGATGCGGTTCGCGCCTTGCGAGGTGACGTGCGCGCACGCTCCTTCCCCGACGTCAATCGCGACATGATAGCGGTCGCCCTGAAGGATGCCGCCGCCGACTGAGATCACCGAGACGATCGGCAGTTCCGGCATCGCCTCGTCCCAATAGAGCGCCTGCTGCACCAGCAGCGGCGCTGCCCGGTACAGGTCGTGCAGCACGGAGCGGCCGTTGCGCAGTGAAAAGCCGAGCCGCAATTCGCCGATCTTGCCCGGGCCCGCAGCGCGCATTTGCGCCGGCTCGGTCTGGAACCCTGCGAGTTCCCGGTAGCGGTCGATCCGCGCCAGTTGCTCGTGAAGCGCCATCGGCTAGCCCTGCGCCCCCACCATCGCTGGCTCCGTTGAGGGCGGCCGCACGTCGAACAGCGCCATGTCCATGATCATGTCCATCAGCGTCTCGACGCCCTCGCCGGTCTTGCAATTGGTGAAGACGAACGGCTTGGTCCCGCGCATCAGGCGTGAATCGCGGTCCATCACTTCAAGGCTGGCGTCGACATAGGGCGCCAGGTCGATCTTGTTGATCACCAGGATGTCCGACTGGCAGACGCCGGCGCCGTTCTTGCGCGGGATCTTGTCGCCCGCCGCGACATCGATGACGTAGATGTAGAAATCGGCGAGCGCCGGGCTGAACGTCAGGGTCAGATTGTCGCCCCCGGATTCGATCAGCACGACGTCGCTGTCTGGATAGCGCCCCTCCAGTTCCTCGACCGCGGCGATGTTCATCGACGGATCCTCGCGCACCGCAGTGTGCGGGCAGGCGCCGGTTTCGACGCCGACGATCTTTTCCTCGATCAGGATGCCGTTCAGCGTGCGCCGGACCTGCTTGGCATCCTCGGTGGTCACCACGTCATTGGTGATAATGAGCGGCCGGACACCGCGCTCGATCAGGCGCGGCGTGATCGTCTCGATCACCGCGGTCTTGCCGGAACCGACCGGCCCCCCGATGCCAATGCGCGTGATCTTCTTCATCGGTTGCTCCTGGTTGGACAGGTCAGTTCATGAACAGGCGCAGGTGCGTCCTGGTGTGGTGGGCGACGACGACTTCGAACACGGGGGCGAAGCTCGACATCTCCTCGAGCTCCAGCGCCTGCACGGCGCGGTAATGGTCGTGGGTGGCGGCTTGTGCGTCGAACAGCAGCCGCTGCGTCGCGACATGGTCGATCCGCATCAACCGAAGCGCGGCGTTCAGGATCATCGACGCCAGCCCATATTGGTGGACCGCGAACGCCTCCGCCTTATGCGCGCCGAGGCCGGTGAGCACAATCCCCTGCGCCACCGGCAGGCATCCGGGCGTCCCATTGCCGCGTATATCGTCCAGCCAGCGGGCCAGCAGCGGCGATGGCGCGATGGCGGACGCCAGCTCGGCGAACTTCTTGCCCATCCGCGCCAGCATCATCTGCTGCTCCTCGCCGACCCGGCGGATCCACAGCGCGCTGTCGGCGGCCAGCAGCGCCGCATAATCGCCGCACGCCGCCGCGCGGCAGGCATGGAGCAACGCGATGCCATCCATATAGGCGGCCTGGCGCAGAATGAGCGTCAGGTAATCCCTGAGGCTGTCGCCGTCGGTGACGATGTGCAGCTGGACCGCGGATTCCAGCCCTTGCGAAAAGGAGAAGGCACCGACCGGCAGGGTGGAATCGGCAAATTGCAACAAGCGCGCAAGGCGACCCACATCGGGCCCGATCGCCTGCGCCGCGACGTTCATAGGGCCATGCCCTGCCCCTGCGTCTGACCCTTTGCCTGACCCTGGGCCTGGCCGTTACCATGATGATGGTGCGGGGTGGCGTCGGCGCCGCCGAACAGCAGCCGGATCTCGCTCGGCTCCAGGCGCTGCGCGACCGCCTCGCCCGGTTCGAAGCGGATTGACGCATGCTGGAACGCATGGGTCTTCATCACCGACAGCATGACCTTCCGGTCGACTGACAGCGGCACGTAAATTGTCTGCCCCTTGATGACGGCGGGCCAATGCTGGTTGCCGAGCGCATGGCCCAGTTCGAACACCAGCCGCAGCATCTCCGACTGCGGCATCAGCGTCGGCAGGTCGAGGTCAATGACCATCACTTCCTTCAGCGGGATTCGGGCGACGACGATCCGCCGATTGTCGGGATCATGGTAGAGGACGTCGCCGTCGTGCAGATGCTCTGAGCGCGGAAGCGAGATGGCCAGTTCGATCCCGCTCGGCGTGTTCTTGCGCAGCCGGCTCTTCGGCGCTTCCCATTGTTCGAGAACGAGATCCTCGACACTCGCACCCTCCCACCCCTGATCCCTGACATTGCCGAGCGTCTTTTCCACCAGGATCATCATTCTCTCCGATTGGCGTCGATCTCTGTTCTCGCGGTCAGCTGAAGAAGTGCAGTTGCGTCAAAGGCAGCGATTGCGCCGGCTCGATCGTCGCGTGGGTGCCATCCACCGTCACGGCGAACGTCTCCGGGTTCACCTCGATGACGGGCAGCGCATTGTTGCGCACCATGCTCGACTTGCCGATCGTGCGGGTTGCGTACACCGGCATCACCTGTGACTGCAGGTCATACCGCTCGATGATCCCGTCCTCGATCGCGGCACGCGAGGTGAAGGTGACCCGAGTTTGCGCCAGCGCCGATCCCATCTGGCCGAACATCGGACGATAGGTCACTGGCTGCGGCGTCGGCAGCGATGCGTTCGGGTCGCCCATCAGCGCCCAGGAAATGAACCCGCCCTTGATCACCATTTTGGGCTTGGCGCCGAAGAAGGCGGGCGACCACAATACTAGGTCCGCCATCTTGCCGACCTCGACCGATCCGATGATCTGGCTCACCCCCTGCGCGATCGCGGGGTTGATCGTCACCTTGGCGACGAAGCGGAGCACGCGCTGATTGTCGTTGTTCGACGTGTCGCCCGCATAGGCCCCGCGCCGCGCTTTCATCAGATGCGCCATCTGGACGGCTCGCAGCCAGGATTCTCCGACCCGCCCCATCGCCTGGCTGTCGCTGGAGATAATCGAGATCGCACCCAGATCATGCAGCACGTTTTCCGCCGCGATCGTCTCCGGCCGCACGCGGCTTTCGGCGAACGACACGTCGGTCGGGATCTTGGGGCTGAGATTGTGGCAGATCATCGTCATGTCGAAGAGTTCGGCCTGCGAATTGATGCCATAGGGCAGCGTCGGGTTGGTCGAACTCGGCAGCACATTGGGCTGTCCCGCCACGCGGATGATGTCGGGCGCGTGGCCACCGCCCGCCCCCTCGGTGTGATAGGTGTGGATCGTGCGCCCTTCGAAGGCAGCGATGGTGTTCTCGACGAAACCTGCCTCGTTCAGCGTGTCGGTGTGGATGCAAACCTGCACGTCGAACCGGTCGGCGACACCCAGCGCGGTTCGGATCGCCATCGGCGTCGATCCCCAATCCTCGTGGATCTTCAGCCCCATCGCGCCGGCGACGAGTTGCTCCTCGATCGGCCCGGGGCTCGAACAATTGCCCTTGCCCAGCACGCCGGCATTGACCGGCCAGCCATCAAAGGACCGCAGCATCGCCTCGATGTTCCAGGTGCCGGGCGTGATCGTCGTGCCGTTGGTGCCGTCAGTCGGCCCGATGCCGCCGCCGAACAGCGTGGTGATGCCGTTGCTGAGCGCCGCCTGCGCCTGTTGCGGGGAGATGAAATGGACGTGCGCGTCGATGCCGCCCGCAGTCAGGATCAGATGCTCGCCCGAAATCGCGTCGGTCCCCGGTCCCAGTGCCAGCGACGGCGTCACATTGGGCATGATCGACGGATTGCCCGCCTTGCCGATGCCGCAGATCAGGCCGTTCTTGATGCCCACGTCCGCCTTGATGATCCCCTGCACCGCATCGACGATGGTGACGTTGGTGATGACGAGGTCGGGAGCACCACCGACGCTGGTCAGTTCATTGTCGAACCCCATGCCATCGCGCAGCGTCTTGCCGCCGCCATAAACGGCCTCTTCGCCATAGACGCGCAGGTCCTGCTCGATCTCGATATACAGGTCCGTGTCACCCAGCCGGATCTTGTCGCCGGTGGTCGGGCCGTACAGGTCGGCATATTGACGCCGGGAGATGTTCGCCATGGTTCAGCTGCCTGTTCTGGAGGGGGCGAAGGGATCGGCATGCTTACGGCTTGTCCTTGAAACCGTAGCGCGCGATCCGCTCCTTTGCGTCGGCGAGCCGCGGTCGGAAGGCGTCGTAGCTCTCGTTTCCGACCCAGCCGTTGACCAAGCCGTTGAAGCCGATCGCACGCTGCCGGCCCTGGAACGGGATCAGCACCACCTCGCGCTCGTCGCCAGGTTCGAACCGGACGGCGGTAGTCGCCGGAATGTTCAGCCGCTGCCCGAACGCCTGCTCGCGCGGGAATTCCAGCGCGGCGTTCACCTCGAAGAAGTGGAAATGCGATCCCACCTGGATCGGCCGGTCACCGGTGTTGCGCACCTTGATCGTGGTGGTCGGGCAACCGGCGTTGATCTCGATCTCGCCCGCTGCGAGGATGAGCCCGCCGACGGGCGCAGTCTGCGTCTTGGGATCTGTCTTAGCCGCCATCACGCGCGTCCTTCCTGCTGGATGGGCCTTTTGGACGGGCCTATTGAATCGGATTGTGGACGGTCACGAGCCGGCTGCCGTCGGTGAAGACCGCCTCGACCTGGACATAGGGGATCATGTCGACCACGCCGTCCATCACGTCGCTCGTGGTGATGGTCTTGCGGGCCAGCTCCATCACCTCCTCCACCGTCTTGCCCGCGCGCGCACTGTCGAGCGCGGCAGCCGCGATCAGCGAGACGGCCTCGGGATGGTTGAGCTTCAGCCCCGCGTCCTTGCGGCGCTGCGCTACCATGGACATCATGTAGATGAGCAGCTTGTCGGTTTCTCGCGGCGTCAGATGCATGACCAACCTCTGAATTCTTATTATCTCACGGTTCCGCGCGTCCTCCCGCGCAAGATGCGGCGTCAGGATCAAGTGTTGTCATCTGCAACAGTACTGCATGGGATAAACCGTGCCATCTGTGATAACTACGTAGGTCCGGTGCTTATCTCGACAGGCAGCGGAGAACGCGCGGGGATGCAGGCCCAGGAACCGATTTGCTCACCCAGACGAGCAAAGGAACTTAAAGGCACGGCACGAGAAAGCGGCGATGATGGGAGGCTTCCGGCCGCCTGCTCAGGCCGAGCGCCCCCTGCGCCCGATCGACCGGCCGAATTTGAGGCCGGCAAGCGCCAACGCAAAGCCCACGATTAGATTTGCGCCGATGTAGAGAAGGCCTGCCCCGACCGCCGACCCCGCGAGCAAAACGAAGGTGGCATAAACCAGGCTCGAGAAGGTCGACATACCACCGGTCAGCCCCGTTCCAAGCATCAGATTGGCATCGGTCCCGAGCGCCTTGCGGGAATGCAGCGCCGTCACCATGCCGAGAATGAATGCTGCCACGATGTTAGCGACGAAGATCGACCACACGAACCCGTCCTTCGCGGTTGGCACGCTGAGCATCAGCAATTCCCTGATCACCGCGCCGACAGCACCGCCGATGAACACCAGAGCTACTGCACGCATTATACCGGCCTCCTTCGTCCGAGACGTGGGACCCTGCTACGGCCGGATCGCCTTTGCTCAGCGGCCTTACTAAGCACCGCCACGGGCCAATTCTGCGCCGAGGCCCGCCATCGCCACGCCAAGTGCGAGTTGCCCGATGATGTAGAAGGCAGCCTTTACCGCATTGCCGGCGCGAAACATCTTTACGGTATCGAGCTCCATGGTGCTGAACGTCGTGTAGCCACCAAGAACGCCGGTCAGGATCGCGGACTTCAGGAAGCTGCCGTATCGGTCATGCCATTCGACGGAAAACAGCACGGAGAGGTAGCCGATCGCAAAAGCGCCCGTGATATTGATGATGATGGTGGACCAAGGAATGCCGCCTGACCCGGGGACCAGCTTTCCGACGCCCCATCGCAGAAGCGAGCCCACGCCTCCACCCAGGGCGACCAATGCGACGTCCGATAACAGCATAGTCACCCGCTTTCGCGTTACGCACCCGTATTTTCCCGGGGATCGTCGGCTTACCAACGGTCATCGGCGCGTCAGATCAAAGCCTCAGCGTCCGCCCAGAACCAGTTTGCTTAGGCAATCGTGCTCATCACCAAAGTAGCGCTCAGTCTGTACGCTGGCACCATAGTATTATTCCTGATCTACTTTCCCACGACTCTTCGTCATTTGAGCCATCGGGGAGCCATGGGAATGATGGAGCGAGAAGGATGACTCGAGACACATCCAAGACCCTGAAAAGCCTGATGCGCATGCTGGGGCTCGCCCTGCTCGTGCTCCCTGGAACTGCTCTTGCCCATCCCGGTCATGAAGTGGCCGGCGTCGTCCACGGCATCCTGCATCCCTTCACGGGGCTCGACCATCTTCTGGCGATGATGCTGGTGGGGATGTTCGCCTACCAACTCGGCGGCCGGGCGCTATGGTTGCTGCCGCTCTCGTTTCTTGGCGCCATGGCGCTGGGCGGCTTTCTCGGTTTTGCTGCGCCAGGCACCACAGCCATCGAAACAGGCATCGCTGTCTCAGTGATCGCGCTCGGAGCTGCTGTGGCGCTCAACGTCAAGACGCCGGTCGCCGTGGCTGCAGCAGCGGTCGGGCTCTTCGCCGTCTTCCACGGATTTGCCCATGGCGCAGAAACGCCCGCAGGCGGTGGGGCGCTATCCTATGGAGCCGGGTTCATGCTTGGGACCGCGCTGCTGATCACGATCGGCATTGCCTCAGCTTATGCTCTTGGCATCGTTGCGCGCAGAGCTGGCAGCAGCCTGCTTCGACCCGTCGGCACGCTGGCGGCGGTCGTTGGCGTCGGATTCCTCACGGGTATGGCCTGACCGCGTTCGCTGTCCGAAGGCGGGTGGCAGCAGCCTTGTACCAACGTGATCATCCCCCCAAGCACCGCGCCTGGGGGGACAATCGCGTCATGTTCATCAGGCGCCGAACGCGCCATCGATCGTGTGCATCGCACCCGTAACGAAACCTGCCTCCGGGCCGGCCAGCCACGCGACCATGCCGGCCACTTCCTCGGACCGGCCGTGGCGCTTGATGGCCATGAAGCTGTGCAGGAGATCGCTCATCGGTCCGTCTGCCGGGTTCGCATCGGTGTCGATCGGTCCGGGTTGCACCACGTTGATGGTAATGCCGCGTGGCCCGAAATCACGGGCCAAGCCGCGCGCCAAGCCCTGAAGCGCGGATTTGCTGAGCGCGTACGCAGCCATGCCCGGCACCGGCATACGGTCACCGTTCACCGACCCGATGATGATGATGCGCCCGCCTTCCGGCATCTGACGCGCCGCTTCGACGGATGCGTGATAAGGCGCGTGCACATTGATGCGCAGCAGACGGTCGATCGCGTCCGGATCCTGCTCTAGGGCGTCACCGAAGATTGCGATGCCAGAATTCACCACCAGCACGTCGATCGGACCAGCGTCACGCACCGTCGCGATCACCGTATCGCGATCTGCGCTATCCGCCTGTACCGCCGTCGCTCCCGTTTCCGCCGCAAGATCCTGCGCGGCCTGTGGCGAGCCGGAGTAAGTGAAAGTCACCGTCGCGCCATCAGCGACGAAGCGCCGTACGATCGCCGCGCCGATCCCGCGGCTTCCGCCGAGCACGAGCACAGATTTCCCATGATATCCTGGCATCACTGTTCACCTTGAGGTTTTATATAGTGGTAGCTACATAACCTCTCGAGACGCTGCGTCAAGGATTATGTAGTGATTGATACAGAAAAGAAGCAGCGCCGGGGCCGGCCGCGCCGCTTCGACCCCGAGGAAGCGGTAGCGACGGCGCAGCAGCTATTCCATACTCGCGGGTACGACGCGGTCGGCGTGGCGGAAGTGACTGACGCGCTCGGAATCAAGCCGCCGAGCTTCTACGCAGCCTTCGGCAGCAAGGCGGGGCTATACAACCGCGTTCTCGATCGCTGGACCGAGACCGGCGCCATCCCGTTTGCCGAAATCCTCACCGCGGATAGGCCGGTGGCCGATGCTCTGTCGTCGCTGCTGGAAGAGGCGGCACGCCGCTACGCCGGCGATGCGGAAGCGGCCGGCTGCCTTGTCATAGAGGGAACGCGCTGCAACGATCCGGATGCGCGCGCCGCCGCCTGCAGCCGCAATGTCGCGGCCGAAGCAGGTCTCCGGGAGTATATCGCGCGGCGCCATCCCCAGCAGGCTGACAGCGTCGCCGATTTTGTCAGCACCACCATGTCCGGAATGTCGGCAAAGGCGCGCAATGGCCACGGGTTGGAACAGCTACTGTCCACTGCGAAGCTTGCGAGTGCAGCAATCCGTCAGGCGCTCGCCGACTGATCCGACGCGCGCTCAAGGTCAGTGCGTCCGATCAACATCCCTTGCCCGCGGCGTCCAACGCGGCGGCGCGCAGCATTAGGCGCCTGGCCCAAATGCTTTGCGGGCGGCGACGGAGCCGCCCTTCTGCGAGGCGGCGCGCCGCTTCGCGACGGCCTGCCCGGAGCGCGGCGTGAAGCGCCGTCAGCTCCAGAACGTCGCGTTGCGCGTGCGATCCACCAAACCCTTGAGCGATTGGAAGATCGGCACCGATTGCATCAAGCGCTGCGTCGAACCGCTCCTCGGCAAATGCTAGGAAGCCGGTGGCCAGAGGCAAAGCGATCGTTCGGGCCATGACGCCATTATCAATCGGTTCCGTCGCAGTTGCCTCCAGCGCTCGTATGCTCCGCCGCGCCTGCTCCATCCGATTTGCGCCGAGAAAAGCCATGGTGGCATGCAAATCGTTGAAGGCGTAAATGCGGTCATCGACAGCGCGCTCCCATCGATCAGCAAGCAGAGCGAAACGGTTGCCAGTGTCGACGCAGTCAAGGTGCAGCCGCCACAGCAGTGCCGACGCGTCAATCCACTCCAGGACCACGTCACTCGCCGGATCTGGCCGTACCTTCGTGTCATAAACATCCAGCGCGGCGCGATGATCGTCACGATCAAGGTGCAGCAGCGCAAGATGCCACCAATTGTGATACATGAGCCCGTTGTCAGGAGAGAGCACGCTAGCGCTGGCATTCAGCCAGTTCAGCCCGGCGTCGGTGTCACCGCGCATCTCATACACTTGGGCAATCGCGTGAACTGCCCAGGCGTCGCGCGGATCCCGCGCCACGGCTTCATGCCCGAGCACTTCCGCCGCGCTATAGTCGCCGGTTTCTTCCAGTCCGAACGCCGCCATGCCAAGGACTGCCGCGCGTCCCTCCGAATGCTCCGGTGCGTTTCCAGGACATGACGAGGAAGATCGCGCAGCGCCTCGGCGTCGCCAACAAAGAAATACCCGAGGTGCGCTGTCTGTAACGCAGCCATATCATTCGGATTGTCGCGAACGATGCCGACAAACCCGTTCAGTGCAGAAATTATCCGACCATCCGCCCAGCATCAAGGTGCGCGGCCTCGGTCGCGTCGCCCGCACAGGCCCTGCCCCGCGCGATCGATCGTCGCGCTTCCGCGACCAGCGTGCGATCGGTCTGCTGCAGCAACAGTTCCGCCCGAACTGCCCACGCCATTGAGAGTAGGGGTCTTCAGCAAGTGCCGCGTCGAGCGCTGCCAGCGGATCCCCTTCGTAGCGCCGCATCAGGACAAGCGCCCGGTCATAATGATCGACGGCCGTCCGCGACGCAGTGATGACATGGTTGCCGTATAGATCCAGCACGTCCGCAACCCTTCCGCTTTCTCCGCCAATCGCGTGCAGCATGCAGAAGATGGCGCGAAATAAAAGCAGGAGCTTGTGCCTTGCGACGAAAGTGTTTCTCCGCAATTGCGATGCGCAGGTGAAACTTACGAGGTCTTGGCATCTAGAAACACCCCCCATCGCTTGATCGATAAAGAGCAACGCTTTCCGGCGGGAGCGATTCCGCACTGCTTGCACACTCGCTTGACCGGCCAGCATCCCCTCCGTAGCGGGCGCGCCGGGCTCCTCATGCTGCGCCCGCACGAACGGGAGGCAAATGTGAAGCGAGCGATGGTGATTCTAGCGGGCGTCACCAGCGCTCCGGTCGTTGCACAGGAGACACCGCTACCTGAGCGCCAAGGTGTCGGCGACATCGTCGTCACCGCTCAACGCCGCGAACAAAGCGTGCAGGACGTGCCGCTTGCCGTAACCGCGATCTCCGATGCGCGGATCGAGGAAGAGGCAATGTCAAACCTCGACCGGATCGGCGCATCTGTCCCCAATCTGTATCTGGCGCGCAACTTCGGCACGAGTTCGGGCGCGCTCATCTTCCTTCGCGGCATTGGCGAGGGCGACTCGATCTTCACCAACGATCCGCCCGTCGGCATCTATGTCGATGACGTGATCTTCCCACGTTCGACGGGCTCGCTGTTCGACCTCATCGACATCGAACGGATCGAGGTGCTGCGCGGACCGCAAGGCACGCTGTACGGCCGCAACACCAGCGGCGGCGCGATCAAGCTGGTGACGAAGCGCCCGTCCTTTGACGGGGTTGGTGGCAACGCTGATGTGACGGTCGGCACTTACGGCCGGCTCGACGCCCGAGCAGCGATCAACCTGCCGCTGACGTCAAAAGTCGCGGTGCGGGTATCCGGCCTTTCGCGCAACCAGAGCGGCTGGGGTCGCAATCTCACCAATGATGCGCGCGTCAACACCCAGGATCTGCTGGGTGGGCGAATGTCCCTGCTGTGGGAGCCGATCGCGGACCTCTCGCTCTACGCCGCGGTCGACCTGACCCGCGACCGCTCAAGCCCCCGCTTCCCCCAACGCTTCCTCGCCGATCCCGCGATCCCTGGACGCTACACCAACCAATTCGACACCACCGGCGGCAACATCGACCAGTTCGAATCGGCCGACACCGATCCGCTGAACCGCACCGACTATGGTGGCGCGTCGCTGCACGCTGACTACCGCCTGGGCACTGTGAAGGTGTCGTCGATCACCGCCTATCGTAGCCTGCGATCGGAAATCGGCTTCGACCAGACGGCCAATCCGCCTGGCATTGGAAGCAATGTCATCCTGTTGCAGGATCAGCGGCAACACAGCTTCAGCCAGGAACTGCAGTTCGCCGGCACCGCCCTCGACGGGCGCCTCGAATGGCTCGCCGGCGCCTTCTATTTCAACGAGCATAATGATCAGCTGACCGCGGTCAGCCTCGCGACACCTGTCGGCACCGCCGCGCGCTTCCGCAATCGGGATTTCTTCAACGCGCCCTCGCGTTCGCCCGGTGTTAGCGGCAACTGGTCACCCTACGAACCTCGGCTGGACACGCACAGCTATTCGGTTTTCGGCTCGGCGACGATGGCGCTCGGCGCGCGCGCCAACCTCACCGCCGGCCTGCGTTATACAAATGAGCGCAAGCGGTATGCAGTCCGCTTTCTGTCGGCGCCCGATGAAGTGTTGGCGCTTCCGGACGGCAGGGCCGCAAGCCGTCGGATTGCCGACCGCTGGACAGATGTCTCGCCGCGCCTCGCGATCGACTACAAGCTTGTCGACGGCAAGAATGCGGCCCTGCTCTATGGCTCAGTCACCAAGGGCTTCCGCAGCGGCAGTTTCGATGGCCGCGCCCGCAACATCGACTTCGTGCTCAATCGGCAGGGCCCGATCGCTCCGGAAACCGTCTGGACCTATGAGGCAGGCGTCAAATCCGACTGGTTCGATCGACGCCTGCGCATCAACGCGGGCTTTTTCGTCAGCGACTATACCAATATCGCCTTCTCCGCTTCGCGGGTTACGGCAGGTCCCCCCGACATCTTCCGCCAGAACGTAGGGGATGCGGAGATCCAGGGTCTGGAGGTGGAATGGACCGCACACCCGCTGCCCGGCGTCGAGTTCGGCGGCTGGATCGCGACGCTGGCCGATCGCTTCACGCGCTTGGCGTCCAGCCCGGGCTGCACCGCATTCATCGCGAATGAGCGCGATCTCGATCTGCGTTTCACGCCTTCGTTCCGCTATCAGGTGCGCGCGAGCGTTACGCGCCCGGTGGGGGAAGCGCAGGTCCGGGTTGGCGCCGACTACAGCGGCGCCTCCCCCTACAACATTGCGTTGTGCAATGAGCCGCAGCATCGCGTCACCAACGCGTCTGCGCTCAACATGCAGGCTGGCGTTCAATATCGCGGCTGGAATGTCACGCTGGCGGCGACCAATCTTACCGACCGCCGCTACAACACCGGCAGTGTCGGAACGATCGGCTATCCCGCCGAACCGCGAGAGGTGATCGTACGGGTAGCAAAGGAGTTCTAGCGTAGAGGCAGATCAGCGGGTGAAACGGCGCTGATCGGCCAACTCAAGGCAAGTGGCACACAGTCCGCTCCCGCTAAAGCGAGCATGCACTCGTTGCTCTGTCACAAGAGGGAAGATGGCACCGCATGATGCGGCCCGTCCTCAGGACGCTCCGCGGTATCTGCGGAAACTTGGAATGGTGGAGCCGAGGGGGATCGAACCCCTGACCTTCGCAATGCCATTGCGACGCTCTCCCAGCTGAGCTACGGCCCCATTCCCGTCCGGGAAGCGCCCACTAGCGGGGCGCTGCGAGTGTGGCAAGCGGCTATTTCATGCCGCCTGCCCACCTGGATCAATTATTTTCGTCGTCGTCCGTCGGAGCTTCCACGCCGAGGTCGTCGTCGCCACCCAGATCGACTTCGTCGTCTGCGCTGGGCTCCTCGTCCTCGTCAGCCACCAGATCGGCATCGTCATCGCCAGCGAGATCGCTGTCGGGTTCCTTCTCCGACTTCGCCGCCTCAAACGGCATCGGCTGCTTGGACTTCAGGATCGGCTCGGGAATCCAGGTGTAGCCGCATTCGATGCAGGCAACCGGGTCTTCCTTTTGCAGGTCATAGAAACGCGTGGCGCATTTCGGGCACGTCCGCTTCGTGCCCCATTCCGGCTTAATCATGCCGCGTCGTGCCTTTCGGATGGGATGGGTCAACAGGCCGAGGATGGCCCCGGTCTGCGAAGTGGGGCGGCCATTGCCATAGCACAACCCCGCTGGCAAGGCGCGGCGCGCAATGTCGCATTCCCTCCCCCGCCCCGTCACCATCCACGCCGCCTCCCAGCTGCGCGGCCATGTCCGTATTCCCGGCGACAAGTCGATCAGCCACCGCGCGCTGATGCTCTCTGCGCTCGCGGTCGGCGAAAGCCGGATCGAGGGTCTGCTGGAGGGCGAGGATGTGCTCGCCACCGCCGCTGCCATGCGGGCCATGGGCGCCACGATCAACCGCGGCGACGATGGCATTTGGCGGGTGAGCGGGGTCGGGATCGGCGGCTTGCTTCAGCCGCAGTCCGCGCTGGAGATGGGAAACTCGGGCACGTCGACCCGGCTGCTGATGGGGCTGGTGGCGAGCCACCCGATCACCGCCACGTTCACGGGCGACGCGTCGCTCTCGTCCCGGCCGATGAAGCGGGTGATCGATCCACTTGCGTCCATGGGCGCAGACTTCACCGCGACGTCCGGCGATCGCCTGCCGCTGATGGTCCGCGGCATCTGTCCGGCCGTTCCGATCACCTACGAGCTGCCGGTCGCCTCGGCGCAGGTGAAATCGGCGATCCTGCTCGCCGCACTCAATACGCCGGGCACCACCAAGGTGATCGAGCCGGTTGCGACGCGCGATCATAGCGAGCGCATGTTGGCGGGTTTCGGCGCCGATATCCGCGTGGAGCAGAACGACAGCGGCAAGATCATCTCGCTGACCGGCGAAGCGGAGTTGAAGCCGCAATCGATCGTGGTGCCCGGTGATCCCTCGTCGGCAGCCTTCTGGATGGTGGCAGCGTCCATCGTCCCGGGCAGTGACCTCGTGATCGAGAATGTCGGCTTGAACCCCACACGCGCAGGCCTCCTCGTCGCGTTGCGCATGATGGGCGCCGATATCGTCGAGCTAGACCGGCGCATCGTCGGCGGGGAGCCGGTGGCGGACCTGCGCGTGCGACATGCGGCGTTGAGCGGGATCGAGGTGCCGCCCGATCTCGCGCCGTCGATGATCGACGAATATCCCGTCCTGTTCGTTGCCGCTGCCTTCGCAAAGGGCCCCACCGTAGCGCGCGGCGCGGAGGAGTTGCGGGTCAAGGAATCCGATCGCATCGCCGTGATGAAGGCCGCGCTCGACGCGAACGGCGTGGTGACACAGGAGCATCCCGACGGGCTGACGATCGAGGGCAGCGGTGGGGAGGCGATTGCGGGCGGCGCGACGATCGCGTCGAAGCTGGATCATCGCATCGCGATGAGCATGGCCATCGCCGGACTGCACGCGCGCCGGCCGATCTCGATCGATGATGCGGCTCCGGTGAGCACGAGTTTTCCGACCTTTTTCGAGCAGCTCGGCACACTCGGCGGCGGCGTCGAATGGTCGTGATCGGCAGGCGCGCCCTCCTCGGCGCGATTACCTGCCTGGCTGCCGCGCCGGCGCGCGCCGCGTTCCTCCCGGCCTATCCGGCGCCGACGCGCGAAGCGATGGTGCCGGTGGAGGGCGGGCGCGTCTATGTGCGCGTGAATGGTGATCTGATCGCCGCGAAACCGCCCGTCGTGTTCATTCATGGCGGCCCGGGGGGCACCCATTCGGCCTTTCTGGAGATGCTGCCGCTGGCATCGGACCGCGCGGTGATCCTGTACGACCAGCTCGATTCGGGCCGCTCCGACCAGCCAAATGCCGTGCAAAACTGGCATGTCTCTCGGTTCGTAAAGGAGCTGGATGGCGTAAGAGAGTACCTCGACGTGCCGCGATGGCATGTGATCGGGCACAGCTGGGGCGGAACGGTCGCGTTGGAGTATGGCGCGCAGCGGCCCGAGGCGCTCGCCGGCCTTGCACTCGCCAGCCCGTTGGTGGCGACGCGCAGCTGGCTGGCGGATGCCGATGCGCTGATCGACGACTTGCCGGCAGCAACCGCGCAGGAACTCCGCCGCTGCAAGCCCCTGCCCGCACCCCAGCCCGCCACGTGCAACGCGGCGGCGGGCGACTTCTACGCCAGCTACAACGGCAGGACGCCGCCTGGCCCGGCGCTGCAGGCGTATCGCCGCGACCAATCCGGCCGCGGCTTCAACCCGGCCCTGTACCGCGCGATGTGGGGCGACAGCGAGTTCGTCTCGACCGGTACGCTGAAGGATTATGACGGTGAACCGCTGCTCGCGCGACTGGACGGCAGGCGCACGCTGTTCGTATGCGGCCAGTACGACGAGGCGCGACCGGCCACGATGGAGCGCTATGCGCGCCGCGTTCCGGCCGCCGAATATGCCGTGGTGCCCGGTGGCTCCCACGGCTTCTTCACCGAGCGGCCGGAGGAAACCAGGGCGATCCTGGGCCAATGGCTGGCACGACAGGATAGGCTTGTATGATTATCGCCGTGGATGGGCCCGCTGCATCGGGCAAGGGAACGATCGCCCGCGCGCTCGCGAAACACTATGGCCTGCCGCATCTCGACACCGGCCTGCTCTATCGCGCGGTCGGCGCGACAGTGAAGCGGATGGGCCTTGATCCGAGCAAGGAAGCCGATGCGGTTGCCGCCTGCAGCTTCGACGATGCGACGCTGGCCGATCCGGAACTGCGCGAGGACGAGATCGGCCAGCTCGCCTCGATCGTCTCGGCACACCCGCTGGTACGTGCGGCGCTGCTCCAGCGCCAGAAGCGCTTTGCCCATCAGGACGGCGGCGCGGTGCTCGACGGGCGTGACATCGGCACGGTGATCGCGCCGGATGCCGATGCCAAGCTGTTCGTGCGCGCGACGCCGACCATCCGCGCGCGGCGACGCCATGCCGAGCTTCAGGCCAATGGATCCAGCGTGACGTTCGACCAGGTGCTGGCGGACATCCGCGCGCGGGACCAGCGCGACAGCTCACGCGCCGCCGCACCGCTGGTGCCGGCGACCGACGCGGCGCTGCTCGATACCAGCTTCCTGTCGATCGCCGCGGCGGTAGAGAAAGCGATCGCGCTGGTGGAGGCGCGCCGCCAGTCCTGACCTGCCGCTACGGCATCCTTGTTCCGCAAGCATATTTCGGCCGTCACCGCTTTCATCGGCGCAGACCGGCATTCTCCTTGTTCGGCAAGGCACTTTGCAGTATGGCGCGCCGTCCGGCGAGCTGGAGCTCGTGGAGGCGCGGCGCAGAGGAGATCCTCTCGCGCCCCTTTTCGCATTCAAGCGTCTTGGCCTCCATCTCCTCTGGTTCGCCCGGATGCCGCGACGGCACGGGGCCGGCGCGGCAGTGAAGGCCAAGACCAGCGGAACCAACCGCTTGGCCGGAAACGAACTGACTAGGAAACACTTTTTTATGGCCTCAACGGCAGCTCCCTCGCGGGACGATTTCGCGGCGATGCTCGATGACATGTTCGGCGGCGCCGACAGCTTCGAGGGCCGCGTGGTGCTCGGCACCGTCACTGGCATCGAGAACGACCTGGCCGTCATCGACGTCGGCCTGAAGAGCGAAGGCCGCGTGCCACTGCGCGAGTTCGCGCCGGCGCCGGGTCAGAAGGCCGAGCTGAAGGTCGGTGACGAAGTCGAAGTCTATGTCGACCGCGTCGAGAACATGCATGGCGAAGCGATGCTGTCGCGTGACCGCGCACGCCGCGAAGCCGCATGGGACAAGCTGGAAACCGAGTTCGCCAAGACCGCCCGCGTCGAAGGCGTGATCTTCGGCCGCGTGAAGGGCGGCTTCACCGTCGACCTGAACGGCGCCGTGGCCTTCCTGCCGGGTTCGCAGGTCGACATCCGTCCGGTACGTGACGTCACGCCGCTGATGGACATCCCGCAGCCGTTCCAGATCCTGAAGATGGACCGCAAGCGCGGCAACATCGTCGTGTCGCGTCGCGCCGTTCTGGAAGAGACCCGCGCCGAGCAGCGTTCGGGCCTGATCCAGAGCCTGCACGAGGGCCAGATCATCGAAGGCGTGGTGAAGAACATCACCGATTACGGCGCGTTCGTGGATCTGGGCGGCATCGACGGCCTGCTGCACGTCACCGACCTCTCCTACAAGCGCGTCCAGCACCCGTCGGAGATGATCAACATTGGCGACACCGTGAAGGTGCAGATCATCCGCATCAACAAGGACACGCAGCGCATCTCGCTGGGCATGAAGCAGCTCGAGAGCGATCCGTGGGATGGCGCATCGGTCAAGTATCCGGTCGGCGCGAAGCTTTCGGGCCGCGTCACGAACATCACCGAATATGGTGCGTTCGTCGAGCTGGAGCCGGGCATCGAGGGCCTGGTGCACGTCAGCGAAATGTCGTGGACCAAGAAGAACGTCCACCCGGGCAAGATCGTGTCGACCTCGCAGGAAGTCGACGTGGTGGTGCTCGAGGTCGATGCCGACAAGCGTCGTATCTCGCTGGGCTTGAAGCAGGCGCAGCAGAACCCGTGGGAGCGCTTCGCTGCCGAGCATCCGGTCGGTTCGACTGTCGAGGGCGAAGTCAAGAACGCAACCGAGTTCGGCCTGTTCATCGGCCTCGACAACGACGTCGACGGCATGGTCCACATGTCCGACATCGCCTGGGGTGTTTCGGGTGAGGACGCGCTCAACCTGCACCGCAAGGGTGAGACCGTTCAGGCGATCGTGCTTGACGTCGATCCGGAGAAGGAGCGCATCAGCCTCGGCATGAAGCAGCTGGAGCGCGGCGCACCGGCAGCTGGCGGCGCAGCCGCTGGCGGCGAGCGTGTCGGCAAGAACCAGATCGTCACCGTCACTGTCCTCGAAGTTCGCGACGCGGGCCTCGAAGTGCAGGCTGGCGACGATGGCGCGACCGGCTTCATCAAGCGCACCGATCTTGGCCGTGACCGTGACGAGCAGCGTCCGGAGCGCTTCCAGGTCGGCCAGAAGTTCGACGCGATGGTCACCGGCTTCGATCGTTCGAAGAAGCCGACCTTCTCGATCAAGGCGATGCAGATCTCCGAAGAGAAGCAGGCTGTGGCGCAGTACGGTTCGTCCGATTCGGGCGCATCGCTGGGCGACATCCTGGGCGAGGCCCTCAAGGCCCGCGACAGCAAGAAGTAAGTAGCGGGCACCGGGCGGTTTTCATGCCGCCCGGTGCAGCTTCGTCGAGGAATCGACGCTGTTCGTCGCTTCCCTGCTATTCCGGCGCGGCTTGACGTGTGTTAAGTCGATTTCGATTTTTCGGGGTGGGTGATGATCAGATCGGAACTGGTGCAGCAGCTGGCGGAACAGAACCCCGAGCTTTCGCTGCGCGATATCGAAGCGATCGTATCCACCTTCTTCGACGAGATCGTGCGCCGGCTGGCCGAGGATGGCCGCGTCGAGCTGCGTGGTTTCGGTGCTTTCTCCACGCGGGCGCGCGATGCCCGCACCGGCCGCAATCCGCGCACCGGCGAACTGGTGGACGTGACGGCCAAGCGCGTGCCGTACTTCAAACCCGGCAAGGAAATGCGCCAGCGCCTCAACGTCTAAGCGCTTGACGCGACGCGGCTGGTGCCGCTTTCGGTCCCAATGATGCGCGGACGTGGCGGAATCGGTAGACGCCGGAGACTTAAAATCTTCTGCCCGTATGGGCGTGCGGGTTCGAGTCCCGCCGTCCGCACCATCACGCTGTCGCTGGCGCTCGCAATCGCGCCAGCGCTTGGCGGGTGTGAGCGCCGGGCCGATGTCGGCCCCGTGATCGTCAGCGCGATCGGCGCAACACCCAGCCTTTCCACCTCCATCACCGAACGCAGCGACGCGGCCGAGCGGTTGCTGGTCGACAGCGTGGCGCAGGGCCTGGTGCGCTTCGATGCTGCTGGCCAGATCGAACCCGGTGTGGCGGAACGCTGGATCGTGACGGACGAGGGGCGGACCTTCATCTTCCGCCTGCGTGACCTGACATGGTCGGACGGGCGGCCGCTGCGCGCGGCCGAAGTCGTCGCCATCCTGCGCCGCCGCTTGTCGCCGCGCGCGGACAATCCGCTGTCGCCTTATCTCACCGCGGTCGACTCGGTCGTCGAGATGACGCCGCAGGTGATCCAGATCGAGTTGTCGCGGCCGCGGCCTGACCTGCTGAAACTGTTCGCGCAGCCCGAGCTCGCGATCATCCGCCTTGGCCGGCCGGCCGGAACCGGGCCGATGCGGATCGTCGGCACCGCGGGGCGCGTGACGCGGCTGACGCCGATCGTCGATCGTGACCGTGCGAGCGACGAGCAGGTCGAGCTGGCGCCGGAGGATGACGTCCTGCTGATTGCGGAACGGGCGGCAGCGGCGGTGGCGCGGTTCGCCGTGCGCAAGTCCGATCTGGTGGCCGGCGGGACGATCGGTGATTGGCCACTAGTGGGCGCGGCGGACGTGGCGCCGGCCAACGTCCGGCTCGATTCGGCGGCCGGGCTGTTCGGCCTGGCCGTCACCAGCCGCGAGGGCTTCCTCGCGCTGCCGGAGAACCGCGCCGTCATCGCCCTTGCGATCGATCGTACCGCGTTGGTGCGCAGCATCGCGGCGGACTGGCTGCCGACCGAGACGCTGCTTCCCGCAGCGCTCGATTCGGGCGCGCCGCCGGCAGAGTCGCCCTGGACGATCATCAGCGCGCGTGACCGGCGCGGTGCGGCGCGTGCGCAGGTCAACGCGTGGCGTGCGGACGGAGGCGAGCTGCCGACGCTGCGCATTGCCCTGCCGGGCGGGCCGGGCGGCACGCTGCTGTGGGCGCGGATCGCGGCGGATCTCTATGCGGTTGGCATCACACCGGTGCGCGTGGCGCTTAACGACGAGGCGGAGCTTCGCCTGATCGATGCCGTCGCGCCTTACGACAGTGCGCGCTGGTACCTCGCCACCGCCTGCCAGCCTTGCGGCGAGGCGGCGACGCTGGCGATCCAGGCAGCGCGAACTGCGCCGACGCTGGAGGCGCGCGCACGGGCGCTGGCGGAGGCAGATGCCGCGCTGGCGGCGGACGTCTCCTTCATCCCGATCGCGCGGCCGCTGCGCTGGTCCCTCGTCTCGCAGCGGCTGCGGGCCTGGCAGCCGAACGACCGCGTGCTGCACCCGTTGAACCGGCTTCGCCGCGATACCAATTAAGTGGCATGAACGACCGCGCCACTCGCCATCCCGCCAGCCAGTTCGCCGGCTCGCTGCCCCTGGGCCGCGATCCCGCGTCGGTTCGCCGGCGCATCGAGGCGATGGAGCAGCTGCTCGAAGGCATGTTCGTCGTGCCGGGGATGAACCGGCGCGTCGGGCTGGACTTCATCATCGGCCTCGTCCCGGTGATCGGTGACGCTGTCGCCGCGGCGCTTGGCGCGTGGATCGTGTGGGAAGCGCGCAACCTTGGCATGACGAAGCTGCAGCTGGCGCGGATGGGCGCGCGGGTCGGCTTCGACACCGCGATTGGGCTCATCCCCTTCGTCGGCGACGCGGCGGACTTCTTCTACCGATCGAACACGCGCAACCTGAAGACGATCAAGCGCCACCTCGATCGCCACCATCCCTCGACGGTGACGATCGATCGCTGATCAGCCGCGGCGCTGATCCGGCGTTACCGCGCCGTCGCGGCGAGCCTTTCTTCCAGCCGGAGCAGGCTGTCACGGATCTCCGTCAGCAGCTGGCGATCGGGATCGACCGCGGCGGGCGCCTTTTGACCGAGTGACGACAACACGTCGCGCTGCGCAAGGATGCGGTCGCGGACGGCACGCGCGTTTACCAGGCCGATGAGGTCGGCATCCGACCGCCCGGTGGCGGCATTGCTCTGCCCCGCCGTCTCAAGCCGCAGGCGCAAGAGGCCGAAGGCGGTGAGCAGCGGCCCCTCGTGGATCGAGATGTCCTGGATCTTGTCCAGGGGGATGGTGACTTCGCGGCGGAAGATCAGCCCCTTGCCCACGACAACATCGCGCTCGGTCAACTCGCAGCGAAGCGTCGCGTGGTATTTGCGCATCAGGAGCGGGCCGAGCACCAGCCAGATCGGCAGGATGACGATCCCGACGATGGTGCAGGCGATCAGCGCCGTCCAATAAGCCATGAAATAGATACGCAGCTTCGGGCTGAAATCGCCCTTCAGCAGGATCGTCGACGGCGATCGTTTCCCGTCCAGCGTCTGCGCCATTCTTCCCCCCGTTGCCGAAACTTCCCCTGTCCGATGCGGCCGCTACTCCGCCGTTCGATCGCGCGGGCGGTGGATGACGCCGCCGGTGAGCGGCGACGGCGCGCCCGTGGTGCCCGGGAAGGAGATCGGCAGGCCCTTCAACGTGCGCACCGCCATATAGGCAAAGCCCTCCGCCTCCATCGCGTCCCCGTTCCAGCCGAGCGTATCGACCGGCTGCGGCGGGAGGCCGGTACGCTCGGCGATCATCGCGAGCATCGTCGGATTGTGCCGCCCCCCGCCGGCAACGAGCAGGCGCGCGGGCCGCTGCGGCAGCAGCGTCAGTGCTTCGGCGATCGTGGCGGCAGTGAAGGCGGTCAGCGTCGCGGCGCCGTCTGCGCTCGCGAGGCCGCGCGCCGGCTGGATAGTGAAATCGTTGCGGTCGAGGGACTTGGGCGCAGGTTGCGCGAAAAAGGGATGGTCGAGCATCGCGGTCAGCACCGCCTCGTTCACGCGGCCCGACGCCGCAAGCGCGCCGCCCTCGTCGAAGCGCGCGCCCGTCTCGGCCTCCACCCAGCTGTCGATAAGGCCGTTCGCCGGGCCGGTGTCGAACGCCACCAGCGCACCGTCTGGGCCGATCCACGTGATGTTCGCGACGCCGCCGAGGTTCAGCACCGCCACCGGCCGCGGCTGCGAGGCGGTGAGCGCGGCGTGATAGACGGGGATCAGCGGCGCGCCCTGCCCGCCTGACGCGACATCCGCGCTGCGAAAATCCGCCACGGTGGTGATGCCGGTCGCATCGGCCAGCGCCTGGCCGTCCCCGATCTGCCACGTCCAGCCGCGATCCGAGCGATGCGCCACCGTCTGGCCGTGGAAGCCGATCACGTCGACCTTGTCCGCCGAAAGACCGGCATCGCGCAGGAGCTTCTGCACCGCGAAGACGTGGGTGCGGGTGATCAGCTCCGCCGCGGCGACGATCTCCGGGTTCTGCCGCGGCTTTTCGAAGGTAAGCGCCAGCGCCGTCGCGGCGGCGAGCTGCGCGCGCGCGGCATCCGAATAGGGCTCCCCGCGGAACGCGACCGCGCGAACCTCGCCCTCCCCGTCCGTCTCGATCAGCGCCGCATCGATCCCGTCGAGCGACGTCCCGGACATGAGACCAATCGCCAGCATCATTCCATTCCCGCTTCCAACCGCCCCCGCGGCACAAAGGCGAACTCATAAGTCGCGCATTTCGGCGGGGATATGGCAAATCGGCCAAAGGCGCATTATGTGCGCCGCCACTCATGGCAACGCGTCTTCCCTCACCGCCCCGCGTGGGCATGGTGTCGCTCGGCTGTCCGAAGAACCTCGTGGACAGCGAACGTATCCTGACCCAGCTGCGCGCAGACGGCTATCACATGTCCCCCGACTATGCCGGGGCGGACGTGGTGCTGGTCAACACCTGCGGCTTCCTCGATTCGGCCAAGGAGGAAAGCCTCGAGGCGATCGGCGAGGCCATCGCGGAAAACGGCCGCGTCATCGTCACGGGCTGCATGGGCAACGAGGCGGAGGTGATCCGCGCGCGCTTTCCCAACGTCTTGGCCGTCACCGGTGCGCACCAGTACGAACAGGTGGTGGAGGCGGTGCACGAGGCGGCGCCGGCGAACCTGTCACCGTACATCGATCTCGTGCCCGACGCCGGGCTGAAGCTGACGCCGCGGCACTACAGCTATCTGAAGATCTCCGAAGGCTGCAATCATCGCTGCGCCTTCTGCATCATCCCCTCGCTGCGCGGCGACCTCGTCAGCCGCCGGCCGGACGCGATCCTGCGCGAGGCGGAGAAGCT
Organism: Sphingomonas sp. 179-I 2A4 NHS; assembly: GCF_045369135.1. Classification (NCBI taxonomy): domain Bacteria; kingdom Pseudomonadati; phylum Pseudomonadota; class Alphaproteobacteria; order Sphingomonadales; family Sphingomonadaceae; genus Sphingomonas; species Sphingomonas sp. 179-I 2A4 NHS. The sequence goes on along the minus strand of NZ_JBIQFL010000004.1, from coordinate 213,690 downwards.
GGTCGCGGCGGGCACCAAGGAACTGCTGGTCATCAGCCAGGACACCTCGGCCTATGGCGTCGACCTGCGCCACGCGAGCTATCCGCTGAAGCCCAGCGCGCCCGGCGAGCCGCCGCGCGAGGTGCGCGCGCACATGACGGACCTGGCGCGCGAGCTGGGCCGGATCGCGCCCTGGGTGCGGCTGCACTATGTGTATCCCTATCCGCACGTCGACCATGTCATCCCGCTGATGGCCGAGGGGCTGATCCTGCCCTATCTCGACATCCCCTTCCAGCATGCCGCACCGAACGTGTTGCGCGCGATGAAGCGCCCGGCGAACGATGCCAAGGTGCTGAGCCGGATCCGAGCCTGGCGCGAGATCTGCCCGGACATCGCGATCCGCTCCACCTTCGTCGTCGGCTTCCCCGGCGAGACAGAGGCGGATTTCAACTACCTGCTCGACTGGCTGGACGAGGCACAGCTCGACCGCGTCGGCGCCTTCCGCTTCGAGCCCGTCGAGGGCGCGAGCGCGAACCTGCTGCCCAATCCGGTGCCGGAAGAGGTGAAGGAGGAGCGCTACGCGCGAATCATGGCCAAGACCGCGGCGATCAGCGCCGCCAAGCTGCAGGCGAAGATCGGTCGTACGTTCGAGGTGATCATCGACGCCGTGGGCGACGAAGGCGCCACCGGGCGCTCCTATGCCGATGCGCCGGAGATCGACGGCGAGGTGCATCTGCGCGATGCAGGCCACCTTTCCGAAGGCGATATCGTCCGGGTGACGATCGAGGATGCCGACGAACACGATCTGTTTGGCGTTCCCGCTTGACGCGTAGGCGCGCCCTGCTATCAGGCGCGCCTCGCCCGGCCGAACGGCCGCCGGCGGATGCCCTTGGGGCGGAGTAGCTCAGCTGGTTAGAGCAGCGGAATCATAATCCGCGTGTCGGGGGTTCAAGTCCCTCCTCCGCTACCATTCCCTGAATTGCTTACGGTTTGGCTCGCGCGCGCTCAATGGGCGCCCTGCCGACACGCCCAGCGCCAGCGCGTGGCCTGTCGTCAGTTTGCACCATCATTGCCGCGTTGCGCGGCGCCTAGGTGCTGACGATGGCAGTTGTGGATACTGCTTCTCCGTGCGGCACTCGGCCTAACTCGGATGCATCAGCCCTGGGCGGCCACTCAAATCGCCGAAGAGGTGATCGACGCGATGTTCGAGGCGGATCGCGGGTGTGACTCTGATCTGATCGCCATCGTCTTTTTTCGATGTCTTAAGCTCTTCAGCCGGGCACGACCACAATAGCCTTGTTTCTTCCAACGCACCCCAGTCATCATGATCAAGCGCAAGGGAACGAGCGGAAGCCCGGCAATTCCCCACGACGAATGAGATGGTGACTGTTGATATATATCTACAGCATCAGCGCTCATGCCGCGGCGCACCACGTGATTATGATCCCTGCCCGCAGCGTCACACCCAGCGGCCACATTGCGAAGCGGGCCTGTCTTCCTGTTATCGACCGCAGACGCGGGAAGCGTTGTGATAACACAACACTGCAGCAGTTAATCGGCAAAGTGCAGTGCCGGGAAAAGTAGCACTTTAGGTCATTTGCCAAATGCTGAAGCACCGCGCTGTCGCCAAAATGCAACATATCCGTCAAAGTGCGAGATGCGGCAGCTAGGCTGCATTGTTTAGCGGCGCTGCTGCAGTGCAAGGCAAAAGTGGGCCGGATCGGTCCCGAAGGTGTCACGGGGGTGGCATCTGTCGTATTGGGGGAAACAACAAATGGCATCTAAGATGCGCCATTATCTTTTGGCGTCGACCATCGCTGCAGGCGCGGTTTTCGCAGCTTTGCCTGCCGCCGCACAGGTCAGTGTTCCGGTGGAGGCATCGCCGGAAGCACAGAGCAATCAGGCCGAGGCCGCTGAAGGCCGCGAGGAAATCGTCGTCACCGGTTCGCGCATTGCGCGCCCCGATCTCGAAACGTCGAGCCCGGTCGCCGTCATCGGTCAGCAGGAACTGAACTTCCGCCAGCCGGGCACCGCGGAAGAGCTGCTGCGTGACTTGCCGGCGGTTCGTCCGTCGATCGGCCCGGGCGTGAACAACGGCTCGGGCGGCGCGGCGACGATCGATCTGCGCGGCATCGGCGTGGAGCGTACGCTCGTGCTGCTCGACGGCCGTCGTATCGTGCCGTTCGGGCTCGACGGCGTGGTCGATCTCAACACCATCCCGGTCGCGCTGCTCGATCGCGTCGACGTCGTCACTGGCGGTGCGTCGACCGTGTACGGTGCGGACGCGGTTGCCGGCGTCGTGAACTTCATCACGAAGCGCAACTTCAAGGGCGTCGACCTCAACGCCAATTATCGCATTTCCGAGCGTGGCGACGCAGCGCGCCTGCGTGCGGACCTGACGATGGGCGTCAACTTCGACGATGATCGCGGCAATGCCGTGCTCTCGATCGGCTACACCAAGTCGGATCCGCTGCTGCACACGCAGCGCGACATCAGCGCGGTGCCGATCAGCTCGGTGACCGGCCTCTATTCGGGCGCGACCGCGGCACAGGTGACGATCTTCGCCTCGCCGACCAATGCGGCGCTTGGCCTGCCGGCTGGCTCGAACCTTGGTGCGGTCGTCAACCCGACCACCGGCCTGCTGCAGACCGCGACCCCGGCCGACACCTACAACACCAACATCGGCACGTACTTCCAGACGCCGCTTAACCGCATCAACGTGTTCAGCAGCGCCCGGTATGAAATCACGCCGGCGATCGAAGCCTATGCCTCGGGTCAGTTCACCCGCAACGAGGTTCGCCTGCAGCTCGCCTCCTCGGGCACGTTCAGCAACACCTATCAGCTGCCGCTGAACAACCCGTACCTGCCGGCCGGCATCCGCAACCAGCTGTGCGCCGCATTTGACACCAACACGTCGCTTGCCGGCATCCAGCCGATCGCGCCGGCTGCTTGCGCTGCGGCGGCTGCCGTTCAGGGCGGGCCTGGCACGCCGGGCTACGTCGAAATCCCGGTCGTCGCGCAGCGCCGCTTCACGGAATACGGGCCGCGCGGCAACGTGGTCGAATCGCGCCAGTTCCAGGTCCAGGCCGGGCTGCGCGGCACGATCGTCGACGGTATCAAGTTCGACATCTCGGGCCAGTACGGCGAAACGACGCAGAACCAGACCCGCGAGAACTGGGGCTCCTTCTCGAAGGTGCAGCAGGCGCTTCGGGCCTACACCAACGCCGCCGGCACACCGGTCTGCACGAACACGGCGAACGGCTGCGTACCGCTCAACCTGTTCGGGCCGAACGGCAGCATCACGCAGGACCAGCTGGCGTTCATCGATCTCGACGCGCTGATCAACCGCAAGGTGACGCTGGGTGTCGTGACGGGCAGCATCTCGGGTGACCTGTTCGGTGCCACCTCGCCGCTCGCCAACGCACCGATCGGCTTCGCCATCGGCGGCGAATACCGTCGCATCACCGCCGAGAGCCTTCCGGACAACCCCAGCCAGATCCAGGGCGAAGTCCTCGGCACCGGCGCACGCACCCCGCCGGATCGCGGCGCGTACAGCGTGAAGGAAGTGTTCGGCGAGCTCATTGTCCCGCTGATCGAGAACAAGCCCTTCTTCTATCGCCTGACGGCTGAAGGCGGCATCCGCTATTCCGACTATACCACGACGGGCAGCAGCACGACGTGGAAGGCGGGCGGTAACTACGAGCCGTTCGAAGGCTTCAAGTTCCGCGGCATGTATCAGAAGGCAGTTCGCTCGCCGAACATCTCGGAGCTGTTCCAGTCTCCGGTGCAGGCGCTCGGCAACCTGACGAGCGATCCGTGCCAGGGCGCAGGGCCGGTGAGCAACGCGGCGCTCGCCGCGCTGTGCGTCGCGACCGGGGCTCCTCCGGGCACGATCGGATCGATCCCGGCGCCGACGTCGGGCCAGATCAACAACACCACCTCGGGCAACCGCAACCTCGATGTCGAGCGCGCGCGCACCTACACGCTGGGTGGTGTGATCTCGCCGCGCGAGTTCCTGCCGGGCTTCGCGTTCACGCTGGATTATTTCAACATCCGCGTGACCAATGCGATCACGCAGCCGGCGCAGGGCGACATCCTGAACGGCTGCTATTCGGCAGCGCTGAACCCGACCTTCACCTTCAACTCGTTCTGCGCGCTGATCGGACGTAATCCGCTCACCGGCACGCTGAACGGCGCGGGTGAGACGCCGGGCGTCATCCTGTCGTCGTCGAATCTCGGCGTGATCGAGACGGCGGGCTTCGACATCGGCGTCAGCCAGCGCGTGCGGCTGAGCGACCTGGGCATCAATAGCGAGGACGGCGCCTTCACCTTCGGGATGAACGCGACCCGCCTGAACTATTACCACTTCCAGGCGACGCCGAACGCGATCAACCGCGACTGCACCGGTTATTACAGCCCGAGCGGCTGCACCAACCCGCGTGCCAAGTGGAAGTGGAACGGGCGTGCGACGTACAGCACCAACCTGTTCGACGTGTCGCTGCTGTGGACCCACATCAGCCCCGTCTCGCTGGAGCCGTACCTCCCGACGCGTCTGCCGGGTAACACCCCGCAGCCGGGCGGCCCGAACCCGGCGCTGACCGGCAGCTCGAGCTTCGTGCTGAACGGCATCCAGTACACCAACGTGCCGACGGCTGGCGTTCAGCCGGCATTCCGCCGCATCAAGGCCTATGATTACTTCGATCTGGCCCTGCGGATCATGCCGACCGAGCAGTTCGAGCTGAGCCTCACGATCGACAATCTGTTCGATCGCGACCCGCCGCTCGTCGGTTCGGGCGTGGGTGGTACGTCGTTCAACAGCGGCAACACCTTCCCGACGCTGTACGATCCGATCGGTCGGGCGTTCACCGTGGGTGCGCGCGTGAAGTTCTGATCCCTTTCGCAAGGATCTGAAAAGCCGGGGGGCGGCGGTCTTCGGACCGCCGCCCTTTGTCGTTCCGGGCGGGCGTGATGGCGCGTTGGCGGCACCAAGGCCAGCGTCGCTCGTTCCTTCAGCGAAGGAGTGGACGATGCCCGATCACAAGCCAGACCAGCCCGAGCCGAGCGGTTTCCGGGAAAGCGCGAACCGTAGTGAGGACGCCGGCATCGCGGAGGAGACCGCTGCCGGTCAGGATACAGCACCAGCGGTCGATGGGGATTTAAGGCGCAGCGAGGATGAGAGCGAAGCCCACCCCAGCTGAGCGCTGCCTCAGCGGAACAGGTGGCGCGACAGCGGCTCCCACGGGCCGCCGCGATACCACCAGGCGGCTAGACCGATGATCGAGACCGGGCGTGCGACGAATCCGCGTGAGAGCTCGGCCAGCAGCGCTTTCGCTTCGCCTGGCGCGACCTTGTTCTGCACCGTCACATGCGGGCGCCAGCCGGCCTGATCCTGCGGCGTCAGCAGGCCGGTGAAGGCGTCGGCGATTCGCGCGCGCGCTGCCTCCAGATCGGGGCTGTGGATGCGATAGGCGACGCCTCGCCCCAGCGAGTAAGGCGCCGCGAGCGTCGCACGCGGCGCACCGACACCGCGCGCTTCTTCCTTCAGCCGCCATGAGACTTCATCGGCTGCGCTCGGCGGCAAATGGTGGAACATGGTGAGGTGCGCGGCGAGTTGGTTGCGCTCCGGCGGGAAGTGCGCCCGGCGTAGCGCATCGAACCACGCCTGATCCGCCTTGCCGAACAGCGCCGTCACGATGATCGGCGCGGCCTCAGCAGGCGAGAGCACGGCGCCCGTCAAATCTCGATCTGGCTGCCGAGTTCGACCACACGGTTGGTGGGCAAGCGGAAGAACTCCATCGCGCTTTCCGCATTGCGCAGCATCCACGCGAACAGCTTCTCGCGCCAGATCGCCATGCCCGGCCGGTCGGAAGCAAGCAGCGTCTGGCGCGACAGGAAGAAGCTCGTCTCCATCATGCGGAAGTCGTCGCCGCATTCGTGGAACGACTTGAGCGCCGCGGGGATATCAGGCGACTCCATGAAGCCGTAGCGCAGGATCACGCGGTGGAACCCCTCGCCCAGATCCTCGTGCAGGAACCGGTCGACTTCCGGGAAGTACGGCATGTCCGTCACCTTCACCGTCAGCAGGATGACGCGATCGTGCAGCACGCGGTTGTGCTTCAGATTGTGGAGCAACGCGTGCGGCACGCCATCGGGCGTCGACGTCATGAACACCGCGGTGCCGCCAACGCGAGTCGCGCTGTTCGCGGCGGAGTTAATGAACACCTTGATCGGCATCGCCCCCTCCCGCATCCGCTGCAGCATCAGCTTGCGCCCGGTCGCCCAGGTGGTGAGCAGGACGAAGACGATGATCGCAACGAGCAGCGGGAACCAGCCGCCGTCGGGCACCTTCGTCAGGTTCGACGAGAAATACAGCCCGTCGATCAGCAGGAAAGTGGCGATGAACGGCACCACCGTCCACGTCGGCCAGTGCCACACGCGCCGGATCAGCACCGCGACCATGCAGGTCGAGATGAACATCGTGCCGGTGACCGCGATGCCATAGGCGGCGGCGAGGTTCGAAGATTCGCGAAAGCCCAGGATCAGCAGCAGCACCATCGTCAGCAGCGCCCAGTTCACCGACGGAATGTAAATCTGCCCGGCAGCAGAGGCGCTGGTGTGCGAGATGCGCAGCCGCGGCATCAGGCCCAGCTGGATCGCCTGCTGCACCACCGAATAGGCGCCGGTAATCACCGCCTGGCTGGCGATGACGGTGGCAAGCGTCGCGAGGATGACGAGCGGCAGGCGCCAGCTTTCCGGCGCCATCAGGAAGAACGGGTTCTGCGCCGCGGTGGGATCCGACAGCAGCAGCGCGCCCTGCCCGAGGTAATTGATCATCAGCGCCGGGAACACCATCCACAGCCAGGCGAGCGCGATCGGGCGGCGGCCGAAATGGCCCATGTCGGCATAGAGCGCTTCTGCGCCCGTCACCGCCAGCACGACCGAGCCCAGCGCCAGGAACGCCAGCATGCCGTCCGTCGCCGCGAAGCGCACGGCCCAGCGCGGATCGAGCGCGAGCAGGATCTGCGGCTCGGCAATGATATGGCTGAGGCCAAGTCCCGCGAGGGTGACGAAATAGACCCCCATGATAGGCCCGAACAGCCGCCCCACCCGTGCCGTGCCGACCGACTGGAGATAGAACAGGCCGACCAGGATGGTGACCGAGATGGGGATGACGAAGCTGTCGAACCGTTGCTCTACCGTCGCCAAACCCTCCACCGCCGATAGGACGGAGATGGCCGGCGTGATCATGCAATCGCCGAAGAACAAGGCGGTGGCGAGCACGCCGAGCACGATCAACCCCGGTTCCCAGCGCTTGCCGGCCCCGCTGCGCCGCTGGATCAGCGCGAGCAGCGCCAGGCTGCCGCCCTCGCCATTATTGTCGGCGCGCAGGATCACCATGACGTATTTGAACGTCACGATCAGCACCAGCGACCAGAAGATAAGGCTGACGACGCCGAAGATATGAAGCTGATCGACCGCCAGAGGATGGTGGCCGACGAAGACTTCCTTCATCGCGTACAAAGGGCTCGTACCGATGTCGCCATAGACGACGCCGATCGCCCCCAGCGCCAGTTTTGCCAAACCGTCGTTGTGGTGGTGGTGATCGTGCCCGGCGGGCACGGTTGCGCTGTCGGTGGTGGTCACCGGCTAGTCGCTGGACTCAGGGTCACGGGAAAAGAAACCGCCATCATCCTGTCGAAGCCTCGGCGCGCCTAGCACCGGGCAGAGCCCGCCGCAAAGGGAACGTTGCGAGAACATAGGTGTTGGATGTGCCGAAAGGAAGATGTCCATGGCCGATGCCGATCCAAAGACCCAACCCTTCTCCAATGCAGAGAAGGATCCTGACGACTGGACCACTGGCGACGAGCCGATGACGGGCGCGCAGGCAAGTTATTTGAAGACGTTGAGCGAAGAAGCAGGCGAGACGTTCGACGACTCGCTCACCAAGGCGGACGCGTCAAAGCGGATCGACGCGCTGCAGGAGAAAACCGGCCGGGGCAAATAGGCCCGGCCGCTTCGTCGATCAGGGCTGCGGCGCGGGGGAACCGGCGGCGCGGGCGCGCTCGATCTGCTCGCTCGCCGCGATATAGCGATCGAGCATAGCGAGTTGCCCCGCGATCGTGTCGCGATAGTCGGCGCCCGGCGCCGACAACGCGACGGCGCGGGCGATGAGCCGCCGTGCCGTCGCGAGGTCACCCGAGCGCAGATAGGAAAGGCCGGCGTAATAAGGCGGCGCGGGATGGTTCGGCGCCAGCTTAAGCGCGCGGCCGAACGCGAGCTTCGCTGCCGGCGACAGCTGGTCATTGTCGAGCAGCGCTAGGTTCGTGCCAAGCTGCGTCCATAGGATGTAGCTGCCCGGAATCGCCCTGACGCCGCCAAGCACCACGTTGGCGGCGGCGCGGCGGTTGCCGGTGCGCAGCATCGCATCGGACGCGACGAGATAGGCGGTGTCGGCGGTGAAGCGACCCATCAGGCGATCGCGCAACGCGATCGATTCGGGATCGATCTCCATAGTGTCGGCTTGCGGGCGCGCGGGCGACGCGGCCAAGGCCGGCCTGCCCTGCCAGGCGTAGCCCGCCGCGCCGAGGAACAGCGCCGCCCCAGCGAACGACCAGACGAACCGCGGCAGGCGCAGAAGAAGCAATGCACCGAAGGCCAAGGCGCCGACGATCGCGAGTGCGACGAAGCCGCTCACGGTTCCAGGCTCGTCGTCTCGTGCATCTTCCCGGCAAGCTGCGGCGGCATGTACTTCTCGTCATGCTTGGCGAGCAGGTTCGTGGCGACGAACAGGCCGTCGGGGCGGAAGCTGCCTTCGGCCACCACGCCCGAATTTTCGCGGAACAGGTCAGGCACGATGCCCGCGAAGGTCACCGGCGTCATCGCCTTGCCGTCCGTCACCCGGAACTGCACCGTCACGCCGTCCGCCGCGCGCGACACCGATCCCGCCGCGACCATGCCGCCGAGGCGAACGGCCCGGTCGGAAGACAGGACCTCGCGCGTCACGTCCGAGGGCGCATAGAAGAATGCTGCCTGGTCGCGCAGGCCGGAAAGTGCGAGCAGCGCCGCAATGGCGATCGCCACCACGGCTGCCCCCGCGAGCGCCAGTCGCTGATGCTTTGCCTTCATCGGTCCGATTTTTCCGCGCGGCGCATCGCGCGCCAGCTCAACAGGGCAACGATCGCCGTTCCCCCCAGGGATACCGCGTAGGCGGCAAGGACATAGGGCCAGGCGTTCATGCGGTTGCCCGCCGGCGCATCCGCGCTTCTGCCTTGGCAGTCGCGAGCATCGCGCGCATCCGCATCAGCACGATGGCGCCGAACAGCAGGCTGAAGCCCAGCGCCATGATCGGCAGTGGCCACAGAATCGAGGTGTCGATGCTGGACTTGGTGAGGCCGATGCTGGGCCCCTGGTGCAGCGTGTTCCACCACACCACCGAATAACGGATGATCGGCAGCAGCACCGTGCCCGCGATGCCGAACAGCGCCGGGATGCGGCCGTCTCCGCCGCGCTCGCGGTCCGCCATCGTCAGCGCGATATGGCCGAGATAGACGAAGAACAGCAGCAGCATCGACGTCAGCCGGCCGTCCCACTGCCAATACGTGCCCCAGGTGGGCCGGCCCCAGATCGCGCCGGAAACCAGGCAGATGGCAGCAAAGGTTGCGCCCGGCACGGCAATCGCGCGCGCGGCAACCTCTGCCAGTGGATGGCGCCAGACGAGATAGGCGATGCTGGCGATGGCGATGCCGCTCCACCCGCCCATGCCAAGCCAGGCGGCGGGCACATGGACGTACATGATGCGCACCGATTCGCCCTGCAGGTAATCCGGCGGCGTCTGCGTGAGCCCGGCCCAGCAGCCGATGGCGACCAGCACCGCGCCGGCCCAGAAGAGCAGCGGCGTGAGCGGGCGCGCAATCTTCAGGAAACGCGCAGGGTTGGCGAAGGCATGAAGGGCGGGCACGACGGATCACCCCTTATGGCGAAATTTGCCGGACGTCATCCGCTAGGTACCGGGGAAGCGACCGTCTGGTCGCTTCCGTCACGGCAAACACGGGTCCGGCGATGGTTCAGCCGCGGCCGATCAGCCGCTGCGCGATCCGATCGGCGACTTCGGAGATCGGGTCCCCGCTCGCCTGGCTCTCGTCCCACACCTCGATGAGGCGTTCCGGGATGCGGGCGATGCGCGCCATCACCTCGGCCTCGTCGCCGTGGCCGAGATATTCCAGCCCGACGTTGATGATGCCGCCGGCGTTGATGACGTAATCGGGCGCATAGAGGATGCCGCGTTCGTGCAGGCGGCGCCCGTCCTCACGCGTCGCAAGCTGGTTGTTCGCCCCGCCGGCGACAACCTTCACCTTCAGCGCATCGATCGACTTCTCGGTCAGCACCGCGCCAAGCGCGTTCGGGCTGACCAGATCGACGTCCGCAGCAAGGATCGTCTCGGTTGGCGCGGTCGTCGCGCCAAGTTCCGCGGCGAGCGCGTCGGCGCGCGCCTGGTTCACGTCAGCCAGCGTCAGGATCGCGCCGTCCGCGGCGAGCAGCTTCGCAAGTCCGCCGCCGACCGAGCCGACACCCTGGATCGCGACCCGCACGCCCTTCATGTCGGTCGCGCCAAGGCCGCGCTTCGCCGCCGCCTTCACGCCGAGATAGACACCGTGCGCGGTGTAAGGGCCGGGATCACCGCCCGCCGCGCCGCTGGCCACAGGCAGGCCGGAGACGTAGCGTGTTTCCTCCGCAATCACCTTCATCCGCGCTTCGGACATGCCGACATCTTCCGCCGTCACATAGCGGCCGACGAGCGACTCGACGGCACGGCCAAAGGCACGCAGCTGCGCTTCGGTGATCGTCGCACCCGGCGCGTCGGCCAGCACCACGCCCTTGCCGCCGCCAAGCTCCAGACCCGCCATGGCGTTCTTGAAGCTCATGCCGCGCGACAGGCGAAGTGCATCGGTGATGGCGCTCGTGTGATCGGCGTAATGCCAGAAACGCACGCCGCCCGCCGCCGGGCCAAGCGCGGTCGAATGAACCGCGATTACTGCCTGAAGACCGGATGCCGGATCGGTAAAAAGATGGACGCCTTCATGGTCGTCGAAATCGGGGAGGCCCCACGCGGTCATGTCATTCCCGGGGAAAAGAATGGGGCGATCGACGGGACTTGAACCCGCGACCCTCGGTACCACAAACCGATGCTCTAACCAACTGAGCTACGATCGCCGCAAGAGAGCGCGCCCCTACGGCTAGGGCGCGGAAGCGTCAAGCTTGCGGCGCGAGAATTCTGTGGTTGCCGCGCCGATCAACGGTGCGGCAATCAGAAACGCCCCTCGATCGCCAGTTCCATGCCGTTCGTCGTCTGGACGAAGCCCGCGCCCTGCAGCCGCGCAGTCGCGGCCGGGTCGCCGGGTTGCAGCGTGAGTTCAACGCGGTAGCGGCCGTCCGGCCACAGGCGGATCGTGCTCCCCTCGCCGCCCGCCGCGCTGGTCAGCGGCAGCAGCAAGGCGCCGCCGTCGCAGCGCGCCGTGCCGGTCAGCGCCGCCGGCACCGGCAGCCCGCCGATCTCACCCCCCAGCGTCGCTCGCACCCGGCCCTCCGCCCGCTCGCAGAAGTCGCCGCGGAACCGCACCGTCACTTCATCGAGGTTCAGCGTGGTGACCGGCAACGGGCGAAAGGCCGTGCCAACCGGCAGCGTCGCGCTGATCCCGTCCAGTTCGAACGTATGACGCGTGATGCCAATCGCGCCCGCGAGTTGCGGGGCGGGCGGCGGCGCGCTGCCGCGCAGATGCACGCGGGCACGGCCGAGCAGCAGCTGGAGCGGCGATACGCCGGCCGAAAGATCCCCAAGCACGATATCGCCGAACCGCGCCTCACGCAGGCTGCCGGCCCAGATGCTGCCCCGCACCTCGCGCGCGGTCATCCCCTGTTCCGCCAGCCCCAGCCAGCCGAGCGCGAGCCTGAGCGGCAGGAAGGCGATCATCGCCGCGACGAAGAAGGCGAGGAACAGTGCGCCGGGGCCGGTCGCCAGCCGGATCCGCCTCATGCCGCGCGTCCCTTCAGCGTCAGCGTCGCTGCCACCGTGCCGTCACCATTGCCGGTGATGCTCGACGAATCGACCAATATGCCATCGGCCTCCAGCCCGGCGATCCAGGCGAGCAGCGCTCCGGGCTTGGCCGTCGCGATCGTGATGCGCACCCGTGCGCCATCGGGATCGAGGCTGGCGAGCGCAAAGCCGGCCTCGTCGGCGCGCATCCGCACCGCATCGGCGATCGGCCCTTCCAGCGGGCGAACGCGCCCGCGCTGCAGCGCCTTCACCGCCGCCACCTGCCGCTGCACCTCGCCCAGCCGGATGGTGGCCGCGATCTGGCGCTCGCGCGTCGATTCGAGGCCATCGCGCACCGGGCGGATGATCCCGGCCCAGACGATCGTCACCGCCAGCAGCGCCAGCATCACCAGGATCAGCCGCTTCTCGCGTAGCGACCGACCATTGTACCACGTGATCAGCCCGGTCATGGCACACTCACCGTCACATCGCCGCGCAGCCGCTCGCCATTCGCCTCGAAGGTGCTGGCCGTCACGCGAAAGCCCATGTTGCGAAGTCGGGCCACCAGCTGGTTCGCCTGCGCCTCGCCCTGTGCGGCGATGGTGACGCGGCACTCGCCGGTCGGCTCGAAGGCCAACGCAACGATCTCCGTCCCGGCGATACCACGCACCGCATCCGCCACCGCAGCCGTGGTCGCCGTAAACCCGGCACCTGGGCCACGCAGGTCGGAGAGCCGCTCGGCGAGCAGCCGGTCCGCATCCCCCTGGTCGGCACCCCGCGGCAGGCCGCTGCGCGCCAGCACCTCAGCCTTCGCCTCGGCGGCATCGGCAGCGATCGAATACTTGGCGATCCGCGCAAGGTCGATAACCAGCGTCACCAGCAGGATCAGCGCGCCAAGCGCGGCCAGCCGGCGCACCAATCGCCAGTCGATCGCCCGCCGCTTGCGCCGCGCGAACGGCCCCTGGCGCAGATCGAGCACGGGCCGGGCGGCCGCAGCTGCCACCGCCGCGTCGAGCGCATCGCGCGTCAGCGTCTCGGGTGGATCACCGGTGATGAGCTCGGTCAGCCGCGCCTCGTCGGCAAAGCCGCTCGCGGTGCCGCGCACCACCGACTGGCCGCCGATATTCGCCCGCACGAAGCCGCTCTCCGGCCGCGGCAGCAGCAACGGCGCAGGCAGGATCGCAACGGGATCGATCCCGAGGGCGGCGAAGGATGCCAACCAGCCGCGCATCCGCGCACCGGCGACGACGCCGATCGGCCGTTCCTCCTGCCCCTCGTCACCGACCGCGACATGCAGATCGTCAAGCGGCCCGGCCACCGCGTCCATCACGAGGATGCGCGCCGCCGCACTCGCCTGCGCGGGGGAGCGGGCCGGCAGCACCGCCCAGTGAAGCGTCACCGCATCCGCCGGCGCGACACCGATCACCGCCCCAAGATCGCCATCCGGCAGCCCCTCGCCGCCGCTCACGATGCTGTCCTCGCCAGTGCGCAGCCAATGCCACGGATCGTCGACATGGGCGGGAAGGAAGATCATCGTCGTCATGTCGCCTCCCCCCATTGCCGCGAGACGAGCCGCGCGGGAAGCGTGGTCGCGTCGATCAGCGCCCGCTCCGAAAGATCGCTGCCTGCGACGCTCACATCAACGGTGAGATCGAACCAGCTGGTCTTCACGCCCGTCTGCTGCTCGGCCGCCGGATCAGCGGTGATGCCGGACGCGGCATAGATCTTCCAGAAATCCTGCGTATCGGCAAAGCCGCCCGGCGGCCGGCGCAGCAGCCCCGCGGCGGCGCCCGCCACGCCCAGCGTATCGGGCAGCAGCATCGCGATCAGCGGCGCCTGTTCGGGCATCAGCGTGTTGACGTTGATCGTCGCGCGGGTGGTGCGTGGCAAAGTGCACAGCCATGGCCGCAGCCGCTGATAGGCCTCGTCCGTTACGCCAGCGACCGCGCGCAGCTCGCTCGGGTCCGCCATCAGCGTGCCGGCGGTGCGATACGGCGTCGCGAGGCCAGTATAGGCACTGTCTTCCGCGCCGCCGGCCAGAGGCTGATCATCGCTGTCGATCCAGTCCGCCGCCGCGGCCGCGATCGCGTCGCCGCCCGGCACGTTCAGCAACCTCGCAAGCCGTGCGAACTGGGTGATCGTCGTCGGATCCGCCACATACGTGCCATCAAGATCGCTCACCAGGCTATTGAGATTGAAGCAGTTCCCTCCGTCCTTGACGCGCGCGACGGCACGTCCGTTCGGAAGGGGGATAGTGTAGGGCCGGTTGCTCCAGCCGCCATCCAGCGTCACCCGATCCGGGTTCTGCCGCAGCAGATCGGAGACGCGGCTGGTCGCCAGCGCCTCCGCTGCGAAGGCAAGTCCGCGCGCCTGATCGAGCGCGACGGCATTGGCCGTCAGCCTGGTCGACAGGCGAAGCCGCTCGAGAGCGGTAGCCGCCATCACCGCGATCACGGCGACGAGCAGCAGCACGGTAAGCAGCGCCGCGCCCCGCTCCCCCGGCCTGCCTGGGGGGGGCTCACGACGCATCGGTCGGCACCTTCGGCACGGGGGGCGCCCCGCTCCCGACGAGGAACAACTGGCGGAACACGGCACCGTCGGCGCGCTGCACCACCAGTTCCAGCGCCTGCGGCAGCGGCGCGGTGGCGCCATCCCAGCGATCGCTCCAGCCACCTGAAATGCGATAGCGCAACGAGGCGCGCTGCACGCCCGCCAGCACCGGCACCGGCGTCAATGCGGCGGCGCCGTCCACCATCGGCCAGGCGATCCGCTCCAGCGCGTCACCGTTCACGCGATAGCTCACCTTCTGCAGCGCGGATCGCGGCTGTCCGTCGATATTGGTCCAGCCGTTGCGCACGAAGGTGACGCTGGCCGCATCGCCGACAAAGGCCGGCAGCAACGTACCACGCTCGTCACGGGCGGGGCGGTTCACCGCCTGCGCCAAATCCGATGCGAGCAGCGACGACTGCCGCGCGAGCGCGCCGATATCGTCCAGCCGTGCGGTCGTCGCGCCCTGTGCACGCACGCTGACGGCCAGCAGCGCAACGCCCGCCGAGGCGATCAGCCCGAAGATCATCAGCGCGACCATCACCTCGACCAAGGTGAAGCCGTTGCGGACCGGCGAGGCCCGCGCGCGCCGCCGCGTCACGAGACGGTCACTTCGGGCTGCTCCTGGCGAATCATCGTCAGCCGGCCGAGCGCGCGGCCCCCGGCGTCGCTCACCGCGACATCGATCCGCAGCACGCGCGAGTCGCCGGTGGGGCGGACGTCGCGGGTCCAGCGCCATGCGCGGCCCCCGTTCTGCTCGACGCCGGTGGCTCGCCCCAGCGCCGGCGCGCGCGCCGCCGTCACCGCATCGATCGCGACGTTGCGCGCGACCATCTGCGCCATGACGGTATCTCCGAGGATCGCAGTCGAGCGCACCGTCGCCCCCTGCAGCCGGATCAATGCCAACGCGGCGAGGCTGAACACCGCCAGCGCCACCATCACCTCGACCAGGGTGAAGCCCCGATCGCTGATGTTGCCCCGATCTGCCCCCCCGCGCCGCATCTCAGCTGTCGACCTTCGCGCGCCCGTCCGCGCCGATCGAGACGGTCACGCGGGTGCGGTCACGACGCAAAAGGACGCTTAGCGGTCGATCGGTCATGCCCATCGGATCGAACGTCACGCGGGTGCGCTCCCGGATCACGGCCTGCGTGCCCTCACCCCAATTGGCGACGCGCAGCGGCTTGTCCGCCAGCGCCACCCAGCGCCCGTCACGGCGCTCGTCGAAGCCATAGCCGGTCGGCGTCACCCAGACGCTGACCGGGCGGCCGGTAATAACCGCCGAATCCTGCGCCGCCCGAACGCGGGCGGCAAAGCGCGCGCCCTCGTCAACCAGGCGCCCGCGCGGATCCGGCATCGCCAGCACGGCGGCCGCGGAGGCAAGGCCGATCACGGTCAGTACGACCATCAGCTCGACGAGCGTGAAGCCGCGTTCGGCCGCAGGGCGGCTATTGCCAGGAGCCGATATCGGCATTGATCCCCTCGCCGCCTTCCTGCCCGTCGGCGCCGTTGGTCCAGACGTCCGCCGCGCCGTGCTTTCCGGGCGACGCATAAAGATACGGCCGGCCCCAAGGATCGTCCGGCAAGCGCTTGATATAACCGCCCGGTTGATAGGCGGCCGGGTTGGCAAGGCCGGCGGGCGGGCTTGTCAGTGCGGCAAGGCCCTGCGCGGTCGTCGGGTAATTGTTCTGCTGCAGCCGGTACATCTCCAGCGCCTGCTCGATCGTCGCGATATCCGCCTTCGCCTTCTGCACCCGCGCCGTGTCCCCCGACGGGATGACGTTGAGCGCGACGATCGTCGCCAGAAGGCCGATGATGACGATCACGACCATCAGCTCCACCAGGGTGAAACCGTTCTTCTTCCGACGCTTGTGGGCTTCTTTTCGCATCATCTCTCTCATTGGCCGGCAAGGGTGTTGAGTTGCAGGATCGGGAGCAGGATCGATAGCACGATCGTCGCCACCACGCCGCCCATGACGACAATGATCGCGGGTTCGAGCAGCGACATGGCGGTGGCGGTGAAGCGATCGAACTCGCGCTCCAGATAGTCGGCGGCGCGCTCCAGCATCTCGTCCAGCCGCCCCGCCGCCTCGCCGGAGGCAGCAAGATAGATCAGCAGCGGCGGGAAGACGGCGGCACGGCGCATCGCCGCCGAGAGGCTGCCGCCGGCGCGGATCGAATCGGTGATTTCGTCGGATGCGGCGCGAAGCCGCCGGTTGTGGATCGTCCCCGCCGTGAGCGACAAACCCTCCAGCAGCGGCAGGCGGCTTGCCACCATCGTGCCGAGCGTACGCGCCATCCGCGCGGCGTGAAGATCACGCAGCAACCGCCCCAACAGCGGCACGCGCAGCAGCCACGTGTCGAACGCGAGCCGGATCGGCGGCTGGCGCAGCGCGACGACTAACAGCCCGACCATCGCCGCAGCCGCCAGAAGCATCAGCCACCACCAGCCGACCAGCACGTCCGAAAGCCCAATCACCAGCCGGGTGAGCAGCGGAAGCTCCTGTCCCATCGTGTCGAACTGCTCCACGACCTGCGGCACGACGAACATCATCAGCGCCGTGACGACACCCATCGCAACGACGGCAAGAATGATCGGATAAGCCAGCGCCGTCAGGAGCTTGCCACGGATCTCTGCCTGACGCTCGAGGAGCGCGGAGAGCCGCTCGAGGATCGTCGGCAGGGTGCCGGAGCTTTCGCCGGCGGCCACCATCGCGCGGTATAGTGGCGGGAAGCTCTTGGGCTCACGCGCCATGGCATCCGCGAGCCGCCGCCCCTCGACGACGCCGGCGTGAACCGCCTGCACGATCTCGCGCACCTTTTCCTGCTCGGTCTGGCGCGTGATCGTTCGGAGCGACTCTTCGAGCGGGGAAACGAGCGACAGGGTCGCGAGCTGGCGCGTGAACAACGTCAGCTGCTTGGCCGACATCTTGGGGCGGCCCAGCTGCAGCCCGAACAGCGGGCGCCCACGTGCGGCGGGGGCGCTGCCCGGTTCAATCCGAACGACGTATAGCCGTCGCCGGTCGAGCATCGCGCGCGCCGTCTCGGCGTCGACCGCCGCGACATGCCCGCGCGTTTCCTGTCCGCGCGTGTCGATCGCGAGATAATCGAAGTCAGGCACCGGGCTGACCCGAACGCACGCCGCAGCCGGAAGCGTTGCGATCAGCCATCGCTGTCACGGCGCGACACGCGCACCGCTTCCTCCGGCGTCGTCACGCCCTGTTCCACCATGCGCCTGGCCGCCGCCGCGAGCGTTTCGCCGCGCGTGAAGGCGTGCGCAGCGATCGCCGTCTCGTCCGCGCCGTCGTTGATCAGCCGCCGCACCGTCTCGTCGATGCGGATCGCCTCGAACACGCCGACGCGGCCTTTGAAGCCGGTGCCGTTGCATTCCGCGCAGCCCACCGGTTCGTACACCGTGACCTCGCGCGCGATGCCCAACAGCGACGCCACCGTGTCCCCAGCCGGAACCGCGCGACGGCATTCCGGGCACAGCCGCCGCACCAGCCGCTGCGCGATCACCGCGCGCAAGGTGGAGGCGAGCAGGAACGGCTCCACGCCCATGTCGCGCATGCGGGTAATCGCGCCCACGGCGTCATTGGTATGGACGGTGGACAGCACCAGATGCCCGGTCAGCGAGGCCTGCACTGCGATCTCCGCCGTCTCGCGATCGCGGATTTCGCCCACCATCACCACGTCCGGATCCTGGCGCAGGATCGCGCGGAGGCCGGCGGCAAAGGTGAGTCCCACCTTCGCGTTGACCTGCATCTGACCGACGCCGTCGACGGCATATTCGACCGGGTCCTCGACGGTCAGGATGTTGCGGCTGCCATCGTTCAGCATGCGCAGCGCGGCGTAGAGCGTCGTGGTCTTGCCGCTGCCGGTCGGGCCGGTGACGAGGACGATGCCGTTCGGCTCATGGATCGCCGCGTCGAGCATGCCGTGCATCCGCGGATCCATGCCCAGCGCGTTCAGGTCGATCCCCGCCTTGTCCTTGTCGAGGATACGCAGCACCACGCGCTCGCCCGCGCGGTTCGGCAGCGTGGAGACGCGCACGTCGAGCAGCTTGCCGCCCAGCGTCAGCCCCATGCGCCCGTCCTGCGGCACGCGCCGCTCGGCGATGTCGAGCCGCGCCATCACCTTGATCCGGCTGACGACGACGGGCGCGACATGCGGCGGCATGCGCAGTGTCTCGCGAAGCACACCGTCGATCCGCATCCGCACGACGAGGCCGCTCTCATACGGCTCGATATGGATGTCGGACACGTCGTGGCGGGCCGCGTCGGCGATCACGCCGTTGATCAGGCGGATAGCGGGTGCATCGTCCGCCGTATCGAGCAGGTCCTCGGCGGTCGGGATGCCGTCGGCGAGCAGGTCGAGCTCGTCGCCCATGCCAACCGCGGCGAGCGCGGTCGCCTGCCCGTCCATCGCGTAATTGTCACCCAGCAGCCGGTCGAAGGCAGCGGGCTCCAGCACCGTCACATCGAACGGGCGGCCAAGCACGCGGCGCACCTCGATCAGTGCGCGCGGGTCTGCCCCTTCACGCAGCGCAACGCCCTCGCCTGACAGCGTCACGCCGAACTTGCGCGCGAAGGCATAGGGAAGCGCGACGGGCGCAAGCGCCTCCGCCTCCAGCTCCGCGCCCAGCCGCAACACCGGCTCCGGCAGCGGCTGCGCCCCCGCGATCGGCAGCGGCAACGGATCGCTCACGCCCCGCCCCGGCCTGCGCGCACGATCAAGCACCAAGGCGCGCGCGCGATCAATTGCCGCGCCGCTTGATCGTGACGGTGGAATTGCGTTGCACAGGCACGTTCACGCGCGGGTCCTCGATATTCCCCGGCACCGGCGCGCTGGGGATCGGCGGGGCGGCGCCCATGTAATCGCGCACCAGCTGGTCGATCGAGGGCTCGCGGCCGGGATCCTGCACCCCCTGCTCCAGCCTGAGATATCCGTAACGTTGCTCGGTCACGCGGCGCGTGTCCTGCGGCGTGCGCAGGATCGTCGGGCGGATGAACACCATGAGGTTCGTCTTCGTCCGCTGCCGGCCCTTGGAGCGGAAGAGATTGCCCAGCACCGGAATGTCCCCGAGGAACGGCAGCTTCTCCAGCGTGCGGCGCTCGTCGTCGCTCAGCAGGCCGCCGATGATCGCGATCTGCCCGTCGTCCACGGTCAGCGTCGTCTCCACCTCGCGCTTGTTGAGGATGAGATCCGAATTGTCGTCGCTGACGGGCCCGGCGATCGAGCTCACCTGCTGGTGGAGGAACAGCTTGATCGAGCCGGAGGAATTCACCTGCGGCCGCACTTCCAGCTGGATGCCGACATTCTCGCGCTGCACGGTGCGAAAGGCATTGTCGAAATTCTGGCTCAATGCCTGGCCCGTGGTGATCGGGATTTCCTGGCCAACAAGAATGCGCGCTTCCTGGTTGTCGAGCGTGATGAGGCTGGGTGCCTGCAGCAGGTTCGACGTCGTGTCGCTCTTCACCGCGTTGATGATCGCGCCGAAGATCGTGTCCCCGCCGATATTGCCGCCGAACCCGCCGAAGCCACCCCCAGCGCCCAGGATCGAGCTGACCGCCTGCTGCGCCAGCGCATCGCTGATCGAATTGTCGGTGGTCGTCGTCGTGGTGGTGCCATTCACCGTGGTGGTCGTCGTCGCCAGGCTCCGAGCCCCGATCGCCCCGGCGATCGAAAGCAGGTTCGGCGCCGAATTGGAAAAGCTAGTCGCGCCGAACGCGCCGCCGGAAAGGCTGCCGAGCAGGAACTGGAAGCCGAGCCGGCTCGCCGTCTGGTCGGAAACTTCGGCGACGATCGCCTCGACCAGCACTTGCTCGCGCCGCGTATCGAGCTGGCGCACGACCTCGGCCAGCTGCCGCTGGATATCGGCCGGGGCGGCGATGACGATCGCATTGGCGCCGACGAAGCGGGTGACCACGGCGGGCGCCCTGCCCCCCTGCGCCTGCACCGCCGCCTGGCCGCTCGCGCCGCCGCCCGGGGCCGCCTGGCTCTGCTGCTGGCTGGCGCCGCCGCCGCCGATGCTAGGCTGGCCGGTGCCGCTGCCGCCATTGGCACTGGTGCCGAAGTTCGACTGGCTCAGCGTCGTTTGCGGCACGGAATCAGGGGTTTGGCCGACGAGTTGCTGAAGCACTGGCAGGAGCTGCGCGGCATCGGCGTTCTCCAGGAACACGACGCGGATTTCGGTGCCGCTCTTCGCCTTCTGATCGAGATCGAGCGCAACCTGCGCCAGCCGCGCGACCGTCGACGGATCGCCGCGCAGCGCGATCGAATTGGCGCCTTCCACTGCCACCACGCTGGTCGTCTGCGTCGATCCCTGCGCCGGCGTGCCCACCAGCCCTTGCAGCGCCGTGGCGATATCGCGCGCGCCGGCGTTCTTCAAAGCAATCACGCGCGTCGAATTATTGTCGGTATCGATCCGGCGAAGCACTTCGCGCACGCGGCGGACGTTGTCGGCAAAATCCGCGATGACGATCGAGTTGCCGCCGCGATTGGCGCTGACCGAGCCTTGCGGCGACACGAGCGGCCGCACCGTATCGACCGCCGATTGCGCATCGACCGCTGACAGGCGGACGATTTCCGTCACGAACTGGTTGCGCGCGGCGCCGGCGCTGCCGACCCGCCCGGGCTGGGCGGCGGCATTCTCGATCGGCTGGACGCGCAGCGCACCGGTCGCGGTGGGCACCGTGACCAGCCCGTTGGCGCGCAACGTGGAGAGGAACACCTCGAAATATTCCGAGCGGCTGAGCGGCCGGTCGGTCACCACCGTCACCTTGCCCTGCACCCGGCTGTCGATGATGAAGGTGCGTCCCGTCACCTTGGCGGCATCGGCGATGAAGGCGCGGATATCCGCGTCCCGCACGTTCAGCGTCGTCTGCGCCGCGGCCTGCGTCGCCAGGACGAGCGCCAGTGCCGGCGCTAACAGCAATCGCTTCATCGGCCGGCCACCTGCACGCTCAGCGGCAGGCTCTGCCCGCCCCGGTTCACCGTCATCGTCAAGGTGCCACCCCCGCTAAATTGCGCGGCGAGCCGCTCCACGTCGGACGGCCCCTGCACCGGCCGCCCCCCGATTTCGATGATGATGTCGCCTTCGCGCAAGCCTGCGGCGCGGAACGCCGCGCCCGTGCCCTGCGGCCGAACGACAAGGCCGTTGATCCGGCCTCCTTCGACGCGTGGAACGAAGCCGATATCGTCCTGGAACTGCTGCACGGTGATGCCGCCCGCCCCGGCCTGCACCGGCTCGGACGCGAACGATCCGCCGTCCGACACCGGCAGCGCAGCCCCGGCGCCCGCCGCCCCGGCCGATTGATCGAGGAACAAATCCTCGCGCACCCCGCCGCGCTCGATCGTCACATGATCGAACGCGACTTCCCTCAGCACCACGCCCGGAATGATCTCTTCTCCCACCGCGATGCTCTTCTGCACCCCGTCAGGCCCGGCGAGGATCGCCGAGCCGCGGCCCATTGCCTCGTCGATGCGCGTGCCGAACAGCTTGAGCTGGAGCGAGGTGACCACCGCCGGGCCGCCCTGCGTGCCCCCGATGCGATAGAACGGATCGAACCCACGCAGCACCTCGCCCGGCGCGGCCGGCAGAGTCACCCCGGCAGGCCGCCAGTCCCCCAGCGGCGACACCGGGGTCAGCACCGTCCACACCAGCCGCGCGCATTGCACGGCAAGCACGCCAAGCAGAACCAGCTCGGCCAGCGAATAGACGTTGACGGCGGGCATCCGCCGCAGAAGCGCCCGCGCACGAGCGTCGAAACTCAATCGCATGGACCTGCCAATTCCCGCCCCTGCCGCCGCTATGTCGGTGATGTTACAGCGGCATTGCAAGGAAGTGTAATATTTCCGAGGCTGGTGAGCCATCATTCGCCTTGGCAGAATGGCCACCATGGACACATCGCTCATTGACCCCGCCCTGTCCGGCCTGGACGAGGCCGCGGTGATCGCCCAGCTGGCCGCGCACCCCGGCATCCAGCGGGTGCCGAGCCCCAAGGTCAGCCTGTTCATGAAGCGCGGCTTCCTCGATGCCGAGACCTGCGCTGCGCTGGTCGCGCTGATCGACGCGAACCGCCGTCCCTCCACGATCGCAGACGCCAATGGCGATGCCGCCTTCCGTACCAGCGAGACCTGCGATCTCGACGCCGCCGACCCGGTCGTGCAGCAGGTGGAGGCGGCGATTGGCGCCGCGACGGGGCTCCACCCGATGTTCGGCGAGCCGCCGCAGGGCCAGCGCTATGCGCCCGGGCAGGAGTTCAAGGCGCATACCGACTATTTCGAGCCCAACGGGGTCGACTTCCACCGCTTCTGCGCCGTGGCCGGCAACCGCACCTGGACGGTGATGATCTACCTCAACGAGCCGGAGGCCGGCGGCGCCACCCGCTTCAAGACGATCGAAAAGACGATCCAGCCCCAAACCGGCAAGCTGGTGGCGTGGAACAACCGACGCGCCGATGGTTCGCCCAACCCCGCCACCATCCATCACGGGATGAAGGTGCGCGCCGGCACCAAGTACATCATCACCAAATGGTTTCGCGAGAAGCCGTGGGGCTGAGACGCGCCGAGCCCGGCGGCACCCGCTCGGGCTGCCGCTGGGCCGGGGATGGAAGCACCTCCTAGAAGGTGATGCTGGCGCCCAGCGTCAGCAACCGGCCCTGGTTGTAGCGGTTGATGAACACCCGTTGCCCGTCCGCGAAGGTCTGGAACTCCTGGTACTTCGTGCCCGTCAGGTTGCGCGCCTCGCCCTTCAGCTCCACCCGCTGGCCAAGGAAGTCGACCGTCTGGCGCGCCACGAAATCCAGCCGGATTCCCGGCTTCTCGATGATGTCCGGCTGGAAGCCGACGCCCGTCAGCAGCGAGGGCCCACGGTTCGTCACGCGGTTGCTGGCATAGTTGAACAGGAACGTCGCCTGCATCTCGTTCTCCTTGTCCTCGTAGCCGAGCTGGAGATTGACGAGATGGTCGGACTGGCCGGTCAGCGGCGCGCCGTCACGGAACTGGAGGTTCGCCGGCGCGAACCCGTCGCCGCACCCGCCCAGCGTCACGCCCAGCACGCTCGGCACGCACTGGCTGTTCGCGGTAATCTTGGACTGGGTGTAGGTATAGTTTGCGATCACCACCAGGCGCTTGCCGGCCCAGTCGCCGTTGATGAAATCGAGCGGCACGTATTTCTGCATCTCGATCTCGCCGCCCCACAAGGTGGCCTTGGGCAGATAGGTAAAGCCGGTCTGCAGCCGCGCGTCGGGCGTCGGGTAGAAGCCCACCTGCTCGATCGGCCGGTTGATCTCCTTGTAGAAGCCCGCCGCCGTCAGCCGCTGGTCACGGTCGAAGAACCATTCGTAGCGCGCCTCGAGGTTGTAGAGCGTCGAATCGCGCAGCAGCGGGTTGCCGAAGAACAGGCGGTCGGATTCGAAATCGCGGAACGCCTGGGGGGCAAGCTCGCGGAATTGCGGCCGCGCGATCGTCTTCGCCGCCGCAACGCGCAGCTGCATGTCGGGTGCGAAGTTCCACGTCAGCGTCGCGGCGGGCAACCAGTAATCGTTGTTGAGCCGCGTCGAGGTCGCGCCGATCGGCGTCACTTGCTGCTTCGCCGTTTCGTAGCGCACACCCACGATCGCGCGCACGCCGTCGATCGCCTCGGCCTCGGCCTGGACATAGCCGGCGTGGATCTTGAGGCTCGCGTCATAGGCGTAGGAGCCGTTCAGGCCGGAGTCGAAGCGCAGCTGCACCGCATTCTCAGCCTGGCTGCCGCTCGTCGCCACCGGGCAGCCGTTCAGCACGTCCGGCGACAGCAGATAGTCGGGCCGGAACAGGTTGCACGGGAACGGGATCGCCCCACCCGTGGTCGTCTGGTACGTGAACGGCAGGCGCAGCGACGTGCGCTCGTTCTGCGAATAATAATAGCCCGCCGACAGCGTGAACGGCCGCTCGGTCGACAGCTTGTACGTCAGGTCCGCCTGGCCCGAGTAGAGATCCTCGTTGAGCTCGCTGAACACCACGGTGGCGAAGCGGTCGAAGGCGTTGGTCGCCTGCCACACGCCGGGGCACATGATCGCGCCCACGCCCGGCACGCTGCCCGGCTGGCTCGGCCGCACGTCGAGGCTGGTGTTGCAGTTATAGATGAACTGCCGCTCGTACGGCGAATTGCGTTTCGAATTGGCATAGGCGCCGCGCACGTCGATCGAGAAATCGTCGATCGGCTTGAACTCGCCCACCAGCTGCGTCTCGATCAGCTGCCGTTCGAACCAGTTGGTGTTCTGCTGGAAGATCGGGTTGCCCGACGAATTGTTGAACACCGTCGCGGCGGATGCTCGGCCCTGCTTCAGCGTGTCGTGGATATAGACGTTGGTCCAGCGGATGCGGTTCTCGTCGAATTCGTAACCGAAGCCGAGCAGGCCGTTCACCACCGCGCGATTGTCCGTGATCACGGTATCGAAGTCGTTGCGCAGCGCGCCCGTCGCGGTGACGGTGTCCTGCTGCGTCGTGTCACGCGTGCGCCACGTGTTCGAGACGCTGCCAGTGGCGATCATGCCGATCCGCCCCGCGCCGAGGTCACCGACGAGGCCGAGGTTGAGGTCCCCCGACCAGTTCGCCGGAATGTCGAAATTCTGCTGCAGCAAGGTGGTGCGCGCATTGGAGAGCTGCGCCACCTGCGCGGTCGGGATCACGCCATTGCCGAACGGCGCGTTGCGGATGAACGCGGGCACCTTGCGGGTGCCGGAGTCATAGCCGAGCCAGTCCGACTTGGATCCGTAATAGGTGTAGCCGAGCTTTCCGGTCGTCACCGTGTCGATCCCGCCCGACGCACCGATGGTGACGTAATTCTCGTCCGGGATCGCCTTGGTGGTGAGGTTGATCACGCCCCCGCCGAACTCGCCGGGATAGTTCACCGAATAGGTCTTCTGCACCAGCGCGGAGCCGACGATGCTGGTCGGGAAGATGTCGAGCGGCACCGTGCGGCGCAGCGGCTCGGGGCTCGGCAGCGGCGAGCCGTTGAGCAGCGCCGAGGAATAGCGATCGCCAAGCCCGCGCACGAAGACATAGCCGTTGCCGACCACCGACAGCCCGGTGACGCGCGTCAGCGCCCCGGCGATGTCGCCCTCGCCGGTCCGCGCGATATCCGCCGTGGACAGCACGCTGATGACCTGCGCGGTCGAGCGGATAGAATTGGGGATGTTGCGCCCCACCACCACGATGTCGTCACCCGAGGTGGCATCGACGCCCGGCGCCGAGACCTCGGCCGCCTGCTGCTCCGTTCCCGCGGCCACCTCGGGCGCGCTGGTGGCAGTGGTGCTGGTCGGTTCGGGACCGGCGGGCGCGCTGGTCGACGGGGCGCCGGTGGACGGGGCGACCTGCGCCAGCGCGGCGGGGGCCACCAGGATGGTGGTCAGCAGAAGCAGGGATGAATAGGCGATGCGCTGGCGCATGATCGGGCCTTCCGGTCGATATTGGTGAACGGGCCCGCGGTGCCGCCATGCTGGCGATCACCGGGGCCCGCGGTCGTCACAAGGGGAGTGACTGGCTCAGCGGCCCTGGCACTGGAAGTAGACCGAGTTGAACGTCGGGGCGCCGGCATCCTGCAGCGCCGCATTCGCCGGGCGGATCGTCGTGCGGCTGTCGCCCGAACCCTCGCCGGCGATGATGTTGACGCAGCCCTGGCCCGACGCCGTCTTCACCACGCCGTTGACGAAGGCGAAGTCCGCGCCGCCACGCAGGCGGATCGCCGCCGGCGCCGAGGACGGGCTCTGGATGAAGGTGAAATTGGCATAGCGGCCGAAGGTGCGCGGCAGCAGGTCCTCGGCGTTGTTCGAGTCGATCTCGGTCGCGAACGAGTCCGCCGTCGAGCCCGACGCCTTCTGCGCCGCGATGATGAACTGCATGAAGCCGCGCCAGCCGTTGTCGACATCGAAGCCGTCGTCGTCCGCGCCGGTGACGACGAAATACTTGAGGTTCGTCGTGCCGCCGAAGATCTCGATCCCGTCATCGGCCGAATTGTGGCTCTGCACGTGATCGATCGTCGTGCCGCTGCCGGTACCGCCCAGCGTCAGGCCCTGAAGCTCGTTGCCCTCGCTGATCGCGATGCCGGTGTAGCGGATCTGGACGTACTGCAGCGTGCCCGAATTGCTCTCCTTGTTCGGCCCGCCATAGAAGCGGCCCGTCACGCCCTCGATCGGGTTCTGGCACGTCGTGCTGGAGCCGTCGGCATTGTTCGGGCCGGTGCCCGACGCGCACACCGCGGTCGGCGCCTGGCCGAGCAGGATCAGCCCGCCCCACTGGCCCTGCGTCGCATCCGACACGCCATTGCTGCTGAGGTTCTGCTGCGAGGTGAAGATGATCGGCGCTTCCGCCGTGCCCACTGCGTTGATGCGGCTGCCACGGTTGACGATGATGAGGTCGTTCGACGCTTCCGACGAATCCGCCGCCAGCACCACGCCCGGCGCGATCGTCAGCACGACGCCCGAGGAGGCACCGGTCGTGCCGACATCCACGCCCACTTCGGTCTGACCGCGGAAGCGGTAGAACACGCCCGGGATCTTCGGCAGCGACAGGCTGGACGAGATGACCGTCGGCAGCCGGCACGCACGGAACGTCGCGACGATCCCGTCATCGACCGTGCCCGCCGGGCACGCCGCGGTCGCACCGCCGCTGCCGATGCTGGGCACTGCCGTGCAGGCGACCGACGCACCGCCGAAGTTCGCCGCAGTCGAATTGCAGGTCCAGCCCTGGAAGGACGTGTCGTTCGGCCCGTTCAGCGCGCCGACAAAGTTGGTGGCGGTGAAGAAGCTGCCAAGCGAGGTCGGGTTGCTGGCGGCGGTCAGCGATGACGCGCTGGCGGGATAGACGCCGTTCAGCCCGGCCGCGCCGTTCACATTGTTGTTCGCGCCGGCATTGACGATCGCCAGCTGCTCGTCGGCCGTGATCGTCACGCCGTTGACGGTCGTCGCCACGGCGAACTGCGCCGCGGTGATCGGCGACGGGGTCGGCGTGCCGGTCGGGGTGGGCGTCGGCGCCGGCGGCGTCACGATCACGTCGATGTTGCCGGCACCAGGCGAGGCGACACCATCCGCACCGCCGCAGGCGGCGAGCAGAAGGCAGGCGGTGCCCGCGAGAAACTGGTTACGGCGGCCGATGCTCAGCATGTGTCACTCCCGTTGATCGTCGGCCCGTCCCCCGGACCAAAGACGAGTCGAGCCGCTTGCCCGTTCGCCTTTCGAGAGCGCCGCTAGAGGCGCGCGATGACAGCTGCGTGGAGGTTCGGAGACGCCGGCGTGACGGATATGTTGCGAAGGCGTGACAAACGCGCCGCCGGTGCCGCGGCGGGACGCTCGGTACGGCGGTTGGCCGATGGAGCCCGCAAACCAAAAGCCCCGCCGGTCAAGTGACCGACGGGGCTGAATATGGTGGGCGCGACAGGGATTGAACCTGTGACCCCACCCGTGTGAAGGGTGTGCTCTACCGCTGAGCTACGCGCCCGGTGTGAACCGGAAGCGGGCCTTTAGGCGGCACGTCGCCGCCTGTCCAGCCCGTCAAAACACATTCAGTTCAACGAATCCTTCAGCACCTTGCCGGCCTTGAACTTCGGCTGACTCGACGCCTTGATGCTCATCGGCTCGCCGGTGCGCGGATTGCGGCCCGTGGAGGCCTTGCGCTTCGACACCGCGAAGGTGCCGAAGCCAACCAGTCGGACCTCGTCGCCCTTCTTGAGCTGCGCGGTGATCGTGTCGAACACGGCCTCGACCGCGCGGACCGCATCGCCCTTGGCAAGTCCCGACGCGTTCGCCACGGCCGCAATCAACTCCTGCTTGTTCATGCACGGACCCCCGTCTGCTGTGCGTATGTGTGAATAATTGGATTCGGCCCATCGATGGGCTGATCGGACCAGTAAGGCGGCTGCCCGACGCGCTGTCAAACGAAACCACGGCGGTTGCGACGAACCGCCGTGGTCGATGCGCCTATTAATCAGAACGACTTAGTGGTGAAGTTCACCCCCGGCCGGCGCGATCGGGGCCGGCGGCTGGGCCGCCAGTTCGTCCGCATCGGTCCAGTCGATCGCCTCCAGCGGCTCGGTCAGCGCCAGGCGAAGCACCTCGTCGACATGCGTCACTGGGATGATCTTCAGGCCATCCTTGATGTTCTGCGGGATGTCCGCGAGGTCCTTCTCATTCTCCTGCGGGATCAGCACCGTGGTGATGCCGCCGCGCAGCGCCGCAAGCATCTTTTCCTTCAGGCCGCCGATCGGCAGCACCCGCCCGCGCAGCGTGACCTCGCCGGTCATCGCCACTTCCTTCTTCACCGGCACGCCGGTCAGCGTGGAAACGATGCAAGTGACAAGGCCGATGCCGGCCGACGGGCCGTCCTTCGGCACCGCGCCCTCCGGCAGGTGGACGTGCACGTCCTTGCGATGGAACAGGCTCGGCTTGATCCCGTAGGACGGCGCGCGTGCCTTGATGAAGCTCATCGCCGTCTCCGCCGATTCCTTCATCACGTCGCCCAGCTTGCCGGTCAGCTTGATCGCGCCCTTGCCGGGCACGGTCACGCTTTCGATCGTCAGCAGCTCGCCGCCCACTTCGGTCCAGGCGAGGCCAGTGACGGCGCCGATCTGGTTTTCCTCCTCGGACAGGCCGTGGCGATACTTCTGCACGCCCGCGAACTCGTGGAGGTTCTCCGGCGTGATGGTCACACTGGTCGCCTTGCTTTCCAGGATCTGGCGCAGCGCCTTGCGCGCAAGCTTGGCGATCTCGCGCTCCAGCGTGCGGACGCCCGCCTCGCGGGTGTAGCGCTGGATCAGCGCACGCAGGCCTTCCGGGGTCAGCGTGAACTCGCCTTCCTTCAGGCCGTGCGCCTCGATCTGCTTGGCGATCAGGTGACGCTCGGCGATCTCGACCTTCTCGTCCTCGGTATAGCCTTCGAGGCGGATGATCTCCATGCGGTCGAGCAGCGGCTGCGGCAGGTTCAGCGTGTTCGCCGTGCAGACGAACATCACGTCGCTGAGATCGATGTCGATCTCGAGGTAGTGATCGTTGAACTTGCCGTTCTGCTCGGGATCCAGAACCTCGAGCAGCGCCGATGCCGGATCGCCGCGGAAATCCTGGCCCAGTTTGTCGATCTCGTCGAGCAGGAACAGCGGGTTCGCCGCCCCTGCCTTGCGCAGGTTCGTCACGATCTTGCCGGGGAGCGAGCCAATGTACGTCCGCCGGTGGCCACGGATCTCGGCCTCGTCACGCACGCCGCCGAGCGACTGGCGGATGAACTCGCGCCCGGTCGCCTTAGCGATCGACTTGCCGAGCGACGTCTTGCCCACGCCCGGCGGCCCGACGAGGCACAGGATCGGCCCCTTCAGCTTGTTGGTGCGCGCCTGAACCGCGAGATATTCGACGATCCGGTCCTTCACCTTTTCCAGCGCATAATGATCCTCGTCGAGGATCGCCTGCGCCGCGGCGATGTCCTTCTTCAGCTTGCTCTTCTTGCCCCACGGCAGGCCGAGCAGCACGTCGAGATAGTTGCGCACCACCGTCGCCTCGGCGCTCATCGGCGCCATGGTCTTCAGCTTCTTCAGCTCCGCGGTCGCCTTGGTGCGCGCTTCCTTGGAAAGCTTCAGCGTCGCGATCTTCTGGGTCAGCTCGGCGACCTCGTCGCCCTCGCCGTCCTCGCCCTCGTTGCCGAGCTCGCGCTGAATCGCCTTCAGCTGCTCGTTGAGGTAATATTCGCGCTGCGTCTTCTCCATCTGGCGCTTGACGCGGCTCTTGATCTTCTTCTCGACCTGCAGGACGCCGAGCTCGCCTTCCATGAAGGCATAGACCATCTCCAGCCGGCGGGCGGGATCACCCTCCACCAGCAGCGCCTGCTTGTCGGCCACCTTGATCGAGATGTTGCCGGCAACCGCGTCGGCGAGGCGCGAGGCGTCCTCGATCTCGGCCAGCTGCACCGCCGTCTCGGCCGGCAGCTTGCGGTTGAGCTTGGCGTAATTCTCGAACTGGTCGATCACCGATCGCATCAGCGCGGAAACCTCGGTCCCTTCGGCCTCCACTTCGTCGATCAGCGTCACTTCCGTGGTGACATAGGTGCCGGCATCGATCAGCCCGCCCAGCCGGCCGCGCTGCTTGCCTTCGACCAGCACGCGTACCGTGCCGTCGGGCAGCTTCAGCAGCTGCAGGACCGTGGCGGTCACGCCGATGTCGTAGAGATCGTCTTCCTTGGGATCATCCTCCGCCGGATCGAGCTGGGCGACGAGGAAAATTTCCTTGTCAGCCGCCATCGCCGCTTCGAGTGCGGCGACCGACTTGTCGCGGCCGACGAACAGCGGCACGATCATGTGTGGAAAAACAACGATGTCGCGCAGCGGAAGAACGGGGAAAGTCTGGGTCATGAAAACTCCGGTGCCGCTCCGAACAGGCGGCATACTCGGCTTATATGGGGTTAAAGTCGTTTCCATCAATCGGCCAGCGTCCGAGTGCCGCTAATCAACGCCGCCCTGCTGCTTGCAGCCGTAGCGTCTCTGCCCGCCAAGGGAGAGCCACCGCTCACCGCCCAAACGCAGAAGTCGGGCGGCCCCCGCCCGGCGGAGCAGACCGCGGTCGTCTTCGACCATGCCGATCTCGCCTTCGAGGTGCTGCCCAAGCGGCGCCGGATCACCGGCGTGGCGACGCTCACCTTCACTGCCCGCGCGCCCTTGTCGCGGCTCGTGATCGATCTCGATCGCAACCTGCCGGTCTCGGCGATCGCGATCGACGACGTGGACGTGCCCAAAGATGCCTGGTCGAACCCCGATGGGCAGCTGACGATCACCCTGCCGCGCCCGCTGGTCGCGGGGCAGACGGTGCGCGCGCGAATCAGCTACGGCGGCACGCCGCACGTCGCGCTTAATCCGCCATGGGACGACGGCATCGTCTGGTCCACCACGCCGGACGGCAAGCCGTGGGTGGCGACGACGACCGAGGGCTATGGCTGCGACCTGCTGTGGCCCTGCCTCGACTTTCCGACCGGCGAGCCCAAATCGGTCGATCTCCACATTACCGTGCCGGCGGGGTTGAAGGCACCTTCAAACGGTCGCCTCCTCGGCGTCGACGTGCTGCCGGACGGGCGCACTCGCTGGAACTGGCGCGCGCGCCAGCCGAATACCTATGCGGTGTCGCTGGCGGTGGGCCCCTATGAGGAGATCACCGGCAGCTATCGCAGCCGCTTCGGCAACACGATCCC
Source organism: Sphingomonas sp. 179-I 2A4 NHS (assembly GCF_045369135.1). Taxonomy (NCBI): domain Bacteria; kingdom Pseudomonadati; phylum Pseudomonadota; class Alphaproteobacteria; order Sphingomonadales; family Sphingomonadaceae; genus Sphingomonas; species Sphingomonas sp. 179-I 2A4 NHS. The sequence continues at coordinate 181,931 of NZ_JBIQFL010000004.1, read as the reverse complement.
GCTTCATTACTGGCACTTGCCCGGCAAGGCAGCAGAAGCACGCGCGCTGTTCGACGAGTTCGCCCCGACGCTCGAATTCTTCGAGCAGGTGATCGGGCCCTATCCCTTCGCCGACGAGAAGATGGCGGTGGTGGAGACGCCCCACCTGGGCATGGAGCACCAAACCATCAACGCCTATGGCAACAACTACGCCAAGGCGCCGGAGGGGTTCGACTGGCTGTTCCAGCACGAATTCGCGCACGAATGGTTCGCCAACCAGATGACGGCGGCGAACTGGGACGATTACTGGCTGCACGAAGGCTTCGCGCAATACATGCAGCCGCTTTACGGCCAGTGGCGCGAAGGCGACGCGCGTTATGCCGTGATGCTGGATGCGCAGCGCAACCGGATCACCAACAAGGCGCCGGTGGTGCGCGACAAGCTCCTGACCGAGGAGGAAGTGTACGAACCCGCGCTCGGCGGCGCCGGAACCGACGTATATTTCAAGGGCGCCTGGACGCTGCACACCCTTCGCTGGCTGATCGGCGACGAGGCCTTCTTCCGCGCCACCCGCCGCCTCGTCTATGGCCGACCCGATCCCAAGCCCGGCAATTTCGCACCCCGCTTCGCCTCGACGCGCGAGTTCCAGCAGATCGTCGCGGAAGAGGCCGGCCGCAATCTCGACTGGTTCTTTGACGCCTACCTCCGCCGCGCCGCCCTCCCCGAACTGGTCGAGGCGCGCGACGGCGACAGGCTGCGGCTCGAATGGCGTGCCGGCGGGCCGTTCCCGATGCCGGTCGAGGTGCGCATCGGCAACCGGGTGGAGCGCGTGACGATGGAGGGCGGGCGCGGCGAACTCACCGTCCCGGCTGGCACCCATGTCGTGATCGATCCCGCCGCGCGCGTGCTGCGCCGATCCGAAGCGGTCGAACGCTATCGGGCCTGGCAGGCGAAGGCGCGGCGCTAGGCGATCAGCCGAAAAGCCGCTTCAGGCTCCGCTCCAACATGACAAACTGCCACAAGGTGCGGCCATGCTCCGACCGTCCGGCACCATGCGCTTCCGCCAGGCTACCAATCGCGTGCATGTCGAACCATCCGGTGTCCGCAAGTGTACGGGATTTCGCGAGCCCCTCAGCCTCCTGCGCCAGCGCGCCGCGGAACCAGGCGCTCACCGGTGTCACGAAACCCATCTTCGGCCGATACAGCACTTCCTTTGGCAGATAGCGTTCCATCGCCTTCTTCATCAGCCACTTGCCCTCCCCCCGGCGCAGCCGCATCGCCGCTGGCAACCGCGCGGCAAAGGAGACGAGCCGGTGGTCGAGCAGCGGCTCGCGCGCCTCAAGGCTGACCGCCATGCTGGTGCGATCGGTCTTGGTGAGGATGTCCCCGGGAAGCCAGATCTTGATGTCGGCATATTGCGCGCGGTCGATCGCATCGCGCGCCGGCGCATCGCGCATCGCGCGAACGTAGCGGTCTTCCGCCCGGTGCCCGCCTAGCGCGCGCCGCGCCGCGTCGGTAAACAGCATCGCGCGCGTAGCCGGCGTGGTCACGCCGACGGAGCGCGCATACGCCTCCGCCCCGTCTTCGGCGAGCGCCAGCAGGGTCGTCTTCGCGCGCAATGGCCGCGGCGCCCAGTCGGCCTTCGGATAAATTGCGCCCAGCCTCCCGAACACGCTGCGACGAAATTCGTCCGGCAGTATCCCTCGCACCCGCTCCTCCACCGCCTGGAAGCGATAGCGGCGATACCCGGCGAAGATCTCGTCCGCCCCGTCGCCAGACAGGGCAACGGTCACCTTCTCCCGGGCAAGTGCGCAGACCTGATACGTGGCGAGCGCAGAGGCATCCGCGAAGGGCTCGTCGAACGCCGACACCAGCCGGTCGATCAGCCCGAAATCATCTGACCGCACCACGCGCTCGCGGTGATCGGTACGGAACCGGTCGGCGACCGCGGCGGCATAGCTTCGCTCGTCGTGCCCCGCCTCGTCGAATCCGATTGTGCAGGTCTGCACCGCCTGCTTCGACGCCTCGGCCATCAGCGCGACGACCGCCGAGCTATCCACCCCGCCGGAAAGGAAGGCGCCCAGCGGCACGTCAGAAACGAGGCGCGCGCGGACGGCGCTTCGCATATGCTCGACCAGTTCCTCGCCCAGAGCCTTCGCTGAGCCCTTGGCGCGATCGGCGAAGGAAACGTCCCACCATTGCACTGGCGCGGGCACCGGCTTGCCGCGCTCGATCAGCAGATAATGGCCGGCGGGCAGTTTGCTGACCCCAGCAACGATGCAGGCATCGTCCGGCACATAGCCGTAGGCGAGATAATCCTCGATCGCGCGAACGTCGGGAACGCGGCGGAGCAGCGGGTGGGCGATCAGCCCCTTCAGCTCGGATGCAAACGCCAGCGCGCCGTCCGCCAGCCGCGCATAATGCAGCGGTTTGATCCCCAGCCGATCCCGCGCCATGAACAGCCGCTGCGTACGCGCATCATGGATGACGAAGGCGAACATGCCGTTCAGCCGATCGAGCATCGCCGGGCCCCAGGCAGCCCAAGCGGCGAGCAGCACCTCGGTGTCGCCGGCGGTACGGAATGCCCAGCCCTTGGCGCCCAGTTCTTCGCGCAACTCCTGGTAATTGTAGATGCAACCGTTGAAGAGAACCGACAGCGCGCCGCTTCCGTCGTGCATCGGCTGCGGTGAGCCTTCCAGGTCGATGATAGACAGCCGCCGATGGCCAAGGCCAACGCCAGGCGCGGTCCACACGCCCTCCCCATCCGGCCCACGCACCGCCATGGCATCGGTCATCGCGCGGATCCGGGCGGGATCAACGGGCTTAGGAGTCTCGGGATAATAGAGCCCGGCGAGCCCGCACATCAGCGCGTGACCCGCGCGGTGGCGTCGTCGATCGGGCCAAGCGCTGCACGAAAGCGCGCAATGGCCACCACGGGATCACGGCCCGGCTGCTTCTCGGCGGACAGATGAAGCGCGACAGCAGCCGGCTCCGCGCCCAGAAGCCGAGCGTTGAGGGTAGCGAGTTTGACGATGATCGGTCGGTCAGTCACGGTTCCGCCGGCGCGGTACCACGTCGCAACCACGCGCTCCACCGGTCTGCCATCGGTGCCCGGCGCGGTGATCCGAACCGCCGCGCCGCCATCGATCCGCGGCAAATCGGCAACCCGGACCCATCGATCGCCCTCACGCAGCACACCGGTGCCATACGTCACGACTTCCTTTCCCTCATGCTGCTCGGCAAACACCGCAATGCCGAGATCCACGGCATTGCCGGCGCCATCCACATAGCGGCCGAACAGCCTGTGATCGGCGTCGGGGTAGAAGGGCTGCCAGGGCGCGTCGCTACTGAGTGGTGCGCGCGCCCAGCCGGGCACCTCCGGCAGCGCCAGTTGCTGCGGCAGCGGCTGACTGCGCCCAGCAATCGCCCCGGCCCAACTTGGGAAGATCGCCACGGTTGCCAGCACCATCAGGGCAGCGGGGGCAAGCGCCAGCGTATGTCGCCGCGGTGGCGGCAGCGCGGCCGGATCGAAAGCGGGATCGTCAGGCGCGCGGTCGAACCAGCGCCACGCCCCTGCCATCACCACCGCCATCACCAGCGCGAAGAAGATCCAGCCATAGACGATGTGGTCAAAGCCCGTCGCCGCTTCCAGGCTGGTGAGGTCCGCGGCATAGATCGTCCCGAAGGCGCGCACGCCGTTGGCCAGCACCGGCACGACCAGCGACACGGCCATGAACGCCGCTCGCCGCCGCCAGGAGCGAAAACAGGTGTTTGCAACGAGTACGCCGAAGGCAAGCATCGACAGGACGAACTTGGAACCCGAACACGCCTCCGCCACCTCGAACCAGTAGCGACCAGCACGGATCAGCACGCCGTCCACCTCGGCCGGCACGCCGAACAGATGAAGCAGCGGCATCACCATTGCGACGGTGATGCTCTGCAACGGCGGCTCCAGCCACTCGCCAAACGGCACCATGAAGAAGCCGAAGATCAGTGGGAAGGTAAGCCCGCGCGCGACATGCGGCCCGAGGATCGTGATCACGGCTCCTTGCAGCATCACGACAAGGCCGAACTGCCGCGCGAAGGCGACGCCGGCCGCTTCCCCGAGCAGCCAGCCAAACCCTCCTGTCACGACAACAGCAAGGCCCGGCCACCAGGCTCGCGGAGGAAGCTGCGACAACTCCTCACGCCGAGTCCACACCAGCCAAACGACCACCGGGGCAATGAACAGACAATGGCCGTAGGTGGTACTGGTCCACCAAAGGGTCAGCAGCGCGGCAACATCACGGTGGAACAGCAGCAGGATAACCGCGCTAACTGCTGCCAACGCGCCGAGATGGCGACGCCACGTCGCGGGCGCGATCGTATCCGTGCGAGCGATCGCCAGCGTCATGCGGTTTCGCTTGTCAGTTTTGGGAGCCCAAGCAAATCGTCGAGCGGCGCGAGTCGGGCTTCCCAGCCATAGCGCGCGATTGCCTGAGCTCGGGCCGCCTCGCCAAGCCTCGTAGCGCCCGCGCGATCGGCAATCAGCCGGCCGACTGCCGCTGCGAACTCCGAAGCACTGGCCGCAACACGGATCGTATCGGCGTGGTCGATCCCTTCGGCCGCGGCGGGGCTTGCCACCACAGGGCGACCCATCGCCATTGCCTCAAGCACCTTGTTCTGGATTCCACGTGCCAGCTTGAGCGGCGCCACGACCACGTCTGCCGCGGCAAGCCAGCCGCGCACGTCAGGCACTTCGCCAGTGACCGTCACGTTTGTGGCGGCAAGTCCGCGCACGGCCGCTGTTGGCGCCCGCCCCACAATGGCGAAGTGCGCGCCCGAAATGCACGGCAGCACGTCTCGCGCGAACCAGGTCACCGCCTCCACGTTGGGGCGATAATCCATCTGGCCGGTGAAGACGATCAACGGCCGCGGTGCAGCAACCGGCAGCGTCGCGGGATCGTAGAAGGTGCTGTCGATGCCATTCTCCAGCACCCGGCTCCCCGGCAGCAAGGCCGCTTCGGGGGCGCTGACGAACAAGCTGGCGTGAACGCGCGCGGCAACCTCACGCTCGACCTCAGCAAGGAGGCGCGCCTCGCGCCGCATCATCCAGCGCATCGGGCCGCGCGCGTCCGCCGCATAGGCGGCGAACTTGGCTGAATCGCGATCGACGAAGTCCATGACAGCGCGAGGGCCTGTCGCGGGGATATATTGCGCCATCTGGCCGGAGAAGACGTAGATCGCGTGGATCTGCCGCCGCGCAAGCAGGTCGTTGACTGCAGCGCTGACCCGGTGATCGCGAAACGCGGCGAGCGAAACTGGTTCGCCCTTCGCCAAGGCCTCTACCGCGGCGCGCGCCTGCGATTTGCGCCGCGGTACCAGCACGCATTCGTCAACCATCGCGGCATCCTGCGCGCTCATCCCCGCTTCATCATCAGTGAAGGCGACGAGGTGAACGCGCGCGCGCGCGCTCAGGTACCGCAGGACGTTGTAGCTGCGGATCCGGTCACCGCGATCCGGCGGAAAGGGCGCGCGGTGCGCCAGAAACAGGATTTCCACCTCAACCCAGCCCGCGGCTGATCCACGGGCCAAGCCGCATCGCGACGGGCAGCGGCAGCTTCTTCCAGGCACGCACCATCAAGGCGTATTTCGGGTTGTGCGGGTTCACCTCCCGCAGCGGCCCGGTCGACCATCTTGCATAGGCCAGCGGCACGCCCTCGAAGCCCCAGTTCTTCTTGAATGCGGCGGGACCACTCCCGGCCTTGGATCGCCCGAAGTCGAACCGCGTACAGCCGCGCGCCCGGGCATGCCCCATCAGCGCGAAATACATCCGGTCATTGGCGCGCAGCCCCCGCGCCGCCGCCGTCCCCCCGCCCCAATAAGGGTAAACCGTGCCGTTGAAGTACAGGCTGAGGACGCTCGCCACCGCCTTGCCGCGGTGCCGTACAGTCAGGATGTCGGCGTCCATCGTCGCCAGAACCTCGCGGAACATCCTGCCGGGGAAGACCGGGGTTCCAAGGTTGCGGACGGACTCGGCGTAGATCCGGTAATGCTCGGCGGCGAGACCGAGCGAGCCGGTCACCACCTCCAGATCGTTCGCCAGCGCCTTGCGTACCTCCGCGCGCTGCTTGCGGGGAATCGCCAGCAGCTCGGCCTCGTCGTCTGCCGCGAGCGGGCGCGCGAAACCGAGATTGGTGTGCGTGTCGACCGTCCACCCGACAGGCGCCGCGCCGCCGCGCAATTCGATCGAGGGATAACCGAGCGCTTTGGCAGCTGCGGCGAGCGGCTCCACTCCCTCGCCCAGCACACCGCCATCGACCGCGAAGCCGGCGGAGACGAGCGACTTGCCGAAAAGCGGCGAGCGTACCTCGGTGAGCGGCAGCAGGCCGACGATCTCTCCTGCTCGTTCGCCGACGAGGAAGCGCGCACGCTGGCCGCAGCCGCGCTCCACCGCGCGGCTCCATGCGGGCAGATGAAAGGGTGTCGCATCCGGGTGCGCGCGGACGAAGGTGTCGACCCTCGCATCGTCTGTGGACTCGCCCACGATCAGCGCGTGGTCAATCGTGGCATTCGCGTTCACCAGCGCCGCTCCATCGCAGCAACCTCATCGACCCGGCCCCAAGGATGCCGGCCGACCAGACCGCGCAGCTTGCCCGCCATCGCCGACAAGCGGCTGTAATGGCGCAGCCGCGAACGAAGCGGCGCGCCGGGCACCCGCGGCTGGGCCGGGTCGACCTCCCACGGATGGAAATAGAACATGCCGGCGTGGCCCTGCCGGTTCGCCTGGCGAACCGCCGTGTCGGTCAGCACGGCCGGCAGCAGGCGGAAGAATCCGCCGCCCACCGCCATCCGGCGCCCAGCAAGCTCCGCGACCGACACCGGAAGCTCGATCAAGTCGCTGTCCGCCAGCGGCCGCCATGCAAAGCGCGGACTATCGCGCCAGCCATAGTGATCGTGCGCGACCGGCGCGACGCTGGACGAATAGGCATAGCCCTCCTCCGCCAGCACCTGATGCGCCCAAGGCGTGCGCGCGTCGATCGAGAAGCTCGGCGCGCGATAGCCGGTGATCGCGACGCCGGCCGCATCCTCCAGCGCTGCGCGCGCCCTGGCGAGGTCCGCGCGAAACTCCTCAGCGCTCATGGTGAAGACGCGCTGATGGTCCCAGCCGTGGCTTGCGATCTCGTGACCCTCGGTGACGATCCGGCGGATCAGCGCAGGGTGGCGATGCGCGACCCAGCCGAGCGTGAAGAATGTGGCCTTGGCGCCGCTTTCGGCGAACAGGTCGAGCACCATGCCGGTATTCGCGACGACGCGACTGTCCCAGCGATCCCAGTCGCTTTTCCCGATCGTCCGCTCGAAGGCGCCGACCTGGAAATATTCCTCGACGTCGACGGACAGGCCGTTGACGAGCGTGGCCGGCGCGCCCGCAGGCTTCAAAGGCGCGTTCATCTCACGCAGCAGCGCCGCGCACCGCTTCCAGCCCGCCGCGGGGCGCAGGCGCATCGCTTTCCACCCAGTCGACCAGAAGCGTCAGCACGCGGCGAAGCGCGGCGTCCTGCTCCTCGATCCGCTTCTCCAGCATGGTAATCCGTTCGAGCAGGTCCGAGTCCACGGCAGCCGACGCTGACGGAGACGCCGCTGCCGGCGCGGACTGCGAAGGCACCGCCCGCATGATTGGTGTGGCGCGGCCGGCACTCGGCAAGTCGCGCGCGGCATCGGCGCGTACGGCATTGATCAACGTGGCATCGATCAGCGTGGCATCGGTGATGGCGGCATGCAGCAGCACGCGGCCCATCAACTGGTTCAGCCGCCGCGGGACGCCTCCGGACGCACGGTGCAACACCGCAAACGCGTTCTCAGCGAAGTCGGGTGATCCCTTCCAACCGGCGATGCGCAGCCGGTGGCCGACGTAGTCGGCCACTTCCTCAGGCGCCATCGGATCGAGATGGTGGATCGCGATGACCCGCTGCCGCAACTGCTCCAGCCGATCCGATCCGTTCAGCCGCTCGCGAAACTCGGGCTGGCCGAGGAGGAAGATCTGCAGCACCGCACGCCCGCCGGCCTGGAAGTTCGACAGCATGCGCAATTCTTCGAGCGACGAGACCGGCAGCGCCTGCGCCTCGTCCACGATCAGCAACGTGCGTCGCCCGGTGCGCGCCACCGCATGAAGGCCGCGCTCGATCAGCGTCAGCAGTTCGGCTTTGGTCTTCCCGGTGGGCTCGATGTCCAGCCCGACAGCGACGACGCGCAGCAGATCGTCCGCCTCGATTGCGGTCGACACGATCTTGATGACGTTGAGGTTCGCCGGATCAATCTGCTCGGTGACGTGCGCAACGAGCGTCGTCTTGCCCGCGCCGATATCGCCGGTGATGACGATGAAGCCCTCACCCTGGGCCAGGCCATAGCCGAGATAGGCCATCGCCTTCTTGTGCGTCGCGGAATCGAACCAGTAACGCGCGTCCGGCGTCAGCTGGAAGGGTTTGTCGGTTAGGCCGAAATGTTCCTCGTACATGCCGGGCTTCCTCAGAATGTATATCGTGCGCCAAGCAGCGCCTGTGCCGACCATTGGCTGTCGAAGCGTTCCTGGTCGAAGGTGTAGATGCCGAGCGAGGCAATCGTGCCGAGCCGGCCAAACCGATGGCTGTAGGTGCCGGTGGCGTTCAACGCGACCACGCCATCGGCTCCCGGCAGGCCGCTCTGGTAGTAATTGGCGAACAGGTTTGCATCGATCTGTGACACGCGGCTGAGCGCGCGTGACCAGAAGAGCTGGGCATAATAGCTCTCGTCCGTCACGCCGAACACAGTGGTGCCGGGTGCGACCTGCGGCGCGTTCAGCTTCCGGTTCGCATAGCCGGCGCCGAAGCCCATGCTGGTGCGCCCGCGCGTGGTGGAGATTACCCCATCGATACCACGCGCGCGGTAGCTCGCCGTCGAGATCGACAGGAACACGTCGTTGAAGCACCCGCCGGCGCCCGCACCGCCCTGCCCCGGCTGGCTGCCGAAGATGCAGCCGTTGAACTGCTGCCCGAACGGGCTCGCGGTGCCCTGGAATGCCGTCGGCGTATCGCGAAGCCCGTCGCGGAGCTGGCGCCCGAACGTTTCGATCCCGTCGTAGAGCACCACCTGCAGCCCGGTGTCGCGCGCCATCGCCCAGTTGAGCGAGCCGAAATAGATGTCACCGCCATAGCGGTAACCGGCGTTCGCCTGCAGCTCGAACCGCGGGCTTGGCCGCCAGATCACGCCCGCGTCATAGATCAGGCCATCGGTGTTGTAGGCAATCCGTTCCGGCGACGCGGGATCGGTGACGAAGCGACCATTGCCGTCCAGCACCGGATTGCCGTTAGCGTCTACCAGCGCGTCACGCTGCGTCGCCTCGATCTTCTCATATCCGGCGCCGCCGCGGATCGCGACTGTCCGGCTCACCGGCACCGTCACGTCACCGCGGGCGAAATAACCCTCATACTTCTGGTCGAGCTGTCCTGCATCCTCGCGCTCATAGGCGCCGCTCACCGTCACGCCGACCGGCAGCACCGTTCCCGCCGCGACGCCGGCTGAGGCCTGGCCAACGAAGTTCTTGGAATCATCGTAATAGTCGAGCCGCGGCTGGCCAGGAGCAACGCCCGTCGCATTGGGCGCTTCGACCTTCGTGTAACCGCCGAAGGCAGACGCGGCGATCTGCACCGGTCCCGCATTGGTCGACACCGTCGGCCCGGCGTACACTGAATAGACCTGTGTCAGATTATCGACATTGCCGACGAAGCTGCCCGGCGCCGCGCCGCGGATATCACTGCGGGCACGGGTGGCAATGGCGCCCCCTTCCAAGGCAAATCCAGGCGCAACCCGCACCGAGCCACGGGCAAGGCCGGTGTGAACATCATCGTCGCCGATGCGATCGTCCCACTGGATGCGCCGTTCGTAACGATAGCTTACCTGTGCTTCGGCCCGGCGACCGCGCACGCCCGCATCGATGCCAGCGGCGACCTGCGAATAGGTGACGACATCATCATTGGAGAGATCAGCGGTGACGACCTGGGCGAGCTCGATGTACGGCTGCACATAGCGATTGCGCGACTGCGCCTGCGCGACGCCACTCACCAGGATCATCGCGAACGCGATCCCACCGGCCAGCGCCTGATCCCGCAGCCTCAGCACCTTACCGCTCCTGCCCATAATAGCTGCCGAACCGGCCGCGGTGCGGCTCGTAGGACACCGAATTGAGAGCGAGGCTGATCTGCTCGCACCCGTCGAGCAGGTTCACCGCCTCCCGCACATCCGCCTCCGTGGTGCGATCGGCGCGCACCACCAGCATCACCTGACCGACGTGCAGCGCCAGCACCGATGCCGGCGACGCAGCCAGCGTCGGCGGCGTATCGAACACGATCAGGCGCCGCGGATTGGCCGCGAGCAAGCGATCGATGACTTCACCGGTCCGTGCGCTGGCCAGCAACTCGGTATCCGAATGCGTGCGCTCGCCCGCAGGCAGCAGCGACAGCTGCGGCACATCCGTGCGGACAACACAGCTTTCCGGATCAATCGTCGGATCACCCAGCACGTCGAGGAAACCAGTCGAATCGTCGAGGCCGAGTGACGCCATCACGTCGGGCTTCGCGAAGTCACCGTCGACCAGCAGCACTTCAACGTCGCGCTCGGCCGCGAGGCTGATCGCCAGGTTGATCGCGCAAAACGTCTTGCCGTCGCCCGGCTTGCCGGATCCGACCAGGATGGTGCGTGCGCGCTGACCAAGCTGCCCCTCGGCGATCGTACGGGCGTTGAGCAGCAGCTGCCGTTTGATAAGGCGGAACTCCTCCGCCAGTGCACCGATCGGGGCGCCGGGCACCAGCATGCCCTTCTCGGCAAGCATCGTGCGATCGATGTGCGCGATTCCGGGCGGCAGCAGCTCGCCCTCAGTGTCGGGTTCAGCACCTGCGCGCAGTTCCGGCGGAATTGCGGCAAGTGTGGCGGCAGCTTCCGGGGACAGCCGCTCGGCCCCAAGCGGCGGCGGCGGCGCTGCGTGGACGAGATCCAGCGTCAGATCGAGCGGTTCGTCGGCCTGCACGGCCGCGTCATCTGTTTCCGCCCGGACCTCCACCGAAGCGTCGGATGCTGTGTCACGGCGGCGCAAGTGCGCGCCAAAGTCATAGACCCTCGCGGCCCGCTCGATCAGCGATTCGTCGCTGCGCTTGGGAACCTGCGTCATGCCGCTAGTCCTCGCTGGAGCATCTCGATGCCAAGCAGTGCCACGTAGCTGACGCCAAGCGCGCCGACCCCGCCGGCAAACAGCTTCAGCTTCTTGCGCCGTTGTTCCACCTGAAGCCGGGTCAGCATTTCGCCAACCGATCCGATCACCGGCATGCCAGAGGCTTTCTCCAGCCGCTGCGCGGTCGGGAAGGTCGTCTGCAGCTTGTCCATGGCGAAGGCAGCCCCGATGCTGCCAAGGATGCCAGCCAGCAGCACCCCCGTCAGCAGCAGCGGACGATTCGGCGCAGTCGGCGTTCGCGGCTGGGTCGGCGGATCGATCACGGAGAACTTAACCGCATCGGTCTGCGTCTGTGCCTGGCTACGCAGGTTCACCTGCTCGCGCTGGGCAAGAAGGCGATCATATTGATCCTTCAGTACGGTGTAGTTGCGCTCGATCTCGCCCTGCTGCGCCGCCACCTCCGGATCACCCGAAAGCTTCGCGTTCAGCGTATCCAGATCGGCCTGCAGCTGCTGGCGGCGCATGCGAAGCGCCGCCACCGCCGCTTGGCGATCCGCCAGCATCGACTGGAGCGAGAGATACGCCGGATTGGGCGACCCGCCGGCAGCGGCACCCGCCGGCTCGCCGCGGGCCGCGGCCTGTGCCTGCGACAGCTGCGACTTGAGCGCGACCACATCGGGATGATTCTCGGTGTAACCACGGCCGCGCGCGTCGGCGAGCTGGCCCTGGATCGCAGCAACCCGCGCGCGTGCTGGGCCCACGCCCGGCGCGATCCCCGGTCCTGCGATCGTCGGCGGTGTACCGGCGAGTTGACCCTGAAGGGCGGCGAGGCTGGAGTTCGCCGCCGCGAGATCGCCGTCCACCTGGCTCACCTGCGCCCGCGCCGCACCGATCCGATCGCTCACCGACCCGGTGCCTGGCAGCGAGCCGAGATAGCGGTTCTGGAAATCCGCACGCTTCGCCTCGGCGTCCTGCAGCTTCGCGCCAAGCGCCTGAAGCTGCCCGTCTAGGAATTGCAGAGTCTGGCTGTTCTGCGTCCGGTCGCCCGACAAGTTCGTCTCCACGAAGATGTCGATCAGTTTCTGCGTGATGCTGCTCGCCAGCTTCGGCGTTGCCGCCGTCGTGACGATCTCAAACAGATTGTCCTGCTGCGCGGTGATCTTGATCGAGTTCTGGAGGCCTGCGGCGCGGTCTGCCACTTCGCGATCGTTCGACACGGTCTTGGCGAGGTCCGTACCGCGGACGACCTTCTGCAGGTTCACCGACGAGGTCAGAGTCTGACGGACGGTGTCCACGTCACGCTGCTGATCACCCAGCGCCCCGGGATCGGTTCCGCTCGGCAGGATCGAGCGCATCTGAACGAACACGCGCGCACGGCTCTCGTAGCGGCTCGGCACCTGGCTCACCACCAGCCACCCGAGCACGCAGATCGCCCAAGCGACGGCCAGCGCCAGCCAGCGCCGCGTCCAGATCGCGTGCAGCGCGATCCTCACTTCTTCGAACAGACCGTTCACGCCGATCGCCTCAGAACATGCTTTCGGGAATGATGATCACGTCGCCCGGCTCCAGCCGCACATTGGCGGAGGCGTCGCCGTTCTTGAGCAGGCGGTTCAGGCGAAGGTTGTATTCCTTCTGCTTGCCGGTCGCGCGGTCATAGCGAACCAGCCGGGCGCGGTTGCCCGCGGCATATTCGTTGAGCCCGCCAACGGCGATCATGGCATCGAGCAGCGTCATGTTGGCGCGATACGGCAGCGACGCGGGCTTCTCCGTCGCACCGACGATGCGGATCTGCTGGCTGTACGTGCCCGAGAAGCTGTCGACGATGACGCTGACGATCGGATCGTTGATGTACTGGCGTAGCGCCAGCTTCATGTCGTCCGCCAGCATCGCCGGCGTCTTGCCCACCGCCGGCATGTCGTTGACGAGCGGGGTCGTGATCCGGCCATCGGGGCGCACCTGCACCTTAGCCGAGAGCTCCGGATTGCGCCACACGAAGATCTGCAGCGAATCGAGCGGGCCGATGACATATTCCTCGCCCGGCTGCTCCTTGCTGGCCACAAAGGCTGCCGGCGGCAGCTCGGCTGCCGGGCGCGCACTCATGCACCCGGCAAGCGCCGTCGACGCCAGCGACGCCGTAAGCAGGACCCTGGAACCACGCGAGAAACGCATTGCAAAAACCTCCGTCGGCGCCTTCTGACCAGCCGGAGATTCTGCCTCTCGGCCGGTTGCGCTCTCCTCCGGATATCAAAGAAAGAGGTGAAGATAGCGTTTAGGACAGGCTAGGCGATGACCTGTCCCGCAATGGGATGCCCAAGGAAGGCAGTTGGGCTGGCGGTGAGGCCATAGGCCCCCGCCAGGAAGATCGCAATCACATCACCCACGTCGGCATGCGGCAACACGACCCGATCCGCCAACCGGTCGAGCGGCGTGCACAGGCACCCTACAACGGATACCGTTTCCGCGCCATCTGCGGTCATCTTATGTGCGACGGCCACCGGATAATTCCGCCGGACCACCGTCCCGAAGTTGCCGCTGGCGGCCAATTGATGGTGTAGGCCACCGTCGACGACGATGAATGTTTCCCCGCGGCTCTCCTTCCGATCCACTACCTGCGTCAGGTAGACGCCGCTTTCGCCCACGAGCCAGCGGCCGAGTTCAATCGCGAAGCGGCTATCCGCAAGGATTGATGCCCGTGCGGCAAGCGCCTCGCTGAGCGCCTCGCCAACGCAGGCCACGTCCACCGGCGTGTCGCCTGGGAAGTAGGGAATGCCGAACCCGCCGCCGAGATTAACGAGCGGCGGCGCTTTGCCAGCTTCATCTGCTAGGCGGGCGGCAAGCGCGAGCGTTGCCGCCTGCGTATCGATGATCGCCGTCGTATCGAGAGCTTGGCTTCCGGCGAAGATATGGAAGCCGCGCCATTCTGCGCCGGCTGCGACAATCTCTCGCACAACCGCGCCAGCCTGCTCAGCATCGATCCCGAAGGGTGACGGGCGACCGCCCATCTTCATGCCCGAACCCTTGAGCTCCATGTCCGGATTGACGCGGACGGCGAGACGGGGAGTCACGCCAGTGCGGTCGCCGATTGCAAGCGCCCGCCGCGCCTCCCCGGCAGACTCGACGTTCAGCGTCGCGCCGGTCGTGATCGCCGCTTCCAGCTCCGCGTCCCGCTTTCCCGGCCCGGCGAAGCTGATCCCGGCGGCAGGCTTCACCTGAAGTGCATTCGCCAGTTCCCCGCCCGATGCTACGTCCAGCCCATCGACCAGGGGTGCAACGGCGGCGAGCCAGGGGGCCCATGGGTTGGCCTTGATCGCGTAATGAAGATCGACGGCAGGGAAGGCCGCACGAAAGACAGCGACACGCGCGGCGACGATCGCGGGATCATAGACGAACAGCGGTGAGCCGTACTCGCTTACCCAGTCGTTGGCGCTACGCCCGCCGATGACGAGATCGCCCGATTGGCCTGCGAACTCCGGCGGCAGAGGACCGAACGGTTTGCTCACGACGATGCCTCCTTCGCCTTCGCAGCAGCACGCACACTGGTGGTGAGGCTGGCGCGGTCCAGCTTGCCATTCGCGTTCCGCGGCAGCTCGTCCAGCCATACGAAACGAGCCGGCTGCATGAAGTTCGGCAACTCACGCTTCAGCCGCTCACGCAACTCGCCGTCGCGTGTCCCGTCGCCGCGTGCGACCACCACGATCGCCTGCCCGAGCCGCGGATCGGGCACGCCGATCGCCACGGCTTCCAGCGCTTCGCCACCGGCCACGACGGCTTCCTCAACCTCCACCGGGCTGATCCGGTTGCCGGCAGATTTAATCATCTCGTCGTCACGCCCGACGAACCGCAGCAGGCCCTCGGCGTCCTCAACCACGGTGTCGCCTGACCAAACCGCCGTCCCGCCATATCTCGACGATTTCGGTGCCGGCCGAAACCGCGCCGCCGTCCGCTCCGGATCCTTCCAATAACCTTGCGCCACCAGCGGGCCAGCATGAACCAATTCCCCCGGTTCCCCGTGTGCGGCGCGGCTGCCGTCTCCCCGTACCACTATCACCTCGGCATGCGGGACTGCGCGTCCGATCGACTCTGGATGCGAATCGGCCAGCGCGGGCGACAAATAGGTCGAGCGGAACGCCTCGGTCAGACCGTACATCGGGTAGAGATCCGCCGCCGGAAAACGTT
Organism: Sphingomonas sp. 179-I 2A4 NHS; assembly: GCF_045369135.1. Lineage (NCBI taxonomy): Bacteria > Pseudomonadati > Pseudomonadota > Alphaproteobacteria > Sphingomonadales > Sphingomonadaceae > Sphingomonas > Sphingomonas sp. 179-I 2A4 NHS. Next base: position 166,597 of record NZ_JBIQFL010000004.1, on the reverse strand, counting down.
CGCGAAGCAAACGGACCATCCGCACCGTCAGCGCACCGCCGGAGTTGGTCAGCCGACGCAGGCGCGCAGCCGTCTCCATCGGCCAATCCGCTTCGAGAAGTTGCACCCACAAGGGCGGTACACCAGCCAATGTCGTCGCGCCCACTCGGTCTACCGCCTTCACCACGTCCCGCGCGGTGAGATAGTCGAGCGGCGCCACCGCCGCGCCGGCGGCCCAAGTGGAAAATAGCTGGTTCTGGCCATAGTCGAAGCTCAACGGGAGCACGCCGAGCACCACGTCATCCGGTGCCAGCCCCAGGTAGTGCGCGACACTGTTTGCTCCGAGCCACAGATTGGCGTGGCTCAGCATCACCCCTTTCGGACGCCCAGTAGAACCAGAGGTGTAGAGGATGGCCGCGAGACTAGCTGGATCCGCATCAGAGGGAGGCAGCGGATCACCCTCGCCTGCTACATCGTGCACAGCCGCTTGGCCGATATCGCCCGGCTCAAGCGTGGCCGACCTCGCGGCCTGGGTCAGCAGCAATCGGGCACCGCTATCGTGAAGAATATGCGCGACCTGTGCGCGCTTCAGCAGCGGGTTGATCGGCACGTGCACCAGCCCGGCGCGCGGCGCGGCCAGCGGCATCAGGCACGCCTCGCGCGTCTTCGGCAGCCACGTCGCCACACGGTCGCCCGGCGCGAAACCCTGCGCCGCGAGCCAGCCCGCGAGCCGCGCCACCCTCGCCTCCACCTCCGCATAGCTCAGCGTGCCGGCGCGGTCGATGAGCGCCGGCGCATCGGACGCGCCGGCAAGCACGCGATCGATCGGCTTTGCATTTGTGTCGAGCGGGACCATCGGACACCCATAGCGCCGGGGCGTTGCGGATTTCATCCCCCCGGCTTAACGCACTGCAACATAACCGAGGGGACGAAGGTGATTCCGGAAGGAAAAACGGAAGTCGACGCGACGGTTCGCGCGGTATTGAAGGATGTGCTCGGCCTGTCCGACGAGCGCGTAGCGGCGTTCGATGACACGACCCCGCTGTTCGGCGCGCTGCCTGAGCTCGATTCGATGGCGGTTGCCGGCGTGCTGACCGAGATCGAGGATCGGCTGGGCATCGTCGTCGATGATGACGAGGTCGATGGCGACATGCTCGAGACGTTTGGCGCGCTCACCACTTTTGCCGCCGCCAAGGCACTGGTCTGATCCCTATGGCCGGCACGACCGGCCTTCACATCGACTCCTACGACCATGCCGGCGGGCGCGAAGCGGTGCTTCGGCTCGGACCGCGGCATGGCCCGACCATCGTGGCAGCGCTTCCGATGTTCGAGGAGGCGAACCGAACCCGCGCCGCCATGGTCGACGTGCTGCGCCGGCTTGCCGCCCGCGGCATCGGGAGTGCCCTGCCCGATCTGCCCGGGACCGGCGAAAGTCTGAAGCGGACGTCAGACGTTAGCCTGGTCGACTGGCGCGAAGCCTTCGCCGCAGCCTGCGCCGCCGTGCCACAACCGGTGCACGTGGTCGCTTGGCGCAGCGGTGCGCTGGTGGACAGCGCAGCCGATGTTGCCAGCCGCTGGTATCTCGCCCCACAGTCGGGCGCCGACCTGATGCGCGAACTCGCCCGCGTGCGGGGCCTGGGTGGCGGCGAGGATTATGCCGGCAATCTGTTGTCCGACGCGATGATCGAGGGGCTGGCCGCCGCGCAACCTACTTCCAGCGGTCTATTGCGGGTCGTGCGTCTTGAAAGCGATGCGAAGGCCACGGATCGAAAACTGGCCGCTGCGCCGCTGTGGAGAGCAAGCGAGCCGGACAGTGACCCCGTTTTTCAGCAGCAGGTCGCGGAGGATATCGCAGACTGGATCGCCGCTTGTGCGGGCGGGTCGGCGCAGCAATGAGCCGCCGGCACCTGACTTTCCCCTGCGCCGGGGAAAGCCTCGTCGGCACGCTCGACGATGCACGGGGAAAAACCGGTCTGCTGATCGTCACCGGCGGCAACGAAATCCGCTGCGGCGCGCATCGCGGCATGGCGATGCTGGCGGCGCGTTTGGCCGCGAGCGGCTTTCCCGTGTTCCGCTACGACCGTCGCGGCATCGGCGATTCGAGCGGCAGCAATACCGGGTACGCAGGCGCGCGGAATGATCTTCTGGCCGCAGCGCACGCTTTTCGCTCCGCAGCGCCTAACGTCACGCACCTGGCCGGCTTCGGCAATTGTGACGCGGCCACCACCCTTGCCTGGTGGGGACGCGAGGCGGGTTGCGAGGCGGTTGTCCTTGCCAATCCATGGGTTGTCGAACCGGCATCCGACCTGCCCCCGCCGGCGGCCGTCCGCGCACATTATGCCGCACAGCTGCGCAGCCCGGCCGCTTGGGCTCGAATCGCGCGAAGGGGCGTGTCGTTGCCGAAGCTGGCGCGCGGGCTGTTGAGCATCACCAAGCCTGCGGCGGAAACGGACCTCACCAGCAAAACGCTGGACGCGATCCGTGGCTGGGGCGACGACGCGATGATCGTGCTCGCTCGCGGTGATGCGACCGCAATCGCTTACGGCGACGCGGCGCGGCGGCACGGCATCGCGCCCCGCACCGTCATGATCGACACCGATTCGCACAGCTTCGCGCGCCGCGGGGATGACGCGGCGCTTGAAGCGGTGATTCGCCAGGTGATTACCGCGCGCGAATAAACGCGCGGATATCGTTCGACAGCTTCCGCAGATCCTCGTCGCGCACGTACATCATGTGTCCCGCGTGGTACCAATGCCAGGTGATGCGACCGTCATTCGGAATACCCGTGCGGTTCAGCGAATATTCCGCCCCGAAGAACGGCGTGGCGAAATCATAATAGCCCTGGCCGACGAACACGCGCAGGCCGCTGTTCTCGCGCAGCGCGCGGCCGATGTACGGCGCAACGTTGAGATACCCCTCACCGCCGCGCGGCCCGCCGATCTTCCAGTCCCAATCGCGCACGCCACCGATGGAGGTATACGTGATGTCGGGCGAATATTTCAGCACCTCGCGCGAGTGCTGGTTCATCGCCGCGGTATAGGCGCCGTCGATGGCGTAGAAGCTCGGATCATTGTCCGGCTCCTCCCCGGCGTCATCATAGTCCTTGCCAAGATAACGCGTGTCGAGCCGGCCGATCGTCTGCCCGCGATCGCGCAGCAGCTCCTTATAGAAGCGGCCCGGCGACAGGCGCAGGTCAGCGCGAGCGAGGTAATCCTGGGAGACACCGGTATAGCGCGACAACTGCGGCAGGACCTGCTGGCGTTCTTCGGCGGTCAGCGCATTTCCCTTGAGGAGCGCAGAGGCATAGGGGCCGATCGCAAAGGCCTTCGCCTCGGCAACGAACTCCTCGACGGTCGCCGGGCGGTTGGCGACCTTGTTGTGATACCATGCGGTTGCCGCCATCGACGGCAGGTTGGTCACATAGCCAAGCTCGTTCCCCGGCGTATCGGCCGCGACACTAAAGTCGAGGATCGAGGAGATGAGGATGATCCCGTTTACCGAGACGTCGGTGAAGCCGGCGCCCTCGAGTTCATTGATCACGGCTGCCGACCGGGTGGTGCCGTAGCTTTCGCCACCGATGAACTTCGGCGCATTCCAGCGGCCATTCGCGTTCAGCCACAGCCGGATGAAGTCGGCCATGGACTTGGCATCCTTGGTGACGCCCCAATAATCCTTGAGATCGGTCTTGCCGAGCGCGCGGCTGAACCCCGTTCCGACCGGATCGATGAAGACGATGTCGGTGACGTCCAGCAGCGAATCGGGATTGTCGACGATCGGATAGGGCGGCGCGCCATCGTCCTTCGCGTCCGAAGGAATCACCACCCGGCGCGGGCCGAAGGCCCCCATGTGCAGCCACAGCGAGCCGGAACCGGGGCCGCCGTTCCACAGGAACGTCACCGGCCGCTTCGGATCAACCGGGCCTTCCTTGATGTAGCTGTAGGAGGTGATCGCCGCGAGCGGCTTGCCGTCCTTGTCCTTGAGGTAGGTTTCGCCGGCAATCGCGCGATAGTTGATCCGCGTGCCGCCGAAGGTGCCGGAATGGCGGGTGACCGAGACGACAGGCGGCGGGATTGCCGGAGCCTCGGCCTTCTCGGCCTTCGCGTCAGGCTTGTCCTGCGCAGTGAGCGGCACGGCAAACAATGCGGCGCCCATCGCGAGCGCGATACGAAACTTCATGAAACCCCCTCTTCGTCGTGCCGGGTCTTTACCCGGCACCCCCGCTTCCCCTCCTGATGGGAAGAAGCGGGGCCGTGGGTCAAGCCCACAGGACGGAGAAAGAAGGTTATTCCGCAGCTTCGGCCAGCTTTTCGAAATCGGCCTCGGCCAGGAAGCGCTCCGCATCGAGCGCGGCCATGCAGCCGGTGCCCGCCGCCGTCACTGCCTGGCGGTACGTCTTGTCCATCACGTCGCCGCAGGCGAACACGCCCGGCACGCTGGTGCGCGTCGAGCCCTTCTCGACCTTGATGTAATGGTCCTCGTCAAGCTCGAGATGTCCGCGGAAGAGCTCGGTCGCCGGGTGATGGCCGATGGCGACGAACCCACCCTCCACGTCGAGGCGGGAATGCTCGCCCGTCACCGTGTCGACGAGATCGAGCGCGACCAGGCCGGCATTGCCGCCGCCGTCCACGAACTCGCGCACTTCCTTGTTCCACAACACCTTCACGTTGGGATGCGCGAACAGCCGTTCCTGCAGGATCTTCTCGGCGCGCAGCGAATCGCGGCGGTGGATCAGCGTCACGTCGTCGGAATGGTTGGTGAGGTAAAGCGCTTCCTCCACCGCGGTGTTGCCGCCGCCGATCACCGCCACCTTCTTGCCGCGATAGAAGAAGCCGTCGCAGGTGGCGCAGGCGCTGACACCCTTGCCCTTCATCGCATCCTCGCTGGCGAGGCCGAGCCACTTGGCCTGCGCGCCGGTGGCGATCACCAGCACCTCGCCCTCGTACACGTCGCCACTGTCGCCGATCAGGCGGAACGGACGGCGGGTCAGATCGACCTCGACGATCGTGTCCCACATCAGCGTGGTGCCGACATGTTCGGCCTGCTTCTGCATCTGCTCCATCAGCCACGGGCCCTGGATAACGTCCGCGAAGCCGGGGTAGTTCTCGACATCGGTCGTCGTCATCAGTTGGCCGCCGGGCTGGATGCCCTGGACGAGGATCGGCTTCATCCCGGCACGCGCGCCATAGATGGCGGCAGAAAGCCCGGCCGGACCGGAACCGAGGATGAGCATGCGAGTCGTATGGGTGGTCATGCCCGCGATGTAGGATGCGGCACCGGCCATGGGAACCTTGCATTGCGCCACGACACAAGTCCTGCTTTGCTCCCCCCATGACCGACTTTTCACAGTTCCTCAGCCCCGATCGCGGACAGCCCGCGCGCACCATCCATGTCGTTCACCCGGATCGCTTCGAGGTGTGGCTGGCGCAGCAGCCGGCGCGCACGCGCACGGCGGTCGCGGCCAACAAGGTGGTGGGCAAGGCGGGCAATCGCGCGATCCTGCCCGGCGACGCGGCGGACGATTGGGCGATGCTGCTGGTGTGCAACGAGGACGTGACCTCGCCATGGCGCATCGCCTCGCTGGGTGACGGGCTGCCCGAAGGAACGTACCGGCTGGCCGACGGCGAGCCGGGCGCAGCGATGCTCGGCTGGTGTCTCGCCCAGCACCGCTTCACGCGCTACCGCAAGGCGGAACCGCAGGCGCCGCGCGTGCTGCTGACCGGCGAGCCGGCGCGGATCGAGGAGACGGTGCGACTGGCGGAGGCGACCGCGCTGGTGCGCGATCTCGTCGACACCGGTGCCTCCGACCTGGGGCCGGCCGAACTCGAGGCGATCGTCGACACCCTGGCCAAGAAGCATGGCGCCACGACCAGCGTGACCCGCGGCGATGCGCTGGCCGAGGGTTACCCGATGATCCACGTGGTGGGCCAGGCAGCATCCAAGGATCGCGCGCCGCGGCTGATCGAGCTGGAATGGGGCGATCCTGCGCACCCGCGCGTGGCACTGGTCGGCAAGGGCGTCTGCTTCGATTCCGGCGGCCTCGACATCAAGACCTCGGCCGGGATGCGGCTGATGAAGAAGGACATGGGCGGCGCAGCGCACATGATCGCGCTGGCCGGGCTCGTCATGGCGGCGAAACTGAAGGTGCGGCTCCACCTGCTGGTGCCGGCGGTGGAGAATGCGGTCGCGGGCCACGCCTTCCGCCCGGGCGATGTTCTGCGCAGCCGGCTGGGGCTGACAGTGGAGAACACCAATACGGACGCCGAAGGGCGGCTGATCCTGGGCGACGCGCTTGCCAGGGCAGGCGAAGACGAGCCGGCGCTGATCCTCGATTTCGCGACCCTGACCGGCGCTGCGCGCGTCGCGCTCGGCCCCGATCTGCCGCCGGTGTTCGCCAATGACGAGGCGCTGGCCGCGGACTTCCTGGCCGCGGCAGAGGGGGCGCATGATCCGCTGTGGCGGCTGCCTTTGTGGGACGGCTATGACGACATGCTGAAATCCGACGTGGCGGACATGGTCAATGCGCCCGAGGGTGGTTTCGCCGGGGCGGTGACGGCCGCGCTGTTCCTGCGCCGGTTCGTGCCCAAACAGGTGCCGTGGGCGCATGTCGACACGTTCGCCTGGCGCCCCGCTTCGAAGCCGGGCCGGCCGAAGGGCGGCGACGCGCTTGGCCTGCGCGCCGCGTGGGGCCTGCTGAAGACCCGCTTCGGCTGAGGCACGACAGCGCAAATGTTGAGGAAGTTGAGGCGCGGGCGCGTTTTTCACGCCGGCCTCAACATTCGGATTTCGCCGGTGCGTGCACCGCTCAGCGCCCACTTCGAGCGCGGCGCGGCGCCGCGAATGTTGAGGAAGTTGAGGCTCTGGCGTGTTTTTCGCGTCGGCCTCAACATTGGGATCTGACGGGCGCTCGCTCATCCGCCATGTCATGCCACGCCGGGCGGGCTGTAGGACAGCGGAGCGGCACCACCGGCCACACTGATCCGGCGTTCTAAAGGTAGGTGACGGACCAGCGATCGAGCCGGATCTTCGCCGTACCCTTGGACGGTTCCACGCCCCAGGCGACGCCATTGTAGCATTCGCGGCAACCGGCTTTCCCGTCGCGGTTGCCCGCTTCAGGCAAGGCACCCCGATCAGCTTCGCCGGTTTTTTCCCTCGCGTGTGCCGTCAATCAGCACGAAGGCGACGCGCGCCATTTCGCCGGAGCGGTTTTCCCAGCCGTGGGCGGTGCCGCGCTGGATCAGGATGTCGCCGGTGCGCATCAGCGTCTCGTCGCGGTCCATCACCGCCCAGATCTCGCCCGCCAGCACGATCGCATAATCGATCGTGTCGGTGGTGTGCATGCTGGCGCTGCGGCTCGAACCGGCGTGATGATCGGCGTCGGGGTAAAGCTCCGCGAACACGCGCGCCGTGAGCGCGGCCTGCTCCTCGCGGCTGGCGACCATCGGCGGGAAGTCGATCACGCGGAGCACGCTGCCGCCCGGCGGCGGGAGAACGCCCTTGTGCGCGGTGATGTCGTCCGGCGCCTCCACGGGGCTTGGCGCTGACCCGGTGCGCCACAGGTTCGCGTTGCGATAGGGCGAGCCGGGCAGCATCAGCGTCGCCGGGCTCTCGCCAGCCTCGGCGATATAGGATTGCCCGGCGTCGTCGATCGCCGTCACGATTCGACGCACGGGTGGTAACGGTTCGGGCATCATCCTCTCCTGTTGGGCGCGGTCGCACGGTCGCGACAGGATCGTGCCGAACCGCACGTTGGGCAAGCGCACGCCGCTTATGATGCGTCACGCCTGTGCTGGGCGCCGGCCAGGCGCCCATGCTTAGGTTCAGGCGATGGCCGCGCGGATGATAGGCACGAACTTCGCCGCCGTCAGGCTCGCGCCACCGACGAGAGCGCCGTCTACCTCGGCCGCATGGAGCAAGCCGGGCGCGTTTTCCGCCGTTACCGAACCGCCATAAAGCAGGCGAATCGCCTGGCCGGTCTCCTCGCCCAGTGCCTTCACCAGCGCCGCCCGGATCGCCGCATGCATCGCCTCGACGTCGGCGACCGTCGCCACCTGGCCGGTGCCGATCGCCCACATTGGTTCGTACGCGATCGCCAGCCAGTCACCGCCGGCGCCGTCGGGCAGCGAGGCGAGCACCTGCGCGGTGACTACCGCTTCCGCTTCGCCGGCGCTGCGCTGTTCCAGCGTTTCGCCGACGCACAGGATCGCATCGAGGCCGTGGCGGCGGCAGGCCTCGGCCTTCGCCTTCACATCGGCATCGGTTTCGCCATGGCCCTGACGGCGTTCGGAGTGGCCGACGATGGAGAAGTTGGCGCCCGCTTCCTTCACCATCGGAACGGAGACGTCTCCGGTATGCGCGCCGCTGTCCTGGCCGTGCACGTCCTCGGCGCCAATCGGAAATTTCGCGCGGGCAGCGGCGGGGTGGATCAAGGTTGCGGGGACGGCGATGGCGACATCGACGGTGGCTTCCAGGCTGGCGCCGATCGCATCAAGTTCTGCCAAAGCTGCCAGGTTGCCGTTCATCTTCCAGTTTCCGGCTACGAACTTCCGCCGCATGATCCCTCCCAGATTGTTGCGGCCGTTGCGGTAACGAAGGCGCCCCCTTAAAGCGAGCGCCGTTCAACAGATTGGCGCTTCATGCTCGGTTTCTTCCGTCGGATCATCAATTCGCGCGTCGGCGTGATCGTTTCGGGCCTTGTCCTGGGCATCATCGCGCTGGCGTTCGCGCTCGGCGACATCACTGGCCTCAGGAGCACCGGCATCACCGGCAGCTCTGTCGCGAGCGTCGGCGGCGAGAAAGTGAGCGAGCAGGAACTCACCGAGCGTTCGCAAAGCGAGCTTCGCGCCGCGCAGCAGAACAACCCGGGCGTCGACATGGCGCAGTTCGTCAACGCCGGCGGCGTCGACAGCGTCCTGAACCGGATCGTCAACGGACTGGCGCTGGCCGAATATGGCAAGCAGCAGGGCATGGTGGTGAGCCGTGCGCTGGTGGGCAGCGAGCTGCGCAACATTCCGGCGCTGCAAGGGCCGACGGGCAAGTTCGACCAGGCGATCTACGAGCAGGTGCTGGCGCGCAACCGGCTGACCGATGCGCAGGTGCAGGGCGACATCGCGCGCGAGACGATGGTGCAGTTCCTCGTCCGCCCGCAGCTTGGCGCGAGCCAGGTTCCGGCGTCACTCGCCCTCCCCTATGCCTCGCTGCTGCTGGAGCGGCGCGCCGGCGATGTCGCGATGATCCCGTCGACCGGCGTCGGATCGGGCGCTGCGCCGACCGAGAAGGAACTGCAGGAATGGTACGGCCGCAACACGGCGCGCTATTCGGTGCCCGAGCGGCGCGTGATGCGCTACGCGATCGTCACGCCCGAGGCGGTGAAGGCGCGCGCGACGCCGACCGATGCGGACATCGCCAAGGCCTATAACGGCGACAAGGCACGCTGGGCAGCGCGGCAGACCCGCACCGTCTCGCTCGTCACCGTGCTCGACCAGAATGCGGCCAATGCGCTAGCGGCCAAAGTGCGCGGCGGCGCGTCCGTGGGCGACGCAGCACGTGCGGCGGGCCTCGAGGCACGCAAGCTGGAAGGGCAGGATAAGGGCGCACTGACGCAGGCGACCTCGACCGCGGTGGCGGACGCAGCATTCGCGGCAGCCACCGGCGGCGTGATCGGGCCGGTGCGCGGGCCGATCGGCTTCGTCGTCGGCAAGGTGGACGGCGTGGCGCAGGTGCCCGGCAAGTCGCTGGCCGAAGCGCGCGGCACGCTGGTCGAGGAACTGACCAAGTCGAAGACGGCGGAAGCGCTGAACGGCATCCGCGAGGCGCTGGAAGGCGCGATCGGCGACAATGCGAACTTCTCCGAACTGGTCGCGGACCAGAAGCTGAACGCGGCGACCACGCCGCCGCTGACGGCGGCCGGCACCGACCCCGCAAACCCCGCCTACAAGCCCGATCCGGCGCTGGCGCCGATCCTGTCGGCGGGCTTCCAATCCGAGGAAGGCGACGATCCGCAGGTGGTACAGACCGGCCCCGACGGCAGCTTCGCCCTCGTCGCGCTCGACCGCGTGGTCCGCGCCGCCCCCCGCCCCTTCGCACAGGTGCGCGACCAGGTGATCGTGGACGTCGCCGACGACCGCGCGCGCCGCGCCGCCCGCGCTGCGGCCACCAAGGTGCTGGCGGCGGTGAACGGCGGCAAGACTCTGCAGCAGGCGCTGTCCGAAGCGAAGGTGGTCGGCGGCGAGGTCGACCGGGTGGTGGCCGCACGCGCGCAGATCAATGCCGATCCGCGCGGGCCGAACCCGGTGCTGGCGCTGCTGTTCAGCATGAAGGGCGGCACCGCCAAGATGCTTGAATCGCCCGACGGCAAGGGCTGGCTGATCGTGAAGCTCAACCAGATCTCGCCGGGTGACGCCGCGAAGGTGCCGCCGGTCGTCGCCTCCACGCGGCAGGACCTGGGCCGCTTCGTCGGTGCCGAATATGCGCAGCAGTTCACCGAGGCGGTGAAGGCGAAGCTGAAGGTGACGCGCAATCCGGAAGCGATCGCCAAGGTGAAGGCGGCGCTGAACGGCCAGGGTGGCTCCAATCCGTAAGCCGGCCGAAGCCCTGGCGGCGGGGCAGCCGGCGCTCGTCTGGCGGCGCCGGATCGCCGACACCGAGACGCCGGTTGCCGCTGCGCTGAAGCTGATCGAGCCGGGGCGCGGCGACTTCCTGCTCGAATCGGTCGAAGGCGGCGCGGTGCGCGGGCGGCACAGCCTGATCGGCCTTGCCCCCGACTTGGTCTTTCGTGCCGAGGGCAATCAGGCGGCGATCAATCGCCACTGGCTGACGGATCGTTCGGCGTTCGAGCCCTGCACCGCGCCGACGCTCGACGCGCTGCGCGCGCTGGTCGCCTCGTGCCGGATGGAGGTGCCCGACGAGCTGCCGCGCGCGCTCGCCTGCCTCGTCGGCTATTTCGGCTATGAGACGATCGGGCTGGTCGAGAAGCTGCCGCCGCGCGAGGTGGACGCGCTTGGTCTTCCCGACATGATGTTCGTTCGGCCGACGGTGATCCTGGTGTTCGACCGGCTGGCCGACGCGCTGTTCCTCGTCGCGCCGGTGTGGCCGGACGAAGCACGCGATACCGCGGCGATCGTCGCAGAGGCGGAGGAGCGGCTGGATGCGGCCGAGGCGAGGCTCGCGGCCGGCACGCTGCCGCCGCGGGCGCAGGGCGAGCCGGGCGAGATCGCGCTGACGCCGACCTTGCCCGAGGGCCGCTATGCCGAGATGGTGCGCCGGGCGAAGGATTATATCGTCGCGGGCGACATCTTTCAGGTGGTGCTGGCGCAGCGCTTCACCGCGCCCTTCAGGCTGCCGCCGTTCGAGCTGTACCGCGCGCTGCGGCGGATCAACCCCTCGCCCTTCCTCTATCATCTGGACCTGCCGGGCTTCGCGCTGACGGGATCGAGCCCCGAGATCCTGGTGCGGGTGCGTGACGGCGAAGTCACGATCCGCCCGATCGCCGGCACGCGGCCGCGGGGCAAGACGGCAAGCGAGGATGAGGCGAACCGGGCCAGCCTGCTCGCCGATCCCAAGGAGCGCGCCGAGCATCTGATGCTGCTCGATCTGGGGCGCAACGACGTCGGCCGCGTCTCCGAAGCGGGATCGGTGAGCGTCACCGACAGCTACACGGTCGAATTCTACAGCCACGTCATGCACATCGTGTCGAATGTGGTGGGGCGGCTGGACTCGAAGCATGACGCGATCGACGCGCTGTTCGCCGGCTTCCCGGCAGGCACCGTCAGCGGCGCGCCCAAGGTGCGCGCGTGCCAGATCATCGCCGAGCTGGAGCAGGAGAAGCGCGGCGCGTACGCTGGCGGCGTCGGCTATTTCTCCCCCGACGGTTCGATGGATTCGTGCATCGTGCTGCGCACCGCGGTGGTGAAGGACGGGCAGATCCACGTCCAGGCCGGCGCTGGCATCGTCGCCGATAGCGACCCGGCGTACGAGCAACGCGAATGCGAGGCGAAGGCGGGCGCGTTGCTGGCGGCGGCGCGCGAGGCGATCGCACAGGCAAGCGCGGGCGGATTCGGGCAGTAATCTGCCACGTCTGACGGTCAGCTTCCGTTCGACAGCAATGGATCACCGAGTGCGTCGACCACGCCGCCGATAAGGTTCGCGTCCAGCAGCGATGGTCGCGTGCGGCGCGCTGCGGCGATTCGCGAGAGCCACGCCGCGTCTCGCGCGGCGGCGGCACGGGTGAGCGCGACCGCTTCATCCGGCTCGACGATCGCGAAGCGTAGCGGCGCGCCCGGCGGCAATTGGGCGATACGATCGATGTCCGGTTCGATTACCACCGCGATCCGGGGATAGCCGCCGGTCGTCTGGTGATCGGCCGTCAGCAGGCTGACCCGGCCTGCCCCGTCCACCTGTAGCGCGCCGCGCACCGCCGGTTCGCTCGGCATGTCGATCCGCGTCGGCGGCAACAGCGGACCATCCAGCACCATGCCCATGCGATCGAACCGCGCGCTCGCCGCAAAGGGCTGCGCCGCCAGTGTGGCCAGCACAGCGTCGTCGAAATAGCGCTGCTGCGGGCCGAGCAGGACACGTGCAATGGTGATAGGCTGGGCCTCCGGCGACGGAATCGCGGCGGCGGTAAGGTCGGCCGCCGCGTCGGCGATGGCCAGCACGTCGCCCTCAGCAATCCGGCCACCGCCGAGACCGGCGATCAGGTGCGTGGCGGCACTGCCGAGCCAGCGCGGCCGACCGATCCGGCCGGCGACGGCGAGATAACCCCAATTGCCCCCGTGCTGGCGGATCCGGCAGCGCATCCCAGGCTTGAGGGTCGCGACGCACCAGTCGCCGATCTCCGCTCCGTCGATCGCTGCCGATGCAGCGCCCGTCAGCGCGATCGAGACCGGCGCTTCCTCGCACACCATTGTGAGGCCGCCGAGCGACAGTTCGATAGCAGCTCCATCCGCCTCCGCCCCGATCGCGGCAAGCGCGCCAGCGAAGGCGCGGCGATCGACAGGGCCGGACGGCGGCACACCGAAGCGCCGCCAACCGGGGCGGCCGCGATCCTGCACGCTCGTGAGCGGCCCCGCCGCCTCCACGCGCAGCCGCCCAGCCGTCATGTCGCCGCGCTCCGGGTGAAGCGAACGCGGTCTCCAGGCTCGAAGCGGAACGGCTTGTCGGCCGTCGCATCGAGCACGCGTAGCGGCGTGCGGCCGATCACCCACCAGCCGGTGGGCATCGGCAAGGTGGTGATGAGGCATTGCGGCCCGGCGATCATGACGCTGCCGACCGGATGCCCGCGCACCGCCGCTTCCTTGCGCGGCAGGTGTAGCGGCCCCGGCACGCCGCCGAGATAAGCGTAGCCGGGCGCGAAGCCGTACATGAAGACGCGGTAGTCGCCGGCCAGATGCGCCGCGACTACGGCCTCTGGCGACATCCCCAGGCGATCGGCCACTTCGGCGAGATCCGGCCCGTCATCGCCGCCGTAGCGGACCGGCACCTCATGTGTCGCGGCATCGGCGAAGCCGGCGGGGGCGTCAGCCGCAAGCGGCGCGACATGGCGCTCGATGGCGGCGTGATCGGTCACCAGCGGATCGAACACGAGCAGCAGGCTGGTATAGGCCGGCACCGTCTCCGTCAGCCCGCGCGGCGGCGCTGCTGTAAGAGCGTGATCCAGCGCGACCACGCGGGCGAAGATCGCCTCGTCGATGCCGCCGCCGAAATCCACCAGCAGCGCCCCCGCGCCCGCGGGACGGAACACCGGACCCGTCATGCCGGATCTGGTACCGCTTGCGTAACCATCTGCTTGCCTCCACACCCGCAGCAGAACACTCCCCGGGAGAGAGACATAATGCGCACCATCGCCTTTGCGACCCTTCTGCTTGCCAGTGCAACCGCGATCGCCGCGACGCCTGCCGCCACCCCATCCGCCGAAATCAAGGCGGCGATTGCCGACGGGCAGCGCAGCGCCGCCAACCGCGCGCGTGACCAATATCGCCATCCCGCCGAAACGCTTGCCTTCTTCGGCGTGAAGCCGACCGACACGGTGGTGGAATTCAGCCCAGGCGGCGGCTGGTACACCGAGATCCTCGCGCCGCTGGTGAACGGCAAGGGCAGCTATGTCGCGCTGGTTCCGGCGCGCGGCGTCGAGGGCGCGCAGAAGATGCTGGCAGCGAAGCAGGCATGGTTCGGCACCACGAGTGTGGCGACGCTGGATCCCGCCGCTGGCACCAGCACGGTGCCCGCCGGCAGCGCCGACGTGGTGCTGACGTTCCGCAACGTCCACAACCTGCTGATGAACGACGATCCGAAGGCGGCGGCCGGCGCCTTTGCCGCCTTCTTCACCGCGCTGAAGCCGGGCGGCACGTTGGGCGTCGTCGATCACCGCCTGCCGGAGGACATGGACACCGCGCTCGAGAAGAAGAGCGGCTATATCAAGCGCTCGACGGTCGTCCGGCTGGCCGAGGCGGCGGGGTTCAAGCTGGCCGGGGAGAGCCAGGTGAATGCGAACCCGAAGGACACGCATGATCATCCGGGCGGCGTGTGGACGCTGCCGCCGACGCTGACGCTGAAGGATCAGGACCGCGCCAAGTACACCGCGATCGGCGAAAGCGATCGCTTCACCCTGAAGTTCGTGAAGCCGAACTGAGTCGATCGGCTCGCTGCGCGTCATCCGCCCAGGGCGGCCGGGTGACGCCGCGGCGGCGTCAGCCGAGCTTGTCGACCTTTTCCTGAAGCTTCGCGAGTTCCGCCTTCAGCGCGGCGATCTCGTCATCCTTGCTGGCGGCAGGAGCCGGCGACGCGGGCTGGTTCTGCGGCTTGAACGCGCTGGTCGCCGCCTCGAACATCGCCATGTTGCGCTTCGCCATCTCGGCGAACGGCGAGCCCGCGAAGGCACCTTCCACGGCGGATTTGAACTGCGCCTGATTGCGGCGGAAGCTCTCCATCGATTCCTCGAGGTACCCCGGCACCATCGCCTGCATCGAATCGCCGTACATCGCGATCAGCTGGCGGAGGAAATTCACCGGCAGCATCGGCGTTGCGCCGCGACCTTCCTCTTCCATGATGATCTGCGTCAGAACATTGTGCGTAATATCCTCATCGGTCTTCGCATCGACGACCTTGAACTCGCGGCCCTGGCGCGTCATCGCGGCAAGGTGATCGAGCGTGATGTAGGACGAGCTTTCAGTGTTGTAGAGCCGGCGATTCGCGTATTTCTTGATGACGACCAAGCCATCGGCGTCGTGCTGCTTCTTCATCGCGGGCCCCCGCTTTTATGATGGTTTCGAGGGCTACATCATCTCTTGCGGCGCCGCAACATGGCCCGCGCCCGCTGCCGCTCTTCTTGGAGATGCTGCGCAGCGAAACCGCAACATCAGCGGAGCGGCAGGCAAGGGCGCTGGCGGGGCTGCGCCGCTATCAGGAGGCGCCGCGGGTGCGCCGCACCATGGCGCCCGTGAAGCGGCGACAGGGCCGCGCGCGGCTGCGTGATTATGGCGGCAGCGGGCGGCCGGTGCTGATCGTGCCGTCGCTGATCAACCCGCCCTTCATCCTCGATCTGATGCCGGAACGCTCGCTGGTGCGCTGGCTCGCGACACAGGGATTTCGCGTGTGGCTGCTCGACTGGGGGGAGCCAGCGCCCGCCGATCGGGCGCAGAGCGTCACCGGTCATATCGAGCAATTGCTGCTGCCGTTGCTGCGGCGCTTCCACGTGCCGCCGATCCTCGTCGGCTACTGCCTGGGCGGGACGATGAGCCTTGCCGCGGCTGCGAGCGGCCTCACGGCCGGCGTCGCGACGATTGCTGCGCCGTGGCATTTCGATGGTTACGGCGACGCGGCCCGCGCACACATGGCGGCGTTATGGTCCGCCGCCGAGCCCGGCTGCGCGCAGCTGGGCCTCGTGCCCATCGAAGTGCTGCAGGCCGGGTTCTGGAAGCTGGATCCCGCGCGCACGATCGCCAAGTACGAAGCGTTTGCCGACATGTCCGGCGATGCCGCCGCGATGTTCGTCGCGATGGAGGACTGGGCCAACGCCGGGGCACCGCTCACCTATGCTGCGGGGGCGGAATTGTTCGAGCGGATGCTGGTTGCGGACCTGCCCGGGCGCGGCGCGTGGAAGGTGGCGGGTGTGACGGTCGACCCGCTTGCCCTGCCCTGTCCGGCGACCGAGTTCGTGTCGCTGGGCGACCGGATCGTGCCGG
Source organism: Sphingomonas sp. 179-I 2A4 NHS (assembly GCF_045369135.1). Lineage (NCBI taxonomy): Bacteria > Pseudomonadati > Pseudomonadota > Alphaproteobacteria > Sphingomonadales > Sphingomonadaceae > Sphingomonas > Sphingomonas sp. 179-I 2A4 NHS. Next base: position 150,440 of record NZ_JBIQFL010000004.1, on the reverse strand, counting down.
CCGCGACCGCCATCGGCCTGCCCGACCGGCGCGACCTCGGCGCGGGGCACGTCGGCATGGTGGTCGGCAGCCGCGCCCGCGCGCAGCTGTGGGAGCCGCTGCGCGACTGGCTAGGCGGGATCTAGACCCAGACCCGGGCGAACCGCCGGCCGAGGCCGGTGAGAAGCTCGTATTGCGATTCGCCCGATGCCGAGGCGGCGCTTGGCAGATCGGGATCGAACGCGAGCCAATCCCCTTCCGCGACATCCACGCCGGTCACGTCCACCGCGGTCAGATCCATCGACACGCGGCCGACCACCGGGAGCGCCCGATCGCCGACAAAGGCGGTGCCGCGGCTGGAGAAGGCCCGGCGATAGCCGTCGGCGTAGCCAAGATTGACGACTGCCACCTCCCGATCCTCGGGCGCGGTCCAGGTGGCATTGTACCCGACCTTGCTGCCAGCCGGCACGCGGCGGCGTTGCAGTACCTCGGCTTCGATCGTCACCACCGGGCGGATCACGCCGGCCAGCTCTGCCCGCGGCACGCCGCCGTAAAGCGCGAGGCCCGGGCGGGTCAGGTCGAAGGCATAGTCCGTGCCCAGCGCCACGCCGGCGGAGTTAGCGAGACTGAGCCGGCGGGCGTTCGCGCGGTCAGCGATGCCGGTGAAGACCGCGCGCTGCTCGGCGTTCATCGCCGAATCCTCGTCGGCGCACGCAAGGTGGCTGATCAGCGTCTCCACCGTCAGGCCGTCCAGCAGGCCGGCGGCAATGTCAGCCGGCGCCACGCCCAGCCGGTTCATCCCCGTATCCACCATCACGTCGCAGTCGCCGCCGCCTGCCTCTCGCCAGCGCTGCACCTGCTCGGGCGAGTTGAGCACCGGGCGCGCGACACCGGCCAGCGGCAGATCCGCGGCGCGCACGCCGTGGAGGACAGACAGCGAAACGCCGAGATCCCCCAGCGCCACTGCCTCGGCCCAACTGGCGACGAAGAAGTCGCGGCACCCTGCCCCTGCCAGCCGCTGCACCACCTCGCGCGCGCCGAGGCCGTACCCGTCCGCCTTCACCGCCGCGCCGCAGGCGGCGCTGCCGCTCAGCCGTGCCAGGGCGCGCCAGTTATCGGCAAGGGCGGAACCATCGAGACGCAAACGACTGGGAGCATTCATGCGCGCGGCGTTAGCGCCGCCAGCGCGATCATGCCACCGTGGCGCGCCCATCCGCATCGTCGCGCAGCCAGATCACGCACACGATCAGCGCGACGAGCGTGATGCCCCAAGTGTACCACAGGCCGGCGAACGGATTACCGGTGCGCGCCACGATATACTGGCTGATGAAGGGCAGGAATCCGCCGAAGTAACCGGTGCCGAGGTGATACGGGATCGAGAGCGAGGAATAGCGGATCTCGGGCGGGAACATCTCCGCCAGCGCCGCCGCCACCGGGCCATAGGTGATGCCGGATAGGCCAGTGATCGCCAGGATCGCGAGCAGGATCAGCGCGACGTTGCCCGCCCCCGGCACGACCTTCGTCAAGTCATAGCCGGCAGCGGTGAGCGCCCGGTCGATCGCTTCGGGCGAGCGATCCGCGATCGGCTGCGCGCCGATCGTCAGGCTCGTCTCGGGCGCCTGCGCTGTGGTGTACGGCACGCCCTTCTTGGACAGCACGTCGAGCAGCTGGCCGCACTCCGTCTTCTGTTTGGCGGCGAAGGGGCTGTAGGTGCAATCCGGCCCGGCGACGACCACCGGCGATACCTCGCCGGCTCGGGCCAGCCCCGGGTTGGCAGCTGCTGCGATCAGCCAGAAGATCGGGAACAGCAGGACGAGCGTCAGGGCGTAGCCGATCACGATCGGCTTCTTGCGCCCGATCCGATCCGACAGGCGGCCGAAATAGACGAACCAGAACAGCCCCATCAGCGCGCCCGCGCCGGACAGAAGCTGCGCCGTCGTCTCCTCCACCTGCATCGTCGTCTGCAGGAAGGAGAGGACGCTGAACATCGAGGTGTACCAGATCACCGTCAGACCGGCGGCGATGCCGATCATCGCTACGAACATGCGCTTCAGATTGCCGGGATAGGTGAAGCTGCGCTTGACCGGGTTCGCCACCGTCTCGCCTGCCGCGCGCATCTGCTTAAACACCGGGCTTTCGGACAGCTTCACGCGCATCCACAGCGAGATGACGAGCAGCACGATCGAGAACAGGAACGGCGTGCGCCAGCCCCAAGCGCCCCAGGCATCGGCGGGGATGATCGCCTTGAAGCCGAGCACCACCGCAAGGCTGAGGACGAAGCCGCCAGCGACGCCCGCCTGGATGAAGCTGGTGTAGAAGCCGCTTTTGCCCGGCGGCGAGTGCTCCGCCACATAGACCGCGGCGCCGCCATATTCGCCGCCCAGCGCCAGCCCCTGCGCGATGCGAAGCAGGATGACGATGATCGGCGCGGCCATGCCGATCGCCTCGTAAGAGGGAACGAGGCCGACGCCGGCAGTCGCCACGCCCATCAGCGCGATCGTGACGAGGAAGGTGTATTTGCGCCCCAGCCGATCGCCGAGGTAGCCGAACACGACGGCGCCGAGCGGGCGGAAGCCGAACCCGACCGCGAACCCCGCCCAGGCGAGCAACGCCTGCACCATCTCGTTCCCGGCGGGGAAGAAGGTGCGCCCGATCACGCCCGACGCAGCAAGCGTGCCGTAGATGAAGAAATCATACCATTCGAAGACAGTGCCGAGCGCCGAGGCGGAAATGACCAGCCGTACGTCGCTGGGCGCGGGTTCCTGCGAATCGTGTGTCGGCGCAATCGTCGCCATGTCGGCCCCTCCCCTTATGTTGCTCGTCTAGCGCAACGGGAGGGGCCGGCAAGCATCAGTCCTTGAGGCTGGCGGGGACGAGGCCGCCGTTCTTCTCCAGCTCTCGCATCACGGCCTTGTGCAGCCAGATGTTCATTTCCGCCGAACCGTCCTTGGCGCCGGTATAACCAAGCTCGGTCGCCAGCTCCTTGCGGTTGTCGAGGCTGGAATCGATGCCGAGCAGCTTCATCAGGTCGACGATCGAGGTGCGCCAGTTAAGCGCAGGGCCGCTATGCTTGGCGGCAAGATCGCTCAGCACCTTTTCGACGTCGACCGGCCCGGCGGCGGGTGCAGGCGTTGCCGCGGGCGGCGGCGTGGCGGGGGCTGAGGGCTGAGGTGTCGGCGTCGCTTGCGGGGCCGCTTGCGGCGCGGGAGCGGGCTTGCCGGAGAACTGGCCACCAAGGGGGCCGCGATCGCCGAAGATCGCCTTCTTGATCGAGCCGAAGATACTCATGTGCTCACTCCTGTCGTTTCACTGCGACAGGAACGCGGCGGGCGGGGGATGGTGCCTCGCCCGCAGCGCAGGATCACCCGATGGCAAGGATCTCGATCGCATCCTCGCGGCCGTTGAAGGCGACGAGGTCACCTTCGCAGGCGCCGATCATGGCGCGGGCGAGCGGCGCGGAGAATGCGATGAGCCCCGCCGCAGGATCAGCCTCGTCGTCGCCGACGATCCTCAGTTCCTGCTCCTTGCCGTTCAGGCGGAACCGCACACGGCTGCCGAAGGCGATCTCGTCCGCCGGCGGCGCAGGCGCGAGGATCGCGGTGGCCCGCCGCGTTTTCCAGTAGCGCAGCTGGCGCGCGATATCCTCGCGGCCAAGCTCGTCGGCGGCGGGAAGCGCCGCCTCCAGCGCCGCAATCCGCTCGTCGATCAGCGCGCGGCCCCGCTCGGTGACGAGATTGGGCCCAGACGGCAGTGGCAGCTCGAAGCGCGGTTCCTTGTGTTCTTCATCGCTCTCGCGGCGGAAGGCGACGCTCATGACTGGCCTTGGGACGTCTTGATGATCGCGGAGAAATCGAGGTTGCCGTGCTCGGCGGCGAATGCCTCGTACAACTCGGTCGCGCGGGCGCCGAGCGGCAGGTTCGCGCCCGCCTCGGCGGCAGCGGCCATGGCGAGGCGCAGGTCCTTCAGCATCAGCGCGGCAGCGAACCCGCCCTGATAATCGCGGTCGGCGGGGCTTTCCGGCCCGACGCCGGGCAGCGGGCAATAGCTGGTCATCGACCAGCTCTGGCCGGTCGCCTTGCTGGAGATGTCGTAGAACACCTGCGGATCGAGCCCGAGCTTCTCGGCAAGCGCGAAGCCTTCGCAGGTCGCGATCATCGTGCCGGCGAGGATCAGGTTGTTGCACATCTTCACCGCCTGGCCCGCGCCGCTGGCACCAGCGTGGATCACGGCCTTGCCCATGTCCTCGAGGAACGGCTGCGCCGCGGCGAAGCCGGCCTCCGAGCCGCCGACCATGAAGGTGAGCGTCCCGCCATTGGCGGCGGCAATCCCGCCCGATACCGGCGCGTCGACCGCTTCCAGACCGCGGCCCTGCGCATCACTGGCAAGCTGCCGCGCGGTGGCGACGTCGATCGTCGAGCAATCGATCAGGATCGCGCCGGGCGCGGCCTTGCCGAAGACGGCGTCGGCGTAAACCTGTGCGACATGCTTGCCGGCGGGAAGCATGGTGATGATCGCTTCCGCGCCCTCCACCGCTTCCGCCGCGCCCGCGACGGGCAGGCAGCCGGCCTTCTTCGCGCGATCGAGCGCCTCGGCGTTCAGGTCGAAGGCGCGTACGTCATGCCCCGCCTTGGCGAGGTTCGCGGCCATGCCCCCGCCCATGTTGCCCAGACCGATGAAAGCGACGCGTGCCATGCCAAACTCTCCTAATCTTCAACTTTCCCTCCCGTCCGCGGGAGGGATCGGGGGAGGCCGTGCCGGTCCGCGACAATGCCGCGGACGGGCTCTCCCCTAACTCCTCCCGCCAGCGGGAGGGGAACGTGACTCACCGGCCCTTCCAGACGCCTGGGCGCTTCTCGATGAAGGCGGCCATGCCCTCGGCCTTGTCCTCGGTCGCGGTCAGGATCTGGAACAGGCGACGCTCGGTCAGGATGCCCTGCGCGAGGTTCGTCTCGAACGCGGTGTTGACCATTTCCTTGTTCACCATCGCGGCCATCGGCGGCATCGAGGCAATGAGCGCGGCGGTCTTCAACGTTTCTTCAAGCAGCGAGGCGAGCGGCACGACCTTGGCGACGAGGCCCGAGTGCTCCGCTTCGGCCGCATCCATCATCCGGCCGGTGAGGCACATTTCCATCGCCTTGGCCTTGCCGATCGCGCGGGTCAGCCGCTGCGAGCCGCCCATGCCGGGTGCCACGCCAAGCTTGATCTCCGGCTGGCCGAACTTCGCGGTGTCGGCGGCGTAGATGAAGTCAGCCATCATCGCGAGCTCGCAGCCACCGCCCAGCGCGAAGCCGTTGACTGCCGCGATCCACGGCTTGCGCGTGGCGACGACGCCGGTCTGCCAGCCGGCAAAGAAGTCCTGCAGGAAGAAATCGGCCGCCGCCATGTCGGCCATCTGCTTGATGTCCGCGCCGGCAGCGAACGCCTTTTCGCCGGACCCGGTGAGGACGAGGCAACGCTGGCTTTCGTCCTTGTCATAGGCACCGAACGCCGCCGACAGGTCGGCGAGGACGTCGCTGTTCAGCGCATTCAGCGACTGCGGGCGATTGAGCGTGACGAGCGTGACGGCACCGCGCTGCTCAACGAGGATATTGGCATATTCGGTCATCGTTCTCTCCCCATCCCTCGCCGCGGCACTGCCGGCGGCGAGAGGTTCATTGGTCAGTCGTGCGGCGTCCATGCCTCGGCGTCGGGCAGCGGCGCGAAGATCTGGTCGATCACGTGATCGCTGACGCCCTCGGGCGTCGCCGGTTCCCATTTGGGCGCATTGTCCTTGTCGACGATCACCGCGCGGACGCCTTCGAGAAAGTCGTGGCGCTGCACAACGCGCGCGCCGACGGCATATTCCTGGCGCATCTCGTCCGCAAAGCTCGCCATCCCCTTACCATCCTTCAGCAGCTTGAGGCTGACCTTCATCGTCTGCGGCGACTTGGTCTTGAGCGTCGCGAGCGTTGCCGCCGCGAACTCACCGCCATCCGCCTCAAGCGCGGCGTAGATTTCCTCGAGCTTGTCAGAGGCGAACAGCCGGTCGATCTCCGCGCGGTTGCCGAGCAGCGCCGCCTGCCCCGGCTCAGTGGACAGCGTATCCAGCGTCGCGGCGATCGCAGTGGGATCGGCAGCGATGCGGCGCTTCGCCTCCTCGACCTGCTCGGCCGGCAGGTAATGCGTGGCGAGGCCGAGCGCGAACGTCTCGGCACCGTCAAGGCGGTGGCCGGTCAGCGCGAGATATTGCCCCATCCGCCCCGGCAGGCGGGAGAGGTACCAGCCGCCACCAACATCCGGGAACAGGCCGATCCCGGTTTCGGGCATGGCGAACTTCGTGTTCTCGGTCGCCACGCGATAGCGGCACGGCTGCGAGATGCCGACGCCGCCGCCCATGGTGATGCCGTCCATGAAGGCGACCGTGTCCTTGGCGTAGGTGAACAGCCGGTGGTTCATGCGGTATTCGGTGTGGAAGAACTGGCGCGCCTCCGCGCCGTCCTTGGCGCCGCTGTCGGCCAGCATGCGAATATCACCGCCGGCGCAGAAGCCACGCCCCTCGGCATGATCGATGATGATCGCCCGGACCGCATCGTCAGCGCGCCAAGCCTCCAGCGCGTCGAGCACGGCGACGCACATCGCAGTGGTCAGCGCGTGGATCGCCTTCGGGCGGTTCAGCCGGATGCGGCTGATCGGGCCGTCGACAAGGGTCAGAACGTCACTGGTCATCCGCAAAATTCCCGAAACTTGTGCGCGTGAGAGAGAAGATAAGGACGTTCGTTTCGTTCGCGTTCCTATCTTCTCTCACACGAACCGCATGTTGGACAGTTACTGGCGCGTCAGTTCGCGGCCGACGATCATCCGCATCACCTGGTTGGTGCCTTCGAGGATCGAATGGACGCGCAGGTCGCGCCAGAAGCGCTCGATCGGGTAATCCATGAGGTAACCGTAGCCGCCGTGCAGCTGCAGCGCGCGATCGACCACCGAGGATCCGGTGTCGGTCGCCAGCCGCTTCGCCATCGCGGCGAAGCGCGTCTTGTCCGGTGCATTCGCGGTCACCTTGGCCGCGGCAACATAGAGCAGGTAGCGCGCGGCCTGAAGCTCGGTGTCCATGTCGGCGAGCGTGAACTGGGTGTTCTGGAAATCGGCGATGCGCTGGCCGAACTGCTGGCGATCCCTGGTGTAGGCGATCGCCTCGTCGAGGCAGCGCTGTGCCCCGCCGAGCGAGCAGGCGCCGATGTTCAGGCGGCCGCCGTCGAGGCCCATCATGGCGAAGCGGAAGCCCTCGCCTTCCTGCCCGACGCGGTTGGCCACCGGCACCTTCACGTTATCGAAAAGCACCTGCCGCGTGGGCTGCGCATGCCAACCCAGCTTTCGCTCGTTCGCGCCGAAGGAGACGCCCGGCATGTCCTTGTCGATGACGAGGCAGGAGATGCCCTTGGGCCCCTCCGCGCCCGTGCGCACCATGGTGACATAGACTTCATTCTCGCCCGCGCCGGAGATGAACTGCTTCGATCCGTTGACGATATAATGATCGCCCTCGAGCCGCGCGCTGGTCTTCAGCGCTGCCGCGTCGGACCCGGAGCCCGGCTCCGTCAGGCAATAGCTGGCCATCTTGTCCATGGTGACGAGGCTGGGGAGATAGCGGCCCTTCAGATCGTCCGAGCCGAAGCGGTCGATCATCCACGACGCCATGTTGTGGATCGAGATGAAGGCGCTGGTGGCGGGGCAGCCATAGGCCATCGCCTCCATGATCAGCGCTGCTTCCAGCCGGCCGAGATTGATCCCGCCGCTTTCCTCACTGACGTAGATCGCGGCGAAGCCTAGTTCCGCCGCAGCCTTGATCGTCTCGCGGGGGAAGATGTGCTTCTCGTCCCACTCTGCCGCGAACGGCGTGATCCGGTCCGCCGTGAAGCGCCGGGCGAGCTCCTGGATCTCGCGCTGGTCATCAGTGAGGTCGAATTGGTCAGTCATTCTATGGGCCCTAACGGAAGACGACGGTGCGCGCACCATTGGCCAGAACGCGCCGCTCGGCGATCCAGCGCACGGCGCGGGCAAGAACCTGCGCCTCGATATCGCGGCCGATCGCGATCAGCTCGTTCACCGTCGCGCGATGGTCGACGCGCTCGGCGGCCTGTTCGATGATCGGCCCCTCATCGAGGTCGGTGGTGACGAAATGGGCGGTGGCGCCGATCAGCTTCACGCCGCGAGCATGCGCCTGGTGATAGGGTTTCGCGCCCTTGAAGCTCGGCAGGAAGCTGTGATGGATGTTGACGCAGCGGCCCTCGACCGCGGCGACCAGCTCGGGCGAGAGAACCTGCATGTAGCGGGCGAGAACCAGCAGGTCCGCGCCGCTATCCTCCATCACGCGCAGCAGCGCCGCTTCCTGCTCGGCGCGATTGGCGGCCGATACCGGCAGATGATGGAACGGCACGTTATGCCATTCGGCAAGGCCGCGCAGCACCTCGTGATTGGAGACGACGGCGACCGGATCGATCGGCAGCGCGCCGATCGACCAGCGGTGGAGCAGATCGTTCAGGCAATGCGACGTGGTGGAACAGGCGATCACCACCTTGGGGCGATGATCCGCGGGCACCAACGTCCAGTCGAAGCCGAACTGATCGGCGACGTCGCTGAGGCGATCGCGCATGTCGGGCCCGGTGAACACCAGCCGCATGAAGAAGCGGTCAGTGTCGAGATCGGCATATTGCTGGCTGTCGAGGATGAAGCCGCCGGCCTCCGCCAGACGCCCGGTCACCGCGGCGACGATGCCGCGGCGGTCGTGGCAGGAGAAGGTGAGAATCCAGCTCGGCTCGGCGGCGGCCGTTTCGGGAAGGGCGGATGGGATCATGGAAGTGTCAGGCATTGCAGCGCGTGTAGCGAAGCCTTTCGCCATCGACCACGCGGACGAGCACGCGGCCGCCCTCCTCCAGCACCAGGCCGGTTTCCTCGCGCCACTCCTGCCCCTCGCCGGTGAAGGCCAGGGTGGCGCGAAACTCGGCCGGAGACACGCCCTCCAGCCGCGCGATTGTGGCGCGCGATTCGTAGAAGGTCAGGCGATCGGGGGCGACCGTCATCAGGCCCTTGTTGTCGCCCTTTCTTGAGGTGCAGTCCGCTGGCACGAGGCCCCAGCGCCCGACGAAGGCTGGCGGCAGGCGCACTTCTGCGATCGCCGCCGGTGCCGGCGCCGCAAGGGGCTGCCCCCCTGCGCCGCCCATCACTGCTGCGGTGCTCGGGCTGCTGGGCAAGGCACGGCCGATGACCGCCACCTCCTCCGACTCCTCGGGCACGCGGCACGCCGTCACCCCGACGAGCGCGGCGACAACCGTCAGCTTTCGAACCATGCGATCGATCAGCCCATCGTCGGGATGACGAACGCGTCCTGGTTCCGGCTGGGCCCGCCATCCTCGCTGCCGCGCGGCAGATCGCCGCCCGACAAGCCGCTGCCGTCCGGCCAGCGCTGCGTGATCGTCTTCACCTTCGTCCAGAACTTCACGCCTTCCATGCCGTGCTGGTTGGTGTCGCCGAACGCCGAGCGCTTCCAGCCGCCGAAGGTGTGATAGGCGACCGGCACCGGGATCGGCACGTTGATGCCCACCATGCCGACGTTGACGCGCGCGGCGAATTCACGCGCGGCATGGCCGTTGCGGGTGAAGATCGCGACGCCATTGCCGTATTGATGCTCGCTCGGCAGGCGAAGCGCGGTCTCGAAATCGGGCGCGCGGACGATCTGCAGCACCGGGCCGAAAATCTCTTCCTTGTAGCTCTGCATGTCGGGCGTGACATGGTCGAACAGCGATGGGCCGATGAAGAAGCCCTCCTCATGCCCCTGTAGCTTGAAGCCGCGGCCATCGACAACCAGTTCCGCGCCCTCGTCGACGCCGGTCTGGATCCAGTTCTCGACGCGCTGCTTGTGCGCGGCGTTCACGACCGGGCCGTAATGCGCCTCCGCATCGGTGGAGACGCCGACGCGCAACGCCTCGATCGCCGGCAGCAGCTTCTCGCGCAGCGCCACCGCGGTCTTCTCCCCGACCGGCACGACGACGGGAAGCGCCATGCAACGCTCGCCAGCGGAACCGAAAGCGGCGCCCGACAGATCCGCCACCACCTGATCGAGATCGGCGTCCGGCATGACGATGCCGTGGTTCTTCGCACCGCCCATCGCCTGGACACGCTTTCCGGCCGCGACGCCGCGATTGTAGACGTAATGCGCGATGTCACTGCTGCCGACGAAGCTGACCGCAGCGATCGCCGGGTGATCCAGGATCGCGTCGACCATTTCCTTGTCGCCATGGACGACCTGGAAGATCCCCTCGGGCATCCCCGCCTCGCGCATCAGCTCGGCGAGGCGCACCGGCACCGACGGATCACGCTCCGACGGCTTCAGGATGAAGGCGTTGCCGCAGGCCGTCGCCACCGCGCCCATCCACAAGGGGATCATCGCGGGGAAGTTGAACGGGGTGATGCCAGCACCGATGCCAACCGGCTGGCGCATCGAATAGACGTCAATGCCGGGGCCGGCGCCCTGGGTATATTCGCCCTTCAGCACGTGCGGGATGCCGCAGGCGAATTCGACGACCTCGAGCCCGCGCTGAATATCACCCTTGGAATCGGCGATGACCTTGCCGTGTTCGGACGAGAGGAGATGCGCGAGCTCATCCATGTTCGCTTCGACCAGCGCCTTGAACGCGAACATCACGCGGGCGCGGCGCTGCGGATTGGTCGCCGCCCAGGCCGGCTGTGCCGCCTGCGCCGCTGCCACTGCGCGATCGAGATCGGCCTGGGTGCCGAGCGTGACGCGTGCCTGGACCCGCCCGGTGTTGGGATCGAACACGTCCGCGGTGCGCGCCCCGGCACCGCCAGTTCCGACGATATGATGATCGATCACGCGCATGTTCACTCTCCGGATTAGTTGCGCGGCTTGTACGCTCATGGTGTTTCTGCACACAAGGGCGCGAATTCGCAGCGTGGAGGTGCAATTTTGCACGCGCCGCGCATTCGTGCGAGGACCGCCGCATCATGCAGAACTGGGACGACCTGCGCATCTTCCTGGCCGTCGCCCATGCCGGCCGGGTGGCGGCGGCCGCGCGCGCACTCGGCATCGACACCACCACCGTCGGCCGGCGGCTGCAGCGGCTGGAAGCGGCGATCGGCCAGCCCCTGTTCGAATCCGTCGCTGGCGAGCGGCGGCTGAGCGATGCGGGGCAGAAATTGCTCGATCACGCCGAGACGATCCATGCGGCCATCCTTTCCGCCTCGGAAGGCGAGCGCGGCGGCGGGGTCGCCGGGCATGTGCGGCTCAGCGTGGCGGAGGGGCTGGCAACGCACGTGCTGGCGCCGCGGCTAAGCGACTTCCAGGCCGCCCACCCGCTGATCCGGCTGGACCTCATCACCGCCTCGGGCTTCCTCGATCCGTCGAAGCGCGAGGCTGACATTGCGGTGATGCTAGCCCGTCCGCGCAACCGGCAGCTGATCGCCACCCGCCTCACCGATTATCGCCTGCGGCTCTATGCCGCGCCTGCGCATCTGGCGCAGCACGGCACGCCGGCAACCGCGGAGGCCCTGAAGCAGCACGTGCTGATCGGCTACGTGCCGGAGCATATCCACGCGCCGGAGCTCGATTATCTGTCCGAGGTGCATGACGGGCTGGTCGCTCGGCTGCGATCGACCAGCATCAACGTGCAGCATGCGATGGTCCGCTCCGGCGCGGGGATCGGCATCCTTCCCGATTTCGTCGCGACGAAGGACCCGGCACTGGTGCCGGTGCTGCCCGAAATGGTGCTGACGCGTGCCTTCTGGCTCGTCACCCATGCCGACGGCCATGCCGCGCCGCGGGTGCAGGCGGTGACCCGCTGGCTGCGCGACGCAACGGCCTCCAATGTGTGACCGTTGCCCATGGATGGGCGCACGACCATGATGACGCGCCGAGGAAGGTGACCGATGACCGACAGGCGAGAGCCGCCGCTGGAAGACCTGCCGCCCGGGGTGCCCGATCCCGATGGTCCGCCGCAGTTCGTCGATGCGCCCGAGCGTGATCCCGGCCGCGGACACCTGATCTTCGTCGCCCTCGCGCTGGCGCTGATGGTGGTCGCCTGGTGGGGGCTATAGCGCGGATGGCTACAGGCAGGGCGCGCTAGGCCGGCACGCGATCGCGCACCACTTGCGGCAGGATCGCGTCGAGCAGCAGCATGCCCTGTTCCGTGACGCACAGCCGGTCGCCGTCACGCTGGATGAAGCCGGCAAGCCGCGCGACGGCGCCCTCGTCGATCACCTCGTCGATCCGCGCGCCGGCGAGCTTGGCAACGCGAGCAAGATCGACGCCCTCGCGCAGTCGCAGCCCCATCAGCAATGCCTCAGACGCCTGGGTTGCTGGCGCCAGCGGCTCTTCCAGCTCCAGCCCGTGGCCGTTGCGATCGACCGCGGCGAGCCAGTTCTCCGGCTTCTTGCGCCGCACCGTCGCAAGGCCGCCGCGCCGCCCGTGGGCGCCGGGGCCGACGCCGGCATATTCCCAATAGCGCCAGTAGGCGAGGTTGTGCCGGCTCTCCGCGCCGGGCCGTGCATGGTTGCTGATCTCATAGGCCGGGATGCCGGCCGCCGCGGTCATCGCGCGGGTCGCCTCGAACAGGTCGGCGGCCGCGTCTCCATCGGGGATGGTGAGGCGCCCGGCTGCGGCCTCGGTATGGAAGCGCGTGCCGGGCTCGATCGTCAGCTGGTAAAGCGAGAGATGCTCGGTGCCGAAGCCGATCGCGCGGGCAAGCTCCGCCTCCCAGGCTGGCAGCGTCTGGCCCGGGCGTGCATAGATGATGTCGAAGCTGACGCGCGGGAATACCGCCTGCGCCACGTCCAGCGCGGCCAGCCCCTCGCGCACGTCATGCGCGCGGCCGAGAAAGGCGAGCGCTTCATCCTCCAGTGCCTGGAGGCCGAGCGACACGCGATTGACGCCGGCCGCCGCAAGATCGGCGAAATTGGCGGCCTCCACCGACGAGGGGTTCGCTTCCAGCGTGATCTCGATCCCCGGCTCGAACCCCCAATGCTGTTCCGCCGCCTCGAGCAGCGCCGCGACGGTTGCGGGCGGCATCAGCGAGGGGGTGCCACCGCCGAAGAAGATCGAGCCGAGCCGCTTGCCCGGCAGCATCCGCGCCTCATGCGCCAGATCGGCCAGCAGCGAATCGCGCCAGCGTTGCTGGTCCACCCCGTCGCGCACGTGGCTGTTGAAGTCACAATAAGGGCATTTGGAGACGCAGAACGGCCAGTGGATGTACAGCGCCAGAGGATTGTCGGAGACCATGGTGGCGCCGATATGGTCGCAATGACGCTCCGACGCCACCTCGCCGCCGCGCTTGCCCTCCTGATCGCCGCTTGCACCCCCGGGACGGGCGATGCGCCCCAGCGGGTGGTGGAACGCCGCACGTCGGAGGCGCCGGCACCGCGCGGGGCGGAGCTGCTGCGCACCACCATGCTGGCCGGGCACAACAAGGCCCGCGCCGAAGCCAGTCTGCCGCCGCTGGTGTGGGATGAGCGGCTGGTCGCCTCCGCCCGCGCCTATGCGCAGGAGATGGCCCGCACCCGCCGCTTCGCCCACGCCGCCCAGCCGCATGGCCCGACGCGCGAAGGCGAGAACCTGTGGACGGGCACGCGCGACGCGTACCGCTACCGCGAGATGATCGGGCACTGGCTGGCCGAGAAGCGCGATTTCGTGAACAATGTGACGCCCACCTTCAGCCGCACCGGCCGCTGGCAGGACGTCGCGCATTACACCCAGATCATGTGGCGCGACACCCAACGCCTCGGCTGCGCCACCGCCTCCAATGCTGGCGAAGACTATCTGGTGTGCCGCTACAGCCCGGCGGGGAATGTGGTGGGCGAGCGGGCGTATTGAGGGAGTTCTCCGTCGGCGTGGAGCGGACGTTCAACTGACGCCCGGTTATCGTCGTCAGAGGGGCTGACGACCATAACGGAAAGAGCTCATTCCAAGTCGGCTGCTGCTCCACCTGTCATTGGAGCAGGCTTCGGACCAGAAGGCGCTGGCTCAGGTTCAAGGCCGCCTTCGTCACGATATCCATGCCGTCTTGGTAACGGCATACCCAGACGGTTGTGCAACTCTATTAGGAGCGCTTTCTCTTCCGCAGTAGGAGGAGGCGGGCCGACAAGATCTTTTACTGGCATCGCGGGCCTCGCTCACTAGCTAGAATGTAGCCGTAGCACACATGGCTGCCGGCGGCCCAACGTCTGCTTTTCGCAATTCGGGACCGAACGCCGCCATTCCCCTCCCCTCCCATCTCTAGACGTCGCGCGCTCACCCTCAGGGGTTTTTAGCCGGCCATGCGCTGCGATCAGAAGATAGCCGCGACCAGCTGGCGGAAAGCGTCGGCGCGGTGGCTGATGGTGTGCTTTACGGCCTGATCCATCTCGCCGAACGTCTCGTCGCGGCCGTTGGGCAGGAACATCGGATCATAGCCGAAGCCCTTGTCGCCGCGCGGCGGCCAGACGAGCGTGCCGTCGACCCGGCCCTCGAACCATTCGACATGGCCGTCCGGCCAGGCGAGCGCCAGCGCGCAGACGAAATGCGCGTCGCGCGACGCGCCCTCGATCGCGGCGACCTTCGCGTGGACGCGGCGCATCGCCTCGCCGAAATCCTTGCCCTCGCCGGCCCAGCGCGCGGAGAAGATGCCGGGATCGCCATCCAGCGCATCGACGCACAGGCCGCTGTCGTCGGCGAGCGCAGGGAAACCGGAGAGGTCCGCCGCCGCGCGCGCCTTCAGTTCGGCATTGGCAACGAAGGTGGTGCCGGTCTCTTCCGGCTCCGGCAAACCGAGGTCCTTGGCGGAGACGACATCCAGCCCGTGGCCGGCAAGCAGCTCGGCGATTTCGCGCACCTTGCCCGGATTGTGGCTGGCGATCACCAGCTTGCCGGGCAGGAGCCTGCGCAGCGCCTGGGGGGTGTCGCCCTCGCCGCTCACTGACCGACGGCCTTGGCTTGCGCCGCGAAGATTTCCGCGCAGCCGATCCGCGCCAGGCGCAGCAGGCGAAGCAGCGATTCCTCGTCATAGGTCGCGTTCTCGGCGGTCGCCTGCGCTTCGGCGATGTTGCCGTTTTCCAGCAGCACGAAATTGCCGTCCGCGTCGGCGTTCGAATCCTCGATATAGTCGAGGTCGAGCACCGGCTGGCCCTGGTAGATGCCGCAGCTGACCGCGGCGACCTTCTGGCTGATCGGATCCTTCTCGATCTTGCCGTCGGCGATGAGGCTGTTCACTGCCAGGCGAAGCGCGACCCACGCGCCCGAGATCGCAGCCGTGCGCGTGCCGCCATCGGCCTGGATCACGTCGCAATCGAGCGTGATCTGCCGCTCGCCAAGCGCGGTCATGTCCGTCACGGCGCGCAGGCTGCGGCCGATCAGGCGCTGGATCTCCTGGGTGCGGCCCGACTGCTTGCCCTTTGCCGCCTCGCGGCTGCCGCGGGTGTGCGTCGCGCGGGGCAGCATGCCGTATTCCGCCGTCACCCAGCCCTGGCCCTTGCCGCGCAGGAACGGCGGCACGCGTTCCTCGACGCTGGCGGTGACGAGCACGCGGGTGTCGCCGAAGCCGATCAGCACCGATCCTTCCGCATGGCGGGTGAAATGGGGCTCGATGGTGATGGTGCGCATCTGATCTGGCGCACGGCCGCTGGGACGCATGATTGGGCAACTCCGCAAGGCCGTTCGGGTTGCGCCCTGATCCAGCCGCCCCGATGATCGGGATGCGGCCGGGCGACAGATCGCAGGCGAACGGCGGTGATTTGCGCGGCGCGTAGCCGCTCAAAGATTGCCGCGCCAGTATCAACACCCTAGATTTTGTGCGTGACTGCCTCGCCCCCCATCACCGAGCTTTCCGACCGGGCGCGCGACATCTTCCGCCGCGTGGTCGACGGCTATCTCGCCAACGGCCAACCCGTGGGATCGAAGACGCTGGCGCAGGCCGGCCTGAACCTCTCGCCCGCCTCGATCCGCAGCGTGCTGGCGCAGCTGGAGGACGTCGGCCTCCTCGCCTCCCCGCATACCTCCGCTGGCCGCATGCCGACCGAGCTTGGCCTGCGGCTTTTCGTCGACGGCATGATGCAGGCGCTGGAGCCGTCGGCCGAGGAACGCGCGACGATCGAATCGCGCGCTGGCCGCGGCGGCCCGGTCGAGGAAGCGCTGGCGGCGACCACCGCGGCGCTATCCGGGCTTTCCGCATGCGCCGGCCTCGTCATGGTGCCAAAGCGCGAGCAGGTGCTGCGCTCGATCGGCTTCGTGCCGCTATCGCATGCCCAGGCGCTGGCGGTGCTGGTCAGCGAGGACGGCGCGGTGGAGAATCGCGTGATCGACCTGCCGCCCGGCGTCGGCGCTTCGGCGCTGATCGAGGCGGGCAATTTCATGTCCGCGACGCTTTCCGGCCTGACGCTGACGGCGGCGCGCGCGCGGATCGAGCGTGAGCTGGCGCAGGATCGCGCCGCGGTCGACGCGGCGGCGCGCGCGCTGATCGAGCGCGGCCTTGCCGTATGGAGCGAGGATGGCGACCGGCGCCCGGTGCTGATCGTGCGTGGCCAGGGGCGGTTGCTCGACGACGCCGCCACGGCCGATCTCGATCGCATCCGCGAGTTGCTCGACGACCTGGACGGCAAGCAGGAGATCGCCGCGCTGCTCGATTCGGCCCGCGCGGGAGACGCCACACGCATCTTCATTGGCGCGGAGAACAAGCTTTTCGCCCTCTCCGGCTCGTCGGTGATCGCCAAGCCCTTTCATGGCAGCGATGGCCGGGTGGTCGGCGTGGTGGGCGTGATCGGCCCCACGCGGTTGAACTACGCGCGCGTCGTGCCCATGGTGGATTTCACGGCCGCAACGCTCGCCCGGCTGATGGGTTGAGCCGCCAGTAAGACAGGGAAACGATGACTGATACCGAAGCGAACACCCCCGGAACCGACAACGGCGAGGATCTGCGCGAGGAAACCGCCGCTACCGCGCCCGAGGTTGCCGAGCATGATCGCGTGGCCGAGCTGGAAAACCAGCTTGCCGAGGCGAAGCAGCAGACCTTGTATGCGCAGGCCGAGATCCAGAACGTGCGCCGCCGCGCCGAAAAGGACGCCGCGGATGCGCGCGCTTATGCCGCCACTTCGTTCGCGCGTGACGTGCTGAGCGTGAACGACAATCTGGAGCGCGCGCTCGCCGCCATCCCCGCCGAGCTGCGCGAGGACGAGAAGCTGAAGGGCCTCGTCACCGGGCTGGAGGCGACCGGGCGCGAACTGGTCAACGTATTCCAGCGCAACGGCCTGACCCGCATCGAGGCGATGGGCCAGCCGCTCGACCCCAATCGTCACCAGGCGATGCTGGAAGTCCCGTCCGATGCGGAGCCGGGCACGATCGTGCAGGAAATGCAGTCCGGCTGGATGATCCGCGATCGCCTGCTGCGCCCAGCATTGGTGGGCGTGGCGAAGAAGCCTGACTGATCGAGATGTGCTCTCCCCACGCCTGCCGGGCTGGGGAGAGGTTTCAGCCGGCCCGCGCGAACCAGATGGTATGCGTGGGCCCCTTGCCGTTTTCCCGCGCGCGCACCTTCACTTCGTCCACCGCGAAGCCGGCGAGCTTCAGCCGCCGCGTGAAGGCCGCATCCGCCCCTGCCGACCAGACCGCGAGCACCCCGCCGGGGCGAAGCGCCGCACAGGCCCGGTCCAGACCGCGCGCCGAATAGAGGCCGTCATTCGCCTCCCGCGTTAGGCCATCGGGGCCATTGTCCACATCGAGCAGGATCGCGTCGTAGGCGCCCCGCCCTTCGGCGATCACCGCGCCGACATCCGCGATCCGCAAGTCGACACGGGGATCGTCGAGGCAGCCGGCGGCGAGTTCCTGCATCGGCCCGCGTGCCCATTCGATCACGCCCGGCACCAGCTCCGCCACCGTCACGCGCGCGTCGGGCCCAAGCTTCGCCAGCACGGCGCGGAGTGTGAACCCCATGCCATAGCCGCCGATCAGGAGATGCGGCGCGGGCGCGCGAAGCCGCTCGAGCGTCATCGTACCGAGCGCCACTTCCGAGCCGCTCATCCGGCTGCTCATCAGTTCGTTGCGATCGAGCATGATGATGAAGTCGCGGCCGTGGCGGACGAGGCGGAGCGGCGGGCCGCCCGGCACCTCGGCCACGCCCACCACTTCGCGTGGGATCACTTCTTGCGGGCCTTGCGCGCCGCATAGCGCGCATCGCGCGCGGCCTTCAGTGCCGCCGCATCGAGCAGCGGTTTCTTGGGCTTGGCCGCCTCGGCCTTCGCGGCCTCTTCCGCCGCCTTCGCCGCGGCACGGGCCGCCTTGGCTTCCTCGATCTCGCGCTGGCGCGCCGCGCGGCGTTCTGCTGCAGCGGCCTCCCGTGCTGCCTGCGCCGCCTGACGCGCGGCGATCATGGCCGGATCGGGCTCCGGCTTGTTGCGCAACTTCTCGATCGCGGCCTGCTTGGCCGCACGCGCCGCCTCGGCGCGATCATTGAACGTCGGTGTCTTGTAGCCTGCCATGAGAATCCATTTGATGACGGTGGCCGGAGTGACCACCCTGAGCCGACGTGTAGCACAAAGCGCGCCGTTGCGCTGCAACGAACCCGTGCGCGCCGAAAAGGCGCCGCCTGCACCGGTTCGCAATGTCTCAGCGTATCGTCGCGGACGTCAGTTCCAGCGCGTTCGCCATGGCCGCGCCGGACGCGGTGTTGTCGTAGATCGTCCAGCACTCGGCGCCGGCCGCGCGGCACACCGCCACCCGGCGCGCATGGGCGGCAATCGCGGCGTCGTCATAGGAGGAGCGGTAGATCACCGGCGATCCATGCAGCCGATAATAGGCGAGGCCGGCCCAGCCGCCCGGCTCGGCCGCCTCCGGCAGACGTGCGGGATCCGCGGCCACGCGCGCCACGCCTGCCGCGGCGAGCAGGCGATCCATGTCAGGCCCGAACCAGCTCGCATGGCGCGGCTCCAGCACGATCGACGGGCCGAGCAGCGCCGTGACCTCCGCGAAGAAGGCGCGCACGTCTCCTTCATCCGGTGCAGCCAGGCTCGGCGGCAGTTGAACGAGCGTCGGCCCGCGTCTGTCGCCCAGTCCCGCCACCTCGTCGGCAAAGCGCGCCAGCAGGTCTTGGCAATCGACCAGCCGGCGATCGTGCGTGATCGTCCGGGGCATCTTCACCGCGAAGCGAAAGCCCGGCGGCACGCTCGCCGCCCACCGTTCATAGGTCGATCGGCGGTGCGGGCGATGGAAGCTGCTGTTGATCTCCGCCGCGGAGAGATGCGCCGCATAGCGGTGGAGGTGCGAGCCTTCGCCTGGCAGCTGATCGGCGCAATCGCGCGGGATCGACCATCCCGCGGTCCCGATCCTGGCCAGCGGCGGAGTCACGATAGCTGGTCAGCCCCGCGCATCGCTTCCGGGATCAGCGCCTCGAGCTCGGCGATACTGCTCGCCGCATCGCGATGATGGACGAAGATCCCGCCGGCGCCGGTCCACAGATCGCGGTACTTCAGCGTGTCATCGACCAGTATGTCACCGTCGCGGGCGTGGCGGCGCTTGTCCGCGGCGAGGCAGGTGATGATGCGCGTGCTGGGGAAGTGCTCGGCGGCCCAGCGCACCTTCTGCGGGGCCGCCCAATTGCCGCGCGGCAGCCCGGTGAGGATGATCGGATCGAGGTGACGCACCGCATCGAAGAGCATCATCGCGTCGGGCATCAGCGGCAGCGAGCCGTAGAAGTCGGGATGCGCGGCCAGCCGTTTCCAGAAGGCAGGCGGGCCGTGTCGCTTCTCGAACTGGCGCGGTGGCATCCCGAGCAGCGCGGTCGCGGCGCGATCGAAATCGGCCAGCACGCCATCACAATCGAGGTAGAGCTGCATCTCCGTCAGAACCTGGCCGGCCGCAGGCGGATCGGGATCGGCACCGCCAGCGCACGCCAGCCCAGCCGGCGGATCACGTCATTACTCTCGACCGGCCGTCGCCCACCGGCGCGATCGAGCGACCAGGTGATGTGATAGGTGCTGCCGTCGCTGCGATCCGTGGTGCCGCCGATCCGCACCACCAGTGCCTCCACGCCGGCGCCGTCGTCGATCTCGCCAACCACCTCGCCCTGCGTCTCGCGCGGCAGCGGCGTCCCTTCGTCGGTGCCGGTGCGCAGCGTCACGTGATCGGCCACCACGTCGCGGAAACGCGGCACGAAGCGCGCCAGCAGCGCGGCGCGATCCTGTTCGTCGAGTTTCCAGCCCGTCACCCAGCGTCTGCCCATGGCCCTTCAACCCGTCGCCCGGCGGATCTTTCCATCCGCGGCGCTATCTGGGCTTACGCCTCGTGCACGATCGGCAGATCGTCCATCCGCCCCGCCCAGCCATGGCGGCGTTCCTCGTAGACGGAAACGCGGGGCGGCGGGAACGTGGGATCGGCGAACGCCCCTACCGCCACATAGACGAGCTCCGGCGCGCCGTCCGGCTGCCAGTACACCGTGGCGCTGCACCGCGGACAGGAATGGAAGGTGGAGCTGCTCCCGCTGTCGCCCTGCCGCGTCCAGCTGGTGGAGACGCCGGCGACCTCCACCTGCTTCGCCGCAAAGCGTGCCTGCATGCCGAAGATGCTGCCGGTACGCCGCTGGCAATCGAGGCAGTGGCAGATCGAGATCCGCCCCGGCTCGCCCTCGCACGTGACGCGAAGCTGTCCGCAGCTGCAGGAGGCGGTCCGCCGAGTCATCACTCGACTTTACGCCTCCTGCACCGCGCTGGGTAGCGGCGCGATCAGACCTGCGCCTGGCCGCCGTCGACGAAGATCTCGCTCCCTGTCATGTAGCTGCTGTCGCCCGACGCGAGGAAAGCTGCCGCCGCCGCGGTCTCGCTCGGATCGCCCAGACGGCCGAGCGGCGTGGTCTTGCCCAGCCCTTCCATGCCTTCCGCGCCAACCACTTCGAGGGCGAGTTCGGTACGCGTCGGCCCCGGCGACAGCACGTTCACGCGGATGCCGGTGCCGGCCAGATCCTGCGCCCAGCTGCGGGCGAAATTGCGCACCGCGGCCTTGCTCGCGCTGTAGATGCTGAAGCTAGCGCCGCCCTTCTCGCCGACGGTCGATCCGGTCAGGATGATCGAGCCGCCCGGCCCCATCAGCGGCAGCCCCTTCTGCACGGTGAACAGCGTGCCCTTCACGTTGATGTCGAACGTGCGATCATATTGCTCGGCCGTGATCTCGCCCAGCGGCACCAGATCGCCGGTGCCGGCATTGGCAAAGAGGATGTCGAGGCTGCCCCGCTCCTCGCGCACGGCGGTGAACAGCCGGTCGAGATCATCCGGATCGGCAACCGACCCCGCGACGGCGCGCGCATTGGGCCCGAGCTTCTCGGCCGCCGCATCCAGCAGGTCCTTGCGCCGTCCGAAGATGAAGACGAACGCGCCCTCCTCGATGAAGCGCTGCGCGCTCGCGAAGCCGATGCCCGTGCCGCCGCCGGTGATCACTGCGGTCTTGCCATTCAATCTGGTCATTTATGCCTCCTTCAACAGGTGGCGGGAAGCTGGCGCCGCACCTACCTATCGACAAGTATGCACCTTTTGGTAAGTAACCAAGAAATGAAGACGGGTGAAGTAATGACCGAGCCAACCGACTATCAGGCCTGCACCTTCAGTTGCGGCCTGGACGCGACCCTTCGGGTGATCGCGGGCAAGTGGAAGCCGCTGATCCTCTATTTTCTGCTGCAGGGCCCCAACCGCTACGGCGAGCTGAAACGCGCCGTGAAGGGCGTCAGCGACAAGGTGCTGATCCAGCAGCTGAAGGAGCTGGAGGCGGACGGCGTCCTCCTGCGCACCGATTACAAGGAAGTGCCGCCCCGCGTGGATTATGCGCTGACGCCGCTTGGCCGCAGCCTGGCGCAGGCGCTGGAGCCGCTGTGCGCCTGGGGCACGCAGAACATGGCCGAAGTCACCCGCGTGATGGCGGAGCGGGACGGGTGGCAGCGGCGCCAGTCTGCCTGACGCCCCGCCCCCACGTCACAGCAATTTGTCGAGCGTGATGGGCAGGTCGCGCACCCGCTTGCCCGTCGCGTTGAACACCGCATTGGCGACCGCCGCGGCGACGCCGGTGATGCCGATCTCCCCGATCCCGCGCGCACCCAGCGGCGATCGCGGATCGGGGATGCCGGTCCACATCACCTCGATATCGGGCACGTCGAGGTGTGCGGGCACGTGATAATCGGCGAGCGTCGGGTTCATGATCCGGCCGCTGCGCTCATCGAGCCACGTCTCCTCGGTCAGCGCCAGGCCAAGCCCCATGATCATGCCGCCGCGAAACTGGCTGGCCGCGGTGCGCGGGTTGAGGATCGTGCCGCAGTCGAACGAGCCGAGCAGGCGATCGACCCTGATCTCCCCCGTCACGTCGCTGACGCGCAACTCACAGAACATCGCCGCGGTGCTGTGCATGGCGAACTTCATCATCTCCAGCGGCGGGGTGCCCGACGCAGTGACGCTCACCTCGTCGCGATTGGCGCGGGCGAGGATCGAGCGGAAGGTTTCGTGCCGGCTGGGGTCGGCAGCGCTCGCCATCCCCTCCTGCCCAAGCCGGATCTCGCCGGGCCGAAGCCCCGCGAGCGGGCTGTCGTTGCCGGCGAGGCGCAGCAGTTCGGCGGGTAGCTTCTCCGACGCGGCCAGCAAAGCGCCGGCGATCGAGACGCTCTGGCCCGAGCCGCCCGCCATTGGCGCTGGGGGCAGGTCGGAATCGCCGGTTTCGACCACGACGGCGTCGAGGGGGATGCCCAACCGATCGGCGACCTGCTGCGCGAGCACCGTCGAGGTGCCCATGCCCATTTCCTGCGCCGAGCAGGCGAGCGTCGCGGTGCCGTCGCGCCGGATCGTCAGGCGCACCGCGGCGCCGGGCATGCGGACATAAGGGAAGCTGCCGCTGCCGCAGCCCATGCCGATGCGCCATTCCCCGTCGCGCCGGGCGCCCGGCGTGGCGGAGCGCCGTTCCCACCCGAAGCGCGCCGCGCCGTCAGCCCAGGACTTGGCGGGGGCATGTTGCGAGAAAGGTGCGCCGGTGATCGGGTGCTTGTCCGGCAGGTTGCGCAGGCGAAGCTCGATCGGGTCGATCCCCAGATCATGCGCCAGTTCGTCGACCGCGCTTTCCAGCGCAAAGGTGCCGATCGCCTCGCCCGGCGCGCGCATGAAGGTGTTGGGCACCACCGCCATGTCGAGGTGCCGCTGCAGGATCTCGAAGCTCTTGGCGCGATAGGCCGATCGCGTGCCGAGCGTATAGGCTTCCGGGCAGGCGCCATAGGGCGGCATCACCGAATAGCCGTTGTGGATCAGCGCGGTGAACCGGCCCTCTTGGTCGGCACCGATCGCCACGCGCTGCTCGGTCGCGCTTCGCCCGCCGACGATGCGATAGACGCCCTCGCGGCTGAGCTGCAGCCGCAGCGGGCGGCCGACCATGCGCGCCGCGGCCACGGCAACCACCTGATGATCCCAGAAGCCCTTGCCGCCGAAGCCGCCGCCGACGAAGGGCGAGAGCACGCGCACATCCTCGCGCTTCAGCCCGAACAGCTTGGCGAGCGTCGCGGCTTCCGCGGCGATCATCTGCGTCGTGTCGTGCACGGTCAGCGTCTCGCCCTCCCACGCGACGGTCAGCGCGTGGAGCTCGATCGCATTATGGTTCTGCCATTGCGTGCGATAGAGATTGTCGACCTTGTGCGGCGATTGGGTGAGTTCCCGCTCCGCCTTGCCGAGCGACAGGTGATTGCGCTCCATCAGTAGCGACGGGATGATGCGCGCGCCGGACTTCGCTTCCTCGAAGCGGGTCTCGGCGGGCTCGGCAGCATAGTCGATCGCGATCAGCGATGCGGCATGATCGGCCTGCTCCTGCGTCTCCGCGACGACGGCGGCGACGACCTGGCCGTTGTAATGCACGTGATCGTCCTGAAGGATCGGCAGGCTGCTGTTGCCCACCGCGGTCGGATCGGTGATCGCGATCAGCGAGGGGCCGGACATGCGCGGCATATTATGGTGGGTGAGGACCAGCAGCACGCCCCCCGCGCTTTCAGCCTTTGCCGTGTCGAGCCGCGTGATACGCCCGCGCGTGATCGTGCCGTGGACGAGCGCGGCGTAGCAGAGGTTGTCCAACGGCACTTCGGCGGAGAAGCGCGCCTGCCCCCGCACCTTCACGTCACCGTCCAGCCGCGCGGCCTGGCGGCCTACTTCGCCGCGACGACCGATCAGCGGATCGGGTGTGCCACCGGGCAGCCATTGTGCGGGCACCCAGCCGAGTGCGCTGCGCACCGTGCCTACGAGGACATTCTGTACCCTGCTCATGCCTGATCCTCGCAAAGCCCGGAAAGAACCGCGGCGAGCGTGCGCTTCGCTAGCGTCACCTTGAACATATTGCCCGGCTGCGGCTCGGCCGCGGCGAGTTCCGCTTCGGCCGCCGCAATGAACGCCGCTTCGGTTGGCGCCTCGCCCTGCAGCGCGGCCTCCGCGCGCCACGCCCGCCACGGCCGGTGCGCGACGCCGCCCAGCGCGATCCGCGCCTCCGCTATCCGCCCGTCCTCGATCACCAGCCCCGCGGCGACCGAGACCAGCGCAAAGGCGTAGGAGGCCCGATCGCGCACCTTGCGATAGTCGGATCGCGTCGCGAGGCGCGATGGCGGCAGCTCGATCGCGACGATCACTTCGTTCGACGCCAGTTCGGTCTCGATATCGGGCCGGTCACCCGGCGGGCGGTGGAAGTCGGTCAGCGGCAGCGCGCGCGCACCGTCCGCGCCGGCGACATGCGCCCGCGCGTCGAGCGCGGCGAGCGCCACCGCCATGTCCGACGGGTGCGTCGCGATGCACGCGGGCGAGGCCCCGAGGATCGCATGATAGCGGGTGAAGCCGCCGATCGCGTCGCACCCGCTGCCGGGCGCGCGCTTGTTGCAGCGCGATCCCGCCGCATCGGCAAAATAGACGCAGCGCGTCCGCTGCAACAGGTTGCCGCCCGCGGTCGCCATGTTGCGGATCTGCGCCGACGCGCCGGCCAGGATCGCGCGCGAGAGCATCGGATAGCGGCTGCGGATCAGCGGGTGGGGCGGCGATCGCGCTGTTGCGCGCGCCGGCGCCGATCACGATGCTGCCGTCGGCCGCTTCCTCGATCGCGCCGGGGAGGCCAGTCACGTCGACCAGCGTATCCGGCCGCTCGACGCCCTTGCGCATCAAATCGACCAGGTTGGTCCCACCGCCCAGCAGCCGATGCCCGGCGGTGCCCGCCAGCCGGATCGCATCGCTTGCGCTTTCGGCGCGCCGATACTGCACCGGGGTCATGCCGCCTGCTCCTCGGCCACCGCCATGATCGCGTCGATGATGCCGTTATGCGCGCCGCAACGGCACAGGTTGCCGCTCATCCGCTCGCGCACTTCCTCGCGCGTCAGCCGCGCCGGCGCGGCGAGGTCGCGCGTCACATAGCTCGGCATGCCGGCGGCAACTTCCTCCAGCATCGCGCTTGCCGCGCAGATCTGGCCCGGCGTGCAATAGCCGCACTGGAAGCCGTCATGCTCGAGGAACGCCTGCTGCAGCGGGTGGAGCCCGTCCGCGCCGAGCCCCTCGATCGTCGTGACGGCGCGGCCATCCGCCTGCACCGCCAGTGTCAGGCATGAGAGCACCCGCTGGCCGTCGATCAGCACCGTGCAGGCGCCGCATGCGCCCTGGTTGCAGCCCACCTTGGTGCCGGTGAGGTGCAACCGCTCGCGCATGAGATCGAGCAGGGAGACACGCGCATCCGCCGGCGGATCGACCGGGGTGCCGTTGATCGTGATTGCCATGAACCTCTCCTGGCGACGCGAATGGCGCGCCGTCAGAAAGGTATCACGAACTTCGTACTATTCAAGCGTCGTCGTTTGCGACCTTGGCCATCATCGCGATCATCTGCCGCCGCTCCTCCGCGTCGAGCGGCGCGAGCATGCGGCGATGAAGCTCGCCATACATCGCCTGAAGCGCGGCGACCCTGCCCTCCCCGGCGGGGGTCAGGTGAAGCGCCACCGCGCGCCGGTCCGCCTCCGGCCGCTGCCGGCGCAGAAGCTCGCGCTTCACCAGCCGGTCGGTGGCGGAGGAAACGGTGGTGTTCGCCACCCCCAGGTACCGCGCGATGTCGGTCGGCCCGCAGCCGTCGTTCTTCGCGATATAGGACAGGATCTGCTTGTCGAGTTCATTCAGCGGCTTTTCCGGCCCGAGCGCTTCCGCCAGCTTGTAGCGGCGCGCGAACAGGTCGAACGCAGCGCCAAGCGCGGCTAGTTCCTCGTCGGTCGGCATCGTCATGGCGACCGCTTAAACGCACCAGATGCGATTTTGCGAGTCGCATCGCAGCAGATCGCATCATGCCGCGCCGATCCGCTGCATTCGGCTCAGCCGCCGGGCGCTGCGACCCCCGTCTGTTGCCATCCGCCACCAAGCGCGCGGAAGACGTCGATCTGCGCGCGCGCGATCTGCGCATCCGCCAGTGCGAGCGCGGCTTCCGCATCGGCAAAGGTGCGTTCGGTATCGAGCTGCGACAGGCTGTCGATCTGCCCCTCGCGCCGCTGCGCGCGGGTGATCCGCGCCGCCCGCTCCGCCGCCTCGCGCGCTTGGCCCAGCGCCGCGCGCCGCTCGATCGCCTGCTTGTAATTGGAGAGCGCCGTCTCCGTTTCTTCCAGAGCGGTCAGCACCGTTCCGTCGAACGTGGCGAGCGCGGCCTGCGTATCCGCTTCCGCCCCGGCGATGCGGGCGCGGGCGCGGCCCTGATTGAGGTTCCAGTTCAGCAGCGGCCCGA
The DNA here is from genome assembly GCF_045369135.1 of Sphingomonas sp. 179-I 2A4 NHS. Taxonomy (NCBI): domain Bacteria; kingdom Pseudomonadati; phylum Pseudomonadota; class Alphaproteobacteria; order Sphingomonadales; family Sphingomonadaceae; genus Sphingomonas; species Sphingomonas sp. 179-I 2A4 NHS. Next base: position 123,724 of record NZ_JBIQFL010000004.1, on the reverse strand, counting down.
TCAGCCAGTTGAGCGGCCCGCCGCCGAACAGATTGCCAAGCCCCGTGCTGGTCTGCCCAATCGATCCGCCCAGCGTGATGCGCGGATAGAGATCGGCGGTCGCCACACCGATGCGCGCGGTGGCCGCGGCGAGCCGTCGCTCGGCCGCGCGCACATCGGGCCGGCGGGCGAGCAGCCCCGCCCCGTCGCCGACCGGGATTGGCTGGTCGAGCCGAAGCATCCGGTCGCGCTGCGCCGCGATCGGCGGCAGCTCCTGCGGCGTGCGCCCGGTCAGCGTTGCCAGCCGGAACAGCGCCGCCTGCCGCTCGGCCGCGATCGTCGGCACGTCGGCGCGCCGCTGGTCGCGCAGCGCGGCAATGCGCGTCGCGTCGAGCGGCGTCGTCATGCCCACCTCGACGCGCCGCTCGGTGACGCGCAGAGACTGGTCGAGCAAGGCGACGATTCGCTCCGCCACGGCCAGCCGCTCGGCCGCCGATGCCGCATCGGCATAGGCGCGCGTCGTCTCCGCGACGACGGATACGCGCACCGCGTCGGCATCCGCCTCGGCCGCGCCGACGTCGCCGCGCGCCGCCTCCACGTTGCGGCTGACGCGGCCGAACAGGTCCACCTCATAGGAGATGTCGAGCCCGCCATCGATCAGCCAGCTTTCGCTGCCGATCCCGGGCGCGCGCTGCACCTGGGAGAAGCGATTGTAGGTGGCGCCGGCGCCGACATTGGCCTGCGGCAGGCGATCGTTACGGACCTCGCGCAGCGCTGCGCGTGCCCGGGCGAGCCGCGCGACCGCGACACGAACGTCAGTGTTCGCCGCCAGCGCGTCGGTAATCAGCCCGTCGAGCACCGGATCCTGGTGCAGCCGCCACCAATCCTCGGCCGGCGCGGCGGTCGAGACCGCCGGGCTGGTCGATACGAATGGCGCGGCCGCCGTGGCCGGCGTGGCGGGCCGGGCATAATCCGGCCCCGTCCCGCAGGCCGCCAGCGTCAGCGCGGACGCGGCCACCATCAACTTGGTGAAGTGCATGAGCATCGTTTCGCTCCTCATTCGGCCGGCTGCAGCGCGGGGTCGGTATCGGCGGCGGGGCGGCGACGGCCGCGCCCGATCCGCTCCGCCAGCCCGCGGCAGACGACGTAGAAGGTGGGGGTGAAGATCAGGCCGAAGCCGGTGACGCCGATCATCCCGAAGAACACCGCCGTGCCCAGCGCCTGGCGAAGCTCCGCCCCGGCGCCAGTGGCGATCAGCAGCGGCACCGCGCCCAGGATGAAGGCGAAGCTCGTCATCAGGATCGGGCGAAGCCGGTCCTGCGCCGCGCGCACCGCCGCCTCGATCGGCGACAGGCCTTCCTGCTCCTCCGCCTGCTTGGCGAACTCGACCACCAGGATCGCGTTCTTTGCGGCAAGCGCGATCAGCACCACCAGCCCGATCTGCGTCAGCACGTTATTGTCCATGCCGCGCAGGTTCACGCCGATCATCGCCGCCAGCAGGCACATCGGCACGATCAGGATGATCGACAGCGGCAGGAACAGGCTCTCATATTGCGCCGCCAGCACCAGGAAGACGAACACCACCGCCAGCGCGAAGACGATCCCCGCCGTGCTGCCCGCCGCCTTTTCCTGGAAGGCGATGCCGGTCCATTCGCTGCCATAGCCCTTGGGCAGCGTCTCGGCGGCGAGCTTCTCCATCGCCACCAGCGACGCGCCGGAGGAATAGCCGGGCGCGGTGTCGCCATCCACTTCGACCGCCGGGAAGAGGTTGTAGCGCGTGACGCGATACGGCCCCGTCTTGTCCTCGAAATTGGCCACCGATCCGATCGGCACCATGCTGCCGGCGTCCGAGCGCGTCTTGAGATTGGCGATATCCGCCGGGGTCGAGCGGAACGGTGCGTCGGCCTGTGCCGTCACGCGATAGGTGCGGCCGAGCAGGTTGAAGTCGTTGACGAAAGCACTGCCGAGATAGACCTGAAGCGCCTCGAACACGCGTTCCGGCGGCACGCCCAGCATGTCGGCCTTGGCGCGATCGATATCGGCAAAGATGCGCGGCGTGGCGGTGTCGAAGAAGGTGAAGACCTGCGCCAGCCCTTGCGTCTCGTTCGCCTTGGCGATCAGCTTCTGCGTTTCCTCGCCCAGCTTCTGATAGCCCGCGCCCTCACGGTCCTGCACGATCATGCGATAGCCGCCGGCCGAACCGATGCCCTGGATGAGCGGCGGGGGGATGACGAGGATCCGCGCCTCGTCGATATCCGCGGTCGCCTTGCGCGCCTCGTCCATCAGCCCGGCGAAGGTGACGCCTAGCTCGGCACGCTCCTCGAAGGACTTCAAGGGCACGTAGGCCGCGGCCGTGTTGGGCGCGAGCGTCTGCGACGGGCCGTCGAAGCCCGCGAGCATGACGACGCCCTTAACGCCGGCGAGCGGCAGGATGCGCTTCGCCACCTTCTGCACCACCGCGTCGGTGCGTTCGACCGAGGCGCCGGCGGGCAACTGAACGACGGTGAGGAAATAGCCCTGGTCCTGCGCCGGGATGAAGCCGGTCGGCGTCGCCCAGAACACCGCGCCGGTGGCGGCGATGAGACCGGCATAGGTCAGCATCATCCGCTTGGGCCGGCGCACCAGCCGGTCGGTGAGCCGCGCGTAGCGATCGCTCATCCGTTCGAACCCGCGGTTGAACCAGTCGCCGGCGCGGGCGAGCGCGCGCGTTACGCGGTTGCCGTGCCCTTCCGCCTCATGCCCCTTGAGCAGGATCGCCGCGAGCGCGGGCGAGAGCGTCAGCGACACGATCAGCGAGATGATCGTCGCGGTCGCAATGGTGACGGCGAACTGCTGGTAGAAGGCGCCCGACATGCCGGTCAGGAACAGCGTCGGCACGAACACCGCGCACAGGACCAGCACGATCGCGACCAGCGCGCCGGACACTTCATCCATCGACGTGCGCGCCGCCTCCAAAGGCGTCAGGCCATTGGCAAGGTTGCGCTCGACATTCTCCACCACGACGATCGCGTCATCGACGACGATGCCGATCGCCAGCACCAGGCCGAACAGCGACAGCGTGTTGAGCGAATAGCCGAACGCCGCCAGCACCGCGAACGTGCCGACCAGCGACACCGGAATCGCCACGATCGGGATGATCGCCGCGCGCCATTTCTGGAGGAACACCAGGATGACGAGGACGACGAGGATCATCGCCTCGAACAAGGTATCGATCACCGCGTCCACCGATTGCGCGATGAATTCGGTCGGGTTGTAGATCACGCGATATTCCAGCCCCTTGGGGAAGGACTTGGCCATCGCCTCCATCTCGGCGGTCACCTTCTCGGCGGCGGCGAGTGCGTTGGTGCCCGGGCGCTGGAACACCGCCGCGATGACGGTGGGCTGGCCCGAGAGATAGGTGTTCGAATTATAGTCCTGCGCGCCAAGCTCCACCCGGGCGACATCGCGCACGCGCACCTGATGGCCATCGGCATCGGTGCGCACGATCACGTCGGCGAATTGCGCCGGATCGACGAGCCGCCCTTGCGTCTCGACGCTGAGCTGGAAGGCATTGCCCTGTGCGTAAGGCGGCTGGCCGAGCGTGCCGGCGGCGACCTGCACGTTCTGCGCGCGCAGCGCCGAGACGATGTCGCCGGCAGTGAGGTTCAGGGCAGCGGCACGGCCAGGATCGATCCACACCCGCATGGCGTAATCGCGGCTGCCGAACAGGCGCACGTCCCCGACGCCGTCGATCCGCGCCAGCCGGTCCCGCACCTGCGTCAGCGCGTAATTGGAGATGTACCCGCGATCGAGCGATCCGTCGGGGGAGATGAGGTTCACCACCATCAGGAAGTCGGGCGAGGTCTTGCGGGTGACGACGCCCAGCCGCTGCACCTCCTCCGGCAGCCGCGGCACGGCGACCGCGACGCGGTTCTGCACCAGCACCTGCGCCGCATCGAGGTCGGTGCCGATCTTGAAGGTGACGGTGATGGTCACGACGCCGTCGCCCGTCGACTGGCTCGACTGGTACAGCATGTTGTCGACGCCGTTGATTTCCTGCTCGATCGGTGCGGCGACCGTCTCCGCGACGGTCTCCGCCGAGGCGCCGGGATAGGTCGCCGTCACCGTCACGGTGGGCGGGACGATGTCGGGATATTGCGCGACTGGCAGTTGCCAATAAGCGATCGCGCCGATGATGGTGATGATCACCGCGATGACGCCCGCGAAGATCGGGCGGGTGATGAAGAAGCGCGACAGGCGCATGGCAGGCTCCCCGGAAACGAGGATGGAAGGGATCGGCCCTTGGGGGGCCGAGCTAGATCATTGGTCCGTTCGTCCCGAGCATCGCCGAGGGACGTGCCTCATGCGGCACGCCGGGTGTCTCGACGTTGCTCGATACGAACGGTCGGGTTCGGCTCTACCGCGCCGCGAACGTCGCCTGGCCGGCCAGTGCATTTGCGCCGATGCTGCCGGCGGACGCCGCCTCGCGCGTCGGTGCGATCCGGCCGGCGCGCACCTGAACCTTGGTGCCCGGCATCGCCATCTGCGTGCCGCTGATGACGACGCGATCAGTGGCGGCGATGCCGCTGCGCACGACGCGCAGGCCATCCACCACCGGCCCGAGCTGCACCGCCTTTGCGGCGACCGTGCCGTCACGCCCCACCGTCAGCAGCGTCTTGCGCGCCTGGTCGGTCTGCACCGCGGCGTCCGGCACCAGCAGCGCCTTGGCCGCCCCGCCGCTCGCCAGCCGCATGTTGCCGAACATGCCCGGCGTCAGGAAGAAGTCCGGGTTGTTCAGCACGGCGCGTCCGCGGATCGTGCCCGATCGCGGATCGAGCCCATTGTCGGTGAAGTCGAGCCGCCCGGACCAGCGGAAATCGCCTTCGTCCTGCAGCTTGATCTCCACGTCCGAGGGCGGCGTGCCGGCGGCCTGCGCGCGCTTGGTCTTGAGGAACAACGCCTCGGAACCGTCAAAGGTGAAGTAGATCGGGTCGAGCGCGTTGATCGTGGTCAGCAGCGTGCCGTTGGTATCCCCGCCCGCCACGAGGTTGCCCGGATCGATCTTCCGGTCCGACACCCGGCCACTGATCGGTGCGCGCACCTGCGTGAATTCGACCTCCAGCGCCCGGGCACGCACACGCGCCTCGGCACCGGCCAGCGCCGCATTGGCGGCGCGCAGGCGGGCGGTCAGCTGGTCGATGTCGCTCTTCGATACCGCCTCGTCCGCCACCAGCCGCTGCGCGCGATCGAGGTTGGCGCGCGCCAGTTCAACGTCGCTGCGCGCGCTGATCAGCCCGGCGCGCGCCTCGGCCAGCGCGGCGGTGAACGGCCGCTGATCGAGCGTGAAGAGCAATTGCCCTTTCCGCACGATTGCGCCGTCGGTGAAGTGGACCGCGGTGATCGCGCCGGAAACACGCGGGCGCACCTCCACCGACTTGCTGGCCTCGAACCGGCCGACATAGCTGTCCCATTCGTTGATCGGGCGGACGAGCGGACTCGCGACCGTCACGGTCGGTGGCGGCGGCGCGGCCTGCACCGGCGCCTCGCGATTGAGCGCGGCGCCGGCGATCGCCGCCACCAGCACGGGGGCCGCGACCATCGCGCCAAGCCGCCAGCGCGGCCGTTCACGCTCGCGCGCCGGCGTCAGATGTTCGGTGTTGATCTTGCTGTGCATGTTCATGCGTATCGGCCCTTGTTCAGGCTTGCGGCACCGATGCTGGCGAGCAGGGTGCGATATTGGCCGGTGGTGAAGCCAGCGGCAGTGAAGGCCTCCACCTCCGCATCGTTCAGCGCCTTGGCGCCGCGATGCCAGGCGAGCACCGCGACGCGCCGCAGCGCCTCCAGGCGCGGATCGGCGAGGCGCGGGTTCTGTTCGCGGCCGAACAGGCTGCCGAGCGCCACCGACAGGCGCGAGGGTTCGCGCAGCGACGATGGCCGGTCGCGCCGGGCAAGCGCCACGACGGACCATTCGAGGGCGGTAAGCCGGTTCGCCCGGTCGGCGCCCGAATGCGGCGCGGCGACGGCCGTCTTGCCGCTATTGGCAACTGATCCGTGACGGTCGAAAGCCATGAACGCCATGAGAATTCCCCTTGAATAGGCGTGCGCCGGCGCCCGGCCGATGCGATCGGCCGACGGGCGCACAGGGGACCGCGATCGCGCCGACTGGAGGGTCGACGATCCGCTGATCCGGAAAGTGATAAAGAGTGAGTGGGAGAAGCAGGCGCCTACTAACGCGCGCCGGCCAATCCGGTCAGACAATCAGCCATGGAAGCGGCCTTTCGCTTGGATGCCACGGTGACATCCTTTCGATACCGACTGGTATAGAAATCCCGCTGCACCGCGTCAACAGCTTTTTGTACCAGACGGTATTTTTTACCGCAAGAGGGCTCGCACAGGTGCGATTTGCACCTTTTCTCCCCCGACGTGGCGTGTTTCTTCCCTCTCACGGCAATGGTATGATGCGGGCCGTCAGGAGGATCGCCCGATGATCGTGACGTCGCGACGCTTCAATGCCCCCGCCTCGTGGCGGATCGCTCTCTGGGGAACGCTTGCCGCCCTCCTCGTCCTGCCGCTGGTCGCGATGCAGCTGACGCCCGAAGTGCGCTGGACGCCCTTCGATTTCGCCGCCGCCGCCGTGCTGCTTGGCGGGCTTGGCCTGGCAATCGAGGCGGCGCTGCGCATCACCGCCCGCTCATCCCTGCGCGCCACCGTCATCGCCTTGGCAGTCGCCGGCACCCTGCTGCTCTGGGCGCAAGGCGCCGTCGGCCTGTTCTGACGCTCCGGCCTCAGCTGGCGCTGACTGGCATCTGGATGAGGTTCAGGAAGGTCATGACGATCGCACCTTCCTGATTCGTCACCGTCATCCGCATCGTCAGCACGCCGCGATCGGGCTTGCTGCGCGAGGCCGAGATATCGACCACCTCGCGCGTGATCGACAGCACGTCTCCCGGCCGCACCGGATGGCGCCACTGCAGATCGTCGACCTTCAACCCCAGCATCGGCGTGTCGCCGAACGGCGCCTTGTCGACGAAGTCGCGCATCACGCGCGATGCGACATGCCAGCCGCTCGCGATCAGCCCACCGAACCGGCCCGCGGCTGCGGCTTCCTTGTCGACATGCATCGGCTGGGGATCGAACTCCTCGGCGAAGCGGATGATGTCCGCCTCGCCCATGGTGATCGGGCCGCCCGACCAGCATTGGCCGATCTCAAGGTCGTTCAGGTAAAGCGACGGTCGCACGATCTTCCTCTTTCACGGCCAGCCATCGTCCGCCGCACCGCGAATCCGTGACGATCGCGGGTGCCTGCCGATGGCCTGTGATATGGTCCCCAAGGCAAAGGCACACGGCCCGGAAATGACTTAGCCCCAAGCCACCTTCCGGCAGCTCGGGGCTAAGTTTGAAACCTTGGCGCGCCCGGAACGATTCGAACGTCCGACCCTCAGATTCGTAGTCTGATGCTCTATCCAGCTGAGCTACGGGCGCTTGGGAGTGGCGCTGATAGAAGGGACTTTCTGATTGCGCAAGAGCGTTGCGCAGGACTTTTTCGCTTCGTAGACGATTTTTCATGTTGCACCGCTCCATGCTCGCTCCGCCGCTGCTCGCTCTCATGCTGGCGGCCTGCTCCAGCACGGAAGGATACCCGTCGCTGCTGCCTCGTCCGGCGGAATCGCAGAGCCTGGAGGAGCCGGCACCGGCGCCGGAAGCTCCGGTCGCGCCTGATCCAGCGCTCGATGCGCGAATCGCTACCGCCCTGCAGACGCTGGATCAGCGCATCGCTGCCTTTGACGAAGCTGCAACGCGTGCCGCGCGGCCGATCACTGCGGCCGCCGGTGCGCCGGCGGGCAGCGATCGCTGGCTCGACGCGCAGGTCGCGCTGGCCGAGCTCGATGCCGCGCGTTCCTCGACGCAGGACATTTCCGGGGAGCTTCAGGATATCGCGGCGGAACGCGCGCTCGCGCTTGAGACCGACTATCCCGCGCTCGACGCGGCGGTCGAGCGCGCGCGCGCCGCCGTCGTTGCCCAGCTCGATCGGATCACGCAGTTGCAGCAGGGCCTCGCCCCCGCCTGAGGCAGGGTCATCGCCCGGCCGATCAGGCGCCGGGCTTGATCGGCCGCAGCGCGCCGCCGCTCAGATACATGGCGGTGATGGTGATCTCCGTCACGCCCGGCCCGACGTTGATCGCGGTCGTCTTGGGCGAAGGCTTCCGGCCGAACACGAAATCGAGCAGCGTCACCTTCGGATCGCCCGAGGCGCCGCCGCCGTCCGATCGATCCGTATCGCCATTGCCGTTGATGTCGTGGCGCATGTCGACCGCATACGTGCCGGGCGCGGACACCGGCAGGCAGATACGCACCGGTCCGCTCGGCGGGGTCGGCAATTCGACGCGGGTGAGCCAGCTCTTCTTGTCGAACCAGGTTTTTGACGGGCCACCAAAGGTGCGCACGCGCACCGTGCCCGCGCGATTCTTCAGCCCCACGATGTTGACCAGGATCGCCGGCCCATTGCCGGATGTGCAGCGGGCGGCGTGCGGGCCGAGCACGGGCCCGCCGCCCTGCACCGCCGCCGCTGGCGGGGCGGCAAGCGCCGCCGAAGCCACGAACAACGCGAGGAAAGCCGATTTCTTCATAAGCCCCATGTGGCGATGGCAGATGGCACAATCGAGGCAAATTGCCGGCGAACCGGGCAGGATTCGTCCCAAAGCGTATCAAGATGGCGGCCGAAGGGCTCCCCTCGCCAGCGATTCTGGTGCGTTTCTCCGCCGCATCCGCTTCAAACCCCGGCAGAAGTTCATTACGCAGGTGCAATGCGCCTCCTGCCCCTGATCGCCGCCGGCACCGCCTTGACGCTTGCCGCTTCCGCCACCGCCCAGACGACCCAGCCGGTCGCAACCCCGGCGAGCCCGGCGCCCGCCGCGACCAAGTGGCCGACGAAGGAAGGCGACGTCACCCTCCCCGCCTTCCGCTTCAAGACCGGCGAGGTGATGGACGTGCGGATGCATTATACGACGCTCGGCACGCCGCATCGCGGGGCCGACGGGCGGATCGACAATGCCGTGATGGTGCTCCACGGCACCGGCGGCACGGGCAAGCAGTTCCTCCAGCCGCAATTCGCCGACGAGCTTTACGGCCCCGGCCAGCCGTTCGACATCAGCAAGACCTTCGTCATCCTCCCCGACAATATCGGCCACGGCCAATCCTCGAAGCCGTCCGACGGGAAGCGAATGGCGTTCCCCAAGTACGATTATGACGACATGGTCGCCGCGCAAAAGGCGATGCTGGAGAAGATCGGCGTCACGAAGCTGAACGTGATCCTCGGCACTTCGATGGGCTGCATGCACGCCTTCGTCTGGGGCGAGACATACCCAGGCTTTGCCGAGCGGCTCGCCCCCTTCGCCTGCCTCCCCGTCCCCATCGCCGGCCTCAACCGCATGTGGCGCAAGCTGTCGATCGACGCGATTCAGGCCGATCCAGCGTGGAACGGCGGCAATTATACCGCCCAACCCGAACAGGGCCTGCGCACCGCCGCCAGCCTGTCGATCATCGCGGGCAGCAATCCGCTTGCGCTGCAGCAGCAATATGCGACCCGCGACGCCGCCGAGGCGTTCCTCGCGCAGGCCTTCGCCCGCAATTCCGCCGGTCGCGACGCCAACGACTATATCTATCAACTCGATGCGTCGCGGAATTACGATCCCTCGCCCGCACTGGAAAAGATCACCGTGCCGGTCCTGTGGATCAACTCGAGCGACGATTTCATCAACCCGTCAGGCTACGGCATCGCCGAGCCCGCGGCGGAGCGCATGCCGCGCGCCACTTTCCGCCTGATCCAGGCCACGCCCGAGACGAAGGGCCACGGCACCCACACCTGGGCCAAGTTCTGGAAGGTCGACCTGACGAAGCTCCTCGCCACCAACTAGGCGCGCGCGCCGGGGCACGCCGCGCGGCCCCGGCATCAGCCGATCAGGCTCAATTGTCCTGATCGTCTTCCTGCGCCGCGGTCGAGGGCGCGGCCTGCGCCGCCTCGCGCTGCGCCTGGCGCCGCTCCGCCGCCCAGGCCTGGCCTGCCGCGATGCTGCACCCGGTCTGCCCGCCCGTGCCGATCGGCGAGCAGGTGTTGGGTAGCCCGCCGGCCACCCGCCCGACACGGTCCGCCGCCGCCGCTCGGTTGATCCAGCTCTGGTTTTGCGCCGGCACTTCGGGAGGCTGGCGCAGTTCCTTGGGCACGCGATACGCCTCGTTCGGATTGATCCGGCTGCACACCACGATCTCGTCCGCGGCCGCCGTCGGGCACGCCTCATTACCCTGCAGCGTCACCTGCCGGATGCGCTGCGGCGGCTGGCCGGACTGCGCCTGCGGCTGCTCGGCGGACGCGGAATCGACCGGCGCCCGCGCCTGATTGCCTGCCGGATCCTGCGCCGCCGCGACTTGCGGTAGCAGCGCCAGTGCAGCGGCAGTGGTGAGGGACGTGAGCGAGCGGAACATCGGCGGCAACCTCCTGGCAATCACACAACGATCGCCACACCGGCTTTTATCCCGGCTGAACGATATGTCATCGCCTACGCGATTCCGCCGCGCCGCAACAAGCGTTGCGGCACCGCGCGGTTCGGCTATGGCTGGCGGCGACATGATCCTGGTCATCGACAATTACGACAGCTTCACCTGGAACCTGGTCCATTACCTGATGGAACTGGGGGCCGAGGTGCGGGTCGAACGCAACGACGCGCTGACGGCCGCAGAAGCGCTCGCCTCCAACGCCACCGGCTTCCTGGTGTCGCCCGGCCCCTGCACCCCGAACGAGGCGGGCGTCAGTCTCGATCTCGTCGCGGCGTGCGCGGAAAGCCGCCGCCCGCTGCTCGGCGTGTGCCTTGGCCATCAGGCGATCGGCCAGCATTTCGGCGGCCGGGTCGTGCGCGGCGGGCTGATGCACGGCAAGACCAGCGCGATCGAGCATGATTCGACCGGCGTCTTTGCCGGCATCCCCTCGCCCTTCACCGCGACGCGCTATCATTCGCTGGTGGTGGAGGGCGTGCCCGACGTGCTCGTCCCCAATGCCCATGCCGCGGACGGATCGGTGATGGGGCTGCGCCACCGCGAGCTGCCGATCCACGGCGTCCAGTTTCATCCCGAAAGCATCGCGACCGAGCACGGCCACGACCTCCTGGCGAACTTCCTCGCGTTAACCGGCGCGCGGCCGACGACGAGGGCCGCGGCATGACGACCATCACGCTCCTGCCTGATCCGGCATCGCCCTTGTCGCGCGAGACGGCCGCACAGGCCTTCGCCGATATCCTCGACGGCCACGCCAGCGAGGACGCCATCGCCCGCTTCCTGCTCGATCTGTCCGATCGCGGCGAAACCTCGATCGAGATCGCCGAGGCGGCCCGCGCGCTGCGTGAGCGGCTGATCCCGATCAGCGCTCCCGTCGGCGCCATCGACGTGTGCGGCACCGGCGGCGACGGCCACCACACCCTCAACGTCTCCACCGCGGTCAGCCTGGTCGTCGCGGCTTGCGGCGTGCCGGTCGCCAAGCACGGCAATCGCGCCGCCTCGTCCAAGGCCGGCGCGGCGGATACGCTGGAGGCGCTCGGCCTCGACATGGAGCGCGCCGGCGCGCTCGCTGAGGAGACGCTGAACGAACTCGGCATCTGCTTCCTGTTCGCCGCCAATCACCACCCGGCGATGAAGCGGATCACCCCGATCCGCCAGCGGCTGGGCAAGCGCACCATCTTCAACCTGATGGGCCCGCTCGCCAACCCGGCGCACGTCACGCGCCAGCTGATCGGCATCGCCCGTCCGGATTACGCCCCGGTCTATGCGGAGGCGCTGGAGCAGCTCGGCACCGAGGCCGCGCTGGTCGTCTCGGGCGAAGAGGGGCTGGACGAAGTCTCGGGCGCCGGCCCGACGGTGGCCGTCGCGATCGGCGATGTCGCGGTTGGGCACCGGATCGTGCCCGAGGACGCCGGCGTGCCGCGCCACCCGATCGAGGCAATCCGGGGCGGCGACCCTGAGCATAACGCACTCGCCCTGCGCCGCCTGCTGAACGGCGAGCATGGCGCCTATCGCGATGCCGTGCTGCTCAACGCCGCCACCGCGCTCGCGCTGGTCGGCGAGCCGATGGAAAGCGGCGCTTCCCGCGCAGCCGAGGCGATCGACAGCGGCGCCGCACGTGACCTGCTCGATCGCTGGATCGCCTGGGCATGACCATTCTGGACCGGATCCTCGCCACCAAGCACGAGGAAGTCGCCGCCCGCCGTGCGCAGCGCTCGATCACCGATCTCGACGCCCTCGCCGCCGCGCAGAGCGCGCCCCGCGGCTTCAAGGCAGCGCTGGACAACACGCCGGCGACCTACGGCCTCATTGCTGAGATCAAGAAGGCGAGCCCCTCCAAGGGTCTGATCCGCGCCGATTTCGATCCGCCCGCGCACGCCCGCGCATATGCCGCCGGTGGTGCCACCTGCCTCTCGATCCTCACCGATCACCAATATTTCCAGGGGCATGAGGATTATCTGATCGCCGCGCGCGCAGCGTGTGACCTGCCGGTGATCCGCAAGGATTTCCTGGTCGATCCGTGGCAGGTGGCCGAGGCTCATGCGATCGGCGCCGACGCGATCCTCATCATCATGTCCGCGCTCGACGATGTCGCCGCGGCCGAGATCGAGGCCGCCGCGTTCGAACGCGGCATGGACGTGCTGGTCGAAGTGCATGACGCAGACGAGCTCGAACGCGCGCTCAGCCTCAAGTCGCGGCTGATCGGCGTCAACAACCGAAACCTGCGCGATTTCTCGGTCAGCTTCGAACGCACCTATGAACTCGTCGGTCAGGCGCCGGCAGGCTGCACCTTCGTCGCCGAAAGCGGCCTCAACACCCGCGCCGATCTCGATGCGATGGCGGAGCATGGTGTGCGCTGCTTCCTGATCGGCGAGTCGCTGATGCGGCAGGACGATGTCGCCGCCGCCACCCGCGCGCTGGTCGGCTAACGGCGATGAGCGGCCTCACCCATCTCGATGACGCCGGCGCCGCGCGGATGGTCGATGTCGGCGGCAAGAGCGAGACCGTGCGTGAGGCGGTGGCCGAGGGTCGCATCATCATGTCGGCCGAGGCAGCACAGGCGATCGCCGACGGTGCCGTGGCCAAGGGCGACGTGCTTGCCGTTGCCCGCGTGGCCGGCATCATGGCCGCGAAGCGCACCAGCGAGTTGATCCCGCTCTGCCATCCGCTGCCGCTCACCAAGGTCTCGATCGATCTCACCGTCCAGCCGGAGGGGGTCGTCGCCACCGCAACCGTGGCCACGGCCGGGCGCACCGGCGTGGAGATGGAGGCGCTCACAGCCGTCTCCACGGCGCTCCTCACCGTCTACGACATGGCGAAGGCGCTCGATAAGCGGATGACGATCGAGGGCATCCGGCTGCTGCGCAAGACGGGCGGGAAGTCGGGCGACTTCACCGCCTGATCCCGCCTCGCCCCCGGCTCGGCCTTAGCGCCCAGCGGGCAACGAACACCCTGTCGCCGCCTCCCGTAATCTGCCACTCCCGCACCATGAGCGAATTGCTTCCCGTGGCCGAAGCGCAAGCGCGTCTGCTCGCCAGCGTCACCCCCGTCTCGATCGAGACGCTGCCGATCACCCGGGCAATCGGCCGCTGGGCTGCGGCCCCGCTGGTGGCGCAGCGCACCCAGCCCGCACGCGATCTGTCCGCGATGGATGGCTATGCACTGCGCTTCGCCGATCTCCCGGGCCCGTGGCGCGTGATCGGTGAAAGTGCCGCCGGCCGCCCGTTCGAGGGCAAGGTGGCGGTGGGCGAAGCGGTGCGCATCTTCACCGGTGCGGCACTGCCGGACGGCGCCGACACGGTCATGGTGCAGGAAGAGGCAGCGCGGGACGGCGACCAGCTGATGCTCGATGGCGAAGGGCCGCTTAAGCTCGGCGGCAACGTCCGCCGTCGCGGCCTCGATTTCACGCAAGGCGACACCTTGGCGGCGGCGGGCGAACGCCTCGTCCCTGCGCGCCTCGCCGTCGCTGCGACCGGCGGTGTCGGTGACGTCGCGGTGCATCGCCGCGTGCGGGTGGCCATTGCCGCGACGGGCGACGAGCTGGTCGATCCCGGCACTGCTGCCCGCGCCGATGCCCTTCCCGAATCCAATCGCCTGCTGATCCGCGCTTTGCTCGCCGATCTGCCGGCGGACATTATCGACCTCGGCATTCTCCCCGATCGACTGGACGTGCTCACCGACGCCTTCGCCTCCGTCGACGCGGACCTGCTCGTCACCACCGGCGGTGCCTCGGTCGGCGATCACGATCTGGTGCGCCCGGCCCTGATCGCAGCTGGGGCCAGCATCGACTTCTGGCGCGTAGCGCTTCGCCCCGGCAAGCCGCTGATGGCCGGCCGCCGCGGCGCCATGGCGGTACTTGGCCTGCCGGGCAATCCGGTCTCCGCCTTCGTCACCGCGCTACTGTTCGTGAAGCCGCTGATCGCGCGCCTCGCGGGCGCCGCGCAGCCGCTGCCGCTCACCACCCGCGCCACGCTTGGCGAAGCGCTGCCGCCGAACGGCCCGCGCACCGATTACATGCGCGCCGCGCTGGTCGATGGCGAGGCATTCGTCGCCGCCATCCAGGACAGTTCCATGCTGCTCACGCTTGCCCGGGCCGGCTGCCTGATCGTCCGCCCACCGCACGATCCGGCGCGGGAACGCGGCGACTCGGCAGAAATCCTGATGATCGCTTGACGCATTGAGGAACGTTCCATAAAGGTTCTTCGTCTGTTCGCGGCGGAGGCGATGCGATGCTTACGAAAAAGCAGCACGAGCTGATCTGTTTCATCAACGACCGGCTGGTCGACACCGGCGTGTCGCCCTCGTTCGAGGAAATGAAGGAGGCGCTCGACCTCAAGTCGAAGTCCGGCGTCCACCGCCTGATCTCGGCGCTGGAGGAACGCGGCTTCCTACGTCGCCTGCCGAACCGTGCGCGCGCGCTCGAAGTGCTCAAGATGCCCGAGCGTCTGGACGCGAAGAAGGCGCCCGCACCGGCCGCCCGGCCCGCCGTGCCCGAACCCGCCAACGACGTCATCGAAGTGCCGCTGCACGGCCGCATTGCCGCCGGTGTGCCGATCGAGGCGATGGAGGGTGCGTCCTCGCTCCCCGTCCCCGCTGCGCTGCTTGGCTCGGGTGAGCATTTCGCGCTCGAGGTCGCTGGTGACTCGATGGTCGAGGCCGGCATTCTCGACGGCGATTTCGCGCTGATCCGCAAGCAGGACGTGGCCCGCGACGGCGAGATCGTGGTTGCGCTGATCGAGGACAGCGAAGCGACGCTTAAATATTTCCGTCGCGAGGGGGCGATGATCCGGCTCGATCCGGCGAACCGCGCTTATGATCCGCAGCGCTACGCCCCGGCGCAGGTGCGCGTGCAGGGTAAGCTCGCGGGAATCCTTCGCCGCTATTCCTGATCGCCGCCATCACCCAGGGGTGCGTGTCTCCGGGCCGTTGAACCGTCATGACACTCCCGGTCGCCAGCGTGACGGCGACCCCGCCGGTTTTCGCCAGCGTCTCGCGATCTAGGCGTAGCCAGCGCGGCTGGCACCGCCGCGGCAGCCGACGCTCGCTGATCACCACGTCCGCGGCCAGGCACGCCTCGATCAGTTCGCCCGCCGGCACTAGGTACGCGCTCCGCGTCGCAAGGATGCGCCAGCTGCGCTCACCCGCGGCCAGGTCGACGCGGCAAAGGTCGCGGCTGCACTGCGCAGCTGACTGTTCGGACAGCAGCACCGGCTCCACGTCGCTGCCGCCATTCTCCGCCAGCATGTCGCGCGCATAATCGCCCGCGCGATCACGCAGCAGCGCGACCCGGCCGTCCGGCAACCGGATCCCGACGTGCCGTCCGTCCCCCGTTACCAACAGGTCCGGCGCGGGCACCATCAGCGCCCATAGCGCACCGATCGCCACCGGTATCGCGCCAATCCGGCGCATGTTCGTCCGCCACAGTGCCAGCCACAATCCGCCCGCGACCATCAATCCAAAGGCGCCGCGCGGCATGGCGGGCAAGGCAGCGACCGCGCCCGGCGCCTCCGCCGTCACCCGCGCAAGTCCCAGCAGCAGCGCCAGCGCCTGCCCCGCCAGCCACCATACCGGCCCGCCAAGCCCCACACCGTCCAGCGCCAGCGCCATTGCCTCCAGTGGCATCACCACGAACGTCGTCAGCGGGATTGCGACGATATTGGCCAGCGCGCCGTAGATCCCCGCCTTGTGGAAATGGAACACCGCGATCGGCATCAGCGCGATCTCCACCGCGATGCCCGTCAGCAGCAGGGATCCCCCGCCGCGCAGCATCCGCGCCGCCCAGCCTTCCTCGCGCGGGCCGAACCACTGCCGCACCCGCGGATGCTCGGCGAGCGCGATGATCGCCGTGACCGCCGCGAACGACAGCTGGAAGCTTGGCCCGGCGAGCGACTCGGGCCACAGCAGAAGCACCACCACCGCGCCTGTCGCCACCAGCCGCAACGTCAGCGCCTCGCGCCCCAGCGCCATCGCGGCGAGCACCAGCAGCGCGGCGATGCAGCTTCGGATCGTCGGCACCTCGCTCCCCGTCAGCAAGGTGTAGCCGACCGCCGCCCCGGCCGCGACGGCGGCCGCGATCAGCGGCACCCGGCCTGTCAGCGCCAACCGCATGTTGAGCGCCAGCAGCCGCATCGCGATCACCATGGTGAGCCCCACCACCGCGGTGATGTGCAGTCCGCTCACCGACAACAGGTGCGCGAGGCCCGAGCGGCGCATCGCTTCCTGATCCTCCGCCGCGATGCCGCCGGTATCCCCCGTCGCCAGCGCCGCCGCGATCCCGCCAGCGCTCCCCTCCAGCCGCGCCTGGATGTGCCGTGACAGCCGCGCGCGCAGCGGCTCGGCCGTGTCGCCGGCGCTCAGTATCCGCGGTGGGCCCAGCGCCCGCCCGGTCGCGCCGATAGAATCGAACCACGCGACCCGCGCAAAGTCATAGGCGCCCGGCACCGCGGGCGGCGGTGGCGGCATCAGCCGCGCCCTCACGGCAATGATCGCGCCGGGCACCAGCCCGGCCGGCACATCCTTCTCCGCCACGTTCAGCCGGATCCGCGCCGGCCGCGTCGCCGGTGCGCCCTCGCCCAACTTCAGGTCGCCAAGCTGCAGCCGCACCAGCGCGCGTGCCGGTATCCGCTGCACCCGCGCCACCCGCGCCGTCAGCGCGACGATCGCCGGCCGCGTCAGCACCGGCGCAGCGGCCCGTTCTGCCCGGAACCAGACGAGCGCCAGCCCCAGCGCCATCATCATGCTGCCGATCGCGACCGCCCGGGCGGCACGCCCGCCCCGCCCCAAGGCCAGCGCGACGCACGCAAGCGACGCGCAGCCGAGCAGCACCGCCTGCCACGCGCCCCGATCCGGCAACACGAACCACGCCGCCACGCCAGCGCCAAGCGCCACCGGCAGCCACAGGGCGAGCTGGTCGCGCTCCGCCTCCAGCCAAGCCTCCACCCGCGCCCGCGCGGTTTGAAGCGTCGGAAGCTGCGTGCTAGGGGGCTGCGCGGCCGTTGTCGCCATCTCGAATTCCAGCCTGGGAGCTAGCGCGCTTGAGCGCAACTACAGAAGCCCGCGAGCGCGGTGTCGTCACCCGCTTCGCCCCGTCGCCGACGGGATTTCTCCACCTCGGCGGCGCGCGCACTGCGCTGTTCAACCTGCTCTTCGCGCGCCACCACGGCGGCAAGTTCCTGCTAAGGATCGAGGACACCGATCGCGCGCGGTCCACGCAGCCGGCGATCGACGCGATCCTGTCCGGCATGCGCTGGCTCGAGCTCGATTGGGATGGCGAGGAAGTCTACCAGTCGAGTCGCGCCGATCGTCACGTCGAAGTGGCCGAGGCGATGATCGCCGCCGGCGCCGCCTATCGCTGCTACATGACGCCCGAGGAGATCGACGCGATGCGCGCCGAGGCCCAGGCGAAGAAGCAGCCGCTGCGCATCCGCTCGCCGTGGCGTGACAAGACCAATGACGATCCCAACGCCTCCTATGTCGTCCGCCTGAAGGCGCCGACCGAGGGCGCGACCACGATCGAGGATCGCGTTCAGGGCCCGATCACCGTCCAGAATGCCGAGCTCGACGATCTCGTCCTGCTGCGGTCGGATGGGACGCCGACTTACATGCTCGCGGTGGTGGTCGACGATCACGACATGGGCGTCACGCACGTCATCCGCGGCGACGATCATATCAACAACGCCTTCCGCCAGCTCCCGATCATCCGCGCGATGGATGCGATCGAGGGCAATTGGCCCGATCCGATCTACGCCCATATCCCGCTGATCCACGGCGCGGACGGCGCGAAGCTGTCGAAGCGGCACGGCGCGGTCGGGATCGAGGCCTATCGCGACGAGCTCGGCATCCTTCCGGAGGCGCTCGACAATTACCTCCTCCGCCTCGGCTGGGGCTATGGCGACAATGAAATCATCAGCCGCGAACAGGCGATCGAGTGGTTCGATCTGTCGGGCGTCGGCAAGTCACCGTCGCGCTTCGATCTGAAGAAGCTCGAGAACCTCAACGGCCATTACATCCGCGCCGCGGACGATGCGCGGCTCGCCGGTCTCGTGTCTGATCGCCTCGAGCTCGCCGAGGACGACGGGCGCCGCGCCACGATCGCCGCGGCGATGCCCGCGCTGAAGCCGCGCGCGGCGAACCTCAACGAACTGGCCGATGGCGCGCGCTTCCTGCTTGTCACTCGTCCGCTGCCGATTGCGGCCGATGCGGAACCGCTTCTGGCCGGCGATGCACCGGCCACACTCGCGAAGGTGCATGCTGCGCTTGACGCGGTGCACAAGTGGGATACGGAGACGCTCGAAAACGCGGTGCGGCAGGTTGCCGAGGCGCTGGGCTTGAAGCTCGGCCAGGTGGCTCAGCCGCTCCGTGCCGCACTCACCGGCCGCCGCACCTCGCCGGGGATCTTCGACGTGCTCGTCCTGCTCGGGCGCGACGAAAGCCTCGCCCGGATCGCAGATCAGATGGCCGCCCAGGGGAAGGACTGACCAATGACCGACGCCAAGCTAACGCTCGCCGACAAGGAGTTCGGCTATCCGGTATTATCCGGTTCGGTTGGCCCGGACGTGGTCGACATTCGCAAGATGTACGGCCAGACCGGCGCGTTCACCTACGATCCCGGCTTCACCTCGACCGCGTCGTGCCAGTCGAAGCTGACCTATATCGATGGTGACGAAGGCGTGCTGCTTCACCGCGGCTATGCCATCGGTGAACTTGCCGAACAGTCGAGCTTCATGGAGGTCGCGTACCTCCTGCTGAACGGCGAGCTGCCCAAGGCGGACGAGCTCAGCAAGTTCGAGACGACGATCACCCGCCACACCATGCTGCACGAGCAGCTCGCCACCTTCTATCGCGGCTTCCGCCGTGACGCGCACCCGATGGCGATCATGTGCGGCGTGGTCGGCGCGCTTTCGGCCTTCTACCACGATTCGACCGACATCCACGATCCGACGCAGCGCATGATCGCCTCGCATCGCCTGATCGCCAAGATGCCGACGATCGCGGCCATGGCGTACAAGTACAGCGTCGGTCAGCCGTTCCTGTATCCGGACAATTCGCTGTCCTACACCGGCAACTTCCTGCGCATGACGTTCGGCGTCCCGGCCGAGCAGTATGAAGTTCACCCGGCGGTCGAAAAGGCCATGGACCGGATCTTCATCCTCCATGCCGATCACGAGCAGAATGCGTCGACCTCGACGGTGCGCCTCGCCGGTTCGTCGGGCGCGAACCCGTTCGCCTGCATCGCGGCCGGCATCGCCTGCCTGTGGGGCCCGGCACATGGCGGCGCGAACGAAGCGGCGCTCAACATGCTGCAGGAAATCGGCACGCCCGATCGCATCCCGGAATTCATCAACCGCGCGAAGGACAAGAACGATCCGTTCCGCCTGATGGGCTTCGGCCACCGCGTGTACAAGAATTACGATCCGCGCGCGACGGTCATGCAGAAGACGGTGCGCGAAGTGTTCGACGCGCTGAAGGTCAACGATCCGCTGTTCGAAACCGCGCTGCGGCTCGAAGAACTGGCGCTCAACGATGATTACTTCATCGAGAAGAAGCTGTTCCCGAACGTGGACTTCTACTCGGGCGTCATCCTCTCGGCGATCGGCTTCCCGACGTCGATGTTCACCGCGCTCTTCGCCCTTGCACGCACCGTCGGCTGGGTCGCCCAGTGGAACGAGATGATCACCGATCCGGATCAGAAGATCGGCCGTCCGCGTCAGCTGTACACCGGCCCGACGGCCCGCCCGTACGTTCCGGTCGGCCAGCGCTGACATGCGGCGCCTGCGCCCCGCGCTCACCGCGCTGGGCGCAGCGCTGTTTCTGCTTGGCCTGCTCTGGATCGGCCAGGGGCTGGGCTATGTAAACTGGCCCCGATCGAGCTTCATGATCGATCAGCGGCCTTGGGCCGATCGCGGCGCCGGCGTGGCGGTTGCGGGATTGCTGATGATCCTCGCCGCCCGTCGCCTGCGCTGACTTTTCCTTCCTGGGCCTTCGCCCGCCGGCGCTTACGCCGGGTCCATGAAGCGCAGGATGGCGGATTGGCTTCCGCTAGCGATCATCGTCCCATCCTCGGCGAACATGTGGATCGCACCGTGCCCGAAGCCGCGGGCCGCGGCGCTGATCCGCACGTCGCACAGCACCCATTCGGTCGGCACGATCTTCGCGATGCGCATCGTGTTGTCGAGGCTGTTTCCACCGCCGCGCCGGCCGAACGCGGTGGATAGGCCGGACGGCACGAAATCGGCAAAGATCGCCAGCATGCTCGCGTCGATCGGCTCGCCCGTCTTGCTGCGCATCCACAGCACCATCCGCCCGTCCTCCGATGGCGTGCCATCGAGCGCGCGTGCACCGAACTTGTCCGGCGCCATCCGCACGTCCAGCCGGTCCATCAGGGTTGCGTCCTGCACCGGCCACAGCGGCCGCGCCTTGCATTCACCGGGCGGGGGCATCTCGGGCGGGGTGATCCATTGGCCGGAGGGCATGCCTTCGCGGTTCCCCAGCGCCGCATTCACCGTCAGGATCAGCTTGCCGGCATCCGTCGCCACCACGCGCACTTGGCTGATGTTCTTGCCCGCGGACAGCACCTCTACCGCCAGATCCAGCGTGTCGCCGATCCGCGCATAGGAAATGAACTGCGCGCTTGACCAGATCACGTCGCGCCCCGTCGCCCGCTCCGCGGCGATCGTTGCCGCGCCAAGGCCGACGCCACCGAACATGAACACATTACCCGGCGGGCCGACACAGATGCGGTCGGTTATTCGCAGCCGGAAGATGGACGGATCCGACGTATTCTCCACGTCGAGGAAAGAAGAAGTCATTCAGGCTCGTTTCCATGGCGCAACGGCCCTGTCCAGTCGCGATCCACAACTTGGTGGCCGCTCGCGTACGACTTAGACGATGCACCACCCCACTTCGGGCGCCAGCGCCACCATCTCCTCACGCACCAATGCGACCAGCCGTTGAAGCGGCAGTCCCCCCGGCCTGCGTGCCGCCGTCGCGATGAGCAGTTGCCGCGCCACGCCGCCGGCAAGCGGCCATGTCGTGAGCCGCGACGCATGCGCGTCGCGCGCGACCGCGGCTGCCGGCAGGATCGTCAGCGCCAGTCCCTCTGCGACCAGCTCGATGATCGCGCCCAGCGAATCGATCTCGAACTGGACCGGCAGATGCACCCCTGCCTCTCGCGCATGGCGGGCGACGAGCTGGCGAAGCGAATGGTGGATGCTGGGCAGCACCAGCGGGTGCGTCGCCAGATCCGCGATTGCGGGCGTGGCATCGGCGGCGAGTTGCGGGTCCGCGCGCGCGCCCACTACCACCAGGTCCTCCTCCGCCACGCGTTCCGCCACCACCGGGCCGATGCCGGGATTGTCGTACAGGATCGCCAGATCGATCCGCCCGGCCTGAAGCGCCTCCAGCGTGGTGCCGCTGAACCCCTCGACGATGCGCAGCGACAGGCCAGGATAGCGCGCGGCCACTGCGCGGGTCAGCGGCACCGCCAGCACGCGGCCCACCGTCGGCGGCATGCCGATCACCGCTTCCCCCGCCGTCGCCCCGGCCAGGCTGCGCACTTCGTCCCGCAGCCGCTCGCTCTCGGCCAGCAGACGACGTGCCCCTTCCAGCAGATGGCGCCCGGCATGCGTCGGGGTGACGCCGCGGCCGGTGCGATGGAGCAGTTCCAGACCCATCTCCTGCTCAAGCTCGCCAATCTGACGGCTAAGCGCCGGTTGCGCCACGTCGATCGCAAGGCTCGCCGCGGTCAGGCTGCCACGGTCACACGCTTCGACGAAATAGGCCAAGCGCCGCAGGTCCATGGTCTGGCGCGTACCATCTCCCATGCCGGATCGCTATATCGGCTATGTAGATCATGGCATGGCTGCGGGGCGCGCCGCACCCTACCCCCGCCCACGACAACGGGAGGATTACGTGAGCAGCAACTGGCCCGATTATTCCGACATCCGCCGCGAAGTGGCCAAGCTGTGTGCCGAGTTTCCCGGGCCCTATTGGCGCGAGAAGGATCGCGACCGCGCCTACCCCACCGAGTTCGTCGACGCGCTGACCACCAGTGGCTTCCTCTCCGTGCTGATCCCGGAGGAATATGGCGGCGCCGGCCTGCCACTCTCGGGCGCAGCGGCGATCCTCGAGGAGATCCAGCAACAGGGCTGCAACGGCGCCGCGTGCCACGCGCAGATGTACGTGATGGGCACCATCCTGCGCCACGGCAGCGAGGAACAGAAGCGCCGCTACCTGCCCGATGTCGCCAGCGGCAAGCTGCGCCTTCAGGCGTTTGGAGTCACGGAGCCGACCAGCGGCACCGACACCGGCTCGCTGAAGACCTTCGCTCGCCGCGATGGGGACCGGTACATCGTGTCCGGCCAGAAGATCTGGACAAGCCGTGCACTCCAGTCGGACCTGATGGTGCTCCTCGCCCGCACCACGCCGCAGGATCAGGTGACGAAGCGCACGGATGGTCTTTCCGTTTTCCTCGTCGACATGCGCGAGGCGCTGAAGGACGGGATGACGATCCGTCCGATCCCGACGATGATGAACCACTCGACGACGGAGGTCTTCTTCGACGAGGTCTCGGTCCCCGCCGCCAATCTGATCGGCGAGGAGGGCAAAGGTTTCCGATACATCCTGTCCGGCATGAACGCGGAACGCGCGCTGATCGCGTCGGAATGCATCGGCGACGCCAAATGGTTCATCGAGAAGGCCAGCGGCTATGCGCGCGAACGCAAGGTGTTCGGCCGCCCGATCGGCCAGAACCAGGGCATCCAGTTCCCGATCGCGCGTGCCTATGCCCAGATGCGCGCCGCCGAACTGCTGACGCATGAAGCGATCCGCCTGTACGAGGCGGGCGAGAATTGCGGGGCGGAGGCGAACATGGCCAAGATGCTCGCCGCCGAGGCCAGCTGGGCGGCGGGCGAGGCCTGTATCCAGACGCATGGCGGCTTCGGCTTCGCGGAGGAGTATGACATCGAACGCAAGTTCCGCGAGACGCGCCTCTATCAGGTCGCGCCCATCTCGACGAACCTGATCTTGAGCTTCGTTTCGGAGCACATTCTCGATCTTCCACGCTCATTCTGACGCCATCGCGCGCCAATCATGACCATCAAGCCACCATCAAAGCGCACGATTTGACCGCCCTGAACGCGCTTTCCGGGCTCACCGTCGTCGCGCTGGAACAGGCCGTGGCCGCGCCTTTTTGCACCGCGCGGCTCGCCGACGCCGGCGCGCGGGTGATCAAGATCGAGCGGCCGGAGGGCGATTTCGCGCGCTATTATGATCGCGCCGGCGGCAGCGACAGCAGCTATTTCGTCTGGCTCAACCGCGGCAAGGAAAGCCATGTCCTCGATCTGGCACAAGCCTCTGACAAGGCTCGTCTGGCCGCCCTGATCGCCAATGCCGACGTGTTCGTACAGAATCTGAGACCCGGCGCGCTGGGCCGCCTCGGTCTCGAAGTCGAGCTGCTGCGCGCCCGTCATCCGCGGCTAATATGCTGTTCTATCAGTGGCTTCGGCGACGATGGCCCCTATGCCAATCGCAAAGCCTATGACCTGCTGATCCAGGCCGAAGCTGGTCTGGCCCATATCACTGGCGCGCCCGCGGCGCCCGGCCGCGTCGGGGTGTCGGTGATCGACATCGCGACCGGCGCTGCCGCTCATGCCGCGATCCTCGAGGCGCTGATCGCGCGCGGCATCAGCGGCGACGGGTGCGATATCCGTATCGCCATGTTCGACGTGATCGCCGAGTGGATGACCGTGCCGCTCCTCAACCACCGCGCCGGCACGCCACCGCGCCGCGTCGGCCTCGCCCATCCCTCGATCGCCCCCTACGGCCTCTTCACCACCGCCGACGATCGCCTCCTCCTCCTATCGGTGCAAAGCGACCGCGAGTGGCGCGCCCTCGCGGCCGGGCTGCTCGGCCGGCCGGAGATTGGCGTGGATCCGCGCTTCGCTACCAACGTGGACCGTGTCATCAACCGCCAAGAAACTGACCGCCTCGTCCAAAAGGCCATCGGCGGACGTGATTCTGCGGCAGTCACCGCTCTACTGCTCGCCTCGGACATTGCATTTGCTGAGGTGAATGACCTCGCTGCCCTCTCCGCCCATCCGCATCTGCGCGAGACGGACGTCGAGACCGTCGCGGGAACGATCCGCCTCCCGGCTCCGCCTGTTCTGTTCAACGGCGAGAGCCGCGTCGTCGGCGCCGTGCCTGCGCTGGGTTCGCATACGCGCGCCGGCTGATCAGGCCTCTGCCAGCGCCGGCTCCGTACCACCTGAAATCAGCCGGCCATCCAGCAATTCGATTCGCCGCCGGCATCGCGCCGAGATATGCTCGTCATGGGTGGAGATGAGGAAGCACGTCCCCGTCTCCGCGTTGATCCGGTCGAGCAGCGCCATCACCTGATCGGCGGTCTGGCGGTCAAGGTTGCCGGTCGGCTCATCTGCCAGCACCAGCGCCGGCCGGTTCATCAGCGCGCGCGCCACCGCGACCCGCTGTCGCTGCCCGCCCGACATGGCGGCGGGACGATAGCCGCGCCGATCCGCCAGCCCGACCGCGTCGAGCAACTCACCGGCGCGCGTGCGCATCGCCGCCGTCTCGCGCCCGGCCTGCGCAGCGGCCGGCACCATGACGTTTTCGAGCGCCGTCAGGTCGGGGAGCAGGTGGTGAAACTGGAACACGAACCCGATGTTCTCGGCGCGGAAGCGTGCCTTTTCCGCCTCGCTTGCAGCGAACAGGTCGACACCGAGCATGTGGTGCTCGCCGCTCGTCGGCTGCAGCAAGGTGCCAAGGATCGTCAGCAATGTGCTCTTGCCGGAGCCAGACGGCCCGAGCAGCGTCGCTAGCTCTCCCCGCGCGAGGTCGAGGTCAATGCCATGCAACACGGTCGTCGCCGCCTCGCCTTCCCCGAAGCGCTTCACCAGGTGGCGAATGGAGAGTAGCGCCGCCTCAGTCATTGCCCGATGGCCTCTACAGGATCGATGCTTGCCGCGCGGCGCGCGGGCAGCACCGAGGCAAGCGCCGCCGCCAGCGTCGTCAACACGATCGCGAGCAGGAACTGGCCTTGCGCACGGTCCACGGGCAGGCCACCAGGCTGCACCTGCTCGATCGGCGGAAACGGCGCCAGCGCCGCCCAGGCAATCGCTGCGCCGAGGATCGCGCCGCTCGCACCGATCAACGTGCCTTCAAGTACGAAGATGGTCGTTACCAGCCGCTTGCCGGCACCCATGGCGCGCAGGATGCCGATCTCGCTGCGGCGACGGACGATCGACAACAGCATCGCGCTCGCGATCCCCACGACGATGGTGATCAACGCGAACGCCTTGATGATCGTGCCCGTCCGCCCCTGCGCCGCCAGCGCCTCGAACAGCTGGGCGTTGTCCTCCGTCCAGGGCGTCACCTTCAGGCCGGTCGCGCGGCGCAGGGTCGCTGCAATTTGCGGCGCGCGGGCGACGGGTGACACCTTCGTCTCGATCACCGAAATCCCGCTTGGCAGATCGAACAGCGCGCGTGCCGCAACGAAATTCATGTAGATCGCCTGCCGGTCAGCGCTCGAGATACCGAGCGAGAAGATGCCACCGATGCGAAAGCTGCGCT
Organism: Sphingomonas sp. 179-I 2A4 NHS; assembly: GCF_045369135.1. Taxonomy (NCBI): domain Bacteria; kingdom Pseudomonadati; phylum Pseudomonadota; class Alphaproteobacteria; order Sphingomonadales; family Sphingomonadaceae; genus Sphingomonas; species Sphingomonas sp. 179-I 2A4 NHS. Next base: position 97,636 of record NZ_JBIQFL010000004.1, on the reverse strand, counting down.
CACGCCCGCGGTCCGACACCAGACGCAACACCTGGCCCACGCGGACGCCCAGATCCTCGGCAAGCATCTTTCCAATCAGGATGCCGTCCACGGGCAGGTCCGCGCTGCCGCTGACGATGGCGCCGCCGATATTCGCGATCACCGAAAGATCTCCCGGCATCACACCGATCACGCCCACGGGTGCAATCGCCTGACCGCGCTCGATATAGGCGCTGCCTCGGATCTGCGGCGATACACCGGTCACACCGCTGGTGCCGGCGATCACGGGCAGAAACGTCTGCCATACGGGGATCTGCTCGCGCCGGCTGAGGTCCTTCTGCACCACCACCTGCGTCGCGGGGCCGCGGATCGGCATGGGATCGCGCTCGCGCATTTCCAGGGTGACGTGTGAGATGCTGCCCACCGTTCGCTGGGTCAAAAGCGTAGCGAGTCCCCCGATCAGCGCGCTCATGAAGATGAACACCGTCACGCCCAGCGCCACGCCGGTGGTCAGCAGGCCGGTCTGGCCTGGGCTCGACATCAAGTGCCGGAATGCAATCTTCGCGGCGTAGCGCATGGCTTCAGTCGAGCAGGCGGACGCGCGCACCGGGCGCCGCGGCCTCAGGATCTGCCAGAATACGCATGCCGGGCTCAAGACCCTGTGTCACCGTCACCGTTTGCGCCGGCCAGTCGACGAAGCGGATCGACCGTTCGCTCACCTCGCCGTCAGCGGCGACGACCCGCACACGAGGATCTCCATCCGGCTGCAAGATCGCACTGCGCGGAATGCTGATCGCGTCCGGCTCGCGCGCCACGATCAGGTTCACCGATAGCGTGAGCCCGGCCGGCACATCGTCCATTGAATCCGCCACGCTCAGCCGCACTTCACGCGCACCGGTGAGCCGATCGACGCGCGGCTCGACGAAGACGATTCTTGCAGGCAGCGGCCGGGCCCGTCCTGGCACGGATACCATCGCCTCGCCGCCGGCCTTCAGGTTCACGGCATAGGTTTCGTCTACGTCGGCCGCGACTTGCGGCGCCGACAGGTCGGCAAGGCGGTACAGCACGGTCGTCCCGAGGATCGTCTGGCCGGGATCGACTGGCCGCTCCATGATCACACCGGCGAAGGGCGCACGCACCTCATAGCGTTGCTGCACCTCGCGGGCCTGCACCAGCGCCGCGCGGCGGCGGCGCAATTCCTGCTCGCCTTGCTCCACCGCCAGCCGCGCTTCCTCCTTTCGCTGCCGCGTCACGAACTCGCCAAGTGCCTGGAAGCGCGCGAGGTCGCGGCGTGCCTGGGCGAGAACGGCTTGCTGGGCGAGAACCGACGCTTGCGCCTCGCTGATCGCGGCGCGCTGCGGGGCATCATCGACCCGAGCGAGCAGCGCGCCCTTCGACACGCGATCGCCGACGTCGAGCGGCAGCGCGGTCAGCGTGCCCGCCACCGGCGATTGCACTTCCACCGACAGGCGTGGGCGGACGATGCCGTTCACTGCCAGCGTTCGCACCGCCGGCGCGCGGCTGATCACGATGGTCTCGACCGCCTTCGGTCGCGGCCACATCAGCCATGCAAGCAACGCCAGCACCGCAGCAGCCACGACAAGAAGTGAGATGGTTTGCTTGGTTATCCGCACGGCGGCGGGATAACGCAGATCAACGGCAAAGGTGCAACGCCGTTGGCGCCGCGACGGGTGCCTAGCGGCTGCCGGTCTCGGTCTGCGGCCTGTTCAGCGTCGCCAGCGTCTGGTCGAAGCGCCCTTCACGCTCGGCGTTGCGCAGGAAGCCGACCCGCTCGACCAGGATCTCCGGCGGAGTCGGCTCTCTGGCGAACAGCGCCATGACTTCGTTGATGAAGTCATCGAGCGGCATATAGCCGTCGCGCGTCTCCTGTCCGGGCGTCAGCCCCGTCTGCACCGCCGGCGGCACCAGCTCGATCACCTCCACACGGTCACCGAGCGCGGCACGCAGCGACACGGTATAGGAATGGATCGCCGCTTTCGTGGCATCGTAGGTTGGCGCCGAGATCAGCGGCACGAACGCCAGGCCCGAGCTGACGTTGACGATCGCGGCATCTGGCTGCGCGACGAGATGATCGACCAGCGCATTGATGAGGCGGATCGGGCCGAGCAGGTTGGTCGTGATCGTCGCTTCGGCGTCGGCCAGATCGCGCGATCGATCGAGCGGCTCGCTGCGCATGATCCCGGCATTGTTGATGAGGACGTTCACCCCCGGATGCTCCGCCAGCAGCCGCTGCGCGAATCCCGCGATCCCTTCGGCGCTGGTCAGGTCCAACTCGATTGCGTGCATGTTCGCCCGGCCATCGATCGCCGCTTCCAGCGCCGCGCGCCGGCGACCGGCAATGATCACCGTGTTACCTGCATCATGGAAGCGGTGCGCAAGCGCCTGCCCAATCCCCGAGCCGCCGCCGGTAATGAGGATGGTGTTGCCGCTGTTCTTCATCTTGTCTCCCCAGCCATTCGGTCAGTCGGGCAGCCCGACGAGCAGCTTGTCGAGCGTCACGGGAAACTCTCGAACGCGAACGCCGGTCGCATTGTAGATCGCATTCGCGACCGCCGCGCCGGAGCCGCATGTGCCAAGCTCCCCCACGCCCTTCAGCATCAACGGATTGGCGACCGGATCGCGCTCTTCGAGGAACAGAACGTCGATAGGCGGAATGTCGGCGTGCACTGGCACGTGATATTCGCCCAAGTCCCGATTCACGACCTTTCCGGTGCGCGGGTCGTGCACCAGTTCCTCGGTCAGGGCGCCGCCGATGCCGAAGACGATGCCGCCGATCGCCTGGGAGGTGGCCGTCCTTTCGTTGAGAATGCGTCCGGCCGCGAACACGCTGTTCCAGCGCGACACGCGCGTTTCACCGGTCACCGTGTTGACGCGCACTTCGCAGAAATGCGCGCCATAGGCCGACTGGCTGTAGGCGGTGTTGCTCTCACCCGGCTCGACGCTTCCCTCCTCTTCCATGCCGTCGCCGGCGAGACGTGCGAGCGGATGGCGTTCGTTGCGGGCAGTCAGCGCGTCGCCGGCGAAGGTGGCTTCATCAAGCGGCACGCCGGCCGCGTCCGCCAGGCGGGTGCGCAGTGCTGCGCAGGCGGCATATACGGCCGATCCTGCGGTCGCCGCGCCCCAGCTGCCGCCCGAGCCGGCGCTGCGTGGATCGTTCGTATCGCCCAGCCGCACCTCGATCCGATCGATGGACACACCGAGTATGTCAGCAACGATCTGAGTCAGGATCGTATAGGTGCCGGTGCCGATGTCGGTCATCTCGGTTTCGACGGTGATCTTCCCCTCTCCGTCAATCCGCACGCGGGCACTCGTCGGGGCGAAGAGGTTGCCGCGCGCCGAGGCTGCCATGCCATGGCCGATCAGCCATTCGCCATCGCGCGTGCTTCCCGGCACCGGATTGCGGCGGTCCCAACCGAACCGTTCCGCGCCGATCTTCAGGCACTCCACCAGTGACCGGCTTGAAAAGGGAATGCCAAGTTCGGGATGGCGCGCCGGTTCGTTGCGCAGTCGAAGCTCAACGGGGTCGAGGCCAAGGCGGTCGGCCAGTTCATCCATCGCGCATTCGAGCGCGAGTTGGCCGACCGCCTCACCCGGCGCCCGCATCGAGACGCCAAGCAACTTGTTCACCCGCACGACCTTGTGATCGACCATGCGATTAGGGCCGCCGTAAAGAACATGCGTGGCAAGGCCCGCGGGCTCGAAGAACACCTCCCCTTCCAGCTGATCGGTGATCGTCTCATGAGCGATCGCCGTCAGCTTTCCCGAGGCATCCGCGCCTAGTCGCAGGCGCTGGTGGGTCGCGGGGCGGCGACCGGTCGTCTCGAAAACGTTCTGCCGCGTCATCGCGATCTTCACCGGACGCCCGAGCTGCTGCGAGGCGATTGCGGCTGCCGCTCCCTCCGGCATCAGCCCCAGCTTTCCGCCGAAGCCGCCACCGACGAAGGGAGACAGGATGCGCACCTTCTCAGGCTCCATCCCAAGCAGCGTGGCAAGCTGGTCACGCGTCACCACCGGAGACTGATAGGAGGCGTTGAGTGTTATGTGGTCGCCTTCCCAGCTTGCGACGGAAGCGTGGGGCTCCATTGCGGCATGGCTCTGGCTCGGCGTGGTCCACACCTCGTCGACGGTGGCAGCGGCGCTTCGCATCGCCGCCTCGACATCACCTTGCTCGGTGTGGATCAGGAACAGGCCGTAGATGTCGTCGGTCGGCGGTTCGGCCTTGTCGAGAGCGGCCAACAAGTCAAATACGCCGTCCTCCGACTGGTACTCCACGCCAACGGTCAGCGCAGCGGCGCGCGCCTGCTCGTAGCTCTCCGCCACCACCACGCCGATCGGCTGACCGAAATAGACCACATCATCGACACCGTGCGGCGGTGCGGCCGCCCCGCCGAAGTCGCCGGCGTTGCGCAGCAACCGTTCGTCGGTGACGATCGCTAGCACGCCAGGCATCTCGCGGGCGGCGTCGGCATCGAGCCGCGTCACTCGTCCCCTGCCGAACGGTGCACGCAGCAACACGCCATGCGCGACGTTGTCCGGGAAGTGCTCGGCAGCGTAGCGGGCCTGGCCGGAAACCTTGCGGGGCCCGTCGACACGCTCGAGCGGGCGGCCCACCTGCGGATCGGGCGCTGCGTCGAGCAGGCTCTCCGCGAAGCGCGCATCCATCTTGATCGTCGCGCTCATCGCCCGCCCTCCCGCGCCAGCGCCGCAAGGCAGGCGATCACTGTCCTCCTGAACAGCGGCAGTTTGAAGTCATTACTCCCGCTGCCGTGCGCGCCGGCGAGCACCGCGTCTGCCACCTTGCCAAACAAGGCGGCGGTCGGCGCCTCACCGATCAGCAGGGCCTCGGCAGACCGATCGCGCCATGGCATCGTACCGATCCCGCCGAAGGCGAGCGACGCATGGCTGATCCGCCCCGCCTCCATCGCGACAATCCCTGCGACAGACACCAGCGCAAAGGCATAGGAGGCGCGATCCCGTACCTTGCGGTAGCTCTGCCGACCGACCCGTGGCGGCGGCAAGGTAACGGCGGTGATGAGCTCGCCCGGCTCAAGCACCGTCTCGATGTGCGGCGTGTCGCCCGGCAGTCGATACAATTCGTCGAGCGTGAGCCGGCGACCCGCATCCGACCGCCGGGTTGTTTCGACGACCGCGTCCAGCGCCCGCATCGCCACTGCCATGTCCGACGGGTGAGAGGCGATGCAGCTCTGCGAGGTACCCAGGATCGCCATGATCCGGTTGAAGCCGCCGACCGCGCTGCATCCTGCGCCGGGATCGCGCTTGTTGCAGGGCGTCGCCGGGTCGTAGAAATAAAAGCAGCGCGTGCGTTGGAGCAGGTTTCCGCCGGTGGTTGCCTTGTTACGCAACTGGGCCGACGCGCCGGCGAGGATCGCGCGCGACAGCACCGGGTAACGAGCGCGCACCCGCGGATCGGCAGCGAGGTCCGCGTTCGTCACGAGCGCGCCAATGCGCAGCCCGCCCTCGGGTGTCTCTTCGATCGCCCTCAGGTCGAGCGCATTGACGTCGACCAGGTGCCGTGGACGCTCGATACCGAGCTTCATCAGGTCGAGCAGATTGGTGCCTCCGGCGATGAAGCGCCCCGGCCCGCGCTCCTGCTGTGCGGTCAGCGCAGCGTCGATCGAGGTTGGCCGGACATAGTCGAACGCGATCATGCCGACACCTCCGACGCGGCTTTCGCATAGGAACTGATCGCCTCGACGATGCGAGGGTAGGCAGCGCAGCGGCACAGGTTGCCGCTCATCCGCTCGCGGATTTCCGTGGCATCGATCGGTGGCGGCGTTTCGATGTCATCGCTGACATGGCTCGGCCAGCCGGCCTCCGCCTCGCGAAGCATCCCGATCGCCGAACAGATCTGGCCGGAGGTGCAATAACCGCACTGGAAACCATCAGCGGCGATGAAAGCGGCCTGCAGCGGGTGCAGTGCTTCCGGCGTGCCGAGTCCCTCTATCGTCGTGATCTCGTCGCCGCCGTGCATCATCGTCAGCGACAAGCAACTGTTGATGCGCTTTCCGTTGACCAGCACCGTGCAGGCACCGCACTGCCCATGATCGCAGCCCTTTTTGGTGCCAGTGAGCTGCAAATGCTCGCGCAGTGCATCAAGCAGCGTCACGCGGGTGTCGAGCGTGAGGCGCCTCTCGACGCCGTTCACCTTCAAGGAAATCTCGGCGCGCGCTTCCGCATCGATCCAGTCCACAATCCCTCCCGAGGCTTGTTCACTTTCATAGCTCGCCGGCGTGCGGGCCGTTCCGCGCCGATTTGTCGGCGCTGCGAGGACAGCAAGGCGTCAGTTGCGTGCGCTTCCGACTTTTGGACTACCCGAAGGCAGCGGCGTCGCGAGCGCGCGCTTGAAGGCCGCATTGTCGAGGAAGGCGGTTACCGCCGTTACCCGCCCGTCACGCACCGTCATGATCCAGAGGTACGTGTTGCGATAGGTCGTCCCGTCGACCAGCGGCGCCGTGCCTTCCCAGTGGACGATCACATCGTCTCCATCGCTCCAGATGCGCCGAACCGTCGGCTTGAGCGGCGCGGCAGCGCGTGCCGCAAGCGGCCGCGCTGCTCCGTCCAGCAAGGCCTCACGCGAATGATAGGTCGTGGCGATCGCCGGGTCCTGGCCAGTGATGTGCCACGTGACGTCGTCGGCGAGCAGGCTGAAGATGTCGAACTCGCCCTTCGCCCAGCGTGCGAACCCATCCTCGATCAGCGCCCGGCCATCGCTTTGCTGGCTACGGCGCGCCACTCGCGTGTCATCGGCGATAGCGACGGCAGAGATCGAGGCCACCAGCGCGGCGGCAATAGGAGCGAGACGTAAGCGCAAGATGTCCTCCCGGTTGAATCGGCTCATCAACCAGTGAGAGACGCCGCCAGTTCGTCGCCGAAACGTCGCGGCTGCGGGGACCGCCGGGCTCGCGTACAAACTAGTGAACCAGTCTCGCGCGGACGAACTCCATGAATGCGTCTAGCGCTGGCGAGCGGTGCGCATCAGCGGGCGTGTAGACGTAGGCTGGCCATTCTAGGCAATTCCACTCGGGCAGGATCTCCACCAGTCGCCCCTCGGTGAGATGCGGCTCGGCGACCACGTCAAGCAAACGCACGATGCCGTATCCGGTGAGCGCGGCTGCAACCAACGACGCCGCATCGTTGAATGTCAGGCCGCAATCGGGCGCAAGCGTATGGCCGTCGCCGGCCGCGTTGATGAAGTTCCAGGGATGCGGCTTGCTCGTCACATCATCCATCATGCGAACGCATCGATGTCGCTCGGCTAGGTCGGCGGGACTGCGCGGCGCTCCGAACTCGGCGATGTAGCCCGGGCTGGCGCAGGTCAGCACGCGACTGCGCATCAGCAGTTGCTTGTCGAGCCCACGGGAGTCCGGCTCTCCGAAGCGAAGCGCCACGTCAAAGCCGTCGTGCAGCAGATTGTCGATCCGATCACGCACGAGCACGTCGAGCTTCACGCGCGGGTGTGCAGCGAGGAAATCCGGCAATACCGGGATCAGCAAGGGCGGCCCGAACGCACCATCCGTCGAGATACGCAGGCGTCCGCGGATATCCGCCGATGCAGAGGGTGTCGCGATCCGCCCGAGCGCTTCGAGCATCGGCGTTGCTTCTTCCAGGAAGGTGCGGCCCTGATCGGTGAGCTTTAGCGCGCGGGCGTTTCGGTCGAACAGGCGAAGCCCGGTGCGCTCCTCCAACCGACCGATCGCCTTGCCCACGCCTGAACGCGACAGGCCGAGAAGCTCGCTGGCCCGGGCATAACTGCCAGTGCGTGCCACCGCGACAAACACGGTGATGCCGGCGATGATCCGGCCGTCGAACAGCAAGTATCCTTCCCCTTCGTCACATGGTGATAGCATATAAGAGCGCGCAGGACGATTGCCCGGATACCTTCGCGCAATTGCTCTAAGCTTGAAACACGCCCGCCATGCTCGCGATTATGTCAGCGCAGCACGGACAATTGGGCGAAGAACCGCCAACCCTCATTCCCGTTTCGACAGTGATGCCGAACGGCGGCCGACGCTTAATCGGCAGGTTGACGAAGGAGGCTGCGCCTTGAAGCACTACATGCTGATGATGGAATTCAGCGAAACCTACGCGGCCAGGAGGGCCGAGTTTCGCGACGCGCATCTGACCAGGGCCTGGGCTGCGGCAGCGCGCGGTGAGCTGATCCTCGCCGGTGCGCTGACCGATCCGCTCGACACCGGCCTTATCCTGTTCAAGGCCGACAGTCCTGAGGTGGTGGAACGCTTCGCCCGGGACGATCCCTACATTGCGAACGGCCTCGTCACGGCGTGGCGCGTCCGTCAGTGGGCAACCGTGGTTGGTGACGCTGCATCGGAGCCGCTGCGGCCCGTATAAGCCGCCCCTAGCTCGACCGATGCGCCCGCGATTGCGCAGGCGCATGAATCCGGAAGCAGGACCACGCTGTCACCTCGAATGGGTGCAGCGTGGTCCCGGGCCGTCCCTTAGAAGTTGACGCGAGCGCGGATGCCGTAGCTCTGCGCGTCGTTCAGGAAGCGGATGTTAAGCGCCGAGCCGACAAGCGCCTTGGTCGAGGCCTGCTGGTCAGTGAAGTTGGTCGCCCAAGCCTCCACGCGGTAGTTGCCGATCGTATAGCCGATACCGAGGTTCAGCGTCGCGTAGCCTTCCTGGCGGTCCGGGAAGCCCGCCTGCAGCGCAGTCAGGCGCGAGCCGTCGAGGAAGACGATGTCATTTTCGTTGAACTGCGACAGGTAGAAGGCCGACCGGTAGTTCAGCAGCGCCTGCCAATCGAGGCGGCCGGCCCCCACGTTGAACCACTGCGACAGTTTCGCGCTGATGTTGAACTTCGACGCGAGCGGCAGGCGGTTACCCGTCAGGTCGATGAGCGGCGACGCGCCACCCTGATCAAAATCCTGGCCGCGAGAATCCGCTACCATGCCACGCGTGATCTTCGTGTCGAGGTAGGCGATATTCGTATCTAGCGCGAAGTTGCCCGGGAACTGGAAGCGCGCTTCTGCCTCCGCACCATAGATGCGCGAGGCACCGATGTTGCGGTTGACCAGCGAATAGCCGTTGCACACCGGCGGGGTCTGCGTCTGATCCAGGTTGATGCAGGTCAGATCCTGGAACACCTGGTCCTGATAATCATAATAGAAACCGGTCAGGTTCAGGTACGCGCGGCGACCAAAAGCGGTGAAGCTGTTACGCGAGCCAACTTCAAACACGGTGAGATTTTCGGGGCGGAATGCTTCCGGGATTGGCGAGCTTTCGAACGTGTCGTTAAACCCGCCCGACTTATGACCGGTCGACACCTTGCCATAAAGCATGTTGTCCTTGGTCAGGTCGAACTCGATACCAGCGCGGTAATCGACGAAGTTGAACTTGGCCGAACCGAATTGCTGCCCCGGAATCGTCAGATTGGCGTAGCTAAAGCCGCCGTTCGTTCCCGTCGGGCAGGTGACGAAGCCGTTATCGATGTCCGGGCGGGTAAAGCAGGTGCCATTCGGGTTGGTGCCATTGGCGATCGAGCCGATCTGCTGGATCAGAGTATCGCGTGCGCCCGGCGTCTTGATGCCCTCTATCAGGAACTGCGCGAACTGCTGCGGCGTGGTGAGGCCGGAGACATTGAAGTTCGGCCGGTCGAGCAGCGCAGGGCGGAAGCCCTCGGTGCCAAGGCGCGTGCCGACGCAGCAAGCATCGTTGGCACCGCCCAGCGTCAGCGCCCAGTTGCCGCCGATGCCGTAGCGGGACTTCTTCTCGTCGGTATAGCGGATGCCGCCGATGATGCGCAGTCGATCGGTGACGTCGTACGTGCCGTCGGCGAAGAAGGCGAAGCTTTCGCCATCCACGTCCGGCATCGTGAATTCGGTGCCGGAGTAGCAGCAGTAACCGCGATCAGCGACGGCCATATAGCCGACCTGCTGCTTCTCCTTAAAGTAGAAGCCGCCGACGTTCCAGCGCAGCGCCTGGCTGGAGTCGGCGCTCGCGCGCAGCTCATAGACCTGGCTCTGCGACCGCGTTTCCCAGAAATTGTTCGAGAAGTTATCGAACTGGGTCTGCGCGTAATCGCGCCCGTTCCAGGCGATGCTTTCGCTGCTGGCATTGACCTGGAAGAAGTCGACCGAGCGATAGCTGCCGGTCGCCTCGATCGAGAAGGTGTCGAAGCTGTAGCCGATCTTGCCCTGGACGCCCCAAAGCTCGTTTTCCATGTCGCCTTGCTGGCCGCGATAGACGACGCGGCGCAGATCAAGTTGCTCCGCGCGCAGCCCAGTCGCCTGGACCGCAGCAAAGATGTTGGCGCCCGGATAGCCGGTGCCGGTTTCCTTGCCGTAGTCACCGATCAACGAGAAGGAGAGCCGATCCGTCGGCTCCCAACGCAGCGACAGGCGGCCGGCGTAGTTTTCCTCGAGACCGGCGGGCTTCAGGCGGCTGGCCTGCGGATCCGGCGAGGCGTTCTTGAAGCCGTAATCCTTGTTCACATAATATCCGGCGATGCGCGCGGCGAAATTCTCGCCCAGCGGCACGTTGATCGCGCCCTCCGCGGCATAGCTGTCGCGATTGCCATATTCGGCCTGTGCATAGCCGGTAACGCGATCGAACGTCGGCTTGGCGGTGATGATATTCAGCGTGCCGGCCAGCGCGTTGCGGCCGTAGAGCGTGCCCTGCGGGCCCTTGTTCACCTCGACCCGCTCGAGATCGTAGAACATGAGGCCAAGGCCGCGCGGACGCGGGATATACGAGCCGTTGACGTGCGGCGCGGCACCGGGATCGCCCAGCTCGGTATTGTTCGACGAGCCGACGCCGCGGATGAAAATCTCGACGTTGCCTTCCTGGTTCGCGATGTTGAGGCCGGGCACGGCGACCGACAGGTTGCGCAGCTCGGTGATGCCGCTGCGGCGCAGATCATCAGACGTGAACGCCTGAACGACGCCCGACACATCCTGCAGGTTCTGTTCGCGGCGGTTCGCGGTTACGACGATCTCGCCGTCGCCATCCTGCTGCACGCCGGCGTCGGCGCTGGTCGTCTGGTCCTGCTGCGGCGTTTCGATCGCCTGCGCCCACGCCGGCAGCGCGGTGCCGGCCAGCAGGATTGCGGTCAGCGGCAGATACTTGCTCTTGTTCATGATAGCCCCCTGGAACGTTTGTTGTTTTTGCTTCTTATTGTTGAGCGTCACGCCGCCGGACAGGCAGTGCTTCCGCCGTCCGCCTGCACCAGTCGTGCGCTGGAAATCGTCAGGTCGAGAGCACCGTCAGTCGTGAGCGACAGAGGCGCAGTCACGTTGCGCATGTCCGTCCCCGCTCGTGCGAAGCAGGACAACGGAACAACGATGCTCGTCCACTCACCAGGTTTGGCCTCGCGGAGTTGCGCCGTCACCGGCACCTCCCCCGCGCACTTCTCTCCACATGCGACACCCATGGTGACCGGGCGGCTTGGCGCGCCATCCACCTTGAGCTCGACGCGAACGGCAAGCGCCCCGTTCGTCTCGCGAGTGAGATCCTGCGGCGTCGCGTCGACGATGGCTGCCATCGCCTTGCCGCGGCCGGTCCACGTCAGGCGGACGCTGTCTTCCTGCGCCCGGCGGTCGGCACCGCGCGCTGTGATCAGCGTCGGTCCCGGGTTGGGCGACAATTCGCCTGGCGCGCCGATCAGCAGGCGGCGGCCAGCGCCCGGACGCCCGCCATCGAACAACACATTGCGATCGCCGCTCGCCTGTGAGGAACGCTGCTCCGGAAGCGGCGCGAGGTCGCCACGATCCTTCAGCGTCAGGCCGAAACCGTAGGGGAAGAGCGGATTATAATCAGCGTCGCCGACATTGACGGCCGTCTGGTCCGACGTGCGCGGCCAGCTGTACGGCAGCTTGCCGCGGAAATCCGCCTTGCCGAACAGCACATCGGCGACGCCCCCGCCCTCGCTGCCGGGCAGCCAGGCGGCGACGAATGCGTCAGATGCATTGAGGTACGGGTTCACCCACATGGCGCGCCCGGAGAGGAATACCGACACGGTCGGCACGCCTGCGGCCTTGAGCCGTTTCAGCAGCGCCAGATTGTCGTGCGCGTCGTCGAATGCGACATCCGCGCGGTCCCCCTGGAACTCGGCATAGGGATCCTCGCCGAACACCACGACGGCAACGTCGGGCTTTTGCGTGAAGCGACCGTCGGTGGAGAGGTCGACCGTGGCGCCCACGCCCTTGGCCACCTCACGCATGCCTTCCGCGATGGTTTGCGCATTGGGGAAGTCCCTCCGGCTGGTGCCGGTGCCTTGCCACGTCAGCGTCCAGCCGCCGGTCTGCTTGGTCATGTTGTCGGCACCGTCGCCGGCCAGTAGGATGCGCGCGCCCGGCTTCAGCGGCAGAACGCTGCCGGCGTTCTTGAGGAGGACGAGCGACTGGCGCACCGCCTCTCGCGCAACCGCACGGTGTGCCGGGTTGCCGAGCAGATCATACTTGCCTGCATAAGGGCGAGACGAGGGCTTGCCAGCGTCCATCAGCCCGGCGCGAACCTTCACGCGCAGGATGCGGCGCACCGCATCGTCAAGCACGGTCTGCGGTAGGCGCCCGTCCTTCGCCTGTGCCAGCGTGTTCTCCCACAGACCCTTCCAGCTGTCCGGCGCCATCGCCATGTCGAGCCCAGCCGTGAAGGTGCGGAGGCAATTGTCGGGCGTGCAGCCTTCGACCTGGCCGTGCCCGTTCCAGTCACCGACCAGGAACCCGTCGAACCCCCAGCGATCCTTGATCACGCCGCGCAGCAGCGCAGGATTGCCGTGCATCTTGGCGCCGTTCCAGCTCGAAAAGCTGACCATGATCGACTGCACGCCCGCCTCGATTGCCGGCACATAAGGCGCGGCGAACAGACGACGAAGCGTCGCCTCGTCCGTCCGGGTGTCGCCCTGATCCTTGCCGCCGGCGGTGCCGCCATCCCCGAGGAAGTGCTTGGCCGTGGCGATGATGTGCCCACCACGCAGCCAGTCAGCGTCGCCAACCTTCCCCTGCAGTCCCTCGATCAGGGGGCGGGCATAAGATGTGGCGATCTCCGGATCTTCACCGAAGCCCTCGTAGGTGCGGCCCCAACGATCATCGCGCACCACCGCGAGCGTCGGCGCGAACGTCCAGTCAAGGCCGGTGACCCGCATTTCCTTCGCCGTCACTTCGCCGATGCGCCGCATCAGCTCCGGATTGCGCGTGGCACCAAGGCCGATGTTGTGCGGAAATAGCGTCGCGCCGACCACATTGTTGTGTCCGTGGACGGCATCCGAGCCCCAGATCACCGGGATGCGCGGCAACTTTCCGCTGGGCCGCATCGACGCCTCGTAGAAAGCGTCCGCAGCGGCGATCCATGCCGGCGCGGTGACGTGATGCCCCGTCCCCGGCTTCGAATTGCCGCCGTTCAGAACCGAACCGAGATGATAGCGATAGACGTCTTCGGGCGTCACGCTGGCGATGTCGGCCTGCACGATCTGGCCGACCTTCTGCTCCAGCGACATGCGGCGGAGTAGATCTTCGACCGTGCGCTCGACATTTGCGTCGCGGGTCGCAGGCGCCGCTGGCTTCGGCCAGCTTTCCGGTTGGACGGTCGCCGGGGATGAAATCGGCGCCGGCGTTGTTTGGGCTTGGACCACCGCCCCCGCTGCCGCGGAAGCAAGCAGAATGCACCCCATTCGAGCCAAGCCCTTCACCACATCCACCCCCACTAAAAACCTGCAACAGCGATTTTGACAGCGCTGTCTAGACAGATTGGCAGCGTTGTCAAATCCGAGCGTCGAAGGTAGAGCCCGCGCGGCAGGGGCGACTTGCTTGGTGCATTGCAACAATGCATCGTCCGTTGGGGCAGGCGCAGAGTTTCAGGTGGCGATGGAAGCAGACGGCAACTTACGCGGGCGCGCCACCATCACTGATGTTGCCGAACGTTCGGGCACATCAATCAAGACGGTGTCGCGGGTCTTCAACGACGAGCCCTTCGTCCGCCCTGCGACACGCACGCGGGTCCTGCAGGCTGCAGCCGAGCTGGATTATCACCCGAACATCGCCGCACGCAGCTTGGTGCGTGGCCGCTCCTTCCTGATCGGGCTGTTCTACGAGAACCCCAGCCCCAATTATGTCGTGGACCTTCAGACCGGCTCGCTCGATCGACTGGAGGGGGAGCGGTTTCGGCTGCTGCTGTTTCCTTGCCAGAGCGCCAAGGCGATGTCCGGCAAGCTGCTTCAGTTGGCGCGGGCTTCCGCCTTGGAGGGCGTGGTGCTCGCCCCGCCGCTCGGAGACGATCCGCAGACGGTGAAGGAGCTGATCGAGGCGCGCATGCCCTTCGTTCGCATCGCGCCGACGACCGCGCTGGACGCGTCCCCAGGTGTGGGCATCGACGACGTGGCGGCGGCCAGGACGATGACCGAGCATCTATTGGAGCTTGGCCACCGCCGCATCGCGTTCGTTCAGGGCGACCCGAACTACCCGTCGAACAGCCAGCGCCTCGATGGGTTTCACAAGGCGCTGTCGAATGCGGCGGTCCCATTTGACGAGCAGTTGCTCGAGCAAGGCTTCTATACCTTCGAATCCGGCCTTGCCGCGGGCCGGCGCTTGTTCGCCAACCGGGCTCGGCCAACGGCAGTGTTCGCAGCCAATGACGACATGGCTGCCGGTGTGTGCGTCGCGGCGAAGGAATACGGGCTGGATATTCCCGGCAATGTCTCGATCGCCGGTTTCGATGACAGCCTGATCTCGCGTGTCATCTGGCCGCAGCTGACGACGATCCACCAGCCGACCTACGATATGGCGCATGTGGCAACGGGCGCGCTCCTCTCGCTCATCAACAAGACGCCCGTCGAACCTGCCGTCTGCCTGCCGCACCGCCTGATCGTGCGGAGCTCGACGGCGGAGGCGCCCGGCGTTGGATCTACGACCCGAGTCCGGTCACTCTGAACCGCGGGAGAGCCGGTATTTTTCGGTAGTTTTCGGGCTTGCGATGGCCAGGCGGTGGGGTTGTTTTGGTCGCCTGTGCGCAGCGATGGCGGTTCGGTGCACGCTAATGCGCGCCTGCGTACCGCGACTTTCGCTCGATCACGATTGCACGTACGAAAAAGGGGCCGCCCGAAGGCGACCCCCAGTTTGATCAGATCAATCGATCGCTGATCAGAAGCGGTGCTGGAACGACACCGTGAAACGCCGTCCGAGGAAGTCATAGATGCCGAAGGCGTTACCCGTCAGCGGGAACGGTGCATCCTTGTCCGTCAGGTTCGTCACGACGAACCGAAGCAGCGACCCCTCCTGCACGCGCACCGACGCGGTCAGGTTGAACGTCCAGTAATCCGGCACCTTCAGGATATCGAGCGATTCCACGGTGTTCAGATTGTTCAGCTTCGCCGAGCTCTGGTAGTTCGTCTGGAAATCGAGGCCGAAGTCCTGATAGGTGAACCCGATGTTCCCCTGAGCCGTGTACTTCGGGTTGCCGATCTGGCCCGCCGATTCGACCACCGTCACACCATTGTTCGAACTACGCAGCCGATCAAGGTAGAACAGGTTACCCGACAGATCGATGCGCCCGTCCGGCAGACCAATGCCGCTGAGCGGGAAGTTATACTCCATCTCCGCCGTCAGGCCCTTCATCTCGATGAAGGCGCCATTGACGAAGTTGGTCCGCAGGCCCGGACGCGCCGGATCGATGCTGAGCTGGCCGTTACGCGCCGGATCGCTGCTGCGGTCGCGCGTGATCAGCGAGCAGAACGAGTTGGCGTTGTCGACATCGTTCACATCGAAGTCGGGATTGTCGTAGCAACCCTCTGCGATGTTCGCATTGGTCAGCGACGCGATGTTGCCGGTGATGCGGATGCGGTTCCAGTCCACCGCCGCACGGAAGCGCGGGATGAAGCGCGGGCGGAGCACCATGCCGAACGTGTAGGAACGGCCCTGCTCGTTTGCGAGGTCGGTGTTGCCGCCGCTGGTGACCGGCACCGTCGCCACAGCCGCCTGTGACTGGAACGTCGACCCGTTCAGACCATAGGCCTGGTAGAACGCCGCGCAGTTACGCTGGCGAATGTCGGGCGCGACGCCGCTGGCAATGTTCCGCGAATCGCACGGATCCGGGAAGGTGTTGAACGCCGGCGAGACCGGGGTGAACAGCTCGACCACCGACGGCGCACGCAGCGAGCGCGTGTAGTTGCCGCGGAACTCAACGTCCTGGATCGGCCGCCAGCGGCCACCGTAGGTGTACGACCAGAAGCCACCGTTCACCGTGTTGTCGACGTAGCGCGCCTTACCCTCGATATCGAGCGATTGGATCAGCGGAACGTTGTTCTCCGGCGCAACCAGCGGGATCAGGATCTCGCCAAAGGCCTCGTTCGTCTTGAACGAGCCCGTCGTACCACCGATCGGCACCGAACGACCAAGGCCTTCACGCTGGAAATCATCAGGCCGGAACGACGCATATTCTGCGCGATGTTCGAAACCGACGTTGAAGCCGACCGGGCCGGACCACAGACGCACCAGCTCGGAAGAGCCGAGGTTCGCGGTGTAGACCTGCTGCTCGAGAACCGAATGCGCGGAGGTCGTGCCGGTCACGTAGGCGCGTGCTGCCGCGCTCGGGCGATTCTCGCCGAACACGTCGAGCGGCACGCACGCCGCGTCGGCGATCGGACGAATGGTGCCCGGCGCAACGTTGATCGCGGGGTTCGGATCGCAGACGATCTGGCCTGCCGCATTGGTGGTGACGTTGATCGCGTTCACGAACCGCTGCTGGTTGAGTGCGTTCCCGAAGAAGTAGCTGCTCGAACGGCCATAATTGGCGGTTGCTTCGAAGTTGAAGCGGCGCCCTGCCGCGTCGAAGCTGCCCTCGATGCCGGCCACGCCGCGATAGACGTTCGTCTCGGAGCTCGCGTTATTGCTCACCAGATCACGCGACGCGCGCGACAGGCGGAAGCTCGTCACGCCAAGCCCGGCGAGCTGCTGGCGCGCCTGTTGCGTCAGCCGCGGATCGTTCGCCTGGAAGGTGAGCGGCGCGGACAAGGCGCCGAACAGCGTCGCGTTATAGATCGACTGGTCGATCATCTCGCGGCCCTTGGCAAAATAATAGGTGCCCTCGAAGAACGCGCTGACGTTGTCGAACACCTCGTACCGCGCCATCACGTTGCCGGTGATACGCTCCAGATCGGAGGTGAGCTGGTTCGTCTCGCCGACAAGGTTGAAGCCGTCACCACCGCTGGCGTTCTGCGCGCCGAACGGGATGCCCGGGTTGAACGGCACCAGGTTGCCCGACTGGTCGAACTGCAGCAGCGTGTTGTCCGCACCGAAACCGCGCGGCAGGCCGTTCGCGATCGTCGTCGCACCCGTCGACGGCAGCAGCAGGCCGCCCGCGGTGAGCGAGAAGATGCGCGCATTGCGGATGTAGATGCTGTTCGGAATGCCATCGGCATTGCCGGTGTTGAACGGCACGCCCGGATTGACGCGGCCGTCGTTCTCCGGCGTGCGGCCCGGGATCAGCGCCGAGGCCGAGCCCGCCAGCGGGTTCGTGCCCGTCGCGATGCCTTCGCGGAACCGGTTACGGGCGCTGCCCAGAACACCATTGGCCTTGTCGTAGCTCGCCGCGATGGTGATGTTGCCGCGGCCGTCGGCGTAATTGTGGCCGGCCATCGCGGAGAGGTTGTAGCGGCCATTGTCACCGCGCTCGGTGACACCGCTGGTGCCCCAGAGGCTCAGGCCCTCGAAGTCGCGCTTCAGGATGACGTTGACGGTACCCGCAATCGCGTCCGAGCCATAGGTCGGCGCGCCGCCGATGGCGATGTTCTCGATCCGATCGACGAGCTGCGCCGGGATGACGTTGAGGTCGACCTGGAGGCCCGGCGTATTGCCAAAGATGCTGGCGGCGTTGGTCGAGACGAAGCGGCGGCCGTTGACCAGCGTCAGCGTGCGCGCACTGCCAAGACCGAAGCGATTGACGAAGTTCTGACCGACACCGAACGACGACTGGCCGCCTTCCGGAGTGACGCCGACGCCGAAGCCCGGAATCTCGTTCAGCGCGTCTGCAACGTTCGTCAGGCCGCGAGCGGCGAGATACTGGTCGGAAACGACCGTCGCCGGCTCCAGGCTGTCATAGCCGGCGCGGCGGATGCGCGATCCGGTGATGGTGATCTCACCGCCGTCGTCGGTGCTGGTAGCAGACGGGGTCGCCTCACTGGAAACCAGCGGGCGCGCGTCTTCTGCCGGCGTGTCCTGCGCCATGGCAGCAGGCGCGAATGCCGCGCTGCTGACGAGCGCCGTCGCGCAAAGAAGTGTGTGTATTCTCATATTCCCCCCTCGGAAATGACAGGGCTGTCATGCCCCTTTGATCCGAGAGACAGCTTTCGTTCGGGCCTGCCAACTGCTTTCCGCCAGCACCGTCCACTTTTGGACAGGTGCGTTGCAAACTTGTGACATAACGTTATAAAAATCGTTCCTCCTCAATTAGGTATGCATCACCCCTCGCACGGCGAGAGCCATCGCTGCGCGGGGGCAAGCCTCGCATCAGACGAAATTGATGATAGAGATGAACAAGAGTGGAGTCGCGCGGCCAACCTAGTGTCATTCGTTGGACGGCCATGACCGTTACGCAGGGCACGCACGGAAACGATGCGCCTACGTTATTGATCCGCGATGAAGCTTTGGCGCACCCGACAGGATTCGAACCTGTGGCCTCTGCCTTCGGAGGGCAGCGCTCTATCCAGCTGAGCTACGGGTGCGTGGGAGTGAGCGCCTAGCAGGCGTTTGCGGCGGACGCTAGCCGTTTCGGCAGTGAGCGGTGCGCATCAGCCCCGCACGATCACTTTGCGATGGTGACCGGCTGGAACTGCGACAGGCCGCAGCTGGCGCCGCGCATCGGCGGGGAGGCGTAGAGGACGGTGATGATGTCCTGCGCGCACAGCTGGCTGAGCGAAGTTGCATAGCTGAAGCGGCGCTCAAAGCCGAGCTGCGGGCACGGCTGATCGAGCGTAACGCGATAATATTTGTTGTCGGCCATGCGGAAGTCGATGACCCGATCGTTGCGCACCAGGCTTTCGCGGATGCTGCGCAGCGGGATGCAGTTCTGCGGCTTCCCCGCCGGGGTGGCGGCGGGAACGGCGTTGCGGTCACGCGCGCCGCCTGGGGCCGCTACTGCAGCGAGGGCGATCGCGAGAGGAAACAGATATCGCATCCGATGATACTCCGCTGATCCGCCCCCCGGTTCAATCCCCCGCGAACGCCGCCTTCAGCCGCGAGAAGAAGCCCTGGCTTTCAGGACATTCCTCGCCCGTTTCGGTTTCACGGAATTCCTCGAGCAGCGCGCGCTGGCGCGTGGTGAGCTTCGTCGGCGTCTCTACCTCGATCTGCACGACGAGATCACCGAAGCCCCGGCCCTGCAGCACCGGCATGCCGGCCCCGCGCTGGCGCAGCTGGCGACCCGACTGGATGCCAGCGGGAATGCGCAGCTCATGGTTGCGACCGTCGAGGCCCGGGATGGTCAGAGAACCGCCAAGCGCAGCGGTGGTGAAGCTGATCGGCGCGCGCGCGAACAAGGTGGTGCCTTCGCGTTCGAACAGGCCGTGCCGCTTCACATGCAGGAAGATGTAGAGATCGCCCGACGGTGCGCCGCGCGCGCCCGCCTCGCCCTCGCCCGTCATGCGGACGCGGGTGCCCTCGTCGACGCCAGGTGGGATTTCGACGCTCAGCGTCTTGGTGCGCTCGACGCGGCCATCTCCGCGGCAATCGGGACACGGATCGTCGATCACCTGGCCCGAGCCGTTGCAGACCGGGCAAGCACGCTCGACGACGAAGAAGCCCTGCTGGGCGCGCACCTTGCCGTGGCCGGCGCAGGTATTGCAGGTGTGCGGATGGCTGCCGGCACGGGCGCCCGAACCGTCGCACGTCTCGCACGCCGCCGTTACGTCGATCGTGATCTCCGCGGATTTGCCGTGATAGGCCTCCTCCAGCGTGATCTCCATGTCGTAGCGCAGGTCAGCGCCGCGGCGCACCTGCTGACGCCCGCCGCCGCGGCCGCCCATGAATTCGCCGAACACGCTTTCGAAGATGTCGGAGAAGCCGGAGAAATCCGCATGGCCCTGCCCGCCGCCACCGCCGCCGTTGCGGAATGCGGCATGGCCGTAGCGATCATAGGCTGCGCGCTTCTGCGGGTCCTTCAGGCAGTCATAGGCCTCGCTGACCGCCTTGAACTTCGCCTCGGAATCCTTGCACCCGGCGTTCTTGTCCGGGTGATACTTCATTGCAAGCTTGCGGTAAGCGGACTTGATCGTCCCCGCATCGGCCGAACGATCGACCTCAAGCAATTCGTAGAAATCGACTTCTGTCATTCAACGCCCCCGCGCAGCAACAGCCCGCCCGTCACGCCTAAATACTCGGCATAACGGGCGGGCGACATTGCTTACGCCTTCTGGTTGTCGTCGACTTCCGAGAATTCGGCGTCGACCACGTCATCGTCCTTCGGCGCCGCACCGGCGTCGGCAGCCGGCGACGCTTCCGCCTGCTGCTGCTTCTCGTAGATCGCCTGGCCGAGCTTCATCGCGACCTGCGCGAGCGCCTGGCTCTTCTCGTTCATCTGATCGACGTCACCGCCCTCGACCGCTGCCTTGGCGGCATCGATCGCGGACTGGATCTCGCCCTTCAGTGCCTCGTCCACCTTGTCGCCGTTGTCGGCCAGCTGGCGCTCGGTGGTGTGGATCAGGCTCTCGGCGTTGTTCTTCGCCTCGGCGCCTGCCTTGCGCTTCTTGTCCTCCTCGGCGAACTGCTCGGCTTCCTGCACCATCTTCTCGATGTCAGCGTCGGACAGGCCGCCCGATGCCTGGATGCGGATCTGCTGCTCCTTGCCGGTGCCCTTGTCCTTCGCGGAGACGTTGACGATGCCGTTGGCGTCGATGTCGAACGTCACCTCGATCTGCGGCACGCCGCGCGGCGCCGGCGGGATGCCGACGAGGTCGAACTGGCCGAGCAGCTTGTTGTCGGCCGCCATCTCACGCTCACCCTGGAAAACGCGAATCGTCACCGCCTGCTGATTGTCATCGGCAGTCGAATAGGTCTGCGACTTCTTGGTCGGGATCGTGGTGTTGCGATCGATCATGCGGGTGAACACGCCGCCCAGCGTCTCGATGCCCAGCGACAGCGGGGTCACGTCGAGCAGCAGCACGTCCTTCACGTCGCCCTGCAGCACGCCGGCCTGGATCGCCGCGCCCATGGCGACGACTTCGTCCGGGTTCACGCCGGTGTGCGGATCCTTGCCGAAGAAGTTCTTCACCGCTTCGCGCACCTTGGGCATGCGGGTCATGCCGCCGACCAGCACCACTTCCGAAATGTCGCTGGCCTTCAGGCCGGCGTCGGCGAGCGCCTTCTTCATCGGCTCGATCGTGCGCTGGATCAGGCTGTCGACGAGACGCTCGAGGTCCGCGCGGCTGATCGTCTTGACGAGGTGCTTCGGGCCGTTCTGGTCGGCCGTGATGAACGGCAGATTCACTTCGGTCGAGGCGGCCGACGAAAGCTCGATCTTCGCCTTCTCGGCAGCTTCCTTCAGGCGCTGCAGCGCGAGCTTGTCCTTGGTGAGGTCGATGCCCTCATCCTTCTTGAAGCTCTCCGCCAGGAAATCGACCAGCTTGTTGTCGAAGTCCTCGCCGCCGAGGAAGGTGTCGCCGTTGGTCGACTTCACCTCGAACACGCCGTCGCCGATCTCCAGGATCGAGACGTCGAACGTGCCGCCGCCAAGGTCATAGACCGCGATCGTCTTGCCGTCCTGCTTCTCGAGGCCATAGGCCAGCGCCGCCGCGGTCGGCTCGTTGATGATGCGCAGCACTTCCAAGCCCGCGATCTGGCCGGCGTCCTTGGTCGCCTGGCGCTGCGCGTCGTTGAAATATGCCGGCACCGTGATCACGGCCTGCGTGACGGTCTCGCCGAGATAGCTCTCGGCAGTTTCCTTCATCTTCTGCAGCGTGAAAGCGCTGATCTGCGACGGGCTATAGTCCTTGCCACCGGCCTGCACCCAGGCGTCACCATTGGCGCCCTTCACGATGTGGTAGGGGACCAGCTCGGTGTCCTTCTTGGTCACCGGATCATCGAAACGGCGACCGATCAGGCGCTTCACCGCGAAGATGGTGTTGTCACCATTGGTGACGGCCTGGCGCTTCGCCGGCTGCCCCACCAGTCGCTCGCCATCCTTGGCGAAGGCGACGATCGACGGCGTCGTGCGCGCGCCTTCCGAGTTCTCGATCACCTTGGGCTTGCCGCCCTCCATCACTGCCACGCAGCTGTTGGTGGTCCCGAGATCGATCCCGATAACTTTTGCCATGAGTGCTCTTCCAGCCCCTGCTTGAACAAATACGTGCCGCCCCGCCCCGTTACGGCGACGGAACAGCGTTGACGAAGCGCGATATAGGTGGCGGTTCCCTTGCCGCAAGGCACCTCAATGGCCTGGCGCCGGACGCCCTCGGGTTGCCGCGCCGAACCGGCTCGCGTAGCCACGGCGGGACCTTTTCGATCGGGAGATGAACATGTTCCGCGCCGCCGCCGCGCTCGTTACCGCAACCGTTGCCCTGAGTGCCTGCGCACCGGAAAAGCAGCTTTACATCAGCGATGCCTGGGTGCGGCTGGCAGCGGTCGAGGGGCGTCCGGCGGCCGGCTATTTCACGATCCACGGCGGGCCGACGGATACCACGCTGGTCAGCGTCACCACCGACGTCGCGGTCCGCACGGAAATGCACGAGACCAAGGCGGCGGCCGGCGGCGGCATGACCATGGACGCGGTGCAGCAGGTGCCGATCCCTGCCCTGCAGCAGGTGAAGTTCCAGCCGGGCGGCAAGCATATCATGCTGTTTGACCTCAACCCGATCGTGAAGCCGGGCGGGTCGATCACCCTCACCTTCACCTTCGCGGATGCAACGCGCATCCAGCAGAACGCCCGCGTGATCGCGGCCGGGGATCCTGCGCCAAGCCAGAAGAAGTAAAACCGCGCGGCGGCGGATCGAGCGGGCAATAAAGCGCATCATCCCGCTCATCTGTCCGTAACTTCTTGGCGGCATGAGAAAGGGATGGCCAACATCTCCTCTCTTGCCAGCAGTCTGGCCCGCCGCTTCGAAGGACGTAATCCGCGCGAGATCGTGTCGCTGACGTTCAAGACGCTGCGGCACGGCGCGCGACGCTTCAGCCCTGCTGCTGCGCGCGCGCGGCGACTGGACCTTGCCTTCGATCGCCGCTGGGGCACCGACACGGGCGGGACGATGAACCTTTCCGCGCTGAACGTGGCGCGTGATCGCGCACTGCTCGGGTTCGGCTATCAGGCGAGCAACGGCGCCGCGCTGCATCAGGCGATCGCCGTCAGCGGCATCACGCCTGCGGACTTCTCTTTCGTCGATTACGGCTCCGGCAAGGGGCGCGTCGTCATGATCGCTGCCGCCACGGGCTTCGCCCGCGCGATCGGCGTGGAATTCGCGCCGGAGCTTCACGAAGTGGCGGAGGCCAATGCCGACCGCTTCCTGGCCGCTGGCGGCGCGCCGCGCCGGTGCGAGATGGTGCTGGGTGATGCCGGCAGCTACGTGCCCCCGGCCGGGCCGCTGTTCGCCTATATCTACAACAGCTTCGGACCGGTGATCCTGCGCGAGGTTCTGGCCCGGCTGAAGAGCCATGCCGCGAACGCGCCGGTGTTCATCGCCTACGTCAATCCGCGCCACCGCGAGGCATTCAAGGAAGACGGGGACTGGCAGGTGATCGAGGCGAGCACCGATTGGGTGCTGTACCGCCCGGCTGCCTGACCAACGAACCGGTCACCTGCTGTAACGCGGCGCCCGATCGCCTACGTTGCGTGCATGACAGCCAGGGGCCTTACTGCCGGCGAAAAGGCACTCGCCCGCTCGATCTACCGTGATTCAATCGATCTCGACCGGGTCGAGATCCGCCGCCGACGCTGGTGGCCGCTGCAGACGCGCAACATCGTCATGGCGCCGCGCGGGCACATCCATTTCCATCCGCATGACGACAATTGGCGCGAGGACTTCAGCCAAACCCACCTCGGTCTTCAGGGGCTGTTCCTGCACGAGATGTGTCACGTCTGGCAGCATCAGCGCGGCGTCTTCCTGCCGCTCGCCCGGCATCCTTTCTGCCGATACCATTACAGCTTCGTCCCGGGCTGGCCGCTGAAACGCTACGGTATCGAGCAGCAGGCGGAGATCGTGCGCCATGCCTTCCTGCTTCGCGAGGGCGCGACAATCCTGGGCGCCCCGCCGCTCAGCCAATATGAGGGGCTGCTGGCGACGTTCCGCTGATTGATTGGAAGTGTCAGGCGTTCGGTGCTGCCGCCGCCGAAGCGCCCGCCGCGCCGCCGCGGAACCGGCTGGCGACGAACAGCAGCAATCCAAAATAAGCAGCGCCCGCGAGGATCGCGGCCACCACGGCGGCGAAGCTCTCGTTCGCCTGCAGCAATGGCGCAGTCGTAACGGTCAGGAACAGCATATAGGCCGGATTGATCACCATCGGCAGCCAGTTCATGATCTGAACCAGGAGCGTGATCGCGATGAGGACAAGCACGGCGAGCGCCCCGCCCCCGCCCCAATGCACAGTCGCATATTGCAGCAGCCCCGCCGTCGCGACGCCGCCAA
Organism: Sphingomonas sp. 179-I 2A4 NHS; assembly: GCF_045369135.1. Classification (NCBI taxonomy): domain Bacteria; kingdom Pseudomonadati; phylum Pseudomonadota; class Alphaproteobacteria; order Sphingomonadales; family Sphingomonadaceae; genus Sphingomonas; species Sphingomonas sp. 179-I 2A4 NHS. Next base: position 73,059 of record NZ_JBIQFL010000004.1, on the reverse strand, counting down.
CAGCCCCGAGGATCGTCGATGGCATGACCGTGAACGACCCCTCGTGCGAGGATGTCCAGTACCAGACGAACAGGAAGCCTGCGTAGAGCGGCGCGAGTTTCAGGAAATAGCCGAGGGCGGCAAAGCCGGCGATCGCCACCATTGCCGTGATCCAGACGGCAAGCCCCGCGCCAAGCGTCATCTGCGGCGCGCCTTCGTGCTGCGACATGATCCTCTCCCAACGATCTAAAGCGATCGTTTTAGGGGAGGCTATGCCGCATGCACGTCGGCAGCAAATGAAAAGCGCGAGTTCCCGCGCCTGCTTACTTCAGCAGGACAAGCTCCTCCGCCATCGTCGGATGGAGCGCCACGGTCGCGTCGAACTGCGCCTTGGTCAGCCCAGCCTTCACACACACGGCCGCGGCCTGGATGATCTCGGGGCAGTCAGGGCCGATCATGTGGATACCGACGACGCGGTCCGTCTCGGCGTCGCACACCATCTTGTAGAGCGCGCGCTCGTCGCGCCCGGCGAGCACGTTCTTCATCGGGCGGAAGTCCGACGAATAAATCCGCACGGAACCCAGCTTCTGCCGCGCCTCGCTCTCCGTCATCCCGACACCGGCGATCGGCGGATGGCTGAAGCAGGCGGCAGGCACGCAATCGTAATCGACCTTCGCGCCGCCCTTGCCGAAGAGGTTGTCGGCAAAGGCCTGCCCCTCGCGGATCGCCACCGGGGTCAGCTGGATGCGGTTCGTGACGTCACCGACGGCGTAGATCGACGGGCACGGCGTGCGATTGTCGTCGTCCACCGGTACGGCGCCCTTGGCGTCCACTTCGATGCCGACGTTCTCCAGCCCCAGCCCTTCGGTGTTCGGTACGCGGCCGGTGGCGTACATCACGCAATCGACGATCGCCGGATCGTGACCGGTCATGTGCACTTCGAGGCAGCCGTCCTCGCGCTTCTCGATCTTCTCGAACGTCGCGTCGAAGCGGAACTCCAGCCCCTTCATCATGCTGATCTGCAACAGCCGGTCGCGGATCTGCAGGTCGTAACCGCGCAGGATCTCCTTGGTGCGGTTCATCACGATGACGTGGGCACCGAGCTGGTGGAAGATGCCGGCGAACTCGTTGGCGATATAGCCGGCGCCAGCGATCAGCACGCGCTTCGGGATGCGTTCGAGGTGGAACACCTCGTTCGACGTGATGCCATGCTCGCAACCGGGGAACTGCGGCACCATCGGGCGTGCACCGGTGGCGACGAGGATCGTCTTGGCCGTCTTTTTCGTGCCGTCCGCCAGGGTCAGCTCGTTCGGCCCCGTGATGGTGGCACGCTGGTGGATGATCTCCGCGCCATTGGATTCGAGCGTCGTGGTATAGGCGCCGTTGATCCGGTCCACCTCGGCCATGACGTTCTTCTGCAGCGTCTTCCAGTCGAACGCGCAATCCGACGGCACCTGCCAGCCGAAGCGCTGCGCGTCCTTCAGATCCTCCGCGAAGTGCGCGCCGTACACCAGAAGCTTCTTGGGCACGCAGCCGCGGATCACGCACGTGCCGCCGACGCGATATTCCTCTGCCACCGCAACGCGCGCGCCATGCGCCGCCGCGACGCGCGATGCGCGCGTGCCGCCGGATCCGGCGCCGATGGTGAAGAGGTCGTAATCGAATTCGGGCATCAGTTCACTCCACTTGCGTCGAGCGCGGATACGAGCCCGAGGTGACGGACGGAAGGATCGAAATCCCGATCACAGTGAAGCAGGCATATCGTGCCGCGATCGATCGGGAGCAACAGGATGGGGCGGCCGCACTCGCCGACCGCCCCCGACACTGAACGCTGGCGCCTCAGGCGAGGCCGGCGCGGCGGATGAGATCCTCGGTCGACGGATCGAAATCCCCGCCGCCCTTCGCGGCGGACTTGGCCATTTCCTTGCCCAGCTCGACGCCGAACTGGTCGAACGAATTGATGCCCAGGAGCACGCCGTTCACGAAGACGCGATGCTCGTAGAAGGCGATCAGCGCGCCGAGCGTGCGCGCATCGAGCACGTCGAGCAGGATCGTGGAGGACGGCCGGTCGCCCGGATAGGCACGCGCCGGATCATCGGGGTTGGCGCGCCCCTTCATCAGGGCCGCGCCTTGCGCGAAGGCGTTGAGCAGCAGCTGCCGATGATGCTCCTCGGGCAACGTGTCGCCAGGCTCGATCACCGCCAGGAACTCGACCGGCACGAGGTGCGTGCCCTGGTGGAGCAGCTGGAACACGGCGTGCTGGGCATCGGTGCCCACCCCGCCCCAGGTGATCGGCGCGGTCGGGCGGCCGACCGGCTGCCCATCAGCCGTCACGCCCTTGCCGTTCGATTCCATCTCCAGCTGCTGGAGGTAGCTGGGCAGGAGCCGCAGACGCTCGTCATAGGCAAAGGGTGCACGCGTCTCGCATCCGCGGACCTGCGTGTAATAAAGGTCGGCGAAGGCGGCGAGCGCAGGCGCGTTTTCGTGCAGCGCCGTCAGGCGGAAGTGCCGGTCCATCTCGGCCGCGCCTTCCAATAGCTCGGCGAACTGCTCCCAGCCGAGCTTCATCGCCGCGGGGAAGCCGATCGACGACCACAGCGAATAGCGCCCGCCCACTCCTTCCGAGAAGGGCAGGACGCGCGTTTCGTCGACGCCCCATTCCACCGCCTTGTCCGGGGACGCGGTCACCGCAATCACGCGGCCATAGGGATCCTCGACGCCATGTTCCTGCATCCAGGCGATGACGCTTTCGGCGTTCATCATCGTCTCGGTGGTGGTGAACGTCTTCGACGCGACGACGAGCAGCGTGGCGGCCGGATCGAACCGGTCGAACACATCTTCCAGCGCCATGCCATCGACGTTCGAGACGATCGCGACGTCATAGCGTTCGCTGTCCCGGCCAAGCGCATCGACCAAGAGGTTCGGGCCGAGCGCCGAGCCGCCGATGCCGACATGCAGCACGTGCCGCACCGGGCCAAGCGCGTCCGCCTCGATCGCGTCGATCAGCATCCGCATCCTTGCGTGGTATTCCGCCGCCCGCGCGACGCTTTCGGCATTGCCCTCGCCGCGTTCGGCGGTGTGCTCGACCGGGCGATCCTCGGTGGTGTTGACGTGCGCGCCGGAGAACATTGCTTCGCGCTTGCCGGCCAGGTCCTGCGCCCGCGCCAGTGCCTCGAACGCAGTCACCGCTTCGGTCGTCAGGTGCGTCTTCGACAGATCGAAGTGGATGCCCGCCACGTCGAGCGAGAAGCGCGACAGGCGTTCCGGGTCGTCGGCGAACAGCTGCTCCAGCCGCTTCTGCGGCAATGCCTCGATCGTGGACCAATCGGCCATGCGTCTATCTCCATTGGGCGTCGGCCTGGTGGCGCGCTATCATCGTTACACCTAAACAACGAAGGCGCCGGCCGGACAAGCACTGCGCGAACGGCACAGCCGCGATGTCGTTCCGCTTGACGCGCCGCGCGGCTTCGGCGACGCCCCGGCGCATGGCCGATCTCGACAAAGCCGCGTCCGCGCCGCCGCCAAAGAAGTCCGAAACGCGCGAGACGATGCGTTTCCTGCTGAAGCTGGCGCTGGTCGTCTGGATTTTCCGAAGCTTCGTTCTGGCGCCCTTCTCGATCCCCTCGGAATCGATGCTGCCGCGGCTGCTGATCGGCGACTATCTGTTCATCTCCAAGTGGAGCTACGGCTATTCGCGCTGGTCGATGCCGTTCGGCTTCCCGCCGATCCCGGGCCGCCTGTTCGGCAGCACGCCGGAGCGTGGGGACGTCGTGGTCTTTCGTTCCAAGGAACCCGACGATCATGACGTCATCAAGCGCGTCATCGGCCGCCCGGGCGATACGATCCAGATGCGCGGGGGCCAGGTGATCCTGAACGGCCAGCCGATCCCGAAGCAGCGCATTGCCGACTTCGTCCTGCCGCTCTCCCCCAATTTCGGGGAGCAGGATTGCGGCGCGCAGTTCGTTCGCCCGGCGCCTGATAGCGGCGCGACCTGCAACATCCCGCGTTACCGCGAGACGCTGCCGAGCGGCCGCACCTATGAGGTGCTGGACCAGCGCTACATCCCCGACGCCGACGATACGCCGGTCTATACCGTACCGGCAGGCAACGTCTTCTTGATGGGCGACAACCGTGACGATTCGGCGGACAGCCGCTTCCCATCCGCGGACGAGGCGCTGCCGGGGCAGCCGCAAGGCATGGGGTTCATCCCGCTCGAGCGCGTGCAGGGCAAGGCGCTGGTGATCTTCTGGTCCACCAACGGCTCCGCCAACTGGCTGCTGCCGTGGACGTGGTTCACCGCAACTCGCTGGGACCGGCTGGGGCGCGGCTTTGAGTGATCTTGCGAGCTGGATCGAACGCACGTTCGACCATGTGCCTGCCGATATCGCCGACTGGGAGCGCGCCCTGACCCACGCCAGCCGGGGCGACACCCATTATGAGCGGCTGGAGTTCCTGGGCGATCGCGTGCTTGGCCTGTCGATGGCGGAATGGCTGTTCGACACCTTTCCGGATGAGCCGGAAGGCGCGCTGTCGAAACGGCTGAATGCGCTCGTCACCGGCGCGGTGTGCGCGGATGTCGCCCGCGCGATCGGCGTGCCGGCGCATCTCAGGCTCGGCAAGCAGGCGCGCGACGACGGCGCATCGGACAGTGACAATATTCTTGGCGACGTGATGGAGGCGCTGCTGGGCGTGCTCTATCGCGAGGCCGGGCTCGACAAGGCGCGCGGGGTCGTCCGCCGGCTGTGGAAGGATCGCCTGCATGCCGGGTCGGCCGCGCCGCAGCATCCCAAGTCCGCGTTGCAGGAATGGGCCGCGGCCAACAACCGCAAGCCGCCGGCCTATGAAGTGGTGGATCGCTCCGGCCCCGGCCATGCGCCGCGCTTCACGGTGAAGGCGAGCATCCCGAAGCTGGCCGAAGCGACCGCGGAAGGCGGAAGCAAGCAGGAAGCGGAGACGGCGGCGGCGAAGACGCTGCTCGCCCAGGTGAACGTCCCCGCGCCGAAGAAGCGCGGGCGCGGCTGAGGCCCAAGCAGGACGATCACTCGACGCTGCATCCGACCGGCGGTAAACTCGCGCCGGCAGAACAAGGAGTTCCAATGACCCGTTGCGGCCTCGTCGCCGTGCTCGGCGCGCCAAACGCCGGCAAGTCCACTCTCGTCAACGCGCTGGTCGGGCAGAAGGTGGCGATCGTCAGCCCCAAGGCGCAGACGACGCGCACCCGCCTGCTCGGCGTGGCGATGGAAGGCGACACGCAGCTGTTACTCGTCGATACGCCGGGCATCTTCGATCCCAGGCGCCGGCTGGACCGCGCCATGGTTGCCGCGGCCTGGGGCGGCACCGAAGGGGCGGACGTGCTGGCGCTGGTCGTCGACGCAAAAGGCGGCCTCGGCCCGAAGGTGACCGACATTGCCGAGCGGATCGTGGATCGGCCGGAACGCAAGTTCCTGATCCTCAACAAGGTGGATCTTGCCGACAAGCCCAAGCTGCTGGTCCATGCCGAGAAGCTGAACGCGCTCGTGCCGTTCGAGGCGACGTTCTTCATCAGCGCGTCGACCGGAGACGGCCTGCCGGAGTTGAAGCGGGCGCTCGCCGAGGCGATGCCGGAGGGGCCGTGGCACTTCCCCGAGGATCAGGTGTCGGATGCCAGCGAGCGGATGCTCGCCGCCGAGGTCACGCGCGAGCAGCTGTATCTCCAGCTTCACGCCGAGCTGCCGTACGCGGCGACGGTGGAGACCGAGAAGTTCACCGACCGGCCGGACGGCGCGGCGGAGATCCACCAGCAGATCCTGGTCGAGCGGCCGACGCAGCGCGCGATCGTGCTGGGCAAGGGTGGCGCGCGGATCAAGGAAATCGGCGCCCGCGCGCGGGCCGAGCTTGCGGTCCTGCTCGACCGGCCCGTCCACCTCTACCTTCACGTCAAGGTGAAGCCGGGCTGGGACGAGGACCGCGGCGTCTATCGCGACATCGGGCTCGACTGGGTGGATTGAGGCGGGCTGCGGGGCCGATCACACGTCCCGCAGCATCTCCTCGACGAAGGCGGGCACCAGCTCGGTCGCCGGCCCCAGGCGGCTTTCGTTGAACCACCCGCTCCCGCCCGATCGCTCGAGGTTCAGCTCCAGCGTCTGCGCGGCATAATATCGGGCGGTCTGGACGAAGCCCGCGGCAGGATAGACCGCGCCTGACGTTCCGATCGACACAAAGAGGTCACACGCCGCGATGGCGCGATCGATCCCGTCCATCTGGTACGGCATTTCGCCGAAGAAGACGATGTCCGGCCGCATCGCCGGCGCATGGCAAGCGGCGCATTCGGTGCCGGGCGGCAGCGGGCCGGCCCATGCCGCGCGCTCACCGCACGCCGCGCAAAGCGCCGACCGAAGCTCGCCATGCATGTGGATCATGCGGCGCGCGCCGGCCCGCTCGTGAAGATCATCGACGTTCTGCGTGACGATCAGCAGCTCGCCCGGCCATTCGGCGTCGAGGCGGGCCAGCGCGCGATGCGCGGCGTTCGGCTCCACCGTGTCGAGCGCTGCGCGCCGCAGATCGTAGAAGCGATGGACGAGCGCGGGATCGGCTGCGAGCGCCTCGGGCGTGCATACATCCTCGACACGGTGATATTTCGGAACAAGGTCGTCTTCGTAGATTTCCCAGTAGGTTGTGCCGCCTTTGGTGCGGAACGTCGGCACGCCGGACTCGGCGGAGATGCCCGCGCCGGTCAGGATCACGATGCTTCTGATGGCTGACATATCAAGAGAGTAGCGCTCAACCTTTGCATCCACCAGTTCAGTCGCGTGTTGACGACGAACGGCGGAACCACCAATCTGCATCCATGCGTGCTCGTCGTAAAATATGGCCGCCAAGCGGTGGCGGGCTTGCGGGCTTCTTCGCCGCTACCATCACCCTATTTGTTGTCGGCTTCCCTGCATTGGTCATGGTTCTACAATCGGGAGGCGGATGCGAAGGGAGGCCTCGCCCGTGCGAGCCTGACAACACTGCACTCTACTTCGCTCTACCGTTGTTGGCACTATTGCTTATCGGCGTCTGGTGGGGAGTTAGATGGCTGGTGAACTTCTTCGTTCACGGACGCTGACCATTAGGGAGAGCCGTCCTATAATCGATTGTCGGAAGGCCACTCCTCCTCGACCCGGTACCCTTCCCACAGGCCGCCGGGGCCGCGAAACGTGGCGAGGCCGCTTTCGGCGGAAATGCCTGCGCCGGTCAGGATCACGATGTTGCGAATGGCTGTCATGCGCCGGGCATAAGGCAGCATTGCGCCGGATGCGATGCGAAGCTGCGCACGCCCCCCTCGACGGACCCGCCCTGCCCGCGTATCGGATCGCGCGAACGACATTGAAGGACGGGCATGACCGCGATCGGCATCTACGGAAGCGCGGGACGGATGGGGCGCGCCATCGCCATCATCGCCGAGGATGAAGGCGCGCGGGTCGCTGGCGGCATCGACGCAGACGAGGATCCCGCGACGCTGGCGCATGATGCGGACGTGCTGGTGGATTTCTCCACCCCGGGCGGGCTGGAGGATCATCTGGCCGCCGCGGTTGCAGCCGGCACGCCAATCGTCGTCGGGACGACGGGGCTGAACGCCACGCACCACGCGATGATCGACCGGGCGGCGCAATCGGTGGCGGTGCTCCAGACCGGCAACACCTCGCTCGGCGTCACCCTGCTCAGCATCCTGGTCCGCGAGGCGGCGCAACGGCTCGGCCCCGAATGGGATATCGAGATCCTGGAGATGCATCACCGGCATAAGGTGGACGCCCCGTCCGGCACCGCGCTGCTGCTCGGCGAAGCCGCAGCGGCGGGGCGCGGGACCGAACTCGGCTTCGACCGGGTCGATAGCAGGGCCGGCCTAGTCGGCGCACGGACCGAGGGTACGATCGGCTTCGCCTCGCTTCGCGGCGGCACGGTGGTTGGCGATCACATGGTCGTCTTCGCCGGTGAAGGCGAACGGATCGAGCTTGGCCATCGCGGCGAGGATCGATCGATCTTCGCGCGCGGCGCCGTGAAGGCGGCGCTGTGGCTGGCTGACAAGCCCGCCGGCCGCTACGCCATGGCGGAGGTGCTGGGGCTTTGAAGAAGGCGGACGCCTTCGAATTCTTCAGACGCCTCGCCGAAGCCAATCCGCATCCCGAGACGGAACTGGAATCGGGCAACACCTATCAATTGCTGGTGGCGGTGGTGCTGTCCGCCCAAGCGACCGACGCCGGCGTCAACAAGGCGACGCGCCGCCTGTTCGCGGAGGTGACGACGCCGGCGCAGATGGTCGCACTGGGCGAAGAGGGCCTGAAGGAGCACATCAAGACGATCGGCCTGTTCAACAGCAAGGCCAAGAACGTGATCGCGTTGAGCCAGGCACTGATCGACGAGCATGGCGGCGAGGTGCCGGGCGACCGCGACGCGCTGGAGAAGCTGCCCGGCGTCGGGCGCAAGACCGCCAATGTTGTGATGAACGTCGCGTTCGGCGCAGAGACCTTCGCGGTCGACACGCACCTGTTCCGGGTGTGCAATCGCACCGGGCTGGCGAAGGGCAAGACGCCGCTCGCCGTGGAGCTGAAGCTGGAAAAGACGGTGCCGCAGCCGTTCCGCCTTCACGCGCACCACTGGCTGATCCTGCACGGCCGCTACATCTGCAAGGCCCGCAAGCCCGAGTGCTGGCGCTGCCCTGTGGTTGACCTGTGCGCGTTCAAGCCGAAGATACCCCCGCCGGGAGCCGGATGATGACCGAGGATCTGCGCCGGCCAGTGCTGTTGACCGGCGGCAACCCGCAGATCGCGAAGGCCGAAGGCGATGCGCCGGTGCAAGCCTATATCGCCGCTATGCCTGGGTGGAAGCGGGCGGTGGGTGAGAAGATCGACGCACTGGTCGTCGCGGCACTGCCCACGGTCGCCAAGGCGGTGAAGTGGAACACGCCGCTCTATGGCTTGGCCGGCCAAGGCTTCTTCCTTGGGTTCAACTGCACCACGAAGTACGTGAAGATCGCCTTCTTCCGCGGCGCGGCACTCGATCCAGAGCCGCCGGTCGGCTCCAAGGACCCCAACACGCGCTATCTGCACGTGTTCGAGGGCGAGCAGATCGACAAGGCGCAGTTCACCGCTTGGGTGACGCAGTCGGCAGCGATGCCGGGATGGATGCCCGGCACCTGATCCGGCCGCGTCAGATCGCGAACGCTGCCTTCATCCGCTTGCGCAGCCGGCCCGGCATGAAGCGGCGCGCGAAATTGGCCTGCCGCCCGGCCTTGCCGACGATATATTCCCGATCGCTGCCGTGTGTCGCTTGCCAGACGACGTTGGCGGCCTCGTCGACGGTATAGACCGGGGACTTGCCGATCGCGTCACGAATGGTGCGATTGCTGCCCTGCGATCCGGCATCGAGGATCGGTGTTTCGACGAAGAACGGCATCACGCAGGTGACGTCGACGCCATGCCGCGTGAACTCCGCATCCAGTGCCTCGGAAAGACCGCGCACCGCGTGCTTCGTCGCCGAATAGACCGCCAGTCCAGGGGAGCCGACGATCCCTGCAACGGAAGCGACATTCACCAGCCGCCCGCGGGTCTTCTTCAGATGTTCGAGCACAGCGTACGCGCCGTTGATCACGCCCTTCACGTTGATGTCCACCTGAAGATCGGATTCCTCGGGCGTCACTTCCTCGAACATGCCGTAACGAGCGATGCCGGCGTTGTTCAGCAGCACGTCGATCTTGCCGGCGTGCTTGGCAAAGGCATCCAGCGCCGCTGCCCATTCCGCGCGATCCCGCACGTCGAGGCGGGTGGTGAAGGCGCCAAGCTCCTGCTCCACGCGGCGCATGCCCGCCTCGTCGATGTCGCCGACGCCGACGCTCCAGCCCTCGCGTGCGAAGCGGCGCGCGGCGGCGAGGCCGATGCCGGAGGCACCGCCGGTGATGAAAATCGCCCTGCTCATCTATCCTCTCCCGATATGGCGCAGGCGGGTGGCGGAGCCTCTGACGTGCTCCATCCCCTGCCCTGCCCTTTATGCCTTCATCTAGCCGGCGCGCACCTCGCGGAACGGTATGGTGCGGTCGACCTCCGGTTCCTTCGGCAGCCCGAGCACGCGTTCGCCGATGATGTTGCGCTGGATCTGATCCGTCCCGCCGCCGATCGAGGTGAAATAGGCGTTGAGCGTGAGGAAGTTCGCATCCTCGGCGCGCGGATGATCCGGCCCTTCCAGCAGGCTTTCGGGCCCGAGCAGCATCGTGCGCACGCGCGCTTCCTCATGCAGGATGCGGCTCATCGCGAGCTTGCCTAGCGACATGATCGAGGATGACGTGCCCTGCGCCAGTTCCGCCTTGGCGCGTGCGGTGTTGAGCTTGTTCAGCACGCGCCAGGCGATCACCTGTGCCACGTCCTGCCGCACGACGGGATCGTCGAGCCGCCCGGCCTCTTTTGCCAGACCGAGGAGCGAATAGTCGCCCTTCGGCCCGCCGGCGCCGGAGCGCGGACCGCGCGCCGCATCGCCCATGACGGAGCGCTCGTAGGCGAGCGCGGTCTGCAGCACGCCCCAGCCGCCGTTGAGCGGACCGAGCAGATTTTCCTCGGGGATGAAGGCATTGTCGATGAACACTTCGTTGAAGTGCGCTTCATCGGTGATCTGGCGCAGCGGGTGCACCTCCACCCCTTCCTGCTTCATCGGTAGGAAGAAGAAGCTGATCCCGCGGTGCTTGGGCACGTCCCAATCCGTGCGGGCGATCAGCATGCCATAGTCAGCGACCCGGGCGCCGCTGGTCCACACCTTCTGCCCGGTCACGCGCCAGCCGCCATCCACCTTGTCCGCGCGGGTACGCACCGCAGCAAGGTCCGATCCCGCGCCGGGCTCCGAATAGAGGAGGCACATGCCGACTTCGCCGGCCAGGAGCTGCGGCACGATCTTGCGCTTGAAGCTGTCGGTCGCATGCGCAAGCGCCGTATTGGCCCAGAGGTTGGAGCGATCCTGCCCGGCCCCGGGCGCACCCAGCTTCGCAAAGGCACGCTCGACGATCTTCGCCTGATCGTTCGAAAGGCCGCGCCCGTGCCATTCGGGCGCCCAGCGCGGGACGGCCCAGCCGGCGTCGCGCACTTTCGCGAGCCACTCGCTGCGCGGATCACGGCCAAAGCTTTCGTGGTGGGCCGGAACGCCCTTCCAGTTTTCTGCGAGCCAAGCTTCGACTTCGGCCTGGAGCTGTTCGTCAGTCATGGTCATGCCTGCGCCTCCAGCGCCCGGATGTAGTTTTCCCGCCAGACATTGCTGTCGCCGAACAGCTGCGCGCCCGATCGCGCGCGGCGGAGGTAAAGATGGGCGGGATGTTCCCAGGTGAAGGCGATGCCGCCGTGCATCTGGATGCCGTCCTTTGCCACGCGGACGAAAGCATCGGCACAGGCGAACGCCGCGAGAGCGATCGCCGCATCGGCCGTCGGCGAGGCTTCCGCCAGTTGACGCGCTGCATCGCGCGCCGCGGAAGTAGCGGATTCGCTCTCGAGCAGCAAATCCGCCGCCATGTGCTTGATCGCCTGGAAGCTGCCGATCGCGCGGCCGAACTGGTGGCGATCGGTGGCGTAAGCGACCGTGATCTCCAGCATCCGGCGCGCACCGCCGGCCTGTTCCCCGGCGAGAGCGATGATGCCGAGGTCGCGTGCCGCCTTGATGCGGGAGGCGGCGCCGACCCGGGTTCCGGGGCCGCGAAACGCAACATCGGCCATCCGCCGCGTTCGATCGAAGACCGGCAGCGGCGTAACGTCCGCGTCGCCCCGCTCGACCGCGAAGACGCCCTCGTCGCCCGCGACGATGATCACGTCGGCAACCGCAGCGTCGGGCACGAAGCGCGCGGTGCCGGTCAGCCGGTCACCCTCAAGTCGAACATCGCTTCGGCGAGCCCAGTCATGGCTGCCCACAAAGGCCACGGCGGCGATGCGCGAGCCGTCGACGATGCCGGGCAGATCTGGCGCGAGCGTCGTCGCGATGGCGGCGGAGATGAGCGGCGCGGGCAGTAAGACGGCTCCTGCCTCCTCCATCACCAGCCCGAGTTCGATCGGGCCCAGCCCCGCCCCGCCGGCGGCTTCCGGCGCGACCAGGCCGATCACGCCTAGTTCGGCGAGCGCCTGCCACAGCGCGGGATCATGCCCGCTCTCGCTATCCATCATCCGGCGAACATCGGCCTCGGTGCACCGATCAGCGAGCAGCCGGCGAACACTGTCGACCAGCGCCGCGCGGTCGTCGGCGTCGAGCGTAATTGGTGATGCGGGGGGACGCACCAGCGTGTCTGTCATGCAGCCTGCTTTCCTGTCTGTGCCTTGGCGCGGCGTTCGCCCTTGGCAATTTCCTTGTGAAGATCAGCGACGTAGCGCGCGAAATCGACTTGGATCGTGTGCCGCTGCGACTTGTAATAATCGCCGAGCTCGCGGTCCTCGTCCTCCTTGGTGACCCGCTCCATGACCGCGACGGACGGCAGCGCGTACCGCCCGGTCATGAAGCCGGCGACCAGCTTCGACTGCTGTTCCGCGAAGTTGACCAGCGTCGGCAAGGGCTGTGCCAGCCCCATGAAGAACAGATCATGGATGCCGGGGATCACCATGCGCTTGAACAGCGGGAACCGGTTCTGCGCGTCGGGCAGCAGCTTGGGATCATCGAAGAAGGGGAAGCTGATCCTGTAGCCGGTGGCGTAGATGATCGCGTCAACTTCCTCGACGCTATCGTCCTCGAAGCGGACGCGGTTACCCTCCAGCGCCTTGATGTTCGGCTTGAACTTGATGTCGCCGCAGCTTGCCCGGGTCAGGAACTCGCCCGAGACGCTGGGGTGTGCGTCGAGCGGCTCGTGGTCCGGCTTGGGCAGGCCGTAATCCTCCATCCGGCCGACCAGCTTCTTTACCGCCCGGCGAGCGAGCGCCTTGCCGATCTTGCGCGGGATCCAGGTGGGCATGGCCGATTTGTCCATCGGCTTGCCGCCCGCCATCTTGGGGAGCACCCACACACCCCGCCTGGCAGAGACCCAAAGATTCTTCGCCAGGTGCCGCTGCGACAGCTCGCTCGCGACGTCCATCGCGGAATTGCCCATGCCGACGACGACGACGTTCTTGCCGCGCAGGTCCACCGGATCATACGGGTCGCGATAGCTGTGGACGTGGAAATGCGGGTTATCGAAGCTGCCGGGATAGCTCGGCACGTTCGGATCCCAATGGTGGCCGTTGCACACGAACAACGTCTCATATTCGCGGGTCTCGCCGGTCGACAACGTCACCACCCAGCCGCCGCCCTGCTTGCGCTCTGCCTTCTTCACTTCCGTATTGAAGGTGATCAGCGGCCGCAGGCCGAAGTGATCGACATAGTCGCGGAAATATTGCCACAGCTGCGCGTGGCTCGGGAAATCGGGCCAGTCGGCCGGCACCGCATAATCCTCAAACGCCAGCCGCCACTTCGACGTGTCGATGTGCAGCGACTGGTAACAGGCGGATTTTCCGTTGGGGTTCTTGTAGTACCAGTTGCCGCCGATATCGTCTGACATCTCGAAGCAGTCGAACGAGATTCCCTCGTCTTTCAGCCGCTTTGCGGTCGTGAAGCCCGAGCAACCCGCGCCGATGATGCAGGCGCGCTTCCTCTCCACCATGTCCATCTCCCCAGCCGCCCTCTTCCCGCGGCCATAACCAAAGTTATGATGGCCCGAAGCGAGCGCCGAATCAACCGGCCCGCACGAGGGGAGAGCAGGATGCGGTTCAAGGACAAGGTGGCGCTGATCACCGGTGGCGGCTCCGGCATCGGCGCCGCAACCGCGCGCTTGATGGCGCGAGAGGGCGCGCGCGTCGTCGTGGTCGATCTCATTTTGGACGCAGCGCAAGCGGTCGCTCAGGAGACGGGCGGCCTGGCGCTCGCGGCCGATGTGGCGGATCGCACAGCTGTTGAGGGAGTCGTGGCCAGGACCGTCGAGGCGCACGGCCGGATCGACGTCCTCGTCAACAACGCCGGCATCGGATGCTTCGGACGGACGCCTGATCTGGAGCCGGAGACCTGGGAGCGAGTGATCGCGATCGACCTCAACGCAGTGTTCTACGCCTGCCGCGCGGCAATTCCGCACATGACAGGGCGGGGAACCGCGATCGTCAATACCGCGTCGATTTCCGGCATGGGCGGCGATTATGGCTTCACCGCCTACAATGCCGCCAAGGCCGGCGTGATCAATTACACGCGTAGCCTGGCAGTCGATCACGCGCGCGAAGGGATCCGCGTCAACGCGCTTTGCCCAGGGCTGATCGCCACCCCGCTGACGGCAGGTGCGAAGGCGATGCCGGGCCTGGAGGAGGATTGGCATGACACGATCCCGATGGGCCGCGCCGGCACACCGGAGGAGATGGCAGAAGTGATCGCCTTCCTCGCGTCGGATGCCGCATCCTATGTGACCGGCGCGGTTTTCGTCGCTGACGGCGGGCAAACGGCCTGGACCGGCCAGCCCAATCTCTTGCGCTATGCCGCGGCAGCCGCTGCTGCGGCGACCCAAGGAGCGACCGCATGACGCCAAGCTGGAACCCGCCCGCTGACAGCGGCATCTCGATCCGCGAAGTTGCGGCCAGTGGCCGCGTCTTCGAAGTGGCCGAGGCAGGGAGCGGCGATCACCTTGTCCTGTGCCTGCACGGCTTTCCGGAGCTGAACTTCTCCTGGCGCTACCAGATGCCGCTACTGGCCGAGATGGGGTATCGCGTCTGGGCGCCTAACCAGCGAGGCTATGGTGCATCGTCGCGGCCCAAGGGAGTTGCCGCCTATCGTTCCGATCTGATCGTCGAGGACGCCGCGGCGCTGTTCGACGCGAGCGGGGCCAAGAAGCTGACGCTGATGGCGCACGATTGGGGCGGCGCGATCGCCTGGCTCTTCGCGATCGGGAAGAAGCGGCCGATCGAGCGGCTGGTGGTGATGAACCTCCCCCATCCCCTGTGCTTCGCCGAAGCGCTGAAGCACGGCCCGCAGCGCAAGCGCAGCTGGTATGTCGCCTTCTTCCAGCTTCCGTTCCTGCCGGAATGGTCGCTCGGACGGAACGATGGGCGCGGGATCCGCGAAGCGTTCCGTGGCATGGCGATCGACAAGAGTCGCTTTCCCGATGAGGTGCTCGACGTCTACGCCAAGGCGGCGCAGCGCCCGGGCGCGCTGACGGCGATGGTGAACTGGTATCGCGCCGCGCTGCGCAATCGCAACGCCATGGCGCTTGGTGACGGCAAGGTGGACGTGCCAACGCTGATCGTCTGGGGTGAGGAGGACAAGGCGTTGGGGCTGGAGACGCTCGACGGCACCGAGCGTTATGTGAACGACCTCACGATCCGTCGCCTCCCCGGCGTGTCCCACTGGGTGCAGCAGGAAGCCCCCGAGGCGGTGAACGAGATCATCACAGAATGGCTGCCGCCGGCATGACCGGCGCCGCAAGGAGACGGCCGCTGAGGAAAGCCCACCGGAAATATCGGGTCAGGTCTTCGCCCGATCAGGCGATTTGCCGGAACGGCAGCTGAACTGCTTTCCCATCCATCTGCTGCGTCCTTGCCGCGCCGCCACCTTAGCCATAGCGTTCTGGCATGACGAAACTCACGCCCGTCGCCGCGCTGGCCGTATTCTGGTTCATCGGCATCATCGCCGGGGAGCCCGGTATCTGGTTCCCGATCGGCGTGCTGGCGATGATTGCCGTCGCGATGTTCCAGAAGCGCCAGGGCTCGTCCGGGCTATAGCAAGATCAGCGCGCGATGACGTTCCCATCGCTGCGCGTCACTTCATGCCATCAGCGCCAGTGCGTCGCAGTCGATCGCCTGCGCGCAGCCGCCGCGGGCCATCGCCAGGAACATCGCGTCGCCGCGCTCCGTCCGCTTGGTGGAAGCAGAGGCGAAGACCGCGGTGGACACGCCGGACAACAGGGTCAGGCGGTAATCGCGGTAGAGATCGTCATAGCCATAATCGCTGACGCCAAAGCCGCGCAGTTGATCGAGATAATATTCCAGCAGGTGCCGCTCGTGCGCCCGGCGATCCTCGATCGATAGTGCGAGACCCAGGAAATAGGCGACGTCGACGGCGCCAAGCCCGATCGACGGCGATTGCCAGTCGAGCACCGCAAGCGGCACCTCCCCGCCGCGCGCGTCGAACAGCATGTTGTCCAACCGGAAATCGCCGTGGGTGAGCGTGAAGCTGGTGGGCTGCGGCATCGGCGCGCTCGCCAGAAGCGCGCCGTAGCGATCGCATACTGCCATATATTCCGGCTCAAGCACGCCATCATAGCGGCGATGAAACTCGGCGAGGCAGTCCGGGAAGACGCTGATGACGAAGTCGCGCGCGCCGCTGGTGTCCAGGAATGCATGGTCGCGAAGCGTCGCATCGTTCCAGCGCGGCCCATGCAACGCGGCGGCCTGCTCCATCGCGCGTTCGGCATCGGCGAGCCCGCAGCCCGTCAACTGGTTGCCGGGGCGGGCCGGCGTCAGATCCTCCATCAGCAAGGCAAAGGTGCCGTCCGAGGGGTCATGTTCGATCGAGATGGACTTGGGGGACCGGATCGCCACCGTGTCGGCGACATGGCGGTAGAAGCCGACTTCGCGTTCATAGAGGCCGAAGCCGGCACCTGTCTGCCGGCTGGTCGGATCAGCGCTGGCGAACTTGCCGACGAACGACGCAGGCGCGCCCTCGTCACGGTCATATTCCACCACGAAACGGATTGAATCGCCGAGCATGCCGACGCCCACCGGCGTCGCCTCGACCGACGAGACGCTCGCCTCGCGCAGCACACCGGCGCCGCGCAGCCGGCCGGTCAACCAGGCGGCGTCGACTGCGCTCCCCTCAAGATCCGCGGCCATCAGCAGCCACCATCGCAGCGGATTACGGTGCCCGTGACGAAGCTCGACGACGGGCTCGCCAGGTACAGGGCGCTCGTCACGATCTCTTCCGGGCGGCCGGGGCGGCCCGACGCGCTGTCGGTCTTCTCGCGCGCTTCCTCGGTCCACGCCTTGGCGATATCGGTCAGGAACGGCCCGGCGGCGATGGCATTCACGCGCACCTTCGGCCCGTATTCATGCGCCATGCTTGAAACCATCGCGTTCAGCGCCGCCTTGGCGCCGGCGTAGGGCACCACCATCGGCGTCGGCCGCAGCGAGGCGATCGAGGAGGTGGCGAGGATCGCGCCGCCCTCGCCTTGCGCCATGCGGTTGGCGATGTTCGCCATCAGGCGGAACGGGCCCTTGAAGTTCAGGCCGACGACGCTGTCGAACAAGGCTTCCGACACTTCGTGGCTCGGCACCAAGGGCCCCATGCCGGCATTGGCGACCAGGATGTCGAGCGTGCCGAACGTGTCCCAGGCGGCGTCCGCCAGCCGGTCCATCTCATCCCATTTGCCCGCGTGGGCGGGGATCGCCGCTGCGCGCCGGCCCTTCGCCTTGATCTCCGCGACGACGGCCTCGCATGCTTCCGCCTTGCGGCTGGAGACGATCACATCCGCGCCGGCGTCGGCGAAGGCGAGCGCCATTTCACGCCCCAGTCCGCGCGAGCCACCAGTAATCAGCGCGACCTTGCCCGTCAGATCAAACAAGGGGTGGGGTTCGGCCATGCATCATCTCCTCGTGCCGCCGATCGTAAGCCGGCTGACTTAGCTGCTGTTAAGCCGATTGCGCGGCGCGCTGCAAGCCAGGCCCCCGATTCCTACATGGAAGACGATGGGAAGAGTGAAGCGCAACCGGGGCCTTGCAGAGGCCGCAGCCCGGCAGGCGGCGGAAGCGGCGCCGCCGGCATGTGCGCTGTGCGAGCGGCCGCTCGGCACCCGGATCGAGTGGCATCATGTCGTGCCGAAGAGCGAAGGTGGCCGCGAAACGGCGCCGCTACACCCGATCTGCCACCGCGCGATCCATGCGGCCGAGGACAATGCGCAGCTGGCGCGGCTCGGCTCCCTCGAAGCGGTTCGCACCCTGCCCGCCATAGCGAGGTTCCTGCGCTGGATCGCAGGCAAGCCCGCAGACTTCCACGCGCCAACGCGCAAAAATATGTCGCGATAACTATTGCGCGCAATCTAGTATTGCAATATATAAATGGTGAGCGCGATGCTTATCATCCGCCTTGAAAGGAGATGTCATGAGCCACTTGTACACGACCAAAGTTACCGCCGTCGGCGGTCGCAGCGGCACCATCAAGAGCGAGGACGGCATCCTCGACCTCCAACTCGCCATGCCCAAGGAACTCGGCGGCAAGGGCGGCGCGACCAACCCTGAGCAGCTGTTCGCCGCTGGCTATGCTGCCTGCTTCGAGAATGCCGTGATCCACGTCACGCGCGGCAAAGCGGACAAGGTGCGCGACAATGACATCGAAGTGACCAGCGAAGTGGGCCTGCTGCCGACTGACCAGGGCGGCTTCGGATTGGCCGTTACGCTCGACGTCACCATCGCCGGGGTGGATCAGGCGAAGGCCGAAGAGATCGTCCAGGCCGCACACGCCGTTTGCCCCTATTCGAATGCGATCAAGGGCAATGTCGACGTGAAGCTGAACGTTTCGACCCGTTGATTGGCCGCGTGACGGCGCCGCCCAGCCGCGCCGTCACGTCGCCAGCAGCGAATCCCCGCGCACCAGCGTGCGCAGCGCAAGCCCCGCTTCGCGAGCGCGGTCGAGCGCAAGCCGTGTCGGCGCGGAGATCGTCGCGAGCAGCGGGCATTCGGCGAGCACCGCCTTCTCCACCAGCTCATAGGAACAGCGCGAGGTGAGCAGCGCGAAACCGCCGTCCCACGTGAGGCCGGCGCGCATCATCGCGCCGATCAGCTTGTCGAACGCATTATGCCTGCCGACATCTTCGCGCACGAGGCGGATGACGCCCTCGCGGGTACAGGCTGCCGCGCCATGCACCCCGCCGGTGGCCGCATTCAGCAACTGCGCCGAGCGAAGGTCCTGATAGGCGCGGAACACCGCCGCATCGTCGCCATCCCAAGTCGTGGCGCCCGGCAGCGGCCGCAGCGCCTGTGCCAGCGTCTCCACCCCGCAAATGCCGCAGGACCCGTCCGATGTGCGATGCCTGACGCGATCGCTGATCCGCGTGGCGACGCGATTGGCCAGCGACACGCGGGCGACGATCCCGCCGCTGGTCACATGCAGATCGACCCCGCGAACATCATCGGCGTCGTCGATCAGCCGTTCGCTGCGCGCGAAGCCATAGGCCAGATCCTCGATATCTGCTGGCGTCGCCATCAACACTGCATAGGCGATGCCGTTGCACTCGATCGCGACGGGCAATTCCTCGGCGACCGCGCGCTGAGTCGCGCTGTCACCGCCGTCGACCGCCACGCGGCGAAAGTCCTGCGTGGCGGCCGAGGCCGGGATCGCACTATCCGTCATAGCCCGTACATTGGGGATACGGACCGGTGACGGCAAGCGCCAGGCTCAGCCGGCGAGATCATCCTCCAGCGCCTGGATCAGCGCACGGTTGAACGCGGGGATGTCGTCGGGCTTGCGGCTGGTGATGAGGTTGCCATCGATCACCACCTCTTCGTCCGCCACATCAGCGCCGGCATTTTCGAGATCGGTGCGGACCGAAGGCCAGCTCGTCACCCGCCGCCCGTCCACCACATCGGCCTCAACTAGCAGCCACGGGGCGTGGCAGATGGCGGCAACGATCTTTTCGTCGTCCATGAACTCGCCGACGATCGAGACGGCGCGATCCTCCATGCGCAGCTTGTCGGGGTTGCCGACGCCGCCCGGCAAAAGCAGCGCGTCGAAATCCTCCGTGTCGACCTGATCGAGCGTCAGATCCGGAGTGATGGTGCGCGTGGGATCGCTGTCGTGCTTCACGCCCTGGATAGGGTCGGTCTTGATCGAGGCGAGCGTTACCTTCGCGCCCGCGTCGAGCAACGCCTGGCGCGGCTCGAACAATTCGGAATCCTCGAACCCGTCGGTCGCGAGAATCAGCACCCGAGCCTGGGAAAGATCGGACATGTTGGGGGCAACTCCTGTGTCTGGAATGGCGCCTCAACCAACTGGCGTCGTTCCGCGTTCCGGAACCCTGCGATGGCCCGCGCATTTCCCGAGCCACGCGGAGGTAGCAGGTGGAAACGTCAAGGATCGTCTATCACGACGATGAAGAGCCCGGCATCACCCGGCGCAAGATGCGCTTCGGCTGGGCCTATTTCGATCCCGATGGCGCACGGATCACCGACCGGGACGAGATCGACCGGCTGAACGCCATCGGCCTGCCGCCGGCGTATCGTGACGCGTGGTTCTGCCCCGACCCGGACGGGCACATCCAGGCAGTCGGCTGGGACGAGAAGGGCCGCAAACAATATCGCTATCACGCCGATTTCCGCGCCGCGCGGGAGGACGAGAAATACAATCTGTGCGCCGCTTTCGGCCGTGCGCTGCCGAAGCTGCGCGAGCGGGTCGAGGCCGATCTGCGCCAGCGCGGCCACAGCAAGGAAAAGACGATTGCCGCGATCGTGAAGCTGCTCGACATCGGGCATCTGAGGGTCGGGAACGAGATCTACGCCAAGAGCAACAAGAGCTTCGGCGCGACCACGCTGCGCGATCGGCACGCGAAGATCCGCGGAAGTACGCTGAAGCTCCAGTATCGCGCGAAATCGGGCAAGCTGAAGACGCTGACGATCAATGACGGCAGCCTCGCGCGCTTCGTGAAGAAATGCCAGGATCTGCCGGGCCAGAAGCTGTTCCAGTACGTCGACGCCGATGGATCGCCGCGGCCGGTCACCTCGTCGGACGTCAACGCCTATATCAAGGAAGCGATGGGCGAGGCGTTCACCGCCAAGCACTTCCGCACCTGGGGTGCGAGCGCGATCGCCTTCGAGGCACTGGCGCAGGCGAAACAGGACCTGAGCCTCAAGACGCTGCTAGCCCCGGTGACGGAGCGGCTCGGCAATACGCCGGCGATCGCGCGGAAATCCTATGTCCATCCGGCACTGATCGCGCTGGTGAAGGATGGTCAGGCGGCTTTTCGTGCGGCACTGAACCTGCCGCGCTCGACAAGGTGGCTGAGCCGGGCGGAACGCGGCCTCATTGCGTTCCTTGAAACCGGTGAGTCGGAAGGCGAGCGAAAAGCGGCGTAGAAGAGGTATATGGCAGCCAAGAACAAGACCGATCCCCTGCCGAACATTTCGGCGGATGAGATCCAGCATCAGGTTCACACCTTCTGGACCTCCAGCGCAGAGTGGATCGGCGATCACTGGCTGCAAGTGGCCATTGCGATTGCGGTAGGCACAGGCGTCGCGCTCGCGCTGTTGTGGCTGCGCAGCCTTGGCCCGCGGCTGGCGCATCGGTCCGCCTCCGGCGCCGGATGGTCGGCGATCCTCGGACGCGCGATCCAGCGCACCGGCACCTTCTTCATCATCATGGTCGCGGCGAAGCTGGTCTCCGGATACACCGATCCGCCGCTGATCGTCACCAAGACGATCGATTTCCTGTTCACGCTGGCGGCCGTCTTCCAGGCGGCGATCTGGGCGCGCGAGCTGATCCTGGGCGCGATCGAGCATCGCACCAAGTCCGAGAATTACTCAGGCGAGGCGCTGATGAACGCCATGGGCCTGATCCGCCTGCTGGTGACGATCGTCGTGTTCGCGATCGCGCTGGTGGTGGTGCTCGACAACCTTGGCGTGAACGTCACCGGCCTTGTCGCAGGTCTGGGCGTGGGCGGTATCGCGATCGGTCTCGCGGCGCAGGGGATCTTTGCGGATTTGTTCGCGGCGCTGGCGATCATCTTCGACCGCCCGTTCCGGCGCGGCGATTCTATCAGTTACGACAGCAGTTCGGGGACGGTCGAGGAGATCGGTCTCAAGTCAACGCGGGTGCGCGGGATCAACGGCGAAGAGCGCGTCATCTCGAACAAGAACTTGCTCGACAAGGAAATCATCAACAATTCGCAGCGCGATCGACGTCGCACAAAGCTGGCGATCGGCGTTGCTTATGAGACCAATCCCGACCTGCTTGATCGACTGCCTCAGATCTTGCGCGAGGTGGTCGAACAACAGGACGAAGTGTTCGTACGTTGCGGATTCGTGCAGTTCGGCGCGTCGTCGGTCGATTTCGAGCTGGAATTCGATACGTCGCATGCCGATTACCAGAAGGCCTATGACGCGCGGACCAAGGTGGGATTGGCGGTTTTCCGCCGTTTAGGCGCGGAAGGGATCAGCATCCCCTATCCGACGCAGACCACCTTCACCGCCGCGCCGGACGGCCGGCTGGTGCTGCCTTACCCCGATGTTTTGCCGGTCAAAGATGTGGGCCAGATGGCGCGGCATGGCGAACAAAGTGCATGAATGGCGGATCATGGCAGCATGATGTGCAGCAGGTGCAGCGCCTCGGTTTCCTTGTGAACCCCAAGTTTGGCGAACAGCGCCCTCAAGTGACTGCGCAGCGTTTCGCGGGTGATGCCACGCTGGGCGCAGATCGCCGCGCGGCCATGGCCGGCGCGAAGCAGCAGCGCGACCTCCGCTTCCGCGGTCGTCAACCCATGATGATCGCGTAGGAAGGCGATATCCGCCGCGGCGCTGCCGCCGCCGGGGCGGTTGACCACTAGGATCGCGAAGGGCGCGAAGCCCATGTTCCATTCGCGAGCCGGGAGACGATGGAGCTTCAGCACCATCATCCCCGCGCCGGTGCGCACGATGACATTGCCGAGCAAGGTGCGCTGCGCGGCGACCGCATTGCTGGCGGACGCCAGGCGCCGATCATCGGCCTGGACCGGCAATGTCACGCGGCCGCCCTCGAGCCGCATGACGCCGTCGCGCAGCAAGGCCTCCGCCGGGCGCGTCATGGCGTGGACGGTCATCCGCTGATCGAGCACGAAACAGGCGATATCCATCGCCTCGAAACTTCCGGCGATCAGCTGGTGCGCCTCCTGCTCGAGCGAGGTCTGCAGCGCAGTGGCGGCGGCGGCACTGTCGACGGCGCGGGCGAAGATATCGATCGCCTCGGGCGTCGTCGGCCCGGTGCGGTGCGAGCGCAGCAATGCAAAGCCGATCAGACCGCGATCATCGACCCGCACGTTCGTCTGGCAGCCGAACAGGATATCGAGATCGCGGCATAGATCGAGATAGCGATCGTCCCGCAGCAGGGGCGTCACCGCCTGATAGCGATCCTCGCGGATGATCTGGCCGACGGGCGCATCGAAGCCAGCGGCGACGCGAAAGTTCGTGTCGGGCGAGACCATGCCGTCGGCGTCGGCAAGCTGCCGCTCCGCTTCCGTCAGGCCGTTGGCCCAGTTGAAGCCGAGCGAATAGCCGGGGCCGATGCCGATCAGCTGGGCGTGATCGGAACCCGTCGCGTCGGCGAGAAGTTCGAGTGCATCGATCCAGCGCTGCGGCTGAACTGCCGCGGCGAGGAATGTATCAGTGATCGCGTTCCACTGCCCCACAAGCGCTCCGCCCGAATGTCTTGCGTTACCGCAAGAAACGACGCAGCGCCAGTAAGACGAGTTGCTTAGCGGCGTCCGAACATCTTGTTCATGAAAGCATCCGCCGCCTGGCCGAACGCCTCCGCAACTTGATCAAGATTGGCAGTGCCGCCCTGACCTGGTTGCTGAGGATTGTTGTTATGACAGGCGGCGGGCTGGGCATCGGCGGCGGCGGCCTGCGACGGCCTGGCCGCACCACGCGCCTGCTTCGCCGCGACGGCGGCCGCGGCCGACGCCGCCATGGCAACGCCCGAGGCGAGCGCCTGGCGACCGGCAGGCGTGTTGACCTTCTCGATCAGCGCCTCGCCCGCACGGCGTGCTTCCTTCGGCACCTTCACCCCCCCGATTTCCTTGGGGATGCGGAAACCCTTCTTGCCCTTCTTCGCCATAGCGGTCCTGTCCATGAGGTGTGTCGCGGATATAATACACGCAGGCAAAGCTTCAATACGGGCGCGTCAATAGTCCCGCACCTTGCCGCGCCCGGCCTTCACCGCGCTGCGGCCCTTCTTCTCGTCCACCCGCTTCGCCTTGGCGGCGCGAGACGGCTTGGTCTTCACCCGGCGCGCCTCCCGCTCCTCGGCCTTCGCGAGCAGCTCGGCCAGCCGCGCGCGGGCATCGGCGCGGTTGCTTTCCTGCGTCCGATAGCGGCGCGCGGTGATGACCAATGTGCCGGATGATGTGAGCCGTGACCCCGCCAGCAGCTTCAGCCGGCGGAAGGTTTCGGGATGAAGGCCAAGCTTGAAGACATCCACCCGCAGCTGGCAGGCGGTGGCGACCTTGTTGACGTTCTGTCCGCCGGGGCCGGTCGCGGCGAGGAAGCGTTCCTCGATCGCGTCCTCCGGCACCTCAGCCATCGGCGCCCGGCGCCGCGACGTCTGCTTCCGAGAAGCCGACTTCGGAGAAGCGCGGCGGCCAGGGCGCCTCGGCGCTGACATCGGGCTTGCCCGGACGCGGCACGATCAGCGTCGCCGCGTGCAGCATCATGCCGGCCTTGTGCGCGCGGCCGTAGACGGGATCGCCGACCACCGGAACGCCAAGCCCCTCCAGCGCATGGACGCGGATCTGGTGCGTGCGGCCGGTGGCAGGGCGGAATTCGACCAGCGCGCGATCGTCGCGCACCTTGAGCAGGCGCCACGCGGTGCGCGCGGATTTGCCCGCGGCATCGCGCGTCATCCGCCAGCCGCGCTCGGCACTGGAGATCTTGCCGAGCGGGAAATCGATTTCGCCGCCTTCGCCTTCCGGCACGCCATCGAGGATCGCGAGGTAACGCTTCGTCACCTGCCCTGCCTCGAACGCCTGCTGCAGCCGGGCGTGCGCCTTGGGATTGCGCGACAGGAGCAGGCAGCCGCTGGTGTCGCGGTCGAGGCGATGCACCGGCTGCGGCCAGCGGCGGAAGCCGAAGGTGAGGTTCGCCATGTGATTCTCGAGGCTGATCGAGCCATCACGCGGCCGATCGACCGGCAAGCCCGCCGGCTTGTCGATCACCAGCGCTTCGCCGTCGAGGAAGAGTACCCGGTCACCTATCATGCGCCCGCCCTTGCCATCGTGGGGCGCCGGAGGCCAGAGAGGGTGTCGATGCGCCACCTGTTTCTTGCCCTGATCGCGGTTGCCGCACCGGCCCAGGCGCAATTGTGCGACGGCGCGAACGTCGCGATCGGCAAGGACGGCCGCGCACTCGGGCACCTGCCCTATGGCGATGCCGCGCCGGGGGCACTGGTGAGCGCGCCCACGGGCCTTTCGATCTATGGCTGCCAGCTGCGCCCCGAGGCGATGGCGGACCTGCAGAGATTGCTGGCGGCGGCGCAGGGCGACCCGGCCGTGCAGGGGCAGCTTTATGCCCTGTCCTGCCATCGTTCGATCGAGCGGCAACAGGCGACCTTTTGCCGGACGAGGCTGAGCGCGAGTGGCGAGGATCGCGCGATCTCCGCCGCGCCGCCGGGGCATAGCGAACACGCCACGGGCTATGCGCTGGATTTCACGGTGCGGCCCGCCAATGGCTGCCCGGATGCCGAGGCGTGCATGGCGGCGAAGCCCGCGTTTCGCTGGCTGGCGAAGAACGCGCCGCGCTTCGGCTTCGAAATGTCCTTCCCGCCGGGGAACAAGCAGAATGTGAAGTGGGAGCCGTGGCATTGGCGCTGGGTGGGCGCAAATGCGAATGTGCCCGGCGCGCAGCGGGCGCGGTTCCTGTTCCGCCGCGCGCGGGCGGAGTTTCCCGCCGATCCGGCGATCGACCCGGTTATGCCGAAGGTGACGCCGCCGCCGGCGGTGCAGACGATCGCGCCGCCTCCGCCGGAAACCCGCAAGCAGCGGCGGGAGCGGGAACGGCGCGAGCGGCAGGAAGAGAAAGCG
This sequence comes from Sphingomonas sp. 179-I 2A4 NHS, assembly GCF_045369135.1. Lineage (NCBI taxonomy): Bacteria > Pseudomonadati > Pseudomonadota > Alphaproteobacteria > Sphingomonadales > Sphingomonadaceae > Sphingomonas > Sphingomonas sp. 179-I 2A4 NHS. Next base: position 47,348 of record NZ_JBIQFL010000004.1, on the reverse strand, counting down.
CGGCGCAAGGCGCAGCGCGGGTAGGCCAAGCCGGGTCCCCGCGCCGGCTGCCACCCCGGCATCGTACCCGGGGTGGCGGGGTTCGCGATCAGCCCTTCAGCTTGGCGGCCGTCTCGGCAATGCGCTTGCCCTGGTAGCGGGCGCCGCCAAGGTCGATCTCGCTCGGCTGGCGGCTGCCGTCCCCGCCGGCGAGCGTGGTGGCGCCATAAGGCGAGCCGCCGTGGATCGCCTCCATGTTCATCTGCGCCTGATAGCCATAGTCGAGGCCGATCACCGTCATGCCGAAATGCAGCAAATTGGTGATGATCGAGAATAGGGTGACTTCCTGGCCGCCATGCTGGGTAGCGGTGGAGGTGAAGGCACCGCCGACCTTGCCGTTCAGCGCACCCTTTGCCCACAGGCCGCCGGCCTGATCGAGGAACGCGGCCATCTGGCTGGGCATGCGGCCGAAGCGGGTCGGCGCGCCGATGATGATCGCATCATAATCGGCCAGCGCATTCACGCTTTCGATCTCCGGGTGGGAATTGTCGACGCGGAAGCCCGCGGCCTCCGCCACTTCCTTCGGCGCCGTTTCGGGCACGCGGCGCACATCGACCTCGGCGCCGCCGGCCCGCGCGCCCTCGGCGATGGCATCGGCCATGGTGGCAAGGTGGCCGTAGGACGAATAATAAAGGACAAGAACCTTCGTCATGATGTGTCTCCAATGGCGCCCCTGCCGCGTGCGGGAGGGATCGGGGTTGGGGGCCTGTCACCAGACCCGGTAAACACGCGGGGGAGGATTTCGCCTCCCCCGCCCCTTCCGCCCACGCGGAAGGGCGTGCAGGTCACTCGGCGTCGACGAGAACCAGTTCGGCCTCTTCGGTTGCCGCAATCGTGTACGTACCGCCGACCAGCGCCGCGCCATCACGGGTGTTGATGGCCTCGCCGTCGATGGTGATCGCGCCCGTCGCCGGGACGAGATAGGCGTGCCGCCCCTCGCCCACGGTGTAGGTGACGGTCTCGCCAGCCTTCAGCGTGGCGCCCATCACCCGCGCATCCGCGCGGATCGGCAGCGCCTCGGCATCCTCGGCAAAGCCGCTGGCGAGCACCACGAAGCGGCCGGAGCGATCGCCCTTGGGGAAGGGCTTGGCGCCCCACGCCGGGCTGCCGCCCTTCGCACGCGGCTCGATCCAGATCTGGAAGAGCGTGGTGGTCTCGTCCTCCAGATTATATTCCGCGTGGCGAACGCCCGTGCCGGCGCTCATCACCTGCACATCGCCAGCGCCGGTGCGGCCCTTGTTGCCCATCGAATCCTGGTGGGTGACGGCGCCGGTACGGACATAGGTGATGATCTCCATGTCGCGGTGCGGGTGCGGCGGGAAACCGGTCTGCGGGGCGATCTTGTCATCGTTCCAGACGCGGATTGCGCCCCAGCATGCGGGCGGGATCATAGTAATTGGCGAAGCTGAAATGATGCCGCGCGTCCAGCCAGCCATGATCGGCGTGGCCGAGGCTTTCGAAGGGGCGGCGATCGATGCGGGAGCGGGTGTCGGTCATGAAAACCTCCGTTGTTGAGGCGGAGATAAGATGAAGCGCGGGTCGCGAAAACCGAAACGATTGAAACGGATTGTTTCAGATGATACGCCAGCATCATGCGGCTGCCTGATCTTGAAGCCTGGGCGATCTTCGCCACCGTTGCCGAGCATCGCTCGTTCACCGCTGCGGCGGACGCGCTGGGGCTGAGCAAGGCGACCGTCTCCAAGGCCGTGTCTCGGCTGGAGGCGGATCTTGGCCAGTCGCTGTTCCATCGTACGTCGCGGCGCCTGTCATTGACCGAGGCGGGGCGGCCGCTGGCCGAACATGCCGCGCTGATCCTAGCCTCCGCGCAGGCGGCGGAGGAAGCGGCGCGCGATGCGGCGAGCGCGCCGGCGGGGCGGATCCGGCTGGCCGCGCCGATGACCTTCGGCGTTTCGCATGTCGCGCCGCTGCTGGCGGAGTTCCTGGCGGCACATCCGGGGATCGAGGTGGAGTTGAACCTCTCCGACGCACGTGTGGACATCGTCGCCGAGGGGTTCGACGTCGCGCTGCGCATCGCGGAATTGCCGGACAGCTCGCTGCGCGCGCGGCGGCTGTGCTCGATCAATTCCTACCTTGTCGCGGCGCCCGCCTATCTGGAGCGTCACGGCACGCCGACGCATCCCGGGCAGCTGGGGGACCACGCGCTGCTCGGCTATACCAACGTCTCCGGCCCGTGGCGCTTTCGGGGGCCCGAGGGGACTGAGGTTTCGGTGAAGGCGCAGGGGCCGATCGCGGCGAACAGCGGCGAGGCGCTGATGCCGGCGCTGACCGGCGGGCTGGGCATCGCGCGGCTGCCCGCGTTCATCCTGGGCGATACGATGGAAACGGGCGCGGTGGTCGAGATCCTGCCGGATTGGCGGCCGGCGCCGGTCGGCCTGCACCTGCTGACGCCGCCGAGCCCGCTGCGCCCCGCGCGGGTCGAGGCGCTGATCGCCTTCCTGTCAGAACGGCTGCGCGATTGATCGAGATCGTTGTGCGCTTTCCAAGAGGCGCTACCCCGCGGGCATGACCGGAAAAGCCGCCATCCTCATCATCGACGTGCTCAACACCTTCGATTTCGACGGCGGGGACGCGTTGAAGCAGGCGGCCGCGGCGATGATCGATCCGATCACGTCGCTGCGCGAGCAGGCCGCCGCGGCGGACGTGCCGGTGATCTTCGTCAACGACAATTACGGCCGCTGGCGCGACGAGTGGAGCGACCTCATCGGCTGGATCCGCGAAGGCAAGGGGGCGCAGATCGCACAGGCGCTGGCACCCACGCCTGAGGATTATTTCGTCATCAAGCCCGAATCCTCCGGCTTCTACGCCACCACCTTGCCTGCGCTGCTGCCGCGGCTGGGGATCACGCGGCTGGTGATCTGCGGGCTGGCGGCGGACATCTGCGTGCTGTTCACCGCCGCGGACGGGCATATGCGCGAATATGACCTGTGGGTGCCGGCGGACGCGACCGGCGCGCAGGAGCCGCAGCGTGCGCGCTGGGCGATCGAGCTGATGGCGAACGGCATGAGCGCCAACACCAGCCCGACGGGCAAACTCACGCTCGCCGACTGGCTGGCGATGAAGCCCAAGGTGGGGATGGGCAGCGACGCCGATTGATCTGTTGCAACATCGGGAATTCTGCCACGTTCGTCGGTGATGAACCGGCTTGCCCCCGATGACGACGACGCGCGGTTCATCCGCCGGCTGTTCCTGATCCTTGTCGTCGGGGCGCTGGCCGCGGCGCTCTACTTCATGGGCGACCTGCTGATCCTCGCCTTCGGATCGATCCTGGGTGCGATCGTCATCCATGCGATCGCCGAGATCTACGAGAAGCGGTTGCGCATGCCGCAAAAGGCGGCGCTGGGCACCGCGATCATCACGATCCTGGCGATCATGGGGCTGCTGGGCTGGCTGTTCGGCGTCGAGTTTCGCACTCAGGTCAACGTGCTGGTGACCGAGCTGCCGGGCATCCTGGACGAGATCGGCGGACAGATGTCGCAATCGCCGGTCGGCGCGAAGGTGGTCGACGCCGTGCGCGCGGCCTTCGCCGGCAGCCGGATCGCGCAGGACATCGGCGGGCTGGCGGAAGGCGCCGGCGCGTTCGTGCTGAACGCCCTGCTGGTGCTGGTTGGCGCGATCTTCTTCGCGGTCGATCCCAAGATCTACGAGCGCGGCTTCCTGCTGCTGATGCCGCCGTCAAAGCGCGCCGTGGTGGAGGATGCGCTGCTCGACACCGCTTCCACGCTGCGGCTGTGGCTGCGCGCACAGCTGATCCAGATGACGACCATGGGGCTGCTGATCGGGGTTGGCCTGTGGTGGATCGGCGTCCCCTCCTCGCCGGCGCTTGGCCTCCTCACCGGCATCAGCGAGTTCATCCCTTATGTCGGCCCGCTCGCGGCGATGATCCCGGCGCTTGGCCTCGCCGCCACCAAGTCCGTCAGCCACGTGCTGTGGACGCTGGGCGTGTTTGCGATCGTCCGGGTGATCCAGACCAATTTCATCACGCCCTATGTAACCAGCCGGGTGATCGCCATTCCGCCCGCCGTGACGCTGTTCGCGATCCTGGGCATCGGTGCCGTATTCGGACTTTTCGGCCTGTTCTTCTCGGCTGCGTTGCTGGTGGTGATCTATACCCTGATCCGCAGCCTGTACCTGCGCGACACATTGGGCGAGGATATTCCCAGAAGCCGTCACCGATCACTGTTCACGGCCGACGGCACCGAGCGCGACTCGGCAGTTAAGCTGGATTAATTCCTAATTAACCTTTTGCGTTCATTCCTCGTGTGGTTAATGAATCGGTTGGGGCGCGGCGGTGTTGCCGCGGCGCTCGCAAACGGGGGAACGACTCATGCGAGTGCTGCTGATCGAGGACGAGCCGACGACCGCCAAGGCGATCGATCTGATGCTGTCCGCCGAAGGCTTCAACGTCTACCAGACCGATCTGGGCGAGGAAGGCTTGGATCTTGGCAAGCTGTATGATTACGACATCATCCTGCTCGATCTGAACTTGCCGGACATGCACGGCTATGACGTGCTGAAGAAGCTGCGCGTCGCGCGCGTCTCGACGCCGGTGCTGATCCTGTCGGGCGTGAGCGAGATGGATTCGAAGGTGCGCAGCTTCGGCTTCGGCGCCGACGATTACGTCACCAAGCCGTTCCACCGCGAGGAACTGGTGGCGCGCATCCATGCCGTCGTGCGCCGATCGAAGGGCCACTCGCAGTCGGTGATCAAGACCGGCAAGCTCTCGGTGAACCTCGATGCCAAGACCGTCGAAGTCGATGGCGCGCGCGTTCACCTGACGGGCAAGGAATATGCGATGCTGGAGCTGCTGTCGCTCCGCAAGGGCACGACGCTGACCAAGGAGATGTTCCTGAACCATCTCTATGGCGGCATGGACGAGCCCGAACTGAAGATCATCGACGTCTTCATCTGCAAGCTGCGCAAAAAGCTGAGCATGGCGTGCGAAGGCGAGAATTACATCGAGACGGTGTGGGGCCGCGGCTATGTGCTGCGTGAACCCGACGAGGTGACCGCCAAGGTCGCCTGACATCACGAGTTTACCGGCTCCCGCGTAAGGGGAGTGGGCCGCGGCATCGGGGGGTGCCGCGGCCCTTCTGCTTTATGGCGCGCCTACCTAAGCCTGGCGCCGCGCCACCAGCCCTTGCAGATGATCGCGCAAGGCAAAAGCATTCGCCTCCCAAGTGAACCCTTCCGCAAAGCGGCGCACATCGGCCGCTGCGGGCGGCGCGGCCAGCACATCATGGATGGCGGCGGCGAAGGCGGCGGCGTCGCGCGGCACGATGCGCCCCGCGACCGGCCCGGTCACCAGTTCGGCGGCGCCGCCGGCACCGGTGATCACCACCGGCGTGCCGCAGGCGAGCGCCTCGACCCAGGCATTGGCAAGCCCTTCGGACGCGGAGGCGAGCGCCATCGCGTCCGCCCCGGCGATCAGCGCCGGCAGCTCGCCATGCGGCACCGCGCCGAGCAGACGGATGCGATCCGCCGCGTTATGCCGGGCAATCGCCGCCTGTAGCGCGGCGCGCTCCGGCCCCTCCCCTGCGATCAGCAGCGAGACGCCTGGCAGGCGCGCCACCGCGTCGATCACCACGTCATGCCCCTTGCGCGGGATGAGCGCGCCGACCGAGATCACCAGGGGCCCGCTGATCCCCAGTGTCGCCTTAGCGGCGGCGCGATCGACCGGGGCGAAACGGGTGAGATCGACGCCGGTATGGTGGACGCGGACCTTGCCGGCAGGAATTCCGATCGCGGCCATGTCGTCGCGCATCGCGGCGGAGACGGCGAGCAGGCCCTCGGCCCCCTGCCCGGCCGCGAGCACCTGGCGCGCCGTGCCTGCCGCGTGGCCCCAGTGATGGATGTCCGCACCGCGCGCCTTGATCGAGACGGGCACGCCGAACCGCCGCCCGAGCGCAACTGCCGCGGGACCATCGGGGAAGAAGAAGGACGCGTCGATCACGTCGAACGGAAAGTCCGCGCCCAGCCGGCGAAGCACGGGCTCGAGCGTGCGCACCAGCGCCGGGGCATGGAACCGACCGCCCATTCCCGGCCAGACGGTGAAGCGCGGACGCTGGACCTCAAGTCCCTTCCATGTTTCGGCACGCGGCACCGTGGCGAGCGGGCGATAATGCGCGTGGCGCCTAAGCGGCCACGGCGGCAGGCCGATCGGCGCCACCACCCGCACCTCCACATCCGGCAGCGCGGCAAGGCCGATCGTCTGCCGTTCGACGAACACGCCGAAATTGGGGCGGCTCTCGTCCGGGAACAGCGTGGAAAGCGTCAGCACGCGAAGCATCGGCCACCCCCTAGTTCCGACAGGTTAAGGCGACGCTTCCGCCAGACGGAGCAGCGCCACGCGGCCATCCTAGCCTCGCTTCGCCCGCCCTGCTAATCAGCAACCATGGGTCATGCGCACCACGGCCACGGGCACCACCATGGGGATCACCACGGAGGCCACGATCATGGCCACCATCATCACCCCGCGCCGCCCGCGACCTGGGATCGCGCCTTCGCGATCGGCATCTCGCTCAACCTCGTCTATGTCGTGGCGGAGGCATCGGCCGGGCTGTGGACCGGTTCCGTCGCGCTGCTTGCCGACGCCGGGCACAATCTGTCCGATGTGCTTGGCCTGGCGGTGGCCTGGGCCGGGGCGGTGCTTGCCCGCACCCCGCCGTCGAAGCGCTTCACGTACGGCCTGAAAGGATCGACGATCCTCGCCGCGCTGGCGAACGCGGTGCTGCTGCTGGTGGCGATCGGCGCCATTTCCGTGGAGGCAGTGAACCGTTTCGGGGAGCCGGCGACCGTACCGGGGCTGACCGTTTCTGCGGTGGCGGCGGTCGGCATCCTGATCAACGGGGTGACGGCGTGGCTGTTCGCGCGCGGGCGAAAGGGCGACGTGAACATCCGCGGTGCCTATCTGCACATGCTGGCCGATGCGGCGGTTTCCGCCGGCGTGGTGCTGGCGGGCATCGGCATCTGGCTGACGGGCGCATCGTGGATCGATCCCGTCGTCAGCCTCGCCATCGCGGCGCTGATCTTCTGGCAGACGTGGGGGCTGCTGCGCGAGACGGTGGAGATGAGCCTTGCCGCCGTGCCGCGGGCCATCGATTACGATCGCGTGCGCGCGGCGCTCGCCGGCCTGCCGGGCGTGGCGGCGATCCACGATCTTCATATCTGGCCGATGTCCACCACCGAGCCGGTGCTGACGGCGCATCTGCTGATGCCGGGCGGCCACCCGGGAGATGCGTTTCTGCAATCGGCGCAGGACATGCTGCACCATGATTTCGGCATCGGCCATGCGATGCTGCAGGTGGAGACCGGCGACGGCGCCTGCGTCCTGGAGCCGGCGGAGGCGATCTAGCCGGGTTTAGGTGCCACTCCGGAGTTGATCCGGGTGCCGCTGGATTGTCGGTGGTGTGAGCAGAAGCGGACCCCGGCTCGGGGCCGGGGTGACGACAGGTATCGGCGCCGCTCAGTAGACTCGTGCGATGGCGAATTCGACTGCCTCGATCATCGCGTCCTTGGCCTTGCCGCTGGCGAAGGGGCCAAGCGCGTCGATCGCGCGCTGGCCGTAATGGCGTGCGCGGGCGATCGTGTCGTCGACGGCGCGGGTGGCGCGGACCAGCTCGATCGCATGGGCGAAATCCGCGTCCGTGTCGCGCCGGCCCTCGACCGCATCCTTCCAGAACTTGCGTTCCTCTTCGCTGCCGCGCGCATACGCCAGGATCACCGGCAGGGTCATCTTGCCCTCGCGGAAATCGTCGCCCGCGTCCTTGCCCATCGTGCCCGCGTCCGACGTATAGTCGATCGCATCGTCGACCAGCTGGAAGGCGATGCCGAGGTTACGGCCGTAGGCGTCGAGCGCCACTTCCTCCGACTCCGGTCGCTCGGCCACCACCGCGGCGATGCGGCAGGCGGCGGCGAACAGCGCCGCGGTCTTGGCGTTGATGATCTCGAGATAGCGATCCTCCGCCGTATCGACGCGGCGCGCGGCGGTGAGCTGATGCACCTCGCCCTCCGCGATCACGGCGCTGGCGTTGGACAGGATCTTCAGCACCTTGAGGCTGCCGTCCTCCACCATCAGCTCGAAGCTGCGCGAGAACAGGAAATCGCCGACCAGCACGCTCGCCGGATTGCCCCAGATGATGTTCGCGGTGCGCTTGCCGCGGCGAAGATCGGACCCGTCGACCACGTCGTCGTGCAGCAGCGTCGCGGTGTGGATGAACTCGACCGCGGCGGCCAGCCGGTGATGGCGCGTGCCGGAATAGCCGAGCAGCTTGGCGCTCGCGAGCGTCAGCATCGGGCGCATGCGCTTGCCCCCGCCGGCGATCAGGTGACCGGCCAGTTCGGGAATCAGCGGGATCTGTGACTGCATGCGATCGAGGATCGCGGCATTCACAAGGTTCATGTCGCCAGCGACGAGCTGGATCATCGGATCAAGCGACGGCTGGCGGCCGGCGAGGCGGTGGATGGTGGCGCTCATCTGCAAGTGCCTCTACGGACGCGGGCGCAAGGCCGCAACCGCGGGATAGTGGGAGGACGCGAATGCCGGACGAGGTGCTGAGGGGTTATCGCAAGAGCATCGACAATATCGACGCGGCACTCGTTTGCCTGCTCGCCGAACGATTCAAGGTGACGCAGGCGGTGGGGCGCTACAAAGCCGAATCGGGGCTGCCCCCGGCCGATCCGGGCCGCGAGGAAGCACAGATCGCGCGGTTGCGCGCGCTGGCCGAGGAAGCCGAGCTCGATCCCGAATTCAGCGAGAAGTTCCTGCGTTTCATCATCGACGAGGTGATCCGCCACCACGAGCGGCTCCGCGGCTGATCATCGGGTAGCAGCGGATCAGGAACACCAGGGACGGCGGCGGCCTTCCCAGGGGCGCGCCAGCCCTTCCTCGATCAGCGTATCGCCGAGCGACTGGCCGTCACGCGTGACGATCGCGAGGCGGCGGCCGTAGCGATCGGTCGGGCGATCGGCATCGGCCAGCGTGACAGGGCCGGCGTTGAGCAATTCCTGCAACCGACGCGTCGCCTGTTCCCCCAGCGCCGCCTCCTCAGGACAGCGTGGCGGGTGGGTTTCGGGCGTGTCGATATCGGCAAGCCGCACCTTTTCGCCGCCGATCCAGATCGTGTCGCCATCCACCACGCAATTCTCGCCGCCGCCGGTGTGGCAAAGCGCGAAGTGGCGCGTCGTGGCTGCAGTGGCCGTGCCGGGCGCCGGCGTGTCGGCGACGAAAGAGACGCCGGCGGCGAGGCCGGTCGCGATCGCCAGCGCCAGCATTGCGGCGAACGGCAGCTTGCGCCGCCGACGCGGCCTAGGCCAGAAGCTGATCGGCGCAGGTGCGCGCCGGCGGGCGGCGGTGCGGTGGAACGAGCGGTCGTGGCGCATCGGCCAAGTCTGTGCCCGCCACCGGTAAGCGACCGATCAATCATCATCGTTAACAGGCGGCGCGGCGCCGCGGGATGATGGCCGCGGCGCCGCGTCGATGCATTATTTGCCGGTGAACTTCGCCGGGCGCTTTTCGAGGAAGCTCGCCATGCCCTCGCGGAAATCCTGGCTCTGGAACAAGGGCAGCAGCTGCAGATAGACGTGCTGCACATGGGTATCGAAGGTTTCTTCCATCCCCATGCGCATCAGCCGCTTGGCGCCCTGCACCGCCATCGGGGCGTTGGCCGCGATCTCCAGCGCCAGCGCGCGCGCGCGCGCGGCGACCTGATCGGCCGGCACGACTTCGTTGACGAGCCGTTCCTTGAGGCAATCCTCCGCCGACAGTGTGCGGCCGGTGAAGACGATCTCCGCCGCCTTGGCCCACCCGATCATGCGCGGCAGGAACCAGGTGCCGCCTGATTCGGGCAAAACGCCGCGCTTCACGAAGGCGGCGGCGAGCTTCGCTTCCGAGGCCATGACGCGGATGTCGCACCCGAGCGCCAGGTCCATGCCATAGCCCGCGGCCGAGCCGTTGAGCGCAGCGATCACCGGCTTGTCGAGCGCGTGGAGCACGGTGGGGGGCGTGTTGCGAAGGTCGATTGTCGCGCCGAAGGTGGCCGACGAAGATCCGATCCCCTCCCCCTTCGAGGCGGCGTTGAGATCGAGCCCGGCGCAGAAGGCGCGGCCGGTGCCGGTCAGCACGATCACGCGCACGTCGCGATCCTCGCCCGCCTTCACCAGCAGGCGGGTAAGCTCGTCCAGCATCGGGCCGGAGATGGTGTTCATCCGGTCCGGGCGGTTCAGCGTCAGCGTGGCGACGCCTTCGGAGACTTCGTAGGTTACGTCTTCGCTCATTCTTCCTCTCCCCTCACGCGGGCCGCGGCAGGCGCGCGACCGTCGCTTCATATTCCGCCATCGTCTCGTCGAAGATCTGCGCGACCGGCTTCACCTCGCGGATGCGCCCCGCCACTTGCCCGGTGAGCGCAATGCCCGCCTCCAGGTCGCCGCCGAAATAGACCGCCTGCGTATCGGCGAATTCGCCGAAGATGTTGGGCGTGCCCTCCTTCTCGATCCGCGTCGTGCGCTCGGTGCGCAGCGCGCGGAGCGCGGGGCCGGGGCCGCTGCGGTTGAGGAACACGGTGTCGGTCGAATCCGCCTCGACGATCGCCGTCTTCCAATTCTCGTGCACCGGGCTTTCGGCCGACGAGAGGATGCGCGTGCCCATCAGCACGCCCTCGGCGCCGAGCGCGAACGCGGCGGCCATGGTACGCCCGTCCATGATGCCGCCGGCGGCGACGACCGGGACGTCGACCGCCTCGACCACTTGCGGCACCAGCACCATGGTGGAGACGTCCTTGGCGTTCTTGAACCCGCCGCCCTCACCGCCCTCGACGATCAGGCCGTCGACACCGGCCTCGACCGCGCGCAGCGCGCCGGCCAGGCTCGGGACGACGTGAAATACGGTGAGGCCCGCGGCCTTCAGCATGCCGGTATATTTCATCGGGTCACCCGCCGAGGTGGTGACGAAGCGGATGCCCTGATCGATCACGAACTGGATGATGCCCGGATCGCGCACGAATGCCTGGGCGACGTTCACGCCGAACGGTTTGTCGGTCAGTTGCCGCATCTTGAGGATCTCGTCGCGCACCGCGTCGAGTTCACCCGACGACGTCTCGATGATCCCCATCCCGCCGGCGTTCGACACGGCCGACGACAAATGCGACCGCGCGATCCAGCCCATCGCTGCCTGGATGATCGGCTTCTCGATCCCGAGCATCTCGGTGACGCGCGTCTTCAGCGCCATTTCCCTCTCCCGCAATTGCGATTCGAAGATCGGGTTCGCACGAGCAGCGCCTTGGCGCCAGCCCCTTTCAAACAGTGAGTGCGAGCAGCGCGAAGGTCGCCAGCCAGTGCGTCCCCATGTAATCGTCCGCGAGATGCGGCAGGCTGGCGGCGAGGTGATCGTCCGCCGCTTCGCGTGCGACCGGCGCGATCGGGTGCGCCGGCAGCGCGGCTGCGATCGAGCGCCAGCACCATGCGCGACTGAGGTTCAGCCCGTCGAGATGCGCGATCTTCCCGTCGCTGCGATCGGACACGGTGGCGGGCGTGAACAGGCTCTGCGGGCGACCGGCGACGGCGTCCGGCAGGAAGACGTCGAACCAGCCCGCGAAGCCGTCGCCGAGCACGCGGCTCATCAGCAGCGCCTCGCACAGGGCGGAGGAGAGGAACTCGTCGCCGCCCGGCTCCCATGCCTGGCAGCCGCGATCCTCGCCGAACCAGTCGCGCGCGCGCGCGTCGATCAGCGTCACCAGCGCGGGATCATGATCGAGCGCCCAGTCACGTGCCAAGGTCAGCGCGAAGGCGGTGTTGTAGTGGGTGCCGACGCGGATCGGATAGGTGAGCTTGGGCAAATGCTGGTGGAAGCGTTCGGCAAAGGCGCGCGCGAGTGGTTCGAGCGCCGCGCCCCAGGCCGCGTCATGCCGCACCGCCTCGCCATGCAGTGCCAGGACCCAGGCCCAGCCGTACGGCCGTTCGAACCCAGCCGCATAGGGTCGCGCCAGCACCGCCAGCTCGCCAGCGACTTTCTCCGGCACCAGCATCTCGTTGGCGCGGCGGCCAATCTGCGCGGCTTCGGGCAGATCGGGGAACAGCCGTGCGATCGTCAGCAGCTGCCACCAGCCATGGACGCAGCTGTGCCAATCGAAGCTGCCGTGGAAGATCGGGTGAATCTCATGCGGTTCGCGCAGATCCTCCGGCCCAGTCAGCACCTGATCAAGCTTGAAGGGATAACGCTGCCCGACATGGCCCAGCGTGAGCCGGGCAAAGCCGGCGGCGACATCGGGCGTCAGGGTCATGCAACGATCCACCACAACAAAAGCACATTGAACACGAGCAGCGACAGCGCTGTGGGCACCTGCGCGCGGATCACGCCGTTGCGATCCTTCAGCTCAAGAAGCGCGGCGGGGACGAGATTGAAGTTCGCCGCCATCGGCGTCATCAGCGTGCCGCAGAAGCCTGCCAGCATGCCAACCGCCGCGACCGGCGCGGGATCCGCGCCATAGGCCTGCACCAGCAGCGGAATGCCGACCGCCGCGGCCATCACCGGGAAGGCGGCAAAGGCATTGCCCATCACCATCGTGAACAGCGCCATGCCAAGCCCGAAGGCGAGCACCGCGCCAAGCACGCTGCCGGTGGGTATGGCGACGCCGATGAGCCGGCCGACCACCTCGCCGACACCCGCCAGCGCAAACACAGCGCCGAGGCTCGCGAGCATCTGCGGCAGCACCGCGGCCCAGCCGATATCGTCCATCAAAGCACGGCCAGCGCGGAACGGCTCGCCGGGCGCCGGCCGGAGCCAGGCGTAGCAAAGTGCAAGCGCCAGCAGCACGCCCGCCGCCAGCGCCACCAAGGTCGCCTGCTTGCCGTCGAACACCGCCGGGAATTGCTTGAAGACGAAGGTGCCGATCAGCGCCGTCGCCGGGATCACCAATGCGGGCACGAACACCATCGCGCCGCGCGCTGCTGGCTCGCCCGTCGGCACGCGCCGCTTCATCCGCCCGCTCGCGGCGATCGCCACCAGCGCCAGGACGAGCACGCCATTGCCAATGTCGCCCAGCCAGTCGCCGACGAGGAAGCTCGTTGCCACCAGCGCGTAGAAGCCGGTATTGGCCCAGCGCCGCTCGGCGAGCGAGAGGATCGCGAAGGCGAGGAACGTCAGCCCAGCGACGAGATAGACGAAGTTCAGCCCGATCATGCGCGGCGCGCCTTGCGATCGAGCAGCCACAGCCGCGTGCCATGGATGGCGAAGGCGGCGATCGCGGTGGGGATCGCCCAGACCGACATGTGCAGCGGCTCGACGAAGATGCCGTAGCCCTCCAGCACGCCCTTCATCAGCAGGATCGATCCGATCGCGATGAAGATGTCCTCGCCGAAGAACAGCCCGATATTGTCGGTGGCGGCGGCCATCGCCTTCACCTTTTCGGGATCATGCGCCTCCCCCGCCGCCGCCTCCGCCATCGGGGCGATCAGCGGGCGGACGGTCTGCGCGGGCCCGGCGACGGAGGTAAGACCAAGCGCGGCAGTGATCTGGCGGAACGCGAGATAGGCGATCAGCAGCCGCCCGGTCGTCAGCCCCTTCAGCCCGCCCACCAAAGCACGCGCGCGCGCCTGCAGGCCATTGCGCTCCAGCAGGCCGATCACGGGGAGCACGATATAGATGGCGGTGACATAGCGGGTATCGTTGAACGCCTTGCCGAATGCAGCGAGGATGGCGAGCGGATCGATCCCTGCGGCAAGGCCGGTGACGAGCGCGGAGGCGGCGATCACCAGCATCGGGTTGAAGCGCAACAGGAAGCCGAGCGCGATGATCGCGATGCCGGCAAGGACGAGCATCAGGCGCCCTCCCGCGCATCAGTTCGCCGCCGCCCCGGGCGCCGCCATGTCATGGAAACCATCCGCCGATCTGTGCGGCAGCGGCGGTGCGCGGACAAGCCCGAAGCGGCGAGGTGGTTCGGCGCAATCGTGCGTATCGGCGACATTCAGCGATCCACTGGACGTTATGGCTGGCGAGACCGGTTCGACAGGAAATGCCCGGTTGCGGGTTTGTGGCCCACGACAGACTGGTGCGCGCTCGACGCATTTTCGGCTGGTTCTTCGTGAAAGCGTTGAACAATCAATGCCGCGCAGGCACCCCGCTGCAATGCGGTATGACCTAGCGGTTTTCGACTTCGACGGCACTCTTGCGGACACGACAGACTGGTTCTTCGGCTGCCTGAACGAGGTAGCTGACAAGTACGAGTTCAGGAAAACGACTGATGGCGAGCGCCAAGTACTTAGGCGGCTCGCAAGTCGCGAGATCATCAAACAACTCGGAGTGCCAATGTGGAGGATGCCGGCCATCGCGCGACACATGCGCAGAAGGGCGTCCGCCAACGTTGAATCGTTCCGGCTGTTTCCCGGAATCGATGCGCAGCTAGCGCTACTTCACGAAAGCGGCATGCGAATTGCCGTCGTCAGTTCAAATGCCGAGAGCAATGTCCGCGCTGTTCTAGGTCCGACGCTTTCGACGCAAATGAGCCTGTTAAGCTGCGGCTCCAGCATGTTCGGCAAGGCGGCCAAGCTGCGGGGTGCGATGAAGAAAGTCGGCGTCACGCGCGAGAGAACGATCTATGTGGGTGATGAGGCGCGAGATATCGAAGCCGCACATCAGGCCGGCATCGCCTCGGCTGCCGTTACTTGGGGCTATGCGCACCATGAAGCACTTGATCGCGAGCAACCAACCCTGATGCTCAACAGTGTCTCGGCGCTTCGCAAACTGCTCGACTGATGTTCACGCAAACAGGGGCCGCGCGCAGGTCTGATTTCCGACTAACCGAGACCTTCAAGACCGCGACGAAGCCGAGCAGTCAGCGTCTGAACGCCCGGCGCAGCGCGGCGATGCGGGATTGATTGGCCTCGCGCGTGATCGCTGCGTCGGGTGCGCCGTCGAAGCCGTGGATGGCGCCGGGCCAGATGTGGAACTCCGACGCCACGCCGGCGGTGAGGAGGCGCTGGGCGTAGGCGATATTCTCGTCGCGGAAGAGATCGAGGCTGCCGGTCGCGATATAGGTGGGCGGCAGGCCGGCGAGGCTCTCCGCGCGCGCCGCGGCGGCATAGGGTGAGACGCCCTCCCCGCCCGGTTCACGCCCAAGCATCGCCCGCCAGGCGAAGCGGTTGCTGTCGCGGTTCCAGATGAACTCGCCCGTCAGCGGATCGCCGTCGATCACGCCGGTGCGGTCGTCGATCATCGGGTACAGGAGGTGCTGGAACGCGAGGCGATGTTCGCCGCGGTCGCGTGCGAGCAGCGCCACTGCGGCGGCCAGCCCGCCGCCGGCGCTCTCGCCCATCACGCCGATCTGCGTCGGGTCTATGCCAAGCCGCCCGGCATTGGCGAAGGTCCAGGCAAGGCCGGCGTAGCAATCCTCGACCGGGCCGGGGAACGGTGTCTCGGGCGCGAGGCGATAGTCGACTGAGACGATGACGCAGCCTAGCGCGGCAACCATCGGGCGCAGCCGCGCGGCGCTGCCCTCCGGCGTGCCGAGCACGAAGCCGCCGCCGTGCATGTGGCAGATGCCGCCGGCATTCGGCACCGGCGCGGCCGGGCGGAAGATGACGAGGCCGAGATCCGGAGCGCCGGCCGGGCCGGGCACGGTGATCCGTTCCATCATCACGCCGTCATCGTCGGCGGGCGGCGGCTGGGCGGGCCAGCTGCGCGCCTGCTCCAGCACCTCTGCCGACATGGTCACCGAAGGCCACAGGTCGAGCAGCGGCAGCAGTTCGGGATCGACCAGATGCCGCGTGCTCATGACGCCGTCTCCTGTAGCTGCTGCGTCCTTATGCCGGCTGGAGCAGGCCTTCGCGGGCGATCTTCTCGCGCCACACGAGCGGGGCGAGCTGGTGGACGTTGTTGCCTTCGCTGTCGACCGCGACGGTGACCGGGAAGTCCTCCACCTCGAACTCGTAGATCGCCTCCATCCCGAGATCCTCGAAGCCCACGACCTTCGATCCCTTGATCGCGCGGGCGACGAGGTACGCCGCGCCGCCGACCGCCATCAGATAGGCGCTCTTGGCGTCCTTGATCGCATCGGTCGCCGCCGGCCCGCGCTCGGCCTTGCCGACCATCGCGAGCAGGCCCTGGTCGAGCATCATGCGGGTGAACTTGTCCATCCGCGTCGCGGTGGTGGGGCCGGCCGGGCCGACCACTTCCTCGCCGACCGGATCGACCGGGCCGACGTAATAGATCACGCGGCCCTTGAACTCGACCGGCAGCTCCTCGCCGGCGTCGAGCATGTCCTTGATCCGCTTGTGCGCGGCGTCACGCCCGGTCAGCATCTTGCCGTTCAGCAGCAGGCGATCGCCCTGCTTCCACGAGCGGACCATCTCCGGCGTCAGCGTGTCGAGGTCGACCCGGATCGCGGCCTTGTCCGGCGTCCAGTTGACCTTCGGCCATTCATCCAGCTTCGGCGTCTCGAGATATGCCGGGCCGCTGCCGTCGAGCGTGAAATGCGCGTGGCGGGTGGCGGCGCAGTTGGGGATCATCGCCACCGGCTTGCCCGCGGCGTGGCACGGCGCGTCCAGGATCTTCACGTCGAGGATGGTCGACAGCCCGCCGAGGCCCTGCGCCCCGATGCCGAGCGCGTTGACCTTGTCGAAGATCTCGATGCGCAGCGCCTCGATGTCGTTCTTGGGCCCGCGCGCCTTCAGCGGGCCCATGTCGATCGGCTCCATCAGCGCCTTCTTGGCGAGGAGCACGCAATGTTCCGCCGTGCCGCCGATGCCGATGCCGAGCATCCCCGGCGGGCACCAGCCGGCGCCCATCTGCGGCAGCATTTCCAGCACCCAGTCGACGATCGAATCGCTGGGGTTCATCATCTTGAACTTGGACTTGTTCTCGCTGCCGCCGCCCTTGGCCGCGACGTCGACCGAGACCTTGCTGCCCGGTACCATCTCGACATGGAGGACGCAGGGCGTGTTGTCCCTGGTGTTGCGGCGGGTGAAGGCGGGATCGGCGAGAACCGAGGCGCGCAGCTTGTTCTCCGGGTGGAGATACGCGCGCCGGACGCCTTCATCGACGATTTCCTGCATCGAGCGCGTCGTATCGTCGATGCGGCAGTCCATGCCCCATTTGACGAATACGTTGACGATGCCGGTGTCCTGGCAGATCGGCCGGTGGCCTTCCGCGCACATCCGCGAATTGGTCAGGATCTGCGCGATCGCATCCTTCGCAGCCGGGCCCTGCTCCGCCTCATAGGCGTCGCCAAGCGCGCGGATGTAATCCATCGGGTGATAGTAGCTGATGAACTGGAGCGCATCGGCAACGCTCTCGATCAGGTCTGCGGCGCGGATCGTCGTGGTCATGACGCGCTGCACTATGGCGCGCTGGCGGCGAGTGCAACGGGGGCGTCGGGATGCGACGCGCGGCGGCTGCTAACTCTTTCCCAATCTTCTCAGTCTAGGGGCGTCTCATGGGATCGCTCCGTCGCCGTCTGTCTGCTTCCGCCACGCCGTCTCCCCGCCTCGCCGAGGCGCTGGGGCTGGTCGCCACTGAAGACGATGCGCTGCACGACGCCACCGAGGCCCGGCTGGGCGAGGTGGCGGCGCTGTGGCCGGTGGTGGTGGCGGTGCTACTCGTCTCCTCCGCCGCGCTGATCGGCACGATTCTGGCGTGGCACGAGCCGGTCGCCACCGTGTCGGGGCTGTGTGCCGCGTTGAGCGGCCTTGGCCTTGTCACCTGGGGACTGCTGGAGTTGCCGGCGGCGCGCAGCATGGCCCCGCACCGCCGCACGGTGATGCTCTGTGCGCTGGCGGCGCTGCTCGCGGTCGGCCTGTCGATCCAGCTCGACCTCGCGCCCGACCTGCCCAGCGCCTCGCTGCGAGTCGCCGGGTTCGTCGTCGGCTTCGGCGTCATCATCCTCAGCGCGATCGCGCTTCACGCGGTTCGCCCGGCGAGCCTCGCCTTCGCCGGGACGCTGGCGCTGATGGTGCCCGTCACGTCCGGGATCAGCGTCGCGGCGGCGGCGGCGCTCATCCTCGCCGGCATGCTCGCGGTGGGCGTGGCGCGGGTCGCCCGGCGCGATCATGCGCAGCTTGGTGAGCGGGGCGAAAAGGAACAGGCGCAGCAGCTCGCCGCCCGGCTGGTGCGCGAATATGAAAGCCACGGCACCGGCTGGTTCTGGCAGACCGACCGTGCCGGCCATCTGACGTATCTTACCGACAAGGTCGCGCGCGAGCTTCAGGCGCTTGGCGTCACCCCGGTCGGCGAGCGGCTGGTCAACATCTTCCGCGTCGATTCGCAAATGGCGGATACCGAGCGGACGCTGACCTTCCACCTGTCCGCGCGCACCAGCTTCTCCGATTATTCGGTGCGCCCCGCCTTCCCCACCGAATCGGATCGCTGGTGGTCGATCTCCGGGCGCCCGATGCTGGACGATCTCGGCCGCTTCCAGGGCTTCATCGGTTCGGGATCGGACCTGACCGAAAAGCGCCGCGCCGAGGCGGAGATCACGCGGCTGGCGCTGTTCGACAGCCTCACCGGCCTTGCCAACCGCCAGCGCATGCGCCTGGCGCTCGAACAGACGCTGGCACCGAGCCAGGGCGTCCACACCACCACCGGTCTGTTCCTGCTCGATCTCGATCGCTTCAAGGCAGTGAACGACACGCTCGGCCACCAGATCGGCGACGAATTGCTGAAGCAGGTGGGCCAGCGGCTGCAGCGCAGCGTCGGCGACGCCGGGCTCGTCGGGCGGCTGGGCGGAGACGAATTCCAGGTCGTGCTGCCGCGCGAGGGCAATCGCGAGCAGCTCGGCAACCTGGCGCAGGAGATCATCGCCTCGCTGTCGCAGCCCTATTATGTGAAGGGTTCGTCGATCTCGATCGGCTGCTCGATCGGCGTTGCCATTGCGCCCGAGCATGGCGAGGACAGCGAGACGCTGATCCGCAACGCCGATCTGGCGCTCTACGCCGCGAAGGCTGACGGGCGCGGCGTCTATCGCTTCTACCGCGACGAGATGCTGGAGGGGGCGCAGAACCGCAAGCGGCTGGAGGACGACCTGCGCCAGGCGCTGTCCGGCAACGAATTGCAGCTGGCCTATCAGGCGGTGGTGTCGACCAAGACCGAGCGGATTGTCGGCTATGAGGCGCTGTTGCGGTGGAACCACCCGACGCGCGGCGCGGTGAGCCCGGCGGACTTCATCCCGGTGGCCGAGGAATGCGGGCTGATCGAGGCGATCGGCGAATGGGTGCTGCGCACCGCCTGCGCCGAGGCCGCGATGTGGCCCGAGAACGTGCGCGTCGCGGTCAACGTGTCGCCGATCCAGTTCGCGAACCCGGCGCTGCCCGCCATTGTCACCAGCGCGATCGCCTCGGCCGGCATCTCCGCCGCGCGGCTCGAGCTGGAGATCACCGAGGGGGTGTTCCTCAACGAGGACGCCTCGTCCGACAACATGTTCAAGGCGCTGAAGGGCATCGGCGTGCGCCTGGCGCTCGACGATTTCGGCACCGGCTATTCCTCGCTCGGCTATTTGAAGAAGGCGCCGTTCGACAAGATCAAGATCGACCAGAGCTTCGTGCGCGGTGCGATCCAGTCGGGCAACCGCAACGCCGCGATCATCAAGGCGATCGTCACGCTGGCAGATACGCTGGGCATGGAGACGACCGCCGAGGGCGTGGAGCAGCAGGACGAGATCGGGCTGATCCGCGATCTCGGCTGCAGCCATATCCAGGGGTACGTCTATGGGCGCCCCCAGCCGGCCGATGCCGTGATCGAGCAACTGCTGGCCGTGGGCGGCCAGGCAGCGCCGGTCGGCCCGCGGGTCAGCCGCGCCACGCGCGCCAAGATGCTGCGTTCGGCGCGACTGGAGATCGGCGACGAGACGGGCGAGGTGCGGATCCGCAACATCTCCTCCACCGGCGCGATGATCGACGGCGTCGAATTCCCGGAAGAAGCGATCGGCGTCGACGTGCAGATCGAGCTGCTGGAGAACCAGCTGTTCCCGGCGACGATCCGCTGGGCATCGGACGGCCGCGCGGGGCTGGAGTTCGCGCAGGACTTCAACCTCGACCGGCTGAACCAGCCTGCACCGAAGATGACCCGCAAGGCCGGCTGACCCGCCGGCCCGTCCACCGGATGGCGGGATGAAAACGGCCACCGCGGGCCTTCCGTGCGCAAGCGCGGCGAGGCGGAGTTTGTGCACCGATTTTTTTTCATTTCGGTTCTTCCGTCTTGCAATTCGCGAACCCCGCGGAAGTCCGCGCGTCGCGCCCCTGCCCCCTCGTCCATCCGCCTGCCCGGCACGACGAAACGTTGTTGCCGCCCTCTTGCCTCCCGATGAAGACTGCCACAATCTGTGGGGGTAAGCTTCAGGGGTGAACGCTAGAACTGGTAGAACAAGGGCTGCGACCCCATATCGCAGCTGCTGGCCGAGCGCCGTCTTCGCACAGGCGCGGTCACTTTTTGTTCTCACCCATCAGCGTCACGCCGGTGTAGCATGGGGGCTCGCCCCCGATTCGACGAGACAGGGATACGGCGGCGATGGATTTCAGGGACGCGAGCGAGGCGAACATGGCGACCGAGACTTTGCAGGCCGACACGGCGAGCACCGACACCGGCACGACGCCGGGCACGCTGCGCAAGCCCTATCCGGTCGAGGTCGATCATTCGCGCGACGCGCTGCTGACCGATTTCGGCAAGGACACGCTGAACGATCGCTATCTGCTGCCGGGTGAGACCTATCAGGATCTCTTCGTGCGCGTCGCGAGCGCCTATGCCGATGATGCCGCCCATGCGCAGCGCATCTATGATTACATCAGCCGCCTGTGGTTCATGCCGGCGACGCCGGTGCTGTCGAACGGCGGCACCGGGCGCGGCCTGCCGATCAGCTGCTACCTGAACTCCGTGCCCGACAGCCTGAACGGCATCGTCGACACCTGGAACGAGAACGTCTGGCTTGCGAGCCGCGGCGGCGGCATCGGCACCTATTGGGGCAACGTGCGCGGCATCGGCGAGCCGGTGGGCCTCAACGGCAAGACCAGCGGCATCATCCCCTTCGTGCGCGTGATGGACAGCCTGACGCTGGCGATCAGCCAGGGCTCGTTGCGCCGCGGATCGGCCGCCTGCTATCTCGACGTGTCGCACCCGGAGATCGAGGAGTTCCTCGAGATCCGCAAGCCGTCGGGCGATTTCAACCGCAAGGCGCTGAACCTGCACCACGGTGTGCTGATCCCCGATGCCTTCATGGAAGCGGTGCGTGACGGCGGCGAGTGGGAGCTGAAGTCGCCCAAGGATGGCACCGTGCGCGGCAAGGTCGATGCGCGCAGCCTGTTCCAGAAGCTGGTCGAGACTCGCTTGGCGACCGGCGAGCCGTACATCGTGTTCGCCGATCACGTGAACAAGAACATGCCCAAGCATCACCGCGACCTGGGCCTGAAGGTCTCCACCTCGAACCTGTGCAGCGAGATCACGCTGCCGACGGGCCGCGACCATCTCGGCAATGATCGCACCGCGGTCTGCTGCCTCTCCTCGCTCAACCTGGAGACGTGGGACCAGTGGAAGGACGACAAGCAGTTCATCGAGGACGTGATGCGCTTCCTCGACAATGTGCTGCAGGATTATATCGACCGGCATGAGCCGGGCATGGAGCGTGCGGCTTACTCCGCGGCGCGTGAGCGCTCGGTCGGCCTTGGCGTCATGGGCTTCCACTCCTTCCTCCAGGCACGCGGCCTGCCGATGGAAGGCGCGATGGCGAAGAGCTGGAACCTGCGCATCTTCAAGCACATCAATGCGCAGGTGAACCAGGCATCGATGACGCTGGCGGCCGAGCGTGGCCCCTGCCCCGATGCGGCCGACATGGGCGTGATGGAGCGGTTCAGCTGCAAGATGGCGATCGCGCCGACCGCGTCGATCTCGATCATCTGCGGTGGCACGTCCGCCTGCATCGAGCCGATCCCGGCCAACATCTACACCCACAAGACGCTGTCCGGCAGCTTCGCGGTGAAGAACCCGTATCTGGAGAAGCTGCTCAACGAGAAGAGCAAGAACGCGGACAGCGTCTGGAACTCGATCCTCGAGCATGGCGGCAGCGTGCAGCACCTCGACTTCCTCAGCCAGGAAGAGAAGGATTGCTTCAAGACCAGCTTCGAGATCGACCAGCGCTGGCTGCTTGAGCTTGCCGGGGACCGTGCGCCGTATATCGACCAGGCCCAGTCGCTGAACCTCTTCATCCCGGCCGACGTGGAGAAGTGGGACCTCCTGATGCTGCACTTCCGCGCTTGGGAGCTCGGCATCAAGTCGCTCTACTACCTGCGTTCGAAGAGCGTGCAGCGCGCGGGCTTCGCCGGCGGCGTGGAAGCGGACAACACGATCGAGAAGCCGCAGTTCAACCTGGGCGAGACGACCGACTACGACGAGTGCCTCGCCTGTCAGTAACGGGATGAGACACGCACCTCCGGCCGGCAATCGCTGCTCCGCCGGGGGCAAGCGTCGTGCTATCCGGTCATCCTCCGCCCCCGGGCGGGCCTCGCAGTTCGGCAGCCGCGTAACGTCTGGCGGGACAATCAACGCCGCCCGGGATCGCGCCTGATCGCTGTGGGGCCGTAACGATCTTGGCCACGTTGCTGAAATATCACGGGTCCTGCGAAATCGCGGCATCGCGCCGCCCAGCCTAAAACCATTCTCCAGATCGCGAGTTGTCACCGGCACATTCGCCAGGAGAATGGCCATGACGCGTATTGCGATGCTGCTCGGCTCGTCTCTCGCTTCGGTCATCGCGCTTGCTGCGGCTGGCGCGGCGCAAGCACAGGATGCTCCCTCCAACCAGGCGAGCGCGCCGCCCGGCGCGACTGACACCGCAGGCGATGCCGGCGAAGAGATCGTCATCACCGGATCGCGCATCGCACGCCCTGCGCTCGATAACCCGCAACCGACGACGACGCTGGATGCGACGACGCTCAACAACCGCGGCTATCCCGATATTGCCCGTGCGCTGAACGAACTGCCCGGCTTCTCCGTGCCGGGCAGCTCACCGATCGGCGACCAGGGGAACGGGTTCGGCGTGGGCCAGAACTTCGTCAACCTCTACGGCATCGGATCCCAGCGCACGCTGACGCTGGTGAACAGCCGCCGCTTCGTTGCCGCCAACCCCGCGACGATCTTCTCCTCGGCGGATGCCGGAACGCAGGTCGATCTGAACACGATCCCCACCAAGCTGATCCAGCGGGTCGAGACCATCTCGATCGGCGGCGCGCCGATATACGGCGCGGACGCCATCGCCGGCACCGTCAACATCATCCTGCGCCGCGATTTCGAAGGCCTGGAGGTGGATGGCCAGGCCGGGGTGAGCGAGCGCGGGGATCTCGGCAACCAGCGCGTGCGCGCGCTGTTCGGCAAGAACTTCGCCGGCGGGCGCGGCAACATAACCGTCAACGCCGAATATAATCACGATGACGGGCTGCTCGGCAACCAGCGCTCGATCGTCCGGCGGCAGCTCGGCTTCATCGCCCCTCTGGATCCTTCGTCGCCGTTCGATCAGGTACTGGTCGACAACACCCGCACCTATCTCGGCACGACGGGCGGTATCGCCTTCATCCGGGATGCTGCGCGCCTCACGCCCGCGCAGGCAGGCGGCACGACATCGGTGGTGCGTAACGCTGCCGGCCAGATCGTCGCCTTCGACCCGAGCGGCAATCTGACACCGTTCAACATCGGCACGCCGACGCGCGATCCGACGACCTTTCTGGGCGGGGACAATCTGAATTTCGCCGACATCTCGAACCTGCGGGCGGAAACCAATCGGTTCAACGCCGTCATGCTGGGCAAGTATGAAGTCAGCGACGGCATCGAGGTGTTCGGCGAGGCCTGGTATTCCAAGACCAAGGCGACCAATCTTGCCGGCCAGCCGGTGTACAATACCAACTTCTTCAGCGCGAGCCCGCAGGGGACGTTCGACGTCAACGGCAATTACATCGTCCCGCTGAGCAACCCGTTCCTGACGCCTCAGGCCAGGGCGCTGATCGTCCAGAACCTGACGGCTGCCGGGCTGCCAGCGTCGGACAATGACGTATTCTATCTCGGCCGGGCGAACACCGATCTGGTCTCCGGCGTCGCGAAGCTGAACCAGGATCTGTACCGCTTCGTCGGCGGTGTACGCGGCGACTTCAACCTGGGCGAACGGAAGTTCGAGTGGGAAGTTTCCGCCAATTACGGGCGCACGAAGAGCAGGTCGCTGCAACCGTCGCTGGTGGAGCCGAACCTGCGACGCGCGCTGAATGCCGGCTTCGATGCCAGCGGCAACATCGTCTGCCTGCCGTTCAATCCCGATCCGACCAACCCGGCCTCGCCGCCGAACCTGCCGGAATATAACGGCACCATCTCCACCACCTGTGCGCCGCTCAACCTGTTCGGCAGCGGCGCACCGAGCCAGGCCGCGCGCGATTACGTGACGACCAACGCGCGGACCACTGCGATTACCTCGCAGCGCGACATCCTGGCGACGCTGACCGGATCGCTGTTCAGCCTGCCCGGCGGCGATTTCGCCATCTCGGTCGGGTATGAGAACCGGCGCGAATATTCGCGTTTCTCGCCTGACCGCTTCTACACCGAGGCGCTGGGCCGTTCGATCCCGATCCTTGGGCTGCGCGGATCCTACACGACCAACGAGGTGTTCGGCGAATTCCGCGCGCCGCTCATCGGGCCGGATCAGAACATTCCGCTGATCCACGAGCTGGAGGTGAATGCCGCCGGCCGTTACGTCGACAATTCGGTCGCCGGGGGGGATTTCACCTGGACCGCTGGCGGACGCTGGGCGCCGATCGACGGCATCGCGATCCGCGGCAATTACACCCGCGCCATCCGCGCGCCCGCCGTCACCGAGTTGTTCGCCGCCAACCAGCCGGCGTTCGACGGCGGCTTCGATCCATGCGACCAGCAGAACCTGAACTCCGGCCCCAACCCCGCCGTGCGCCAGGCGAATTGCGCCGCCGCCGGCCTGCCGACCGACTTCTCGTCGCTGATCAACTCCGTGACGGTGCCAATCACAGTTCTCGGCAACCGGGACCTGCAAAACGAGCGCGCCAAATCCTGGACGGTCGGCGGGCTGATCACGCCGCGACAGCTGCCCGGCCTCGCGCTGTCGGTGGACTATATCAACATCAACCTGCGCGACACGATCGTCGCGTCAAGCGCGGAGGACGTGTTGCGCGGCTGCTATGATGCAACCGACTATCCCAACAATCTCTATTGCAGCCTCATCACCCGTGATCCGACCGCGGGCGACAATTTCGGCCAGGTCGTGACGCTGCAGGAACCGTTCATCAACCAGGGCGGCCTCCGGTTCGAAGCGATCGAGGTCGAGGCCAGCTACACCCGCCGGATCGGTTCGGTCGGCGTGACGGCAAGCGCCAATTACCAGCACATCATCCGCGCCGATGAGCGGATCAGCGAGGCCACCCCGTGGTCCAGCACGCGGGGCGAGATCGGCAGCAGCATCGACCGGTTCAACATCAACCTGACGCTGGAGCGCGGGGCCTTCAGCTGGTTCAACCAGGTCCAGTATATCGGCCCGGCCGTGTTCGACGCGAACGACACGGATACTTCCCGCGATATCCGGCGGATCGGAAGCTACGGCATCTGGAACACCGCCTTCATCGTCAAGGCTTCCGACAATTTCGATTTTCGGTTCAACATCGACAATGTGACCGACGCCGGCGTCCCTTATCCTGCCACCGCGGGCACGGGCGCGTTCAACACCTACTACCAGGGCCTGGTGGGCCGATCGTTCCTGGTGGGCGCGAACGTGCACTTCTGATCAGCGGAGCGACGCGACCTCTCCGCAGCGCCCCGCACGCTGCCACACCCCGGCCAGGGGGCGTGGCAGCACACGGCGATCGGCCATGTTTGTGCAGTGATGAAGGCGCACCTCGCGTCCCGCTCGGAACGGGAGGTGCGCGCATCAGGAACTGACTATCAACCGGCTGAGGGATTCGCCCGTCGCCAGTGCTCGTATAGCGCCGAGATGTCGCCGCTGGTCAGGATCGGCATTGCCTCCCGCAATTCGGCATCGCTCCAGTCCCACCAGCGAAGCTCCAGCAGCCGCGCGATATCCGCATCGTCGAACCGCTTGCGCAGCACCTTGGCCGGGTTGCCGCCGACGATCGCATAAGGCTCGACGTGCCTGGTGACGAGGCTGCGGGTGCCGATGATCGCGCCGTCGCCGATGCGCACGCCAGGCATGATCACCGCCTCCGATCCGATCCACACGTCATTGCCGATGATCGTGTCGCCGGCGGGCTGAAAGCCGTTCGCCGCCCCGGCGAAGCACGGCACGTCCGGCATCCAGAAGAACGGAAAGGTGCTGATCCAGTCGCTGCGATGGCCCTGGTTTCCGGCCATGATGAAGGCGGCGCCAGATCCGATCGAGCAGAAGGAACCGATGATCAGCCGGTCCACGCCCTCGTCGGGCAGAAGGTACCGCGCGCACTCGTCGAAACCGTGGCCGTGATAATAGCCGGAATAATAGCTGTAACGCCCCACCTTGATGTTGGGATTGGTGACGAGCCGATCGAGCGTGATGCCCTTGAACGGGCTTTCGAAAACATTGTGCATCATGAAGATCCGTGTCTGCGCACCGTGCATGCAACCAGTGTCCGGCTGTGCAGGTGGCAAGCGAGTACCGGCAGGACATCCAGCGATGCCTGCGCCCCGGCTTCCCTCGTCGCACACGAGGAAGCGCGATTCAGATGGTACTCGGCGTGATCTTCATCGGCGCATCATGCGGCATGCGGCCCGGGTTGCCAAGCGCGGCCGCCTGGAAGCCCGGGTCGCACCGCGCGGCTTAGTCGCCCAGCACCTTGTCGATCGCCGCCGCCGTCACCGGATGGTAGGTCGGCCGCGCCTTGGCATAGATGCGCCGCGCGATCGGCATGCCCCAATCGCCCTGCGCCTTCAGCCCCTGGTATAGCGGCCGCACCAATAACGTGCGCCCGACGCTGGTGAGGAACTGCTCGATCGAGGGCACCGCCGGATCGTAGCGATTGGCGATGGCAAGCTCGAGCCAGGCCGAGCGGATATAGCCGTTGCTCTGCTCCGACAGGCGGAACGTGCGATCGAGCTCTGCCAGCCGCTCGGTCGGCAGCGTGCGCGGCAGGCGCGCGATGAAGCGCTGCCACAGCTGCGTCGACCAGCCCTCGGTGTCGATGGCAGATGCCGGCCCGCCGGCTGTGAAGGCCGCCGCGTCCCGCTCGACCCCCGTCAGCGCGGGCGATTGGACATGCACGGCATTGTCCGGCAGACCCGGCTCGTAGGCCCAGCGATCGAGCTGCAGCTTCGCCTCCAGCGCCTTGTCACCGCGGATCAGGTTGGCGCGCAGATCAGCGAGGAAGCCCGCCGTCGTCTGCGGCTGGAAGGCATGGCGATCGAAGTATGAGCGCAGATACGCGTCCCACCGATCGCGGCCGACGGTCTCCTCGATCGTGCGCAGGAAGATCGCCCCCTTGGTGTAATCGACCTGCCCGCCTTCGGGATCGCCGTGCAGCCGCGTGCCGGGCGCGGTTCGTCCGCCAGCGGCGCGGAAATTCGTCTCCAGCTCGTCCCACGCCAGATCCGCTTCCACGTCGGCGCGCTCCTTGCCGTAGAGCCGCTCCATGATCCGGTTCTCGAAATAGCTGGTGAAGCCTTCGTTCAGCCAGCTGTCCGACCAGGTGGCGTTAGTGACGAGATTGCCGGACCAGCTGTGCGCCAGCTCGTGCGCCACCAGCCCGACATTGGCGCGATCGCCGGTCAGGAAGGTGGGCGTGAGGAAGGTCAGCGTCGGGTTCTCCATGCCGCCGAACGGGAAGGACGGCGGGAGCACCAGAAGGTCGTAGCGACCCCAGCGATAGGCACCGTAGAGCCCCTCCGCCGCCTCGACCATCTTCTCGGTATCGGCGAGTTCATAGGCCGAGCGATCGAGCATCGATGGCTCGGTCCAGACGCCGGTGCGCTTGCCCAGCGGCTTGAAGGCGAGGTCCCCCACCGCCAGCGCGATTAGGTACGGCGGCACCGGCTTGTCCATGGCGAAGCGGTACGTGCGCTGGCCGTTCGCGGCGGGCTCGCCGGCCGGCGTCAGCCGCTCGCCGCTCATCACCGCGACCAGATCGGCCGGCACGGTGATCTTCGCCGTCCACGTCTGGCGGATGCCGGGGCTGTCCTGCGTCGGGATCCAGCTGCGGTTGTTGATCGCCTGGCCCTGGCTGAAGAGGTACGGCTTCTTCTTGCCGGCGGTCAACTGCGGCGGCAGCCATTGCAGCGCGCGGGCGGTGGGCGCCGCCTGATAGGCGATGACGATCTTCTTGGCGCCGTTCAGCTGGATGGTGAGCGGCGCGCCTTTATATTCCTCGCTCGCGCCAACCTTCCAGGCGAGCGCACGGCCCTTCCCGTCCGTGACGGAGCGGATGGTGAGGCCGTCAGTGTCGAGCACGATCTCCTTCGCGCCCGGCGCGGTGAGCACGTCTAGCGTCGCAATGCCGGCCACCGTCTTGGTGGTGAAATTGGCACTGAGGTCGAGGTCGACATGAGTGACGCGTGCGATCTCCGGCCGGGCATAGGAAAGCACGTCCTTGGCGTCGGGCGTGGTCAGGATCGGGGAGGCAGCGGGCTGGTTCGGGGCGGCCGAGGCGACGGCGGGCGGCACGAGCAGGGCGGCGAGGATCGCGGGGGCAAGTCTCTTCATGCGCGCCCACGTGCCCGATGGCGAACGCGGCGTCGAGTTGCCTTGTATGACGTTAGCGCGCCGCGACCCCGTGGGTAGCGGTGTCGGTCACCAGAACGGCCCTGATGAGACGGCTTGCCGAGGGCTCGGCCCGTCTCCCAGCGGTTGCGGCAACGTCGCTCGGGAATCGCAGGCGCGCGTGCTTCTCGGCCGCTGCCCGCCGGAACATACCAAGCACAGACCCGCGTGAGCGGCTGATAACCCTGGCGACGGCCCGTCGGTCCGGAAATCAAGATATTGCGGTTGGCAATCCAGGTTCAGCGCAACATCTCGATTCTATCCACAGAAAAAAGTGGGTCCTTTGCATCGCAATCGGGGTGGCAAATCGCGCCCACTCTGGATACGATGCTGGCACAGGGTTCGCCGGTCTTTTTTCCGGTTTTCGGGGCGGCACCAGCGCTCGAATCGACGAGCCGGGGGCCAAAAGCGAGTCACGAACGATGCGCCATGGGTATTCGATATATGACTGCCGCGGCGTGGCGTCGCTTCGCCTCATTCAGGCGTGCGTGAGCGGCAGTGCTCGGGTCAGCCGCGGCGTCGCACGCTCCGCCTCGGCGCGGCGCTGAGGCACGCGGCGTGCGACTCGACGCATATGACAAACGCGGCAACCGGGGCGCACCGTCGCGCGTCCCGGCCGTATCGCGGACGAGCTTAGAGCGGCTGGCCGCCTTCTTCTTCCTCGAAGGTGATCGCGACGTCGGCATTGGCGGACAGCCGGACCTTGTCGCCCTCGACCTCGGCGACGAGGCCGATCGGCAGGTAGTGATGATGGTCGCTATGCCCGGTCGCGCCCTCGATCTGGGCCCCGGAATCCTTCTTCGTCAGCTTGATCCGGTCGCCTTCGACCTTGTCGACGGTGCCGACATGGACACCGTCCGCGCCGATGACTTCCATATGCTCCTTGATGTTGCTGTGATCGGCCATGCGAAGTCTCCTCGTTGGTTCGGCAACAGAACGACATATGCCGCAATTGGATGCGTGGGAGGGGCGGCGTGATACCGTCGTATAGTTGCCAGGGACGTGGGACTGGTCGGGCGAGGCTGGCGAAGGCTGGCATGGTCAGTGCCATCCTGCTGCTTGCGGCCTGCGCGAAGCAGGTGCCGTCCGCGGTTGCCCACACGCCTGATACGCCCGGTTTCCTGCTGGGGCTGTGGCACGGTTTCATCTTCCCGGTTGCCTGGGTGCTCAGCCTGTTCATGCCGGATGTCGCCATCTATGCCGTGCCTAACAACGGCGGCTGGTACGACTTCGGCTATTTCGTCGGCATCGTCTTCCTCGGCGTCGGCGCGCGCAGCACCCGCACCGTCTATGTCACGCGCCGGGTGCGGCGATGAGCTGGCAGGTCGTCATCATGTATGCGGTCGCGCTGGTGTTCGCGCTGGTCGGCATCGGCCTGCTCGTCGCGCTTGCCCGGCCGCGCAGCCAGGGCCAGGTCTATGCCTTCCGCATGATCGGCATCATGGCCATCGCCGGCGGCGCCGTCCTCGCGATGAGTGCAACCGCCATGTGGCAGTGGAGCATGGAAGGGTGAGACCCCATCTATATGCCACGCGCCGCTTCTATCTGAATTTCGCCCATTTTCGTCCGGAGTAACCCATGCCCCTCCTCCAAGCCTCCAAGCAGTACAAGCCGTTCGAATACCCTTGGGCGTTCGAATACTGGAAGCGCCAGCAGCAGCTCCACTGGCTGCCCGAGGAAGTGCCGCTGGGCGAGGATTGCCGTGACTGGGCGCAGAAGCTCACCGATCACGAATGCAACCTTCTGACCCAGATCTTCCGCTTCTTCACCCAGGCGGACGTGGAGGTGCAGGATTGCTACCACGAAAAGTACGGCCGCGTGTTCAAGCCGACCGAGGTCAAGATGATGCTGACCGCGTTCAGTAACATGGAGACGGTGCACATCGCGGCGTACAGCCACCTGCTCGACACGATCGGCATGCCGGAAAGCGAATATGGCGCCTTCCTCGAATATGCCGAGCTGAAGGACAAGCACGACTACCTTCAGCAGTTCGGCGTCGATAACGACGAGGATATCGCGCGCACGCTGGCGATGTTCGGCGGCTTCACCGAAGGCGTGCAGCTGTTCGCCAGCTTCGCGATGCTGATGAACTTCCCGCGCTTCAACAAGATGAAGGGCATGGGGCAGATCGTCAGCTGGTCGGTGCGCGACGAAAGCCTCCACTGCGAAGGCATAATCAAGCTGTTCCACGCCTTCGTGAAGGAGCGCAACTGCCTGACCAAGGCAGTGAAGGACGATATCGCCGATCAGTGCCAGACGACGATCCGGCTGGAGGATGCGTTCATCGATCTCGCGTTCGAGATGGGCCCGGTGAACGGCATGACCCCAAAGGACATCAAGAAGTACATCCGCTACATCGCCGACTGGCGGCTGGGGCAGCTGGGGCTAAAGCCGATCTACATGATCGACGAGCATCCCATTCCGTGGCTCACCCCGCTGCTCAACGGCGTGGAGCATGCGAACTTCTTCGAAACCCGCGCGACGGAATATTCCAAGGCAGCCACCAAGGGCCAGTGGAACGACGTGTGGGACGCGTTCGACAAGCGCCAGAAGGCGAAGGGCGTGCCCGCGGCGAACGAGGATCTCGGCGAGGAAGGCGACATGTTCTCGCGCGCCGGCGTCGCCGCGGAGTAATCCCGCCGTTCGCGACTGCCCTTATCCGTCATCCCCGTCGCTTCGGCGCGGGGATGACGGATTTCCGCCGCGCTGGGAATGACGTAGGGCGCGGCCATTCCATGCCGATCGCCCTGCTCCTTTCCCGATGATCCGCCGCCTCGTCCTCACCGACGTGCGCAGCCACGCAGACCTGGCGCTGGCGCCGGGCGCCGGCTTCGTCATCCTCACCGGGCCCAATGGCGCGGGCAAGACGAACGTGCTGGAGGCGGTGTCCCTGCTCGCGCCCGGCCGCGGGCTGCGGCGGGCGGCGCTTGGCGAGGTCGCGCGGCGCGATGGCCCCGGCGGCTTCGGCATCGCGGCGACGCTGGCCGACACTACCGAGATCGCCACCGGCACGCTGGCGAGCGCCCCCGAGCGTCGCGTGGTGCGGGTGAACGGCGCCACCGCTGCTGCCAATACGCTGGCCGAGTGGCTCTCCGTCCTGTGGCTGACGCCGGCGATGGACCGGCTGTTCGTCGAGCCCGCCAGCGAGCGGCGGCGCTTCCTCGATCGCCTCACCCTCGCCCTCTCGCCCGGCCATGCGCAGGAAACGACCCGCTACGAGGCGGCGATGCGCGCGCGAAACAAGCTGCTTGCGGAACCGGTGCACGACCGCGAGTGGCTGTCCGCGCTTGAGACGCAGATGGCGCAGCATGGCGCCGCGATCGACGCGGCACGGCGCGAAACGGTCGCCGCGGTCGCGGAACGGCTCGCCATGGACGCGAGCGGCGATTTCCCGCGTGCCGGCCTCGCGCTCGATGGCTGGACGGGGGACGCGGCCGCGCTGCTCCACGCGCTGCGCACGGGCCGGGCGCGCGACGCGGCGGCCGGCCGCACGCTCACCGGCCCGCATCGCGCGGACCTCACCGTCCGCCACCTCGACAAGGACATTCCCGCCGCCCAGGCCTCTACCGGCGAGCAGAAGGCGCTGCTGCTCGGCATCGTCCTTGCCCATGCCGCCCTGGTCGGGGATCGCCGCGACCAGCCGCCGATCCTCTTGCTCGACGAGGTCGCCGCGCATCTTGATCCCGCTCGCCGCGCCGCCCTGTTCGATCGGCTCGCCGGCCAGGCACAGGTCTGGATGACCGGCACCGAGCCGGCGCTGTTCGCCGCGATCGACGAAAGCGCGACTCGCATCGCGCTCGGCTGAGCGCGCTTCCTTCGATCGACACACATCGCGGCTGGACGCCAGCCGTCACTGCGATACCATCACGCCATGGAGAGCGCTTCAACCGGACCGGCAAGAGCCGGCGAGTGGCGCCGCGGATGGCCGGTGGTCGTGGCGGCGATGACGGGAATCGGCTTCGGGCCGGGCCTGTTCCAGAACCTGTCGAGCCTGTTCGTCGTCGGGCCGGTCGCCGAGTTCGGCTGGAGCCGCGGCGATATCGCGACCGCGGCGGGCCTCGGCCTGCTCGGCGGCCTTGCCGTTCCGTTCCTCGGGCGTCTCGTCGACAGGGTCGGCGCGCGCGCGATGATCGTCGCGGCGATGCTGCTGCTGGCGGGTGTCTATATTGGCATGGCGTCGATGACCGGGCCCCTGTGGCAGTATCAGGCGCTGATCTTCGGCCTCGCGCTCGCCGTCCCCGGAACCAGCGCGATCGTCTACGGCAAGCTGATCGCGCAGCGGTTCGAGGCGCATCGCGGCATGGCGCTGGGCGTCGCCACCTCGGGCATCTCGATCACCTCGCTGGCGCTTGCGCCGCTGATCGGCATGGTGATCGAGGCTTACGGCTGGCGCATCGGGGTGTTGACGGTCGGGGTGATCGTGGGCGCGCTGGCGCTTCCCGCGGTGCTCCTGCTGCTGCGCGGCACGCCCAGCGGCGCGACGCCGATCGATCCGCACCAGCGCGGCGCCACCGTGCCGATCGAGGGCATGACCGGCGCAGAGACGCGGCGCGACAGCCGCTATTGGCGGCTCGGGCTGTCAGCGGCGATGATCAACGTCGCTAGCGTCGGTCTCGTCACCTCGCTGGTGCCGCTCGGCATCGATCGCGGGCTGAGCGCGGCGGAGGCAGCGCTGCTCGTCACCAGCTTCGCCGCAAGCCAGGTGCTCGGCCGCCTCGTGATGGGCGCGCTGGTCGATCGCTTCCCGCCGCAGGCCACCGCGGCGACTTTCGCGATGATCTCGTGCCTCGCCTTCGTCGCGCTGCAGCTTCCGGCGCCCGGCCTGCCGCTGCTGCTCGGCCTCGTCTTCCTCGCGGGGCTGATGAACGGCGCGGAGCATGATCTGCTCCCCTTCCTCACTGCGCGGCTGTTCGGCATCCGCGCCTATGGCGAAGTCTATGGCCTGCTCGTCATGATCTCGCTGTTCGGCACGGCGATCGGCGTCACCGCGTTCGGGCGGCTGCACGATGCGACCGGCGCGTACGATTCCGCGCTGATCCTGGCGGCGAGCGCGCTGGCGATCACCGCGCTGATCTTCGCAACGCTGCGCGAACGCCCGCTGCCCCACGTTCAGGCCGCCGCCGTTCCGGCCTGAACCGGCGGCTCCGGCCGAGATCCCAGCGCGGTCGCCAAAGGGGCGGAAGGACAGCGACCCACGCCTGCAATTTGCTTTCGTTGCAGCGCCGCCATGCCTATATGATTGGCATGGCAGATCAGCAGAATTCGAACGACTACGGCGCCTCCTCGATCAAGGTGCTGAAGGGCCTGGACGCGGTGCGCAAGCGGCCGGGCATGTACATCGGCGATACCGACGACGGGTCGGGCCTCCACCACATGGTGTTCGAGGTTTCGGACAATGCGATCGACGAGGCGCTGGCCGGCCATTGCGACCGGATCGACATCACGCTGAACCCCGACGGCTCGGTCAGCGTCACCGATAACGGCCGCGGCATCCCCACCGGCATCCACCCGGAGGAAGGCGTCTCGGCGGCCGAGGTCATCATGACCCAGCTGCACGCCGGCGGTAAGTTCGAAAACACCTCGAACGACAATGCCTACAAGGTCTCCGGCGGCCTCCACGGCGTCGGCGTCTCGGTCGTCAACGCGCTGTCCGAATATCTCGATCTCACCATCTGGCGCGATGGGGAGGAGCATTACATGCGCTTCACCCATGGCGACGCCGTCGCTCCGCTGAAGGTCGTCGGCAAGGCGCCTGAGGGGAAGAAGGGCACCCGCGTCACCTTCCTCCCCTCGCCCGCCACCTTCAAGATCACCGAGTTCGACTTCGAGAAGCTGGAGCATCGCTATCGCGAGCTCGCCTTCCTCAACTCGGGCGTCCGCCTGTTCCTCACCGACGCACGTCACGAGGAGCCCAAGACGGTCGAGCTCTATTACGAGGGCGGCATCGCCGCGTTCGTGAAGTGGCTGGATCGCACCAAGGCCGCGCTGTTCCCGGAGCCGATCGCCATTTCCGGCCAGCGTGACGATATCGGTATCGACGTCGCGCTGCAGTGGAATGATTCCTACTACGAAAACGTCCTGTGCTTCACCAACAACATCCCGCAGCGTGACGGCGGCACCCACCTCGCCGCCTTCCGCTCGGCACTGACGCGCACGCTCAATGCCTATGCCGACAAGTCGGGGATGCTGAAGAAGGAGAAGATCTCGCTCACCGGCGACGACATGCGTGAGGGGCTGACCGCAATCGTCTCGGTCAAGCTGCCGGACCCGAAATTCTCCTCGCAGACCAAGGACAAGCTGGTCAGCTCCGAGGTCCGCCAGCCGCTCGAAAGCCTGCTCGCCGACAAGATGGCCGACTGGCTGGAGGAAAATCCCCAGAACGCGCGCCAGATCATTCAGAAGGTGATCGACGCCGCCGCCGCGCGCGAAGCGGCACGCAAGGCGCGCGACGCCAGCCGCAAGACGGTGATGGGATCGATGGGCGGCCTTCCGGGCAAGCTGCACGACTGCCGCGAGAAGGATCCGGCCAAGTCCGAACTGTTCATCGTGGAGGGCGATTCGGCCGGCGGCTCGGCCAAGTCGGGGCGCAACAGCGAGTTCCAGGCGATCCTGCCGATCCGCGGCAAGATCCTGAACGTCGAGCGCGTGCGCGAGGATCGCATGCTCTCGTCGAAGGAGATCATCTCGCTGATCCAGGCGATGGGCACCGGCATCGGCCGCGACGAGTTCAACCTCGAGAAGCTGCGCTACCACAAGATCGTCATCATGACCGACGCAGACGTTGACGGCGCGCACATCCGCACGCTGCTGCTGACGTTCTTCTATCGCCAGATGCCCGATCTGATCAGCGCGGGGCACCTCTATATCGCCCAGCCGCCGCTTTATAAGGCGACGCGCGGCAAGGCGGTGGAGTACCTCAAGGACGAGGCGGCGCTCGACGATTACCTCGTCCGCAACGGGACGCAGGCGACGACGCTCGATGGCGTCGGCACCGGTGCGCCGCTGTTCAACCTCGTCGATCACGCCCGCCGCATGCGCACGCTGATGCGCTACGTGCCGCGCCGCTACGATCCGGTGATCATCGAGACGCTGGCGCTCGGCGGCGCGCTCGATCCGCAGATCGCGCCGGATGAACGCGCCACCCGCCTCGCGCAGGTGACCCGCCGGCTCGATCAGGGCGATCCCGAGGCGCGCTGGACGGCGCAGATGACGCCGGAGGGCGGCTTCCACTTCCAGCGCTTCTGGCGCGGGGTGACCGATCACCACATCGTCGAGGCGGCGTTCGTCTCCTCGGCGGAGGCACGCAAGCTCCACGGCCTCGCCGCCGAACATGCGGACCTCTACGACAGCGCGCGCAAGCTCATCTCGCTCAAGGCCGGTGACCGCACCGAGGAGCCGGCGCCGGACGCGACGCTCGACGGCGCGATCGTCGATGAGGGCGAGGCGGATGAGGCGCTGGTGATCGGCAAGGGCGAAACGCTCGTCGCTCGCCCGTCTCAGCTGCTGGAGGCGATCCTCGCCGCCGGCCGCAAGGGTCTCGCGATCCAGCGCTACAAGGGCCTTGGCGAAATGAACGCCGAGCAGCTGTGGGAAACGACGCTCGATCCCAACAACCGCTCGATGCTGAAGGTCGCGATCGACCAGGCCGACGTCGCGGACGAGATCTTCACCCGCCTGATGGGCGACGTGGTCGAGCCGCGCCGCGAGTTCATCCAGGAAAATGCGCTGAGCGTCGCCAACCTCGACGTCTGAGCAACACGGGCGGCGGCCGGAGCGGCCGTCCACCGCCACTCAAAAAGAAAGGGCGCCGGGGAGATCCCCCCGGCGCCCTTCTCTTTACCGGCTGCGGATCAGTGCAGCGCCAGCTCGTTGCGGCCCACCACCATGTGGTGCACCTCGTCCGGGCCGTCGGCGAAGCGGAGGTGGCGCACGTCGGCGTACAGCTCGGCCAGCGGGGTGAACTGGCTCATGCCATAGGCGCCGTGGATCTGGATCGCCTGGTCGATGATCTGGCAGGTCTTCTCCGGCACCATCGCCTTCACCATGCTGACCCAGACGCGCGCCTCGCGGTTGCCCAGCACGTCCATCGCCTTGGCGGCCTTCAGCACCATCAGGCGCATCGCCTCGATCTCGATCCGCGCGCGGCTGACGAGCTCCAGGTTCTTGCCCAGCATGATCAGCGAGCGGCCGAACGCCTCGCGCGAACTGCCGCGCTTCACCATCAGGTCCAGCGCGACTTCCGCCTTGCCGATCGTGCGCATGCAATGGTGGATACGCCCCGGGCCGAGACGGACCTGCGAGATCTCGAAGCCGCGCCCCTCGCCCAGCAGGATGTTCTCACGCGGGACGCGCACGTTGTTGAACTTGAGGTGCATGTGGCCGCGCGGCGCGTGATCCTTGCCGAACACTTCCATCGCGCCGATGATCTCGACGCCCGGCGCATCCATCGGCACCAGGATCTGCGATTGCTGCTGCGACGACGGCGCATCGGGATTCGTGCGCACCATGGTGATCATCACCTTGCAGCGAGGATCGCCGGCGCCCGAGATATAGTGCTTCTCGCCGTTGATGACCCATTCGTCGCCGTCGAGCCGCGCGGCGCAGCGCACGTTCTTCGCGTCGGACGAAGCGACATCGGGCTCGGTCATCGCGTAAGCCGAGCGGATCTCGCCGGCGAGCAGCGGCTCGAGCCACTGCTTCTTCTGCTCGGGCGTGCCGACGCGCTCCAGCACTTCCATGTTGCCGGTGTCGGGTGCCGAGCAGTTCAGCGCTTCGGAGGCAAGCGGCGACTTGCCCAGTTCAGCGGCGATGTACGCATAATCGAGGTTCGACAGCCCCTCGCCCGTCTCCGCGTTGGGCAGGAAGAAATTCCACAGGCCCGCAGCCTTCGCCTTGTCCTTGGCGCCCTGCAGCAGTTCCAACTGGCCCGGCGCGAAGCTCCAGCGATCCTCGCGCTCTTCACCGAGCCGCTCGAACTCCGGATAGATCGGATCGACGTGGTCGCGGATGAACGCCTTCACCGCGTCGAATAGCGGGCGCGCGCCTTCCGACATGCGCAGATCGTCAAGTTCGGGAATCGTGAAGATATTGGACATCGGGCCCCACTCTGGTGCTGGAAAGCCCTGATCCTACTGCCACGGCATCATCAGCGGTAATGATCATCCACGATCGCTGGCATGAACACCCTGCATGGCCTTCACGCGGCGGCGATATGCTCCTGTACGAGCTGCCGCAGCCAGATGTTGCCCGGATCGCGCTCGGCCGCGGGGTGCCACAGCAACTGCAGCGGCCGCGGGGTGATCGCGAACGGCAACGGCAGGATCTGGTTGTCGGCCACCGGCAGCAACGTCGCGGCATGGGTGCCGAGCAAGGTCAGGATCAGGTCCGACTGGGCGACGACCTGCCATGCCGACCAGATGTTCTGGCAGCGGATCGCCACCCGCCGCGTCTCGCCCAGCGCCGCCAGTCCCTCGTCTTCCAGCCCCGGGCCGGAGCGGCGCGGCGAGGCCTGGACGTGATCGGCGGCAAGATAGGCGGCGAGGTCGATGGTGCCGGCGATGTTCGGGTGCCCGCGGCGTGCGGCGACCACCATCGTATCGGTCTGCAGCGGCACGGCGCGCAGCCCGATGGTCGCGTCACTGGCGACGTCGATCGCCAGATCCAGGTCCCCGCGCGCCAGTTCCTCCGCCACGTCGCTGCGGCGGAAGTTGACGCTGGCCAGCGTCACGCCCGGCGCCGCGCGCACGACATGCGCCACGATAGCGGCGAACACCCGCGCCTCGTTCGCCTGGCGCAGCCCGATGCGGAAGGCGCGCGTGGAGGTCGCCGGATCGAAGCGCGCCGCGGCGACCAGCGCCTGCTCCACCCCCTGCAGCGCATCGCGCACCGGATCGATGATCGATCGCGCCAGCGCCGTCGGCACGATCGCATTGCCCACTCGCACGAACAATTCGTCGTCGAACGCGACGCGTAGCCGGGCGAGCGCATGGCTGATCGCCGATTGCGACAGATGGAGATGCCGCGCCGCCGCCGTCACCCCGCCATGCGTATAGATCGCCTCGAAGGTGCCGAGCAGATTGAGGTCGATGCGGTTGATCGGCCTTATCGCGCGTCTCCCGGGGTAACCCGCGCGGGATCGAACGCCGGCCGCGCCATGGTGAAGGTGTCAGTGTTGCGCAGATAGGTGCCCGCCCCGTGCAGCCGCCCGATCAGCTGCATCGCGGCGGTATCGATGTGGAGCTTCGCAGGATCGGCGATGAATTCGTCCCGGATGTGCGTGACGAGGATCTCGCCGACCGCGATCACTTGCCGCGGGCCGATCTCCAGCACCTCGCGCTCCACGCATTCGAAGCTCACCGGCGCGGTCGCGATCAGCGGCGGCGCGACACGCGTCGCCGGCCCGGTGGCGATGCCGGCATAATCAATCTCGCTCACCTCGCGCGGCGCATCGACGCACGAGAGGTTCATCGTCTCGGCGTCCTGCTCGCTCACGAGGTTCACGACGAACTCGCCCGTCTCGATGATGTTCGTCGCGGTATCCTTGTCCGCGCCGTTCGCGTCCTTGAGCAGCCCCAGCACCAGCAGCGGCGGATCATCGCCCATAGCGTTGAAGAAGCTGTAGGGCGCCGCATTCACCACGCCGTTCCTGCCACGCGTCGTCACCCATGCGATCGGCCGCGGCGTGACGGTGGAGACCAGCAGCTTGTAACGCTGCCGCGGCGGCAGATCGGCCATCACGAATTTCATGGCCCACGCCGTCTCACCAAATGCGTCGCCAGGGAAGCCCCACGGGCGCGCCGCACCTCAACTTGACCCGCCGCGCCTGCGTAGAATCCCGCATGTCCCCCCTCCCCCACGCCCCGTAGAGCAAGGCAGCGGAAGGGAGAGACATGACGCGATCCATCCCGTCTCCAGAAGAGCGTGGCGCCTTCTCCGACGCTTCGGCATCCGATGATGCCGCCGCCGGTCCAGAACGCAAACCGGGCGAGTGGGACGCGATCGAACGCTATTGGCGCGCCGCCAATTACCTCACCGTCGGCCAGATCTACCTTCGCGCCAACGCCATGCTGCGCGAGCCGCTGACGGCCGAGCACATCAAGCTGCGCCTGCTCGGCCATTGGGGCACCAGCCCGGGGCTGAACTTCATCTGGGCGCACCTCAACCGCGTGATCCGGCAACGCGACGCCGACGTGCTGTTCATCTGCGGCCCCGGGCACGGCGGCCCGGCGCTCGTTGCCAACAGCTGGCTCGAGGGCACCTGGACCGAGACGTACTCGGAGGTCGGCGAAGACGAAGCCGGCATGACGCGGCTGTTCCGCCAATTCTCCTTCCCCGGCGGCATCCCCAGCCACGCCGGCCCGCACGTTCCCGGATCGATCCACGAGGGTGGAGAGCTTGGCTATGCGCTCAGCCACGCCTTTGGCGCGGTGCTCGACAAGCCCGATCTGATCGCCGCCTGCGTGGTGGGGGACGGCGAGGCGGAGACCGGGCCGCTCGCCGCTGGGTGGCACGGCACCACCTTCCTCAATCCGTCGTCGGACGGCGCGGTGCTGCCGATCCTTCACCTGAACGGCTACAAGATCGCCAATCCCACCATCCTCGGCCGCATGCCCGACGATCAGCTGCACGCCTTCGTCACGGGCCTTGGCTATGATCCGCTGATCGTCTCGGGCGAGGAGCACGAGCCGATGCACGCGCGCATGGCGCATGCGCTGGACCGGGCGTTCGACCGCATCGCCGCGATCCGCGAGGATGCCCGAGCCGGCCGCGGTGATGCCGTGCCCCGCTGGCCCCTCATCGTGCTGCGCAGCCCGAAGGGGTGGACCGGACCCAAGACACTCGACGGCCTGAAGGTCGAAGGCTTCTGGCGTGCGCACCAGGTCCCCCTGCCCGATCCGCTGCACGATCCTGCGCAGCTCGCGCAACTCGCCGACTGGATGCGCAGCTATCACACCGCCGATCTGTTCGACGAAAGCGGGTGCCTGCTGCCCGAGCTGAAGGCACTCGCCCCCACAGGCACGCGGCGAATGAGCGCCAACCCGATCGCCAATCCGGGCCGCTCGTTCCTGCACAAGCCCGACTGGCGCCACTTCGCGCTCGACGTGCCGGCCCCCGGCGCCACCACCGCCGAATCGCCCCGCGCGCTCGGCCGCTACCTCGCCGAGCTCATCCGGCGCGACGGTGCCGGCACCTTCCGCCTGGTCGGGCCGGACGAGACGACGTCGAACCGGCTGGGCGACGTATTCGCCGCCACCAACCGAGTGTGGGCCGAGCGGATCGAGCCCTATGACGATCACCTTGCCCGGCACGGGCGAGTGATGGAGATCCTCTCCGAACATTGCTGCCAGGGCTGGCTGGAGGGGTATCTGCTGACCGGGCGGCATGGCCTGTTCAGTTGCTACGAGGCGTTCGCGCCGATCGTCGATTCGATGGTCAACCAGCATGCCAAGTGGCTGAAGCTGTCGCGCGAGCTGGAATGGCGCAAGCCGATCGCGTCGCTCAACTATCTCCTCACGAGCCACGTCTGGCGACAGGATCACAACGGTTTCAGCCACCAGGATCCGGGCTTCATCGATCACCTCGCCAGCAAGAAGGCGGATGTCGCGCGCATCTATCTGCCGCCCGATTCCAATTGCCTGCTGCGGATTATGGATCACTGCCTGTCGACCTATGATCGAATCAACGCGGTGGTCATCGGCAAGCAGCCCGCCCCGCAATGG
This sequence comes from Sphingomonas sp. 179-I 2A4 NHS, assembly GCF_045369135.1. Taxonomy (NCBI): domain Bacteria; kingdom Pseudomonadati; phylum Pseudomonadota; class Alphaproteobacteria; order Sphingomonadales; family Sphingomonadaceae; genus Sphingomonas; species Sphingomonas sp. 179-I 2A4 NHS. The sequence continues at coordinate 5,857 of NZ_JBIQFL010000004.1, read as the reverse complement.
CTGACGGCGGAGCAAGCGGACATGCATTGCGCCGCGGGGCTCGGCATCTGGGACTGGGCCGGCAATGACCGCGACGGCGTGGAGCCCGATGTGGTCCTCGCCTGCGCCGGCGACGTGCCGACCATGGAGGCGCTGGCCGCGGCGGACCTCCTGCGCCACTGGGTGCCCGAGATGCGCGTGCGCTTCATCAACGTCGTCGATCTGATGGCACTGCAGGATCCCGACGATCATCCGCACGGCCTGAACGAGCAGCGCTTCGATTCGCTCTTCACCCGCAGCCAGCCCATCGTCTTTGCCTTCCACGGCTTCCCGCACCTCATCCACCGGCTGCTCCACAACCGGTCGAGTGCGCTGAACTTCCACGTTCATGGCTTCCGGGACGAGGGCTCGACGACCACGCCGTTCGACATGGTGGTGCGCAACAAGGTGGATCGCTTCCACCTCGCCATCGCCGCCATCGATCACACCGGCTGGGGGCCGCGCGCCGCCCACGCACGCCAGCATTTCGCCGCCCAGCTCGTCAGCCACCAGGCCTATGTGGTGGAGCATGGGGTCGACATGCCGGCGGTTGCGGACTGGCGCTGGGCCGGCTGAATTCTCGCGGCATGCGCGGCTGGTGCCGGCGCTATCCGCAAACATACGGACAGCAGCGGCGCTACGGATGACGCAGGATGTGCCGGAAGGAGATCTCCATGTCCGATGCCGCGCGCCCGCGCCACATAGTCATCCTCTGCCATCCGGAGCAGGACAGCTTCAACGCCTCCGTCGCGGACCGCTATAGCCGGACCGTGCGGAGCGAAGGGCACGAGGTGTTCGTGCGCGATCTGTACGCGATGGGCTTTGATCCCGTGCTGCGGAACCTCGAACAGCCGGGGCCCACCTTCAAGCAGTTCCGAGACATCCAGGACGAGCTCGATATCATCCGCGGCGCCGACGTGTTCGTGATGGTCTATCCCTTGTGGTTCGGCACGCCGCCGGCGATGCTGAAGGGCTATATCGATCGCGTGCTCGGCAGCGGCGTCATCCCCGCAGCGGTGCAGGATCGTACGGCACAGGGCGTCCTCACCGGAAAGCAGATGGTCAGCTTCACCAGCTCCGCCGCCAACGAGGTATGGCTCGATGTGCAGGGCATGCTGAGCTCGCTGGAAACGATCTTCGATCGCTACATCAGCCATGCTTTCCGGATGCTGCCGCCCAGGCATTTCCATTACGGCCTGATCACCCCCGACATCGACGAGCTCACCGTGCAACGGCACCTGGGCGACGTGGAAATGCATGCGCGAAGGGTGGTGCAGGAACTGGCGGACCGACGGGCTGCGGCGACGGCCTGACGGTGCTGGCCTTGTCGCGGACGACGACGGCGTTGTTCGCCCCCCGCACCGCGCTGTGGCTCCGAAAACCCGTTTCGCTGTCCTACAGCGCCCCCGCCGTGCGACAATCAGGCCATGGTCAGCCGTTTCCCGCTCCCGGCACGCTCTGCTTGGCAGGTCCCAATGTTGAAGGTTGTTGGAGAAAAAAGCGCCAGAGCCTCAACTTCCTCAACATTCGCGCCAACATCAACGCGCGCCATCGCGGCGACCGGACAAGAAAAAACCACCCCGGTTGCGGCCGGGGTGGTTCAATTCTCGTCCGTCCCGATGGAATCAGCGGGGCTGGGCGCCGCCCGGGGGCATGCCGGGAATACCACCGCCCATCATCTGCTGCTGCTGCATCTGGCGCAGCACGGCCTCGGGGATGAAATCGAGCAGTTCGACATCGAACACCAGCGTCGAGTTGCCGGGGATCGGCCCCTTCGTCTCGGCGCCATAGCCAAGCTCCGGCTTGATCCAGAAGCGATACTTCGCCCCCTTCGGCATCAGCTTCAGGCCTTCGGAAAAGCCCGGAACGACGCCGGTCACCGGGAACGGCGTCGGCTGTTGCGACTTGTCGAACGTGGTGCCGTTGAGGAGCTTGCCCTCATAGTTGACGAGCGCGACGTCGGTGTCGGTCGGCTTCGCGCCCGAACCAGGGCTCAGCACCTGATATTGCAGGCCGGAGGCGGTGGTCACCACCCCCTTCGTGCGGGCATTGCGGGTCAGGAAGTCATCCCCCTGCACCGCCAGCGCCGCGGCGGCCACCACGGCAGCGATGATCCCGGCGATCAGCCAAAGGACATAGCTGCGCTTGACCGGGGCGATCGGAACGGCGGTAACGGTCGACATAACGGTCCCCGGTCAGGCCGGATGCGGCATCTGCGCATCCGGTGGCACCAACAGAATTTGAAAAACGGTCAGGTGAAGGCGCGGATCTTACCGTGCGCCGTCACGCTCCGCACGCTTGCGATCGAGCTTGCGAGCGCGGCGAACGGCGGCCGCACGCTCGCGAGCGCGCTTTTCCGACGGCTTCTCGTAATGCCGGCGCAGCTTCATCTCGCGATACACGCCTTCCCGCTGCAGCTTCTTCTTGAGCGCGCGGAGGGCCTGATCGACATTATTGTCGCGAACGATGATCTGCATAAACCGACACTTCTCCGAAATCTAAAACGGCTATGGCGGCCGCGGACATTGGCCCGCGCCGTGAACCCCTCGCCTCTACCACTCGCTGTTGGACCGCGCAACCCGCAGTGGCACCTACGCCCGTCATCCGCGTTTGCCGCCGGCCAGCGGGCCGTCTAGTGGCGAACGCATGATGCCGCTCACGCTTTACGACAGCCTGTCCCGCTCCCTGCGCGAATTCGCGCCGCTCGATCCGGCGCTTGGCGTGCGCGTCTATTCCTGCGGGCCCACTGTCTACAATTACGTCCACGTCGGCAACCTGCGCGCCTATGTCTTCACGGATACGCTGGCGCGCGTGCTGACGTGGAAGGGCTATGATCTCAACCACGTGATCAACATCACCGATGTCGGCCACCTTACCTCCGATGCCGACGCCGGCGACGACAAGATGGAGGCCGCCGCCAAGAAGGCGGGCCAGGATATCTGGGCGATCGCAAGGCATTACACCGATGCGTTCAAGCAGAATCTCAACGATCTCAACATCCGCACCCCCACCCACATGCCCCTCGCGACGGATCATGTCGACGGCATGATCGAATTCGCCAAGGCCATCGAGGCGAAGCATTGCTACCGGCTGGAGACCGGCCTCTATTTCGACGTCTCCACCGTCCCCGATTACGGCCGGCTGGCACGCTCCGCCGACGATATCGGCGAAAGCCGGATCGATCCGGTCGAAGGGAAGCGGCACGCGCAGGATTTCGCGATCTGGCGCACCTCGCCGCCGGGCGAGAACCGGCAGATGGAATGGGATTCGCCCTGGGGCCGCGGCGCGCCGGGCTGGCACCTCGAATGCTCGGTGATGAGCCAGAAGTATCTCGGCGAGCGATTCGATATCCACACCGGCGGGATCGATCACCGGGAGATTCATCATCCCAACGAGATCGCGCAGAACCAGGCGCATTGCGACTGCGCGGACAGCGGCGCGAACTTCTGGATGCACAACAACTTCCTGATCGAACGCGGCGGAAAGATGAGCAAATCTTCCGGCGAATTCCTGACGCTGCGGGCGCTGGTCGATCGCGGTTTCCACCCGCTGTCGTATCGGATGTTGTGCCTTCAGGCGCATTATCGCAGCGAGCTTGAGTTCACCTGGGACAACCTCGTCGCCGCGCAGGTGCGCCTGAAGCGACTGGTGCAGAACATCGAGGCGCTGCGCGCCCGCAGCGATGAGCCTTCCAAGGGCTCGGCTGCCGCTTATCGTGACCAGCTCGATGCTGCCGTGTCGGACGATCTCAACACGGCAAAGGCTCTGCCCGTCCTCGATTCGCTGGTCGCGGACAAGAAGGTCGCGCCCGCCGACCGGATCGCCGCACTGGCGGATTTTGCGGCGGTTCTCGGCTTGCCGCTTGATCGCCTCACCCGCGCCGATCTCCGGGTGCGCCCCGCCTCCGCGACGATCGACGCCGAGGCAATCGAGGCACGGCTCGAGGAACGCCGCGCCGCGCGTGCCGCGAAGGATTTCGCTGCCTCGGACGCGATCCGCGACGAGCTCGCCGCCGCGGGCGTCGAGGTGATGGACGGCGATCCGCTCGGCTGGGACTGGCGACCGGCGCTCCCGGCCGGCTGACCGGCGCTACTTGCCGAGCGCCTGGTCCCGCGCCGCCAGGATCGGCGGGGTGTAGGGGCCGGGCGTGGACGGGATCGCCGCTGCGGTTGCGCGCATGGTGGCGATCCGCTTGGCGGTCGCCGGGTGCGTGCGGCTGCGGAAGACGCCGCCGTCGATGTCCCCGCCATGCGCTTCCCAGAAGCGCGCGGCGGAGTTCGGATCGTAGCCCGCGTTCCGCAGCAGCACGACGCCAAGCTCGTCCGCCTCCAGTTCGGTCTGCTGCCCCAGCCGCGCATTGCGGCCGATCTCGCCGAGCAGCCCGCCCTTCACCCCGGCCGCCTCCAGCCGGTCCCGGTGGCGCAGGATGATGTGCGCCAGTTCATGCGCCACGATCACCGCCGTCTCTTCGTCGCGATATCGCTCGAAGAAGCGCACGCCGATCTGCACGATCCTGGCATCCGCCTGCGCCGTCATCTGCGGCCCCAGCAACACCTCGAACCTGGCACGGCATCCCATCGGCGCAGCGATCGACACATCCTGCCGCTTGCCCTCACGCTCGATCGTCACCGCGACAGGCGTCCCCTGCCGCTCGAGCACATCAAGCGTCTTGTCCCGATCCGCACTGGAGGGCGCGGCCGCCTCAGCCGACAGCATGGTGCCGCCAACCGCCGCGACGCCGTCATTGTGGCGAAGCCCAGCCCGCGCGGCCGCGGACGAGGGAACCACCGCCTCGACCGCCACGGGGGTGGCGAAGCCAAATACCTCCCGCGCCGTGCCAGTGGTCGCTGCATCATATTGGTTCACCGCGTGCAGGACGACCCCGGTAGCGGGCGTGAGTTCGCGGCAGAGCGGCGCATTCGCCGTGACCAGCCGGTGCGCGATCGTCGCCAGGCGAAGGTCGATAGCACGCAGGGTCTGGAGATCATTGGCGCTGAGGCCGTCTGTGGCCGGCGCCGCTGCCCCCGCGGCGGCGGTCATTGCAATGGCAAGGATGATAGTCACCCAAACACCGTAGGCGAGGCGGAACCGACGCGCTATCACCTCCTGCATGAAGGCCGTTCTCCCCGCACTTGCCCGCCCACTTCTCGAACCGAACCTGCCACAAGACCTCGAGGTTACCTGGTGGGCGAAAGCTGCTGAGGCGAAGGAGGCTGTGGTCGACGCAGACATCGCGTGGATCGACATGCAGCCGGCGCGGCTGATGGATGAGGCCTTTCGCGCCTCAGGGCCGCAGCTGAAATGGGTGTCGACGATCTACGCCGGGCTGGACGCCTTCCCGCTCGACGTGTTGCGCGAGAAGGGCACGATCCTGACCAACGGCGTCGGCATCAACGCCATCGCCGTCGCAGAATATGCCGTGATGGGCGTGCTGGCCGCCGCGAAACGCTTCGACGAGGTGATCCGGGCCCATGATCGCGCGGAATGGCCATCGGATGCGCCCGGAAAGATCGAACTTCAGGACTCGAAGGCGATCGTGATCGGCCTTGGCGCGATCGGCAAGCTGATCGCCGAGCGGCTGCAAGCGTTCGGTGTCGAGGTGACGGGTGTCACCCGCTCCGGAAGCGGCGGCACGCTGACGCCGGACGCCTGGCGGCAGCGGATCGACCAGTTCGACTGGGTGATCCTTGCCGCCCCCTCAACGGGTGAAACCAAGGCGATGATCGGAGTCTCGGAACTCGAGGCGATGAAGAGCAGCGCATGGCTGATCAATATCGCCCGCGGCGACATGATCGACGACGACGCGCTGCTCGCCGCGCTTCATGGCGGCACGATCGGC
>NZ_JBIQFL010000040.1:0-564 GCF_045369135.1 Sphingomonas sp. 179-I 2A4 NHS | reverse complement strand
GTAACTGGCGCAGTAGATGTCGATCATCGCGGACATCATCCTGGCCAACTCGCGTGTGGTCGGCGCATTTTCCCACCGGCTCATCGTTGGTTGGCTGGCCAGCCCCGCGCCCGATCCCGGCAGCTTGCCCAGCGCCAGGCGGAAGCCCGGATCGTCACGCAGAGCGTCGAGATCATCGGCGTCCTCGTAGCCGCACGCGATCGCGAACACGCGGGCACGCAGTATGTCATCAAGGCGATGGATCACCCGCGCAGGATCGCGCGGATCGGCAATGCAAGCCGCAAGCCGCCGGCAAAGCCCCATCGCGCGCTCGGCCTGTGCCAGCAGCAGAACACCGCCATCCGAGGTGAGCCGACCTCCGTCGAACGCGGCTGTGATCTTCTTGCGCCCGATCGCTGGAAACGAAAATCCCGGCGCGCTATCATCGCTCCCGGCGGGTGTGGTCCGTGGCATAAATTGCCTCGCTGCAGGAATGGCCTAGACACCCATTTTCCTACATCAAAGCAATCGCTTAAACCACTCCCGCCAACCCTTCTGACCGAACCCGATGAATAAGCCGGGTTA